>JACTMO010000046.1 GCA_014584605.1 Bacteroidota bacterium | reverse complement strand
ACGTTTGCATTGGCGGGATGTGAGCAGCCTGCCCGCGCCGCCCGACAATTGCGAATGGACCATGGGCGCCAATCCGAACCCCAACCACGTGTGGACGGCAGTGGGGGCTGCGGACCCGGATTGCCCGGATGAGGAGGAGTTCGTGGGGATCGGGACCAGTGCGCCATCGGCTAAGTTGAACGTAAGGTACGCCCCAGCGAGCGGGACCGGGATGTGGGTGATCCGTGCCGATGCGGATGGAGGGGCGGACAGCAAGGTCGGCGGCGGCTTCTATACCGATGGCACAGGGCTGGAGCACTACGGTGTGCAGGCACGTTGCTACAACGGTGCGGATGTCAACACGGGTGGTCGTTTCTGGGGCGAGCTGACCAACGCCAGTGCGTTCGATCTGAACATCGGGGTGGAAGGCCTCACCAACGTGGCCTCCGGCAGTACTGTGACGGACAACATCTCGCTCCGGGCCGCGTGCTCGGTCGCAGGGACGACCACGAACAACTTCGGCGTACACTCCAGGATGTGGAACTACGGCAGTAGTGTCACCAATAACTATGGTGGCTATTTCGATGCGTGGACGAACAGCAGCGCGGCGAACAATTACGGGTTATATACCATGGCGAGTGGAGGGAGCACAGCATGGGCACTCTTCGTGAACGGAACCCAGTTCAGTACGACCTCGAACATTTTCTCTACCTCAGACCCTTCCTTGAAGACCAACGTTCAGCCAGCGGATAGGCAGGCGGCTGTCGATCTGATGAACGCGATCCCGCTGTACACCTACGAGTTCGATCCGAGCGCATGCCCGCAGATGAACCTGCCCACCGGGATCCAGCTGGGTGTGATGGCACCCGAACTGGAGGCGCTTATACCGCAGTTGGTCCGTGATGTTCATCAGCCTGCAGCTTATGACCAAGCTGGTAACGTGCTCCATCCGAGTAAAGACCTGAAGGCGGTCAGCTATACGGGATTCATTCCATACCTGATGGCAGCGTTTCAAGAGCAGCAAGCCACCATCACAACCCTACAGGATCAGCTGGCGGCCGTGCAGCAAGACCTCGCCACCTGTTGCGCAGCCCACGGCAGCACGGATGGGCGCGGCATGAGCCCTGGGGCGGGCGCAGGAGAGGCCCTGCGCGCCGATCTGTTCATCGTGCCCAACCCTGTGGCGGACCACACGCAGCTGCGGTACACGGTGGCCGCGCCGGGCCGCACGCGGCTGGAGGTGAGCGATGCCAGTGGCCAGCGGCTGGAGGTGCTGGAGGAGGCCGTGCGTGAGGTCGGCGCCTACACCCACGACTGGGCCACCTTCGTGGTGAAGAAGGCGGTGAAGGTGGCGCGATAGGATGACACAGAACGATGGCCGAGGGCCGCTTCGCTTGCGCGGGGCGGCCCTCGGCATTGGGGTACATGGCCAAGCGGTCACATGGGCACGACTTGTTTCGCTTCAGCGGGACGTGGAGATGAGGTCCTTGTCGGATCCCAGGTCCGACCTTACCACCTTCGTCCCCGCGATGTCGGACTTCCGCTTCAAGCAGTTCACCCTCCGCCAGGACCGCTGCGCGCTGAAGGTGGGCACCGATGCCGTGGTGCTGGGGGCCTGGGCCGATGTGGACGGGGCCCGCATCCTGGACATCGGCACCGGCACCGGTGTGCTGGCCCTGATGGCCGCCCAGCGCAACCCGGCCGCCCGCATCGATGCCGTGGAGATCGACGATGCCTCGGCCGGACAGGCGGCGGAGAACGCGGCTGCGAGCCCGTGGGCCCCGCGGGTCCGCGTGCACCGGATGGACGTGCGCCGCATGCGTGCCGGCGAACCGTTCGACCGCATCCTCTGCAACCCGCCGTTCTACGCCGGCGAGATGGGGTCGCCGGATACGCGCACGGGTGTCGCCAAGCACGGGGGCGGGCTCCGGTTCGCCGAGCTGCTGGAGGTGGTGGACCGCCTGCTGGCGGAGCGAGGCCGGTTCGCCTGCATCATTCCCCTGAACCGCGAGGCCGAGCTGCTCGATGGGATGGCCCGGTACGACCTGCATCCCGCGCGCCGCTGCGTGCTGCACTACCTGGAGGGGCGACCACCGAAGCGGGTGCTGCTGGAGATCGGACGGTTGCGCACGCCCGTGGGGCCGGAGGTGCTGCTGGTGGAGCACCGGCCCGGCACCTTCAGCGAAGCGTACCGCAAGCTCCTGGCTCCCTTCCTGTTGAAGTTCCCGTAGGACGCAGGGTTCACACCTCCACCTCCTCTTCGGTGAACGCGATGCCCGCATCCTCCAGGGCCGCCAGGATGGGGGTGTAGACCTCCGGGGCGATCGGCAGCAGCACCCCGCGCTGTTGCAGCGCACCGCCCAGCACCAGCCGCGCCGCGAAGGCCATGGGCAGCCCCACCGTCCGGGCCATGCCGGTATGCACGGGGTCCTCGCCCAAGGCCACCAGCGAGGCCTGAAGCTCCTGGTGGCGGTCGTCCACCGTGTAGCGGAAACGGTGCCACATGACCACCATGTCCTTGTCCTCCGGCCCCAGCTTCCACCGGGCCTCCAGCAGATGCTGCAGCGTGGCGGCCGGGCTCAGGCCCTGCGTCCCGATCCGCTCCCGGCCGAACAGGCCCAGCCAGTCCAGTTTCGCCATCACCTCCCCCCGGGGGTCGAGCCCCAGGGTGTGCGCCAGGTTCGCGCGCACGTCGCGTTCCACGTCGTGCGGCAGAAAGGCCTCCAGGAACTCCTCCCAGGTGGCGTGGGGCCGCAGCTCCAGCGGGAAGCTGTCGTCGGTGCAGCCCAGCTGCACGAAGCTGTCCCAGGCCTCGCAGAAGCCCGCTTTGCGCAGGGTGCCTCGCACCAGGGTGGGGATCTCCTCCAGCCCGTAATGCTTGCGGTATTTCAGGGAGTCGCGGTTCGCATAGCCGTCGAACGCGCCGTAGCCAGGCACCGTCACGCGCACGGTTTCGCGGAAGAGCCGGTGGTAGGGGAGGTACTTGTAGCTGCCGTCCTTGATGTAGCGGGCCATGCCGCCCTGCCCGGCCAGCACCACGTTGCGTGGGTTCCAGGTGAACTTGTAGCCCCAGGGGTTGTCGTCGCTCTCCGGGGCGATGAGCCCACCGCAATAGCTCTCGAAGGCCTCCATGCGCCCGCCCTCGGCCCGCACCCGGTCCAGGATGCGCATGCTGCTCATGTGGTCGATGCCGGGGTCCAGCCCCAGTTCGTTCAGGAAGATGAGCCCCGCCGCCCGGACGTCCGCATCCATGGACCACAGCGCGTCCGGCACGTAGCTCGGCGTGATGACGTGCCGCTTCAACCGCAGGCAGTCCTTCATCACGTCCAGGTGCATGAAGGCCGGCAGCATGCTGATCACCAGGTCGTGCGCGCCGATCAGCCGCTCGCGTACCGCCGGGTCGCCGGCGTCGCCCTGTTCGGCCCGCGCCACCGCCGTGCCGCCCGCCACCAGTGCCTGCGCATGGGCCAGGTCGCGGTCCACCACCGTGATGCGCCACGCCTCACGCGCGGCGTCGTGGATGAGCTGACCGATGAGCGTCGAGGCGGAGCGTCCGGCTCCCAGGATGAGGATCTGGCGCATGGGCACGACAACCCGTAGGATATGGGTGACCGCAAAGATGATCAGACCGGGCTGTTCCCGGCCTTTGGCACAGCCCTTGCCAAGGCGATGTCGGACCTACCTTCGCAAACCATTTGAAGCCATGCTCCGCCACGCTCCCCTTGCCGCCGTCCTCCTGCTGTCCGCCTCGGTCCGGGCGCAATCCATGGACCCTCGGACCACCGACATCGTCCTGTTCTCGGACGATGGCGCCCGTTTCACCCTGATGGTGGACGGCGAGCCGAAGAACCAACTTCCCGCCGCTCGCGTGGTGGCCACCGGCATCCGCAACGAGACCCCCATGCTCCATGTACGCTTCGAGGACCTGTCCATCCCCGAACTGCGCCGCCAGGGCTATTTCCCCCTGGGCAAGGAGTACACCATGATGGTCACCACCAACAAGAAGGGCGAGAAGGTCTTCCGTCCCACCGGCGAGGCCGCTCTGGGCACCGCCGCCAGCGCCCTGGTGATCGACGAGAAACCGCGCCCGACCGAGTTCCACGACGATGTGCCTCCGCCCCCCGGCGGCACCGGCACCACGGTCACCGTGACCGAGCAGACCTCCACCCGGCCGGGTACGGGCGAGAACGTCAACATGACCATCGACCTGAACGGCGTGGGGGTGAACATGAACGTGAACGTCAACGACGCCACGACCACCACCACGACCACCACGACCACCACCACGACCACCACCACCACGCAGACCATCCCGGACGATGTGCCGGTGGAGACCTCGGCCACCCGTCCGCCCGAGCCGGCGGTGTACACCATGCCCGGCTACACCGGCCGCATCGGCTGCCCCTGGCCCATGAGCGCCTCGGAATTCGCCGATGCCAAGGCCAGCATCGGCTCCAAGACCTTCGAGGACACCCGCATGAGCGTGGCCAAGCAGGTGGCCGCCGACCGCTGCTTCACCGTGGACCAGGTCAAGGGCATCATGGAACTCTTCACCTTCGAGGAGAGCAAGCTGGACTTCGCCAAGTTCGCCTACGACCACACCTTCGACCTGAGCAACTACTTCAAGCTCAACGACGCTTTCACCTTCGAGAGCTCGGTGGATGAGCTGAACGATTACGTACGCAGCCGCTGAAAAGCCGCCCAGCGCCATGGGAACCCCGGGCCGCCCGCTCCTTGTGCTTGCCGTCGCCGCCGCGCTCTGGGCGGGCTGTTCCGGCGCGCGGAGCTTCGTGAAGAAAGGACTGAAGCTGGATGAGGCCGGGCTTTATGCGGAGGCGGCGGACATGTACCTGCAGGCCCTGCAGCGCGACCAGCGCAACGTGGAGGCCAAGATCGGCCTCAAGAAGGCGGGGCAGAGCCTGCTGAACGACAAGCTCGGCGCCTTCTTCCGCGAGGTGAACGGCAGCGGCGACCTGGCCAAGGCCGTGGACACCTACCTGGACGCCAAGGCCTACGCCGACCGCGCCAACCGGCTGGGCGTGGTGCTCGAGATCCCCGACCACCAGCAGCGCGAGTTCGAGCGTGTGAAGGGCGAGCACCTCGTGTCCCTCTACACCCAGGGGCAGGGGCAGCTGGAGCGCCAGGAGTTCCAGGCCGCCGAGGCCACCTTCGCCCGCATCGCCAAGCTGGAGCCCGGCTACAAGGACGCCAGCAGCCTGCAGAGCATCGCCTACATGGAACCGCTGTACCGCGCCGCCCGGACCGACCTGGAGGGCGGGCGCTACCGCCACGCCTACGCGCAATTGAGCCGTGTGCTGGAAAAGGACCCCGCGTACAAGGACGCCGCCGCCCTGCGCGCCGAGGCCCTCACCAAGGGGCAGTACTCCATCGCCGTGCTGCCCTTCGCCAGCAGCAGCAAGCGCACCGACCTGGCCGCGCGGCTGCAGGCGCGTACCGTCAGCGGCATCACCGGCTCGGGCGATCCCTTCCTGAAGGTGGTGGACCGCGAGAACCTGGACCGCATCCTGGAGGAACAGCGCCTGGGCCTCAGCGGCGTGGTGGACCAGGCCACCGCCGTGCAGGTGGGCAACCTCATCGGCGCCAAGGCCGTGCTGATGGGCGACCTGATCAGCTACCGCGAGGAGGCCGGCAAACCGCGCAGCAGCACCAAGAAGGGGTTCGAGGCCTACAGTGTGCGCCAGAAGGTGCCCGAGACCGGTGAGTCGGTGCTGGTGACCAAGTACAAACCCGTGGAGTACACCGAGCACCTGCAGCAGAACCTGGTGACGACCTCCTTCAGCTTCCGGCTGGTGAGCCTCGAGACCGGCGAGGTGCTGGTGAGCAACGTGGTGGACGTGAGCGAACAGGACCAGGCCTACTACGCCAGCTATTCCGGCAACCGCGATGCCCTGCTGCCCAGCCTCAACGGCGTGCTGGACCCCAGCGACCGGGCGCGGCGCGACCTGCGCTCCCTGCTGAACGCACCGCGCGAGGTGAAGCCGGTGGCCACCCTGCTGGACGATGCCATGCGCAAGGCCGGCGACCGCATCGCGCGCGAAGTGGTGGACCATCTCGCCCAGAAACTCCCCTGATGCACCGCGTTCTGAGCTGGTCCGTGCTGCTGCTGTTGGGGGCCTGCAAACCCGCCCAGCAGGTGCAGCAGCCGCCACCGCCGTCCCCCGCCGTGCGCCCGGCCTGGGTGGACAGCCGCCCGGTGACCGGCAACTACTACGTGGGCATCGGCATCGCCTCCAAGAGCCGGCCCGATCACCAGGAGGCCGCCAAGCAGAACGCCTTGAACGACCTGGCCAGCGAGATCAGCGTCACCGTCGAAGGCAACAGCCTGCTCTACACCCTGGACAGCCGCGGCTCGTTCACCGACAGCTACACGAGCACCGTGCGCACCCGGACCAGCCAGCAGATCGAAGGCTTTGAGCTGGTGGACAGCTGGGACAGCGGGACTGAACTGTGGACCTATTACCGCCTGAGCAAGGCCGAGCATGCCCGGCTGCAGGCCGAGCGGAAGAGCGCCGCCATCGCCCAGGCCGCGGACCTGCACGCCCGCAGCCGCGCTGCGCTGGGCACCGGCGACCTTCCGGGCGCCTTCGATCTGGAGCTGCGGGCGCTGATGGCCTTGCGCGACCACTGGGGCGAGGCCGACCGTGTGGAGGTGGACGGGCGCCAGGTGGTGCTGGCCAACGAACTGTACGCAGGGCTTCAGGGCCTCACGGGCGGCCTTGCGCTCACCAGCCTCCCGGAGCGCTGCGTGCTGGAGCCCGCCAACGGTTATCGCCGCGAGCTGCTCATCCGGGCGCGCCACGGCTCGGGCACCGCCCAGCGCGACATGGCCCAGGTGCCCCTCACGGCCGCCTATCCCGGCGCGACCGGCAAGGTGGGCCTGGCCAAACGCACCGATGCGGACGGTCATGCCCGCGTGAACGTGGAAGGCGTGTCGCTGGACGCCAACGCCCCGGAACTGCTGGTGCGGCTGGACCTGGAAGCCCTGATGGGCGGGGTGGGAGATGCCGCCACCGCACGTGCCCTCACCGCCGGGCTCAGCGTGCCCGAGCTGCACGTGCCCATCGACCTGCACCTGCCCCGGGTGCTGTTGAAGGCCGATGAACGCGCTTACGGCAACGCCCTGCCGCAGGCCGGCCTGGCCGTCGCCCTGCGCGAAGAGCTCGCCCGCCGCGGCTTCCGCTTCACCGACCGCGAGGCCGACAGCGACCTGGTGCTGCGGCTTGCCGCCGACACCCGCGAGGGAGGGGCCACCAGCGGCTTCCACACCGCCTTCCTGGACCTCACCCTCACCTGTACCGACCGGCGAACCGGCGAACTCGTGCACCAGACCGGCCGCCAGGGCGTGAAGGGCGTGCAGCTGGCCTATGACAAGGCCGCCCTGGAGGCTTACAAGAAAGGTGCGCAGGACCTCCGCAAGGACCTGGTGCCCGCGCTGATCGCTGCGATCTTGTAGGAAACGCGCGCATTCCGCAAGTTTGGCACGCCGTTCGCAAAACAGTACCCAACGACACGAACCAAGTCGACGACCATGAGCACTCCGACCCTACGTTCCGCCACCTTCGTGCTGTCGGCAGCCCTGCTGGCCGCCGGCATGGCCTCCTGCAAGCCCAAGAAGAAGATCGCCGAGACCAACACCCAGCCGCCCCCCAACGAAGTGGAGGTGGTGGTGCTTTGCTCCGGCCCCGAGTACTTCACCAACAAGGAGTTCTTCCGCGCCAACGCCGTAGGGGAGAGCATGGACCAGCAGACCGCCAAGAGCAAGGCCCTCAACGCCGCCCGCGGACAGCTGGCCGCCGACATCAACACCGCCGTGAAGCGCGTGGTGGACAACTACGTCAACAGCCGCGAGCTCAACAACAAGGAGGAGATCGCCGAGCGCTTCGAGGGCCTCACCCGCGAGGTCACCGACCAGCGCCTCAGCGGCACCCGCACCATCTGCGAGAAGCTCACCAAGACCCCGCAGAACACCTACAAGAGCTACCTGGCCATCGAGCTCAGCGCCCAGGACCTGCTCAGCGAGTACAACGAGCGCCTCAGCCAGGACGAGCGCCTTCGCATCGACTACGACTACGAGAAGTTCAAGGAGACCTTCGACAAGGAGATGGAGAAGCTCAAGAACGAGCGCTGACCCTTGGACATCCTTTGGGCGTGAGCCCTCCGGCGGTCCCGGGGGGCTTCGCTTTTCCTGCCACCTTTGCGGCATGCGACGTTCCTTGACCCTCGGTGCCGCCGTGCTCGCCACCGCCGTGGCCTTGGGTGCCTTCGGCGCCCATGCCTTGCGCGGCTTGCTCGCTCCGGAGGCCCTCGCCCAATGGCGCACCGGGGTGGAGTACCAGTTCTACCACGGGCTGGGGATGCTGTTGCTGGCCGCCCTGCACGGCCGGCTTCCCGAACGCCCCTTGCGGCTTGCCCTGGCCCTGTTGCTGGCCGGGGTGCTGGCCTTCAGCGGCTCACTGTACCTGCTGGCCACGCGTGTGCCCCTTGGCACCCAGGGTCTTACACCGCTCCTGGGCCCCCTGACCCCCTTGGGCGGCCTGTGCTTCATCGCCGGCTGGGGGCTGGTCCTGTTGGCCGCCCGTCGCGCGCACTGACGGATGTTGGCCCCGGCGCCGGGGCGTTCCTCTACCTTTGCGGCCCTATTCCAACCTCAAAGGACATGAACGAGTTCGGCAAGCGACCGAAGAACGCGGACCTCTCCACCATCGGCCTGGGCCTTGTGGGCGACGCCTACTGGAACCTCGAGCCCGCCGAACTGATCGAGCACGCCATCGTCAACGGCCAGGGCGTGTTCGCCGACAGCGGCGCCCTGGCGATCGACACCGGGGAGTTCACCGGCCGCAGCCCCAAGGACAAGTTCTGCGTGAAGGACGCCAAGACGCAGGACACCGTGTGGTGGGGCGACGTCAACATCGCCTTCGACCCCGCCAAGTTCGACGCCCTCTACGGCAAGATGTGCGCCTACCTCATGAACCGGGAGGTGTACATCAAGGACGCCACCGCCTGCGCCGATCCGGCCTACCGCCTGAACCTGCGCATGATCGCCGAGCATCCCACCAGTGCGCTCTTCGCCAGCAACATGTTCCTGCGGCCCACCGCCGAAGAGCTCGAGGACTTCGTCCCCGAGTGGCACGTGGTGTGCGCCCCAGGCTTCACCGCCGATCCCGCCACCGACGGCACCCGCCAGCACAACTTCGCCATCATCAACTTCACCCGGAAGATGATCATCATCGGGGGCACGGGCTACACCGGCGAGATCAAGAAAGGCATCTTCACGGTGCTCAACTACGTGCTGCCCCAGGAGCGCGGTGTGCTGAGCATGCACTGCAGCGCCAACATCGGCCAGGGGGGCGACACCGCCGTGTTCTTCGGCCTCAGCGGCACGGGCAAGACCACCCTCAGCGCCGACCCGGACCGCCGCCTGATCGGCGACGACGAGCACGGTTGGAGCGCCAACGGCGTGTTCAACTTCGAGGGTGGGTGCTACGCCAAGTGCATCGACCTCAGCGCCGAGAAGGAACCCCAGATCTGGGACGCCATCAAGTTCGGGGCCCTGCTGGAGAACATCGTGTTCCATGAGGGCACCACCAAGGTGGACTTCAGCGACGGCACCAAGACCGAGAACACCCGGGTCAGCTATCCCATCGAGCACATCGCCAACATCGCGGTGCCGAGCATGGGCGGCCACCCCCGCAACATCTTCTTCCTGACCTGCGATGCCTACGGCGTGTTGCCTCCCATCAGCCGGTTGACGCCTCAGCAGGCCATGTACTGGTTCATCAGCGGGTACACCGCCAAGGTGGCCGGCACCGAGGCCGGGATCACCGAGCCCAAGACCGTCTTCAGCGCCTGCTTCGGCGCCCCCTTCCTGGCCCTGCACCCCGGCAAGTACGCCGCCATGCTGGGCGAGAAGCTGCGCCAGCACGATGTGCGCATCTGGCTGGTGAACACCGGCTGGAGTGGCGGTGCCTACGGTACGGGCGAACGCATGAAGCTCAAGTTCACGCGGGCCATGATCGGCGCGGCCTTCTCCGGCGAACTGGACAAGGCCACGTACGGGGAGCACCCCGTGTTCGGTGTGAGCTTCCCCACGGCATGCCCCGGCGTGCCCGCCGAGGTGCTCGATCCGCGCAATACCTGGAAGGACAAGGCCGCCTACGACAAGACCGCCGAGAAGCTGGCCCAGGCCTTCAACGACAACTTCGCCAAGTACAAGGACGGCGTGGAGCCCGAAGTGCTCGCCGCCGCCCCGCGCACGGCCGTGAAGGCCTGAGCGCGGCATGACAGCAGGCACATGGCCCCGACCGGAAGGCCGGGGCCATGTCTTTCACCCCCCGCCACGGCCCGATATTCGCAGTTCAGTCCGCATGATCTTCCGCCTGCCGACCTACGGTCCGCTCCGCCGCCTCCTTCCGCTGTTGCTGTTGATCGCCGCATCGGTCCCGGTGTGCGCCCAGGAGCGTGGCCCCCTGGACGGGCAGCGGTTCTATCCGGAGCGCGTGGCGGCCGACCTGGAGATCTGGCGGACCACGCTGCATGAGGCCCACGCCGACCCCTATCGGCATGTGACCAAGGCCGCGCTCGACCGCGCCATCGACGACGCCATCGCCAAGGCCCGGGTGCCCCTGACCGCCGCCGAGGTGGCCGATCTGGTCAGCCCAGTCCTGCAGCTCATCGCCGATGCGCACACCACCGTGGGGCTGCCCCCCGCCGTGGAGTCCATCCTGCGCCAACGGGTCCCGCTCCTTCCACTGGCCGTTCGCGCCGTGGGCCATGACCTCTTCGTGGAAGAGGAATTGAAGGGCTTCCGGACCATCCCGTCGGGCAGCCGCATCCTTTCCATCAACGGACGATCGGCCGCCGCCATCCTCGACACCCTGGCGTCCATGCTCCCTGCCGATGCCGGGGACACCCTCTCCCGCATCCGCAAGGTGGAGCGCGATCTGCCGTACCTGCTGTACCGGCACCTCGACCGCTCGCGCACCTTCACCGTCACCTACGAGCCTCCGGGCGGCCGGGCCCGTACCGAGCAGGTCGTGGGCCTCACCGGTGAAGAGGTGCGTGCCTTTGTGCGCACCGACGAAGACCCCCTGCTGCCGTGGAGCGCCACGCACCATGCGGACCACCACAGCACCTGGCTCCACCTTCGCGATCTGCACACCGACAGCCTGCTGAACGCCGGGATCCGTCCCGAGCGCTTCGTGGAGGACCTGCGGCGCGACCTCAAGCGCAACCGGTCCCGGGTGCTGGTGATCGATGTGCGCGGCGCCGGTGGTGGGGAACTGGCGCTGGCCGAGCTGATCCATTCCATCTATGCGCTGAAGCCCTACCGGGTGGTGCAGGACATGACCATCAGGGCCCAGGCGCCGCCTACGCACTACGGTCTGTGCACGGCCCAGCCCGAGTTCTTCGCCACGCTGCACGCCAACTACCTCCCGGGCGATCACGGCCGCCTGCACCTGCGCCCGGACGACCCCCGGCTGGAGCTCCTGGAGCCGAAGTCCAACGCCTTTGACGGCAAGGTGTACGTGGTCTGCGATGCGCTCACGCGCGAGGCCGCCGCCGCCCTGGTGATGATGGCCCGACGGGCCGGCAGGGCGACCATTGTGGGCGAGGAGGTGGGGACCAACAGCATCAGCAGCTGTGGCGGAAGGATCCTGCAACTGCGCACGCCCAACGTCGGGCTGGTCTTCAACATCCCCCTGATCCGCTACGTGTATGAAGGCACGCCCCGGGGCGCGCCCGATCAGGGCGAACAGCCCGACCATGCCTTCGCCGTGGATGCCCGTGCCCTGGCCACCGGTCGCGATCTGTTGCGCGACGCCCTGATGGAGATGATCCTCGAACTGCAGTGAGGCACGGCACCGCCCTGCTCGTCCTGGCCCTGGCATCCGCCTGCGCCACGCCCGGTCCCCCTGCGGACGGTCCTGCAGCGCAAGCACGGTGGGTCGAACGGACCAACGAAGCGGCCACGCACTTCCGACGATGGCAGGGCCCTGCCGGCGAAGCGTTGCTGGTGCTCGGCGCCGAGGGCGACACCCTGGCGCGCATGCTGGTGAGCGCTGCGGCGCCGCCGCCCCAGGGGCCTTGCGCCGGACCGTGGACCGTGATCGACCCCGCCCAGGAGCGGCTGGTGTTGCTGAGCACCACCCACACGGCCTACCTGTCCGCCTTGGGCACCCTGCCCCGCGTGGTGGCCTGTGCTTGGCCCGAGCTGCAGCGCGATGCGGGCCTGCGTCAGGCCCTGACCGACGGCCGTACGCTGGGCCTGGCCGACGGCGATGGGGCCCGGCAAGAGCAGCTCAGCGCATTGCCGGAAGCCCTGGTGCTCCACCATCCCTTCGGGGGGGAGGCGGCCCGCGTGACAAGGCATCATCAGCTGGTGCCCGTGTGCGAGTACCTGGAGCCGCACCCCTTGGGCCGGGCCGAGTGGATCCGGTTCTTCGGCGCCCTCACCGGCACCTCCGGCCGGGCCGACAGCCTCTTCAAGACCATCGCCGCGCGTTACCGGGCCCTGGTGCGACCCGTGGATGCCGATGCGGCGGAGGTCTTCCTGGGCAGTGCGTGGCGCGGCACCTGGAGCGTGCCCGCCGGCAACAGCCTGATGGCCCGGCTGGTGACCGATGCCGGTGCGCGTTACCGCCATGCCGGACGCCATGCCGTCGGCAACATCGATCTGCCCCTGGAGACGGTGATGGCCGATGCGCACGCCTGCACGGTCTGGGGTGTGGTGGCCGATGTGCCCCAGCTGCATCGCAGGTCGGAACTGCCGGGTGTGGACCGCCGTTTGCTCGAGAGCCCCGCCTTCCAACGCGGCATCGTGTTCGTGGCCAACGCCGCTGAAGCCGACCTGTTCGGCCGGGCCATGCTGGAGCCCGATGTGCTGCTCGCGGACCTGCGGGCGCTGCTCCATCCGGAGGAGCTGCCGGGCCATGGCCCCACCTACTTCCGCTCCCTGCCTCAGTAGCGCAGTCCCACGCGCCGGAACAGATCGCCCATCAGCCACGCCGGCCCGATCATCAGGAACTGCAGGTCCTGGAAGAAGCTGGGCTTGCGGCCTTCGATGTGGTGCCCGATGAACTGCCCGGTCCATCCTGCAACGAACAGCACCAGGCAGCTCACCCACAAGGGGATGGGCAGCGAGCGCTCCAGCGCCCACACGAGCCCCAGGCACAGCAGGCACCAGGCCACCATCGCCAGCATCATCGGCTTGGAAAGGCGTGCGTAGAACAGCGCCACGAAAGCCACCGCGGCCCAGGCCCAGACATGCGGTGTGGCCACCGGCGAGGGTATGGACCACAGCAGGCCCACGATGCTCAGGAAGATCACCGGGATGCACACCCAATGGAACGCCTTGTTCATGGGGTGCTGATGGCTCTCGCCGTAGGCTGCGAACCAGTCGTGGATGCTTCGCATGTCAGCGCAGGTATCGTTCGTGCAACAGCCGGACATGGTGGAGCGCATGCCCCGCCGTGGCCCAGCCGAGGGCGCGCACACTGATCGTCTTGCCGCCCGCCGTCCCGGTGCGTAGCAGGTCCTCCGGACCAAAGCTCCGGAACAGTGCCAGGGTGGCCTGATGCACCGCCCGATGCTCCGCCAGCAGGTCGTCCATGCTGCGGCGGGCGGCCCGTGCCGCCGGCACATAGGCATCCTCGTCGAAGCCCGGCAGCGGCGTGGCATCCATCCGTGCGAAGCGGAGGGCCCGATAAGCGAACACGCGCTCCGTATCGTTGAGGTGCAGCAGCACCTCGCGCACGGTCCACTTGCCGGGTGCATACCGGTGGTCGATCTGCGCGGAGGGTACCGCCCCGAAGGCGTTCAGCACGGCCTGGGCCGCGTGGACCAGGGCTTCCGGGAGGTCCCGGCCCTGGGCGGCATCCACATAGCCCCGATAGAACGCGGGGACCTCCTCCGGTGCGGGACGTGCATCCGTCATGGCAGGATGAGATAGGGGTGACGAACGGCCCGGCCGTCCACGTGCAGCACGGCCACCTGCAACCCCGGGACCGACCCGGTCACGGGAAGTTCCGTGGTGCCTGCGCCAAAGGCGATGTTGCGGCGTTCCAGCAGGCGGCCCTGCGCATCCCAACGTTCCAACAGCCCGTGCCCGTCGCGCGAAGCCTGCAGGAACAGGGTGCCGTCGGCGCGGTGGTGCAGGGACAGTGGGGCGGGGGCTTCCAGCGGTCCGGCGCCCGCCACCACGCCGTTGAAGCTCAGGTCCAGCACCACCGGCAGGTGGTCGCTCATGTAGTACAGCGCCCGGAGCACCTCCAGGGGTGCCTGGCCGGTGCTGCAATCGAGGATGTTGTTGTTGAAGCAGGTGCCCGAGTTGCCCACCGGGCGGCAGCTTCCGGCCACGTAGCTCAGGCGGTCCGTACCCGTCATCGCCGCCTGGCTCAGCAGGATGATGTCGAAACGGTCGTCCATCCCACCGCCCGCGCCTTCGCCGTAGAGCACGTTGGTGCGCGTGCTCTGGGTGTGGTGCTCGGCCATCGCCGAGTTGCTGTTCCAGGCTATGGGCAGGATCAGCGGGTCCTGCAAGGGATTGCCGCCACCGCCGGTGGTCAGTGTGGCATAGGCCGCCTCATCGGCCCCGTACAGGTTCATGTCGCCCGCCACGATCACGTTGCGACCTGCGGGAAGCGTGGCGAGATGCGCCATGAGCACTGCGGCCATCTGCTGGCGCGCATACTCGTTCACCGCGCCGGTGCTGGCCTTGAGGTGCACCACGTACACGGTGATGAAGGTGCTGTCCTGGCTCTGCGGCAGGTCCACGTCGTTCACCAGCAGCGTGTACACGTTGATGTCGCGAACCGCCGTGGTGAGCGTCTGCTGGCCGGTGAGCGTGAAGCGCTCGTGGTCGTAGTAGAGGAGCTGTTGCAGCTTCTCCGTGTTGTTGGGGTCGCTGATCTGCGGCACCCAGTCGGCCCGGCTGAACCGCGTGACCCCGCCGGAGTTGAGCGCATCGTTGAGCACCAGGTTGGCACCGGCCAGGGTGCGGACCTCCTGGGCCAGGAGCAGGTCCGGCCGTGCATGGGCCACGATGCGGGCCAGCGTATCCTGCCTGCCCGCAGGCACCGGTTCGGGGAAGGCCAGCAGGTTGTAGGTCATGACGCGCAAGGTGGTCTGTGCCTCCGTGGTCCGGGCGGCCCCGTAGAGCGCGAGCAGCAGGGCGAGGGTGTGGAACTTGGTGCGGGTCACGTCCCAAAGGTACCGGTGAAGCCGTCGCGCAGCAGACCGGCCAGTTCCTTGGCCACCACGGGCCAGGCGGCGGGTCTCAGCCACCAGGTGTGCGGCGGCACGCGCGGGTCGGGCAGCGCGATCACACCCACCCGCAGCGCCCCTCCGCCGGCGCGGCGGTGTGCGTTGCGGGTGCGACGGGCATGGACGCCCAGGGTCAGCACATCGTAGGTGCCCAGTCCTTTGCGGCGGGCCGCTGTGGCCATGGCCTGGGCGGCCGCAGCCGTCCTGCCGGACAGGTCCAGGGGGCCTTGCACGGCATGCACGGCGCCCGGCGGCAGACCGAGGCGCACCAGCAGCCGTACGCGGTCCTCCGCCCAGGTCAGGGGACAGGAGGTGCGTGCACCGCTGGCGTGGTGGATCGCCGCCTCATGTCCGGTCTCCGCCATGCTCCGCCCGGCCTGCCGCAGGTCCCGCACGAACAGGAGGGCCGTGCTGTCGCCCACCGTTCCGCCCAGCACGGCCAGTCGCAAGGTCCGCGACCCGCTCCGCAGGTCGACGTCCACCACTTCCGTGGCATCGCCCGCAACGCCTTCGCGCAGGATGCCTGCCTCCGTTCGTATTTGCCACCCCTGCCCGGGCAACCCCGCGAGCTCCAGCCGCCAGATGCCCGGCATCGGTGCGTGGCCTACGACCAGCGTGTCGCCGGCGCGGAGGTAGTGGGCCAGGGGGCGGCCGCCACCGGTGACAAAGACCTGTTCCACCCGTCGCGCCCGGGCCAGGCGCAGCACTTCGGGCAGCCGGTCCGCAGGGACCCACCCTTCCACGACCAGCGTGCGGGCGCCCACCGGTGCGGTCACCGCCAGCCAGGGGGCCACGGAGACCAGGCTGCCAAGGAGCGCGGTGGCGGCCACCGCTGCAAGGGCGGCGCGCAGCCTCATTCCGCCTCCGCGATGGTGTTGCGCAGCTCCTGCAGTTCGGCCCTCGCCTTGCGGTCGCCGGCCACCAAGCACTGCAGCAGGCCCGCATCGCACACATCCAGCGCATCGTCCGTGCGGTCCGCCTCGGCCAGCATAAGCGCCAGCTGGTAATAGGAGGCGATGTGCTGCGGGGCTTCGCGCAGCAGCGCCTCCAGGTCCGCGATGGCTTCTGCGGTGGCGCCCAGCCGTCGGTGCTCCAGGGCGATGGCGTAGCGCAGAAAGAGGTCGCCCGGCTCTTCGGCCAGGAGCTGGCGCAACTGCTGCAGGCGGTCGATGCTCATGGCTGCACGGGCGGGACCGCGAAACTACGCGGCCGGACCTGCGTCCCGCCTGCGAAGAGGCTTCACCGGCGATGCGGACCAGGGGCCTGCGGACGACACGGGCTGATGCGCATCATGGCGCGCCGCTCGCCGGTGGCCCACTTTGGGCCCCGAACCAACTCCTGGAACGCATGCGGAAGCTCCTGTTGCATGGCACGGCACTGCTGGTGGGCGGTGCATCCTTCGGCCAGAACCCGCTGGCCATACCGCCGCTGATGACGGCCGACACCTTCCACCTGGTGGTGGCGCCCTCCACCAAGGAATTCTACCCGGGTTGGGTCACCGAGACCTACGGCATCAACGCGCCGTACCTGGGCTATGCCCTCGAGCTGCAACAGGGCGACACGGCGCGCTTCAAGGTGTACAACCAGCTCAACGAGATCACCACCATGCACTGGAACGGCCTGGAGGTGCCGCCGGTGTTCGATGGAAGTCCGCCGCGGGAGATCGCCCCGGGCGGCACCTGGGACGTGAAGTACAAGGTGATCGACAAGGCGAGCATGTACACCTACCACCCGCACACCATGGACCTGATCGGCCAGCAGGTGGGCAAGGGGGCCGCCGGGTTGCTGATCGTGCGCGATGCGGAGGAGGCCGCCCTCGATCTGCCGCGGCAATGGGGCGTGGACGACTTCCCCGTGGTGGTGCAGGACAAGCGGTTCAGCCCCACGGGCCAATTCATCAACGCGCCGCTGGGGGACAGCATCCTGGTGAACGGCACCGCCCGGCCCTTCCTGGAGTGCCCTGCACAGGTGGTGCGCCTGCGGCTGGCCAACGCCTCCACGGCCCGCTACTACCGCTTCGGCTTCCAGGAGGGGACCACCTTCCACGTGATCGGGGGTGAGAACGGCCTGCTCGCCGCACCGGCGCCCATGGACCGCCTGATGCTCTCCAGCGGGGAGCGTGCGGAACTGCTGCTGGACCTCACCGGCATGGAGGGCGACAGCCTGCTGCTGATGAGCTTCGGCAGCGAGCTGCCCCAGAGCGTACCGGGCAGCGGCAACATCCTTTGGGAGAGCAGCGCGCTCAACGGGGCCGATTTCGCCGTGCTGCGCATCCGCGTCACCGCGCCCACGGCCAACCCCGTCACCAGCCTCCCCGCCACGCTGGCCAACGTGCAACCCTATCCGGAGAGCTCGGCATCGGTCACCCGCACCAAGGTCATCGAGGGCATGGGCATGGTGGGCGACGTCGGCATGTTCACCATCAATGGCGCGGAGTGGGACATGAACGTGATCAACGATACGGTGTTGCTGGGCGCCACCGAGATCTGGGAGTTCGTCAACCTGTCCAACATCGCCCACCCGATCACCATCCACGGCGGAGCGTTCTATGTGCTGGACCGCGACGGCGTGGCGCCGGCACCCTGGGAGGCCGGGCCCAAGTCGGTGGTGAACGTGGACGTGGGCGACACGGTGCGCATCATCATGCGCTTCGCCGTGTACGCTACCGATGGATGGCCGCTGATGTACCACTGCCACAACCTGGCCCACATCAACATGATGATGTGGCAGTTCATCGTGGTGGACCCGAACCTGGGCCTGCCCGACAGGAGCGCCGAGGCGGTCAGGGTCTTTCCCGTCCCCGGAGACCGGATCACCTGGCAGGCACCGTCGCCGGTCACCGGGCTCCGCGTGCTGGACCTGGGCGGCCGCGAGCTGTTGCGCAGCGCAGCGCACGGGCAGGTGAGCGGAGGCATGGACCTTACGCCATTGCCGGCGGGCAGCTATGTGCTCGAGCTTCTCGGCCTGGGTACGCGCATGCACACCATGGTCATCAGGCCCTGAGCCCACCCGGCGAACGGACTGCCATGGGGCCCGCCGCCGGACCTCAGCCCGCCACCTGGTCCGTGGCGATCTCCTCCGCACAGCGGAAGTGACCCTTCGGACAGGTCTTGTGACCGTGCAGGCCACAGGGGCGGCAGTCCAGCGTTCCCCGGACCTCGACGATGCGGCCGTTGGCCCGCAGCGGCCCGAAACCGAAGGCGGGCACGGTGCTGCAGAAGACCACCGTCACCGGGGCGTTCATGGCGCTGGCGATGTGCAGGGGGGCGCTGTCGTTCACATGGTTCATCACGGCACCCTCCATCAGCACGGCCGTGCCCAGCAGGGAGAGCCTGCCGGCCAGCACCTCGCCACGCCCTGCGGCCCGGGCGATGCGTTCACAGAGCGCCGCATCGCCCGATGCACCGATCAGCAGGATGCGGTGGTCGGCAGGCAGGACGCGGATCAGTTCGGTCCACTTGTGCGCCGGCCACTGCTTGGTGAACCACACGGAGGCCGGCGCGATGCAGAAGTAGGGCGGGAGGGTGGTCGACGCGTGCGCCGGTCCCGAAGCGCCGAGGACCGCAGCGACCTCGGCACGGTGCGTGGCGGACGGGTGCAGGCGCGGCAGCGGTCGCACGCCGTCGGTGAGGTGCGCGATCAGCGCGTTGAGGCGGTCCATCTCGTGGCGGCCATCGCCGATCACGTGCGGCACCCGCCGGGTGAACAGCCTGCTGAGCGGGTTCCGGTCGTAGCCAACGCGCTCGCCGCCGCGGGCCAGCACGGTCATCAAGCCGGTGGACAGGAAGCGCTGGCCGTTGATCACATGATCATACTCGGTGCGCCGCAGGTCCCGGATCAGGCCCAGCAACGATCCATACTTGCCCTTGCCCTTGTTCCACACATGCACCTTCCGCAGGAAGGGATGACCGGCGAAGAGCCCTTCGTTGCCTTTGCGCACCACCAGGTCGATGGCGGCGTCGGGGAAGAAGGCGTGCAGCTTCTCCAGCACGCCGGTGGCCAGCACCACGTCGCCGAGGAAGGCCGTTTGGACGATGAGGAAGCGCTTCACCGGGTGCGCGGGATGATGAGCACCTTGTCGATGCGGTTGCCGTCCATGTCCAGCACTTCACCTGTGAACTCCTCGTCCTGCACCCGGTCGCCGGCGGTGGGGATGCGCTCCAGGCGGCCCAGGAAGAAACCGGCGACCGTGGCGTAGCTGGTGGACTCCTCGTCGATGAGGGTGCGGCCCAGCCGCTGGTTGAGGTCGCCGATGAGCACCTGCCCATCCACCAGCCAGCTGCCGTCGGCACGCTGGACCATGCTGGCCAGGTGCTCCTCGTCCTCGTCGGGCAGGTCGCCCACGATGGCCTCGGTGAGGTCGTGGAGGGTGACGACCCCCTCGAACTGCCCGTGCTCGTCCACCACCAGCGCGATGTACTGCTTGCTGCGCTTGAAGCGGCGGAGGATGTCGAAGGCCTCGGCGTTCTCGGGTACGATGATCGGCGGCACCACCACCTGTTGCAGGGTGAAGCCGGGGCTGTCCTCCTGCTCCAGGAGGTCGCGCGCGCTAAGGGTGCCCTCGATCTCGTCCACCGTGCCGCGGCACACCGGGAACTTCGAGCGCAGGCTGTCGCGCACCTGGGCCACGATCTCGGCGAGCGGACGGGTGCTGTCGATCCACTCCACCTGGCCGCGATGGGTCATCAAGGTGCGGGCCCGCTGTGCGCTGAAGCGGAAGAGGTTCTGGTGGGCCTCGCTCTCGGCCTGGTCCAGCACACCCTGCAGGTTGGCCGTGCGGATCATGGCCCGCAGCTCCTCGGCGCTCAGCCGGTCGGCCTGGTCGCCGGGCTCCGGCACGAGCTTCATCAGCAGCGTGGTGGACACCGACAGCAGCTTCACGATGGGGAAGGTGGCCAGGGTGAACACGCGGATGATCGGGGCCGCGAACAGCGCGATGGGTTCGGGCGTGCCAAGGGCGATGGACTTGGGCACCAGCTCGCCCACCACGATGGTGAAGTAGGTGATCCCGCCGATGACCACCGTGAAGGCCGTGTTGTGCGCGTAGGGTGCCAGTACGGGCCATCCCTTCAACGCCATCGCCAGGTCGTCGGTGAGCGCCGCTCCGCCGTAGGCCCCGGCGATGATGCCGATCAGGGTGATGCCCACCTGCACCGAGCTCAGGAAGGCCTCGGGGTCGGCCAGCAGCCGCTGCACGATGCGTGCCCGCCGGTCGCCCTGGTCCACCAGCGCCTGGATGCGGGCGGGCTTCACGCTCACCAGCGCGATCTCGCTCAACGAGAAGAAGCCGTTGAGCAGGGTGAGCAGGAGGATGACCAGGATCTCCATGGCCTACACCGCCACACCGTGCTCGCGAAGGGCTTCGTTGAGGCTCGTCTTGCGGTCGGTGCTCTCGGTGCGCCGGCCGATGATGAGCGCACAGGGCACCCCATGCTCTCCCGCCGGAAAGCGCTTGGGCACCGTGCCCGGGATCACCACCGAACGCGGAGGTACATGGCCCCGCATCTCCACGGCCGTGGGACCGGTGACGTCGATGATGCGCGTGCTGGCGGTGAGCACCGTGTTGGCCCCGAGCACCGCCTCGCGGCCCACGCGCACACCCTCCACCACGATGGCCCGCGACCCGATGAAGCAGCCGTCCTCGATGATCACCGGGGCGGCCTGCACCGGCTCGAGCACCCCGCCGATGCCCACGCCGCCGCTAAGGTGCACGCCCTTGCCGATCTGCGCACAGCTGCCCACCGTGGCCCAGGTGTCCACCATCGTGTCCTCGTCCACGTAGGCCCCGATGTTCACGTAACTGGGCATCAGGATCACCCCGCGCGCCAGGTAGGCGCCGTAGCGTGCGATGGCGTGGGGCACCACGCGCACCCCCAGCTTCGCGTAGCCGTGCTTCAGGCGCATCTTGTCGTGGAACTCCAGGGGGCCCACTTCGTAGGTCTGCATCTGGCGGATGGGGAAGTAGAGCACCACGGCCTTCTTCACCCAGTCGTTCACCGTCCAGGCCCCATCGGGTGTGTCGGGTGGGGTGGCCACCCGGACCTCTCCGCGGTCCAGCTTCTCGATCACCGCGCCGATATGGTCCACCACATCGGCATCCCGCAACAGGTCCCGGTCCTTCCAGGCCAGATCGATCATCTCGTGCATACCGCAAAGATGAGCACCGGCGCCCGCCTGCCGGCCTGCGTGCCCTTGCCTTCCGGTTGCCGACCTTCGCGCCGTGGGACGCGTGCTGGCCATCGATCCCGGCGCCCGGCGCTGCGGCCTCGCCGTCACCGATCCGTTGCGCATCATCGCCACCGCACTGGACACGGTGGACACCACCGCGTTGCTTCCCTACCTGCAGCGCTACCTGGCCACCGCGCCGGTGGACGGTTTCGTGGTAGGGGTTCCCCGCGGCCTGAACGGTGGCCCCACCGACGGTACCGCGCCCGCCCTGGTCCTGGTGGAGCACCTGCGCAAGTCCTTCCCGAACTGCTTCGTGGAAACGGTGGACGAACGCTTCACCAGTGTTCTGGCCGAGCGCACCCTGCTCGCCAGCGGCAAGGGCCGCCAGGCCCGGCGCGACAAGGGACAGCTCGACCGCATCAGCGCCACCATCCTGCTCCAGGACTGGCTCAAGGGCCAGGCACATCCTTGATCTCGTCGCCGACCGGCCCTCCCATCATCGCAGGTGCTGTTCGAAGCGGGATCCGGCGACCTGAAACGCCTGTCGTCATCTTGCTACAGCGGTGACCCGTCGTGCTTCCGCCGAACGGCGCGGAGTATTTTCGCGACCCGATGATCCTCCCCATACGCGCATACGGCGATCCCGTGCTCAAGAAGCTGGCCCAGGACATCGAGCCCGGCCACACCGGGCTGGAGCAGCTGATCGCCGAAATGTTCGAGACCATGTACGCGGCCAACGGCGTGGGCCTGGCGGCACCCCAGGTGGGGCACAGCCTGCGCCTGTTCATCGTGGACGCATCGCCCTTCGCGGAGGATGAGCAGGGCAAGCCCATTCCCGAGCAGGCCCATCTGGCCGCGTTCAAGAAGGTGTTCATCAATCCCTACATCGTGGAGGAGGATGGGGAGGAATGGCCCTTCGAGGAAGGATGCCTCAGCATTCCCGGCATCCGGGAGGAGGTGTTCCGCCAGTCCCGGATCGTGCTTCAGTATCAGGACGAGCAGTTCAAGGAGCACGAGGAGACCTTCGAGGGCTTTGCCGCCCGTGTGATCCAGCACGAACACGACCACCTGGACGGCATCCTGTTCACCGACCATCTGGCCCCGTTGCGGCGCAAGCTGCTGCAGGGCCGTCTGCGCGACATCTCGCGGGGCATCACCGATGCCAAGTACAAGATGCGATTCCCCCCTTTGAAGACCGCTCGATGAGGACCCTTCTGATACCCGGCCTGCTGGCCATGTTGCTCGTGGCCTGCGGCGGTGATGCCGCCAAAGCGCCGACCGCGCCCACCGGTTCCACCACGCCGCCCGCCCCGGAGATGAGCGTCCGCATCCGCGCCATGGAGGACTCCCTGTTCGCCAAGACCGTCTTCGACCGACGGGGGGCGCAGGCCCTGCTGGATGTGTACAAGGCCTATGCGAAGGCCTTCCCCAACGACTCCATGGCGCCCGAATACCTCTTCCGTGCTGCGGGCATGAGCAAGGGCCTGGGCGGGCCGCAGGAGGCCGTGCAGCTCTACGACCGCATCATCAAGGAGTATCCGCAATGGTCCCGTCTGGCGGACACCTACTACCTGCGGGCCTTCACCATCGATGCCGACCTCAAGCAGAAGGGCAACGCCAAAACGGCCTACGAAGAGGTGATCGCGCGTTTCCCGGACCATCGCTTCGCCAAGGACGCCAAGGCGATGATCCAGAACCTACAGTACACCGACGAGGAGTTGATCGAACGCTTCCGCCGGATGAACGACAGCATCGACGCTGCGCAGGTGAAGGCGGATTAAGCCATCGCTTCCTGGAGCACCGGGCTCCAGTACGGGCGACCTACGCGCACGATCCCCAGCGGCCTTCCGGTGAGCTGCTGACCGAAGAACGGAGAGTTGTCGGCCCGGCTTACGGCATGGTCGCGCGTGTACAGCCAGCTCAGCTCGGGGTCGAAGAGGGTGAGGTCCGCCTCCCCGCCTTCGACCAGGTGCAGCGCCGGCAGGCCCAGGGCCTTGCGCGGTCCGTGGGTGAAACGCGCCACGATGCGGCGCAGGCTCATGTGCCCTTTGAGCGCGGTGTTGGCCACGGCGAACGCCGTTTCGAGACCGCCCATGCCGAAGGCGGCCTGCCCGAATTCCAGCTTCTTGTGCTCGATGTCCTCCGGCCGGTGGTCGCTGCAGATCGTGTCGATGGTGCCGTCCTTCACCCCGTTGCGCAGGGCCTCGATGGTGGCGGCGTCGCGCAGGGGCGGCATCACCTTGTACACCGTGTCGAAGCCGCGCAGGCAGCCGTCGTCCAGCAGCAGGTGATGTGCTGCCACCGAGGCCGTGAGCGCCAGCCCGCGCGCCTTGGCCGCGCGCACCAGGTCCACCCCTTCGGCGCTGCTCACCGTGGCCACGTGCAGGCGGGACCCGGTGTACTCCAGCAGGGCGATGTCGCGGGCCAGCCGGACCTGCTCGGCCAGCGGTGCGATGCCGCGCATGCCGAGGCGGGCGCTCAGGGGGCCTTCGTGCATCTGGCCCTGGCCCAGCAGATCGGGGTCTTGGGGAAAGCTGATCACCGTGCCGCCGAACACGGTGACGTACTGCAGGGCGAGCAGCAGCACCCGCGGGTTGCGCAGCGGCTCCTGGTCGTCCGTGAAGGCCACCGCGCCGGCCCGGTGCATGTCGTACAGCTCGGCCAGTTGCTGGCCCTGCAACCCCTTGGTGAGCCCGCCCAGCGGCAGCAGCCGCACGGCATGGCCCTCGGCACGGCGCAGCAGGTGCTCCACACGGCTCGCGTCATCGATGGCCGGCCGGGTGCTGGGCAGCACGGCCACCGCGGTGAAGCCTCCGGCGGCCGCCGCGTCCAGACCGTTGCGCAGGCCCTCCTTGGGTTCTTCACCGGGCTCGCGGAAGTGGGCCCGCGTGTCGACCCAGCCCGGTGAAACGTGCAGGCCCGGCAGTCGCACTTCCCGCGCGTCGCCCCGTGCGAGCCGCTGCCCGATGCGCTTGATGCGCCCGTCCTCCAGCAGCAGGTCCGCTTCCTGACCGTGGGCGGGGCCTCCGGGGTCTACGATGTGTGCCTGGCGGAGCAGCGTGGGTTTCATGGGCTGGTGCGGATCAGGATGGTCTCGATGGCCAGGAAGAGCAGGGCCAGCACAATGAACCAGGGCCACAACTTGGTTCCTCCGTCCACCTCGTTCAAACTTAGCGTGGCGCCGGCTTGTGGAGCGTCCAGCACCCTGAAGGCGGTAAGGCCGCGCTGGGCGAGCTGTTCACGCAGATCCTCCACACCCATCAGGTCGCGGGAGGCCTCGGAGCGGTCGTTCACCAGCGCCACCATGGCCACCGTGTCGGTGCCCCGGGTCACGGCATAGGCTCCGGCCTCCATGTCGTCACCGCCCAGCATCAGCTCGGTGCCGCCGGGGCCCCTGCGTGTCTCCGCCACCCAGCTGCGACCACCGGGGCCGCGGAGGGTGAAGCCGGCCTCGCCTGCGGGAGGCACGCCGGGCAGGGGCACCTGGTGCTCCGCGCCCAGCACCTGGTACAGCGCGCCCGAGCTCCGGCTGGTCTCGGCCAGGCGCAGGAGGGTGGTGACGAACAGCGCGTGACGGATCAGGCCGCCCGCGGCTTCGGTGAGGGGCGAGGCGCCCACCAGCACCCGGCCTTCACCGGCGGTGGACAGCGAAAGGAAGGGCTTGCCGTCCACCGTGCGCAGCAGGGCGGTGGCGCCGTGGACCGGCTGCAGGGCGTAGCGCAGACGGACCCCGGGCAGGTCCACGTTGCGCGGCAGGTGGGTGAACACCTCGCGATGGAACGGCAGGTCCAGGTCGATCCGGTCCATGGCGATGCCGGACGTGTCGCGTGCGCCAAAGGTGGCGGCGCCCAGGGCGGCCAGCAGACCGTTGTGGTCGGCCACCGGCGGTTCCAAGGGAGGGAACAGGGCCAGCGAGCCTCCGGCGCCCACCCGCTCCCTGAGCTGCTGGGCCAGACCTGCGGGGATGCCGGTGCAGCCGTTCACCACCACCAGGTCGGCTTCGGCCACCTGCATCGGGTCCACCGTGCGCAGGTCGGCGAAGGTGGTCGTGTAGCTGCTGTCGCTGGCGAACACGGCACGCAGCGCCTGGTCGCCGTCGGGTAGCGCGCCGCCGATGACCAGCACGCGCACCCGGTCCACCACGGTGTAGGCGATGGGCAGTACGTCGTCGAACACGATGGGGGGATCCTTGATGCTGAGCTCGCCGTGGTGCGGACCGGGACCCACCTGGGTGAAGCGCAGCACGGTGTCCACGGCCGAGGCGCCGCGCACGGCGAAGGTGCCCATGGCCTGCACCCTGCCGTCCACCGTCAGGTTCAGCGGGATGGCGGAGAGGTCGTTGCCGCCGTGGTTGGTGATGCGCACGTGCAGCGCTTCCGGACGGCCTGCGCGGCGCACCGGCCCCTCGAACCAGGCCGAGTCGATGCTGAGGTCGGCCGCGTCGGCCGGCTGGAAGGGTACGATCAACACCGGCATCAGGCTGTCGTTCGTCCAGGCATCGAGGTCCACGTTGTGCCGTTGCAGGTCGGTGAAGAGGATGCGGCGTCGGCCCTGTTCCTGGCCCCGCACCAGGGCTTCGCGCTGGCGGGCCAGCACCTGCGAGAGCGGGCGTGCGTACGGCCCGGTCTCCACGCGCGACACGGCCTCCACGGCGTCGTCCCGGCCCACGAGCATCTGTTGCCGCGCTTCGTACCGGTTCGTGAGCACCTGGAAACGGTCGGTGGCCGCCTGTGCGTTCACGATGTCGCCGGCCGCCTTGCGCGCCTGGTCCAACAACCGCCCGCCGGCGTTCTGCCCGTCCATGCTGTAGCTGTCGTCCACATAGATGCTCACCGCCTGGCGGCCCGGCGTGACCGTGGCGTCCGACCGCTGGAGCACCGGTTGGGCGAAGGCCAGCACCAACGCGGCCAGGGCGGCACAACGCGCGGCCAGCACACCCCAGTGCCGCACCTTGCGCATGCTCCGCGTGCGCCGGGTCACCTCCTCCAGCAGGCGCACGTGGGTGAAATCGATCCGCTTGAACCGCCGGAGCTGGAAGAGGTGGATGAGGACCGGGATGGCCAGGGCGCCGAGCGCCCACAGGAAGGAAGGGTTCAGGAAGGTCATCCGCTGGGCAAAGATGCGGCGGATGCCCGGGCCCACCGTCCCCGCGTCCAACGCCCGGGCCTTCCCCCTGCTCCCGGCCTTGTCAAGCCTTTAGGTCCAGGCTTTCCGTGTTTCCGTCGATGGGTGGGTGTAACTCGTCGAAATACTTCGCCGTATCAGCGGCGCAATGCACCCTGCCATGGCCACCATCCGGACCCTCCTTTTCGTTCCCGGGATCGCCTGCCTGCCCGCTTCCGCACAGTTCGGCGGTGGGCACGAGATCTACGCGGAAGGACCCCAGAGCCTGGAGTTCGTCGACCTCACCAGCGATGGTTCGCCCGACCTCCTGATCGGAAGCCGGAACGGCTTGTCCGTTCACGTGAACCTGGGCCAGACCTTCGGCCCGGCCCAGATCTGGACCACCTCCGATGTGGTGGGCCATGCCGCCGACCTGGACGGCGATGGTTGGACCGATATCGTGGGCAGCAGCGAGCAGAGCGGTGCGCTCACCTGGTACCGCAACGTGGGCAGCTTCGCCCTGGGGCCCGCCCAGCTGGTGAGCAATGGCCCCGCCGTACGGGCCATCACCTCGGGCGATCTGGACGGCGACGGCGACAGGGACCTGCTGGTCACCACCGTGAGCGGTCAGCTACGCTGGATGGAGAACAGCAACGGCCTGGGCCAGTTCATCCCTGGCGGCATCGTGGCCGGTCCGGTATCGGCCGAACGCGCCGAGATCTTCGACCGCGACGCGGACGGGGACCTGGACGTGGTGTGGAACGACCCGATGACCTCCGCGATGCGGTGGTGCGAGAACCTGGGCGGCGCCTCCTTCGCCCCGTCCGCGGTCCTGGGCGCCGTGGGCATCGGTGCCCCACGCGATCTGGACAACGACGGCCTGGTGGACCTGGTGATGGCCAGCGCCGCCGATCAGCAGCTGCAGTGGCAACGCGGCCTCCCCAACAGCTTCGGCCCGCCCCAGCCCCTCTGCGCCGCCTCGTCGGTGAGCGACCGCATGCTGGTGCAGGACCTCGACCTGGACGGCGACCTGGACGTGGCCGTGGCCTCCAACGACCTCGATGAGCTGGCCTGGTACGAGCACCTCGATGGCCAGGGCACCCTGGGCCCGCGCCAGGTGATCGCCACCGGCATCACGGACCCCGGATGGCTGATGGCCGCCGATGTGGACGGCGACGGCGATGCCGAGCTCTTCACCACCTCGGTGGCCCAGTACCGCGTGCTCTACTTCGACAACCTGGCCATCGCCGGCAACAGCATCGTGGGCCGTGTGTTCAACGATGTGAACGCCGACGGTGTGTTCAACGGCAACGACCATGGACTGTACAACATCCGCGTGGAGGCCACCGACGTGCCGGCCACCTTCACCAACCACAGCGGCATGTACAGCTTCAGCGCCGTCCCCGGTCCTTATGCCGTGTGGCTTCCGCCGGTGGCGGGCTGGAGCAACACCACGCCCGACCTGTACAACGTGACGGTGACGACCCAGAACAACAGCGCCTTGGAACGCGACTTCGGCCTGCACGCCGACCAGGACGTGGTCTCCCTCGGCCCCGTGCTCACCCCCGGCGACATCCGCTGCAACGAAGTGGTGCCCTACTGGTTCACCGTGCAGAACACCGGCACCCTGGCCGCCGACCTCACCACCGCGCTGCACCTGGACCCGCTGAGCACCTTCGCCGGAGCGGTGCCCCCGCCCGATGCCGTGCTGAACGGCGTGCCCCAGTGGACCTTCGTGAACGTCCCCGCCACCCACACCCGCCAGGTGCAGGTGCTGGTGCAGATGCCGGACGAGACCCATGTGGGCGAACAGCTCGACGACTCCCTGGCCGTGGTGGCCGTGGTGAACGGCACCACCCATGCCGCCGGTGTTGCGGTGGATGGCGAGGTGGGCTGCGCCGTGGACCCCAACGACAAGCAGGTGCTGCCGCGCGGCACGGGCCCGGACCACCTCACCGAAATGGGCAGCACCCTGGTGTACACCATCCGCTTCCAGAACACCGGCAACCTTCCCGCCGGGCAGGTGGTCCTGGTGGACAGCCTGGACCAGGACCTTGACCTGGCCTCCCTGCGCGTCCTTGGCGCGAGCCACGTTCACCAGGTGGGCCTGAGCGACGAGGGCCTGCTGACGGTGACCTTCCCGGACATCCAACTGCCGGACAGCGCCAGCGACCCGGTGGGCAGCCAGGGCTACCTGATGTTCGCCATCGATCATCACGACGGCCTTGCCGAGGGCAGCACCGTCCACAACCGCGCGGCCATCCACTTCGACCAGAACGCCCCGGTCATCACCAACACCGTATTGAACACGCTCACCTTCGGAACGGTGGGTGTGGACGAGGTGGCCGCGGAAGTGCCGCCCGCCATCACCGTGGTGCCCAACCCGGTGAGCAGCACGGCCGCCATCGTGCTGGACGACCGCTTCCAAGGCCGCCTGGAGCTGGTGCTCCTCGATGCCTCGGGCCGTGAGGTGCGCCGCCTGCAGCGCCGGTCGACGACCGTGGTGCTGGACCGCAGCGGCCTGGGCGGTGGCCTCTACATGCTCCACGCTCGCGACGAGGTCGGCCACGCCGCCACCGCCACGGTGCTCATCGAACGTTGAGCGCCCGGTTGACGCCGAGGCCGAAGAGCGCCAGGTCGTACTTCACCGGATCATCAGGGTCGAGCTGGCGGAGGTTCTCCGTGAGCTCGACCACACTTTTCCAGTCGTCCTGAGCGCGCGTGAGCAGCCCCAGCTCGCGCGCCACCCGCCCCGTGTGCACATCCAGCGGGACCATCAGGTCCGCCGGCCGGATGCGGGTCCACAGCCCCAGGTCCACGCCTTCCGCGGAGGTGCGCACCATCCAGCGCAGGAACATGTTGATCCGCTTGGCGTTGCTGCCGCGCGAGGGGTCGGCCACGTGCTTGCGCGTGCGGACCGTATGCCGTGGCTCGAAGAAGCGCCGCTTGAACCGGGCGATGGCCGTGCCCATGTCGCCCAAGGCCCCGTCCTCCAGGAAGGCCTCCTCCAGGCCGCCGTAGGTGCCGCGCAGGTGCCGGAGCCCCATCACGAAGTGCCTCAGGTCGGTCCCGTTGAAGGTGCGATGCACAAAAGGGGCCAGCACGGCCAGCTCACGGGCCGAGGCCGAATCGACGAAAGCACCGGGCGTGCCGTCCATCATACGCGCCAGCCGCCACGCGTTGGCGATGATGGTGCGCCGCTGCCCCCAGGCGATCGTGGCCGTCAGAAAGCCGATCACCTCCGCATCGTGCCGCACGGCGAAGGAACGCGGCACCTGCAAAGGGTCGTCCTCCACGAAGGCTGCGGTGGCGTAGCGTCGATAGGCGGCTTCCAGCAGCCGGCGTACGCGTGGATCGATCGGCATGGGCCTCGCGGGTCGAAGTTCGGGTCCGTCCTTCCGCCGCACGGCCGCCTGCGGTCCCGGGAGCAGGGCGTGTGCCGTTCGGGGTCCGTGCGGAGCAAGCGCGGGTGTGGCTGGCGACGAGGCCTTCAGTGCTGCCCCGGAAGCTCGATCACCTGCACGCTGTCCAGGCTGAACACGCTGTTGTCGACGGTGCCAATGACCACATCGTGCAGCGTGCAGGTCATGCGCTCCGCGGCCTGGGCATCCACCCATTCGAACTCGAGCGGGAAGCCCTTCACCTGGTCCATGCGCCGGGCGAGCCGGGGCTCGCCCGCACCGGCCACGCGCTGCAGGTCCGCGAAGGGGGCCGGCAGGTCGCTGGCCACCCATCCGGTCCATACGCCATCGGCGCTCCGGGCCACCACCTTCTTGCAACTGTGCCCGGCGATGACACGCGTCTCGTTGCTCACTTCCACCTTCGGTCTGTCCTGCGCGTCGTCCTTGGCGGTCAACACCACCTTCTTCTTGCGCATCTTCATGGCCATGCGGGCACCCTGTCCCTCGGGCATCAGCATGTACTGCCATTTGCCCTTCAGGTCCACCAACATGCGCATCACAGGGTTGCCGGGCGTGGTGGCCTCGGTGAGCACCTTGTCGGTGCTGCTCCAGTACCGCAGGGTCATGGGGCTTTGCTTCTCCTCGACGCCGTTGCGGAAGAGGTGCGTCTCCATGCGGAACGAGCCGGTGAAGGTGTTCGGCACGTAGGGGTCGTTGTCGTCCACCAACGTGACCCCCTCGCCCAGGGGGAAGGTGCCGGACATGCCGGGCGGGGCCTGACCGAAGCAGCGGGGGAGGAGGAGGAAGGAGAGGAGGAGCGGCAGGGTGCGCATGGTTCCGGTTTCAAGGGGTGTGTGCATGGGCAAGGAGCACGGGCCGAAGGACCGCGGCCCATCGCTCGTAGCCTTCTGCGGTGAGGTGTACGCCATCGTAGGTCCGTGCCGGGTCGATGGTTCCGTCCCGCCCGAAGTCGGCGTAGAGGGGCAGCACGGTGACCCCGTATTCCGCGGCCAGGCGATGCAGCACTTCGTTGCAACGCCGCACGGCGGGGTCCATGCCCCGGTCGGCCGTGGGCAGCAGCTCGTCCAACACGACCGGCGTGTCCGGATGGGCGGCCCGCAGGGTGTCCAGCAACGCCACCAGGTCGGCCTCGAACCGTTCCACCGGACGGCCCTTGAACAGGTCGTTGATCCCCGCATGGACCACGATGAGGGCCGGGTCGGGGCCGCAGCCGATCCGCGCCCGGTCGGCCACATCGCGCAGGGTGCTTGCGCTCACGCCCCGGTTCACCACGGGCAGCCCGGGAAAGAACTCCCCGATGGGGAAGTGCTCCAAATGGCTGTCGCCGAGCAGGACGATGGCCCCGCTGTCCGGGGGCAGGCGCAGGAAGAGCTCGGTGCGTGTGGCCTGGCGGTCGCCGGAGAAACGATGCATGCCTTCCTTGCCGCTCCACATCCTCAAGGCAAGGTAACCCATGTTGGCGGCCAGCAGGGCCACGAACAGACCGAGCAGGATGCGGAAGCTCCGCCGGGAGGGTCCGGGCCGTGGATCGGGCATGGGACCAAGGTAGCGGCCTTAGATCACCCCGTCGCGCATCACCACGTCCACCTTGCGGGACGCGATCCGCCCCAGTTCCTGTTCAAGGTCGATGATCCCGATGCCGATCGGCCGCTCCACCTCGATCAGGATATCCACATCACTGTCCGGCCGGAAGTCATCGCGGGTGGCGGAGCCGAACACGGCCATGCTTTTCAGCCCGTATTGGGCGAAGAGGCGTTCGCGCTCGCGGCGCAGCACGGCAAGGATGTCGGCGAGCGTTCCCATGGTGTTCGCCGAAGCCCTGTGGCGAAGGCGATGTCCCAGCAAATAGCGGGATCCGGGCGGAAACGGCTTCCCAAAGGGTTCCCATTTCCTCCCGCCAGGTCTCGCGCAGCGGACCCTGCGGCCCCCGATGACCGTGAAGGCGCGGTGTCTGATTTTCTGATCACTGGTGTCCGGGGAATTGCTGCGACCCCTCCGGGGGCGGATCCCATCTGGCCCCAGTTCAATATGCTTTGACCCCTGCGGGGTCATGGAATACCCAAGTCCTGCCCCGCTACCGGCCTTGGAGGTACTATGTCAAGCAGCAAGGGTCGGGGCGGCCAGTGCCGACTGACCCCGGAGGGGTCACAGCCTATTGCCGGAATGAAGCCTGCAGCACGACCCCGGAGGGGTCGCAGCCGGTGTTCCCAATGGCCGGGGTTTCGGGTCGTATTCCACCGTTCCAACTCCCGCCGGGTCTCGCGCAGCGGTCCGATACCTATCGGACCCTGCGACTCCCGGACTGATGACCGTGAAGGAGCCCGGTTGAACAGCAGCGTGGCGCAGGGTTCCTTGCAGGAGACACCGCGCGGGGAGAAGATCGAATGAACTGATCGTCCGATCCTCAGATCACCCCGTCCTTCATCACCAACCTCCGGTCCGCCATACTCGCCAACTCCTCGTTGTGCGTCACGATCACGAAGGTCTGGCCCAGCTCCTTGCGCAGGTCGAAGAAGAGCTGGTGCAGCTCCTTGGCGTGCGCTGAATCCAGGTTGCCGCTGGGCTCATCGGCCAGCACCACGCCGGGGTTGTTGAACAGGGCCCGGGCCACGGCCACGCGCTGCTGCTCGCCGCCGCTGAGCTGGCTGGGCTTGTGCCTCTGGCGGGCACCCAGGTTCAGGCGGTGCAGGAGCTCCCCGGCGCGCGGGGTGCAGTCCTTCATGCTGCGGCCGGCGATCAGGCCCGGCATCATCACGTTCTCCAACGCGGAGAACTCCGGCAGCAGGTGGTGGAACTGGAACACGAAGCCGATGTGTTTGTTGCGGAACGCGCTCAGGGCCTTGCTGCCGAGCTTGGTCACCTCCTCGCCGTTGATCGCCAACGTGCCGCTATCCGCCTTTTCCAGCGTGCCAATGATCTGCAGCAGCGTGGTCTTGCCCGCGCCGCTGGCACCTACGATGCTCACTACCTCGCTTTTGGCGACGTTCAGGTCCACCCCCTTGAGCACTTCGAGTTCACCGAAGCGCTTGCGGATCCCGGATGCTTGGATCATGGGGGTGAAAAGTAATCCGCGTTCGTCTGACCGTGAGCTTTCCTGGGCATGCGTCAGGCGTCCGCGCGCGATCGGGACCGGTCGGCGTGCGGGCGGGAGAGGGCGGGTACTTCCCGAGCTTCCCCGGTCCGCAAGACCTGCCGGATGCGGGGTGCTGCGCAGGCGGCGTACCCTGTGACCGCGCGGTCCGCGCCCCAAGAACGTTCGTTGCCTACTCCGACTTTTTCTCCATGTGCTGACGCGGATCGATGGAGGCGGGTGACTCGAACACCTCCAGCCCGAAATACGAGATCGCGGCCAGCAGGTGGTCGAAGATGTCCGCGATCAGGTGCTCATACGGCACCCAGCGCACGTCGTCCGTGAAGCAGTAGAGCTCCAACGGCAGGCCTTTGTCGTCGGGTTGAAGTTGGCGCACCATCCTGGACATCTCGAGATGGATGCCCGGCCGTTCCAGGGCATAGCGTTCCATGTACTTGCGGAACAGGCCCACGTTCGTCAGGTTGCGCCCGTTCACCAGCATGCGCTTGTCCACCTGGTGGGTGGCGTTGTACTTGCGGATCTCCTCGCGCCGCTCGTCGATGTAGGCCGCGAGCAGCTCGATCTTCCGCAGCTCATCCACCTCGGCTTCGTCGAGGTAGCGGATCGAGCTCATCTTGATGCGGATGCTCCGCTTGATGCGCCGTCCGCCCGAATCCTGCATGCTGCGCCAGTTCTTGAACGAATCGCTGATCAGCGCATAGGTCGGCACGGTGGTGATCGTCTTGTCCCAGTTCTCCACCTTCATCGTGGTGAGGTTGATCTCCACCACCTCGCCGTCCGCGCCGTACTTGGGCATCTCGATCCAGTCGCCGATGCCCACCATGTTGTTCGCGCTGATCTGGATGCTGGCCACGAAGCCCAGGATCGTGTCCTTGAAGATCAGCAGCAGCACTGCGGAAGCGGCGCCCATGCTCACCAGGAAGGTGATCACGGAGCGCCCGGTGAGCAGCGAGAAGATCGCCAGCCCGCCGACGATGTACAGCAGCAGGGAGATCACCTGGGCGTAACTGCCCAAGGGCTTGCCCCGGTAGTTGTCCAATTGCTGCAAGGTGTCGCGCCCGGCATAGAGCACCGCCCTGGCGATGCGCACCGCCAGCACCACGAAGAAGAGGGCGAACAACTTCTCGGTCGGGCCGATCAGCCGCGGATGATGCTCCAGCACGGAGGGGATCAGGTTGAACCCGAGCACCAGCGGTATGATCCGGGCCAGGTAGCGCGGCACCTCCTGGGCCTCCAGGTGGTTGTCGAAGTTGGAGTCCGTGGTCAGCGAGATCCTGGACAGCAGGCGCTGGAGCGCCCAGCCCAGGACCAGGGTGAGCAGCCACAAGGCCAGGGCCACCAGCAGGACCCCGGCCGCCGTGGTCATCCACCCCAGCTGGCCGTCGCCCACGCCGATGCGCGCAAGGAACTGCGGCAACTCCACCGTGAAGAACTCGTGGAACAGCGGATGGTCGGGTGCGCGCATGGCGGGAACGGGTGGCCCGTGCAAAGAAAGCACCGCGGGCGCAGGCTACGCGCTTCACGGGACCGGTGTCGGCCCCCGGGCGCACGGCGTGGGGCTTCCTTGGCAGGCGGCCTGTACATTCGCGCCGGAACATCAATCCGACCGGCGTCCATGAACCTTCACGAATACCAGGGCAAGCAGATCCTCCAGCAATACGGCGTCACGGTACAGCGCGGCATCGTGGCCTACAACGCCGATGAGGCCGTGGACGCGGCCAAGCGGCTGAGCCAGGAGACCGGCACCAAGTTCTGGGTGGTGAAGGCCCAGATCCACGCCGGCGGTCGGGGCAAGGGCGGCGGCGTCAAGCTGGCCAAGACCACCGAGGAGGTGCGCGAGAAGGCCGACGCGATCATCGGCATGATGCTCAAGACACCCCAGACGCCGCCCCAGGGCAAGAAGGTGCACAAGGTGCTCATCGCCGAGGACATGTACGCCCCGGGCCCCAGCCCCACCAAGGAGTTCTACATGAGCGTGCTGCTCGACCGCGCCAGCGGACGCAACATCATCATGTACAGCACCGAGGGCGGCATGGACATCGAGGAGGTGGCCGAGCACAGCCCGGACAAGATCTTCAAGGAGAGCGTGGACCCCCGCGTGGGCCTGCGCCCCTTCCAGTGCAACAAGATCGCCACCGACCTGGGCCTCACCGGCACGGCCAAGAAGGAGATGATGAAGTTCGTGGCCGCCCTCTACCGCGCCTACGAAGGCTGCGATGCCGCCATGTTCGAGATCAACCCGGTGCTGAAGATGAGCAACGACCGCATCGCCGCGGTGGATGCCAAGGTGCGCCTGGACGGCAACGGCCTCTTCCGCCATCCGGAATATGCCGACATGCGCGACAAGACCGAGGAGGACCCGATCGAGGTGGAAGCGGGCGAGGCCGGGCTCAACTACGTGCGCCTCGATGGCAACGTGGGCTGCATGGTCAACGGCGCGGGCCTGGCCATGGCCACCATGGACATCATCAAGCTCAGCGGCGGTGAACCAGCCAACTTCCTGGATGTGGGCGGTACCGCCGATGCGGCCCGCGTGGAAAAGGCCTTCCGCATCATCCTCAAGGACACACGCGTGAAAGCCATCCTGGTGAACATCTTCGGCGGTATCGTGCGCTGCGACCGCGTGGCCCAGGGCATCGTGGACGCCTACAAGAACATCGGCGACATCAAGGTGCCCATCATCGTGCGCCTGCAAGGCACCAACGCCAAGGAGGCCAAGGCGCTCATCGACAACAGCGGCCTGAAGGTGCTCGGCGCCGTGGCCCTGCAAGAGGCCGCCGACCGGGTGAAGGAGGTGCTGAAGTGATCAGATGACGCGGTGGTCGGTCATCTTCTGATCTTCTGATCGGATCCTCAACCTGGAACGAGCGTCCACGCTCGTGCCAGGTTGAAGTCTTCCGTGGATGTGGATGGTCGAGTGGGATGTCGGACAGACCCTAACTTCAAGGCCATGGATGGGGCCCCGGCAGGGTACACCCGGGCCCATGTACATGTCTGGATCATGACCTTGAGGAACTTGAAACTGCTGCTGCCCTGTTGCGTGTTGTTCCCCTCTTTCCTATGGGCACAGGTTGAGCCAACAGCGCCCACCCCGCCCATGGGATGGATGAGCTGGAACCTGCTTGCCGACAAGGTGAATGAACAGGACCTGACGGAGATGGCCGAGGCCCTGGTCGAAAGCGGCATGGCCCGAGCGGGGTACACCTACCTCTTTATCGACGATGGATGGCAGGGGGGGAGGGACAGCTTGGGCAACCTTCTGGCGGACCCGGTGAAGTTCCCTTCCGGGATGAAGGCCCTGGCGGACCACCTGCACGCCCGCGGGTTGAAGCTGGGCATCTACAGCGATGCCGCACCCTTGACCTGTGCGGGCTACGCCGGCAGCCTCGGTTTCGAGGAGAAGGACGCCCGCACCTTCGCGGCCTGGGGCATCGACTTCCTGAAGTACGACTATTGCCACGCCCCGGAGATCGCCGATACCGCCCAGGTGCGCTACAAGGCGATGGCCGATGCGCTTCGCGCTTCAGGCCGGGACATCCTCCTGGGCATCTGCGAATGGGGCCAGCGCAAACCCTGGCTGTGGGGCGCGCAGGCGGGCGGGCAACTGTGGCGTACCACCCTGGACATCCGCGATAAGTGGAAGCGAAGGCCCGATGAGACCTGGGGGGAGGGCATCCTCGACATCCTGGACGTCAACGCCACGTTGGATGCATATGCGGGTCCCGGTCGCTGGAATGATGCCGACATGCTCATCGCGGGCCTCTACGGCAAACCCGGCCCTTCGGGCGATGGCGGCGGCACCGGTTGCACCGATGTGGAGTACCGCTCGCAGTTCTCGCTTTGGGCCATGATGAACGCCCCCTTGTACGCCAGCAACGACCTGCGCCAAATGAACGAAGCCACCCGCGCCACCTTGATGAACGAAGAAGTGATCGCCCTGGACCAGGACCCCTCGGGGAAGCAGGCCGCGAGGCTGTTACACAACGAGCAATGGGACGTGTTCCTGAAGCCTTTGGCCAACGGCGATCATGCCCTGGCGATCCTGAACCGCTCGGACGTGGAACAGCCCTTCGAGCTGAGCTTCTCCGGCCTGGGGCCGCTGAATGACGCCTACGAGATCCGCGACCTGTGGCAGCACGCAGTGCTCGGCGTGGCCAAGGGCTGGAAGGGTACGTTCCAGCCACACGAGACCAAGGTGTTCAGGCTGCGGAAGGCTTGAGGCGGAAGGAAGCGAAGTGGTGCTATGCCAGCCTCTGAGCTCGCTCCACTTGGTGTGCTGGCTCAACGGTTCGGCTGTGCGCAGCTGAAGCATCAGCCTGTGGGAAGCGGTTGCGTATAGCCCTTGTTCTAAGCCGATCTTATTCTTTCAATAGGCGGATTCAACCAATAAACGCAATCGCGGGGTCATCGTGTTAGTCGGTTGAACTGGTTGATGGGGGTGTCGAAGTTGAAGCGTTTTCTTGGTCTGCGG
>JACTMO010000016.1 GCA_014584605.1 Bacteroidota bacterium | reverse complement strand
CATCCAGCAGGCCTTCCAGAAGGATCGATCAGCAGTAGAACCAGCCAACATCCCGAACCAGTTGATTTTGTTCGACTTTTAACCGGACAGCAATGGGTCCAGATCACGATCACCTCCGCACCGTCACTGCGAGGCGCATGCGTGGTGGGTGGTGCGCAGGGCGCCGTGGCAGTCTCCCCTGAGCGGTGGGGAACGCAATTGCCCTGCGGCGTGAAGCCCACATGATTTTTTCAACCAGCAGCACCACCTGGCTCGTCGTCGACTATTTTCGACCTGCCATGCCTGCCGTGAAGCATACCCCAAGTGAACGTGGACCACACGGATCGCCACTGGTGGCGTGCGCTGCAAGTGGACGGCTTGTGGCCGGAAGCTGGCAGCCTGCGGCTGGAAGCTTGAAGCTGGAAGCCGACAAGCCGACAAGCCGGCCGAACGGGAATCTACCAAGGTAGACTCAGGACAGCCAGCCCGAATGAAAGAAGCCCCCGGCGCTTGCAACACCAGGGGCCTCGGTTACTCATGTTCCACCTAACCCTCGCTAAAAGGTGAACGAAACAGAGCAGCGCGAAGATATGGAGCCTCCCCGGCAGCGCCGGGCAGCGCCCCCGCCGCCCAGGCGGTCTTATGGGCGGGCACGCGGAAGGCGCCATGGCCGCGGACAACCCGAAGAACCAGGAGGCGGGCCGGAGCGATGCTCCCGGCCGATACGAACTTGACGATGATGAACTCCGCCAACACACTGTTCCCCGCGGGTAGCAAGGTGCCGACCATGGCCGTGGCAATGGTGCTGTGCTCCATCACCTCCACCGCGCAGGCCCAGAACCTGGTGCCCAACTCGGGGTTCGAAGTGGCGGACTCCTGCTCGGAAGCTGGCTTTGGAGTGGATGGCCCGCTCCATTGGCATAGCGCCAATGGAACCCCTGATCATTTGCAGGGCTGCTTGCCGTATGGTAGTGCCTTCGGCTTGCCCATGAATTTCATCACCTTCCAGTACCCTTTCGAGGGCTCCTCGTGCGCAGGCATGCTCACCTACCATCAGAATGGTTCATCCGAGTATCGCGAATGGATCATGGCTCCTTTGCTGGAACCCTTGGTGGTGGGGCAGACCTACTACTGCAGCTTCCGGGCAAATGCGGCCTTCGGCGGCAATGCCCAGTATCCGCAGATCTGGTTGGCCAACGACAAGGTGGGCATGCTCTTTAGCATGCAGGACCGCCCGTGGGTTTGGGGTGATCCCTACCCGGTGCCGCCCGACCATGCGCACGTTCTGTATCCGCAGATCCTCGCGGATACGGTGGGTTGGACCTTGGTGAGCGGCAGCTTCGTGGCCGACAGTGCCTACCAGTACGTGATGATCGGGCAGTTCTTCAGCAATGCCTTGACGGATACGCTGCAGTTTTCTCCAGAGGGCATTCCTTGGTACTGGTTGCCCCGGGCATACACTCTGGTGGATGCAGTCTGTGTCTCAGCCAGCCCGGATGGTTGCGATCTAGGACAAGGGGTGGGTGAGGCGCAGGCCGCAGGCCCGGCATTGTTCCCTAATCCTGCGCAAGACCACCTGGTCGTGGGCCAACGGGCGGGGGCTGAAGCACAGGTGTTGGATTTTGTGGGTCGGTTGCTTTGGCAGGGCCGGGTCACCAGCGATCGCTGGGTGCTGGAGGTGGGGTCTTGGGCGCGAGGTACCTACGTGCTGCGCATGGCGCATCGCAGCCGGGTGGAAACGCACAAGTTCGTATTGGCCGAATAGCGAGCATCGTTCTGGTCCTTTCAGTGAACCAATAACACGAAAGGACATGAGAACGAAGAATTTCTTACAGCACCTGATCCTGGGTGCATTACTGCTGACTACCGGGAAGGTGGTCGGTCAGTCCACGGTACTTGGCAATGCTGGTATCGCAACCGATTTTCTGGGTTGGGATAACACGGGGACCAACAATTTCCCGCTGATGGTTCGGCATGATCTGAACCAGCCGATCGAGTGGTACACCGATGCGATCCAGCGTGTCACCTTGTCGCCAACGCTGACCGGGCAATCTGTGAACAGCTACACAGGGTTGAACCTCAGTGGCTTCCTGGGCATCGGACCCTTTTCGAATTCGCTGGTGGACAAGCCCCAGGCCATGTTGCACCTGGATGGAGGGGGTAACCAGGACAGTGGATGGCGGCCCTGGATGAAACAAGGCACCTACATCACTTACTTGTCTGATCAGGCCTATCTGGGCCTTAAGGCTGAGGCCGGCGACAGGAACCATTTGACCCTGGCCTGGTCGGACAACGGCCTGTTCGGCGAACCGGACGGTCCCGATCAACTGCGGTTCATCTTCACGCGGAACAATGTGGGCACAACTCTGGCTGCTGGGGTCGATGGGTTGGAGGCAGGGCGCTTCACGCCAGCCACGTCCTGCAACGAGGTCTTTTTCGGCCTGGGCCACTGGCAGGGCGCGGGTCTTGACCCGGTCGAACGTTTAGATATCCTCGATCGCACCATCCGCCTGCGGAACTTCATGACCACTCCGCCGATCGGGAGCGGAACGGACTATGAGAGCACAACCTTAGAGAACGTGCTGGTGGTGGATCCTGTTGATGGTCGGGTCCATTGGCGCACGCTCAGTGTTTGGGGCGGTGATTGCGACTGGGAGAACAACGGGTTCGACGATATCGTTACCGCCCACCTGCCCAGTGCCCCGACCGGTTGCCCGGATGCCACCAACATGGTGGGCATCGGGATGATCGATCCGCAGGCGAAGCTTGATGTGCTCAAGACCTATGACAATGGTTTCGGAACGGAGATCGGCATCCGTTCTCAGATGAGCTTTGTGAGCGCAACGAAAGTGGCGGTCGATGCCATCAATGTGGACGAGGCATCAGAGAATTTCGGTGTTCGTTCAGCGGTGGATGGTGCCGAGCGGAACTGGGGTATGGTGTCGTTGACCGGCACTGGCGCCCAAGGGGGCAGCGTCGTGTCGGGCTTTTTCCATGCGGATGGTGAGTACATCACGCAGGACCCCATTGGTGTTTGGGGTGTGGCGGTGAATGACATGTCCGGTGGGCCTGGTTGGGCCGGCTGGTTCGATGGGTATGGATATCTGTCCTTGGGCCCATGGGTGACCTCGGATGCCGGCCTCAAGCAGAACATCGAACCACTGGACGGCTGCTTGGACGTGGTGCAGCAGCTAGCCCCCAAGTCCTATGAATTCGCAGTTCAAGATCACCCCGAGATGAACCTGCCGGCCGGGTATCAAGCCGGTGTGTTGGCGCAAGATCTTCAACAGGTGCTGCCTCATCTGGTGCGCGAAGCGCATCGACCTGAGGTGACAGACTCCGCTGGCAACGTGATCTCGGCATCGGCCGACCTTCTGACAGTGAATTACGAGGGGATCATCCCGTACCTCATCGGTGCCATCCAGGAACTGAAGACCGCGAATGATGCGCAGCAGGCCCAGATCAGCGCCCTACAGCAGGACCTCGCTTCGTGTTGCGCCGCCCACGGCAGCACGGATCAGCGCTCCATGAGCCCCGGAGCAGGTGCGGGAGAGGCCCTGCGCACCGACCTGTTCATCGTACCCAACCCGGTGGCGGACCACACGCAGCTGCGGTACACGGTGGCCACGCCGGGCCGCACGCGGCTGGAGGTGAGCGATGTCGGCGGCAAGCGGTTGGAGGTGCTGGAGGAGGCCGTGCGGGAGGCCGGTGCCTACACCCACGACTGGACCACCACGGATATCGCGCCCGGCACCTACCATGTGACGCTGTTCCTCAACGACAGCTTCGTGGTGAAGAAGGCCGTGAAGGTGGGGCGGTAGCGTTGTGCTGGATCCTTGCCGAGGGCCGCTTCGCGTTACGCGGGGCGGCCCTTGGTGCATGTGCCCATTCCGCTGAGGCGGGACAGGTCGTGCCCATCCTGCTCCGCCCTCAGCGCCCGCCCCGTGTGCGCCGCTTCCGCCGGGCCTTGCCCAGCTTCTCCTGCACCAAGCGCTCGTTGAGGTCGACGGCCTGCTGGATCAGGCGGCGCAGGGCGCCCTCGGGCAGCGGGGCCGGGGCGGGCGGCGGCAGGTAGTGCCGGATCTGCGCGTGGTCCGTGGGGGCGAAGAGGCCCTCGGGGTCGCCCAGATGCACGCCCTCCACGAAGCCGAGCACGAGGCCTTTCTTCTGCAGGCTCAGGTAGCACATCCAGCGCCGGTGTTCATAGAAGGGGATGCCGTACTTCCAGGTCTCCACCATCTGGGGAGAGGCCTCCAGCAGCAGGTCGCGCAGGCGCAGGGCCTGTTCCTGCCACGGAGCGGGCAGCCCCTCGAACCAACCCTGGATGCGGGTGGTGGAGGGCACGGTGTGGGAGGTGGGCATGCGCCCCTTGACGGACCCGTTACTTTTGTACCGCCGTCGGGGGACCGCAAATGTGGCTCCGCAGGCGGCACGTCCAACCCGAACGACCATGTACCCTCCCGAACTCGTAGCCCCCATGAAGACCGACCTCACCAGTGTCGGCTTCGAGGAACTCAAGACCCCTGAGCAAGTGGACAAGGCCCTGACCGGCCCTGGCACCGTGCTGTGCGTGGTGAACAGCGTGTGCGGCTGCGCCGCAGGTGCTGCGCGCCCCGGTGTGAAGCTGAGCCTGAACGGCGCCAAACGCCCTGCGCGGCTCGTCACCGTGTTCGCCGGGGTGGACGGCGAGGCCACGATGCAGGCCCGCAAGCACTTCCTGCCCTATCCGCCCAGCAGCCCGAGCATGGCCTTGTTGAAGGACGGCAAGCTGGTGCACTTCCTGGAGCGCCACCACATCGAGGGCCGCAGTGCCGAGATGATCGCGGACAACCTGCGGATGGCGTACGAGGAGTTCTGCTGACCCCCGCCTACGGCAACTGCTGGGCCCGCGTTCCCGTGGGCACCGCACCGCCGATGTTCACCAGGAGCAGGTCGCGGTCGTTGGCACTGCCGGCGTATTTCACCCAGCCGTCCAGGTTGGTGTCCTCCACCCGGTAGCCGGCCAGGGTGGCCGTCGGCACTGCTCCGCCCACGGCCACCAGGATGGGGTCGCGGTCGTTGTTCCCCCCGGCATAGCGCAGCATGGCGTCGGGGAGGGCGTTGCCGGTCCAGAGCACCTGCACCCCGTTCACCGGCTTCCGTGCCGCACTGCCCCAGGTGGGCGTGCCCGCGAGGGTGAGGTCCAGCGCGGTGGTCCCGTTGGACAGGGTGAGGGGAGCGGCCGACATCACGCCCAGGTGGTTGCGGTGGCGTACCGCCAGGTGGTAGCTGCCGGGCGGGGCCAGCAAGGCCACGGGTGAGGCGCCGTCCTCGGCCACCACGTCGCCATCGCGCTGCACCAGGGCCGGGCGGGTGGCCACGATGGTGGCCGGAGCCACCGCATCGCGCAATTCCACCAGCACCCAGTCCACCACGGCATTGTCCCCGGACACACCGGTGATCCCTGGCTGCAGGACCTCGCCCCCGCCGTCGGCCGCCTGGGTGAAGCCCAGCGCCGTGTACGGTTCGGTCGATGGGATGAGCCCGTTGGTGCGCAGCAGGTCGCGCATGCGTCCTGTGTTCGGGTCGTAGGGTCCTTCGAGCATGAGCTTCACGGCCACGCGCAAGCCTCCGTTGAGGATGGCGAGGTTGTCCAGGTAGAGCCGGTCGCCGTAATCGTTCACCGCGGTGAACCGCAGCACCACCTGCTGGCCGTCGTAGGCGCTTAGGTCGAGGTCGTGCAGGCTCCAATGGCCGGCGGCGGTCGGGGCCCAGGGACTGGTGCCGGTGGTGGTGGTGGCCAGGGCCGCGCCCACCTGGTAGTAGAGCGTGGTCCAGCCCTGCCCGCAATCGGTGCTGATCTCCACCCGCAGGCCGTCGTCGTACCCGGCACCGTACTGTTTGTACGCGTGGTGGAACAACAGTCGTGTGCCCGCGCTACCGGCCAGCGTGATCACCGGGCTCACCAGCCGGTCCTGCTGACCAGGTGCGTTGTAGATGTAGTTGTCCATGCGCCAGGCCCGCGTGGGGTTGCCGTCGGCCCCAACGTTGAGCGCCATGTTGGCCCAGGTCTCCAGGCCGTCCGGGTTCTCCAGCAGCCAGCCCGCGGGCACCGTTAGCTGGTCCTCGCCGTTGGCGAGCACCGGCGTGGCGACCCCGCCCGTCGGCACGGTGATGAAGCCCGGGATGGTGCGCGTGCTCGTGCCGTTCACATCGGTGACGGTGAGGGTGACGTCGTAGCTGCCCGGGGTGCTGTAGGTGACCACCGGCGCGCGCACGCTGCTCGTGGCGGGCGAGCCGCCGGGGAAGCTCCAGTTCCAGGTGGCGCCGCTGCCGTGGAGTGCGCTGTTGTCCCAGAACTGGATGTCGGGCGCCAGGCAGGTGGCCGTACGCCGGTCGGCGCAGAAGTTGGCCAGCGGCTGGCCGGGGACCTCCACGGCGCTCTCCCACACGCTGCGGTCGGTGCCGTTGCGCAACTTGCCCTCGCGGTAGTTGATCAGCAGGCGGGTGCTGAAGGTGCGGACGGGAAGCCCCGCGTTCCAGAGGGTCCAGGTGGGGGCTGCATCCCGGCGGAAGTACACCGCACGGCGCGTACCGATGTACAGGCCCCCGTCGGTGCCCAGCTGGTGGGCGATGTTGGTGGGCCATTCGCCGTTGAGGTTGGCATCGGTGATGTTGGTCCATGAGCTCCCGCCGTTGGTGCTGCGGTACACCACGAAGCCGTCGAGGGCGGGCGAGTTGCCGTACTGCGAGGTGCGCACCAGCCACACCGTCTGGGGATCGGCACCGCTCACGGCGATGTCGTAGGGCACCCAGGTGTTGGCGTTCAACTGGGCGCTGCTCGGGGTGATGTCCGTCCAGTTGGCGCCGCCGTCGGTGCTGCGCCAGACCTTCTTCACGTCCCACCAGCCCGGATAGGTGCAGACATAGATCGTGTTGGGGTCGCTGAAGGACACCTCGATGGCGGTGACCGTGGCCCCGAAGTCGTGGACCTGCACGAAGGAGCCGCCGTTGTCATCGGTGCGCCACAGGCTGTTGCCCTCGCCCACGAAGGCGCTGTTCACCAGGTTGGGGTGCCAGGCCACTTCGCTGCTCTCGCCGGTGATGTAGCTGGCGTTGGGCTGGCGCGACCAGGGGCCGTTGTTGTTGTCCACCGTGCGATCGCCGCTGAGCACCTTGTACCCGTCATCGCTCAGCGCGCGGCGATCGTACTGCGGATGCACAAAGCCCCGGTAGTTGTCGCCACCGTCGGTGCTCACCCATCCGCCCAGGTACACGTTGTTGTCCTTCAGCAGGGTGCCGTTGTGGTAGGTGCCGCCGAGCATCACCTGCGCGCCGGTCCACCCGCCCTGCCCGAAGCCCCAGAAATCGGTGCCGGCGATGCCGTTCATGCGCCGGGTGAAGGTGGCTCCGCCGTCGGTGCTGTGGAAGATCCCCCCATCGCAGGCCACCCACAGGTCGGCGCCGTAGTAGTGGATGTCGTGGATGTCGGCATGCACGTAATCCACCTTGTTGCTGTGGCTCCATTTGGCCGGGCAGGTGAAGCTGAGGCCGCCGTCGGTGCTCACCCAGCGGTTCACCGCCCCCACCTGCAGCTTGTTGGCGTTGGTCGGATCGCAGGCCAGGGCCAGGTCGTAGTAGTACTGCCCACCGTCGTCCTGGCCGGCATCGTCCCAGCCCATGAGGTTGAGGTTGGTGGGCGAGGGCACCCCGCCGGGCCCCGTGCCGCAGCACTGAAAGCTCCAGGTGCTGCCATTGTCGGTGCTCTTGTAAACGCCGTACAGCCCGCTGCCCCCGTCGGCCACGCCGGTGCAGAGGGCATACACCGTGTTGGGCGCGGCGGTGCTCACGGCGATCTCGGTGCGTTCCTGCTCGTCGGGGCTGGTGGGCAGGGGCCAGTTGGTGCCCACCTGGGTGAAGCTGACCCCGCTGTTGGTGCTGCGCCAGAACTCGGTCCGGTTGCTGACCTGTTTGATGGCGTACACCGTGTTGGGGTCGCCGGGCTTGAGCTCCAGCTCCTGCCAGCTGCCGGTCTGCACCTGGGTGAAGCTGGTGCCGCCGTTGGTGCTGCGGTACAGGCCCTGGCTGCTGCACACGAACAGGACCTGGTTGTTGATGGGGTGCAGCACGATGTCGTTGATGTCGTGGTCGGCGGCCTGGAACGCCGCGTCGCCGACGCTCGTCCACGTGGTGCCCCCGTCGGTGGTCTTCCACAGGTCGCCCGAGGCGCCGAAGTAGGCCGTGTTCTGCACGATGTGGTCGAGCTCCACGCTGACCACCGAGCCGATCACCATGCCCTTGGTCACGTTGGTCCAGCTTAGCCCCTTGTCGGTGCTCTTCCACACGCCGGCACTGGCCGTGCCCGCATAGAGCAGGTTCCCGTTGGACGTGCTCTGCTCCACGGTGTAGACGTGGGCGGCCCCGCAGGCGTAGCTCTTGGCCGCAGCGCCGTGGTCCCAGTCGAAGGGGCCGATGCAGCTCCAGTTGGCCGTGCGTTCATTCCGGAGGGCATCGGAGGCGTCCAGGTACCTGCGCAGGTCCTGGTCGTAGGCAGCGCGCTGCGACGGGTCGAGAGGCAGCAGGTCATGTCCCAGCCGACGCTTCCAACGCTTGTAGTACTGAGTGTGTCCGTTCTTCTCGAACGGATGCGTGGCGTAGTACGCCTCGTAGGCCTGCTGCACGGCCCCGGGATCGGGATCGGGTGCGTACATGAGCTGCACCCATTGCGGCAGTTCCGTCCGGAGCTGTGGTGCCCCTTGTTGGGGCTGGGCGCACAGGGCAACGGGGAACAGGAGCAGGAGGACCGATGGGCTGCGCATGGGGAGCGGTTTGGGCCAAAGGTGGCCCCGATGGGCCTTGCGCTCCAAGCCCCGTGGTCGATCGGCTTGGGATCTTGCCGCCCCGGCCCGGGCGGCGCATGTCGTCGGATCTCCACAAACCCCGTCCGCCCACCGGCGCTGTGGGGCGGGGCCTACACCACGCCCTGCTCCAACATGGCATCGGCCACCTTGACGAAGCCGGCGATGTTGGCGCCCTTCACATAGTTCACCTTCCGGCCTTCCTTGCCGTAGCGCACACAGGCGGTGTGGATGTCCTTCATGATCCCGTGCAGCCGGTGGTCCACTTCGTCGCGCCCCCAACTGAGGCGCAGGCTGTTCTGGCTCATCTCCAGACCGCTGGTGGCCACGCCGCCCGCGTTGCTGGCCTTGCCGGGAGCAAAGGCCACACCCGCCGTATGGAACACCGCGATGCCCTCGGGCGTGGTGGGCATGTTGGCCCCTTCGGCCACATACTTCACGCCTTTCTTCACCAGGTCCCTCGCGTTCTTTCCGTCCAGTTCGTTCTGTGTGGCACAGGGCAGGGCGACATCGCACCGGGTCACCACCTCCCACACGCGGGCGCCCTTCCGGTAGGTGCTGCCCTTGAACTTCTTCACATACTCCTCGATGCGGCCCCGCCGCTCGTTCTTCAGCTCCATGATGAACGCGAGCTTCTCGCCGGTGATGCCCGCAGGGTCGTGCACGCTGCCGTCGCTGTCGCTGCAGGAGATCACCTTGGCGCCGAGCTGCGTGGCCTTCTCGATGGCGTATTGCGCCACGTTGCCGCTGCCGCTCACCGCCACGGTCTTGCCCTTGAAGTCCTGCCCGTCCTCCGCCATCATCTCCGCCGCGAAGTACACGCAGCCGTAACCGGTGGCCTCGGGCCGGATCAATGAACCGCCCCAGGTGATGCCCTTGCCGGTGAGCACGCCGGTGAACTCGTTGGCCAGACGCTTGTACTGGCCGAAGAGGAAGCCGATCTCGCGACCGCCCACCCCGATGTCGCCCGCCGGCACGTCCGTATCGGCACCGATGTGGCGGAACAGCTCGGACATGAAGCTCTGGCAGAAACGCATCACCTCCGCATCGCTCCTGCCCTTGGGGTCGAAGTCGCTGCCGCCCTTGCCGCCCCCCATGGGCAGGGTGGTGAGGCTGTTCTTGAAGACCTGCTCGAAGCCCAGGAACTTCAGGATGCTCAGGTTGACGCTGGGGTGAAAACGCAAGCCGCCCTTGTAAGGACCGATCGCGCTGTTGAACTCCACGCGGAAGCCGCGGTTCACCCGGATGCGGCCCTGATCGTCCACCCAGGGCACGCGGAACATGATGGTGCGCTCGGGCTCCACCATGCGCTCCAGCAACATCATGCCGCGGTATTTGGGTTCGGCCTCGATGAAGGGCACCACCATCTCGGCCACCTCGTGCACGGCCTGGAGGAACTCCGGTTCGTTGGGGTTGCGCTCCTGCACCTGGGTCATGAAGGCGTCCAGGGTCCTGCTCGACTTCGACATGGTTCTTGCGCTCCTGCGCGGGTTTGGGCGTGCACCGGTAGGTGGGTGTACGAGGGGTGTTCGCGGGTCTCCGGTTCCGGAACCACGACGAAGGTAGACGGGTGCACCACACCGGCAAGGCCGGGGAACGGGCCGCCGAGCCCGCAGACCGGCATACCTTCGCGCGCCTTTCCTCAAAAGGCCATCACCGCAGGTCCATGAGCCATCGCTTCGGCACCAGGGCTGTCCACGCCGGCGTGGAGCCCGACCCCACGACGGGCGCCATCATGACGCCGATCTACCAGACGAGCACCTACGTGCAGGCCGCTCCCGGCGACCACAAGGGCTACGAGTACAGCCGCACCCACAACCCCACGCGCACCGCCCTGCAGCGGGCCCTGGCCGAACTGGAGAACGGCCGCCACGCCCTGTGCTTCGCCACGGGCATGGCCAGCATCGATGCGCTGATCAAGCTGCTGAAGCCGGGCGACCACGTGGTGAGCACCAACGACCTGTACGGCGGCACCTACCGGCTGTTCACCAAGGTCTTCGAAGGCTTCGGCATCCGTTTCAGCTTCGTGGACATGGCCGACCCTGCCCAGGTGGAACAGGCCATGACACCCGCCACGCGCCTGATCTGGGCGGAGACCCCGACCAACCCGCTGCTGAAGGTGATCGACATCGCCGCCCTGGCCGCCCTGGCCAAGGCCAAAGGCTGCTGGCTCGCCGTGGACAACACCTTCGCCAGCCCCGCGCTGCAGAACCCGCTGGACCTGGGTGCCGACCTGGTGATGCACTCGGCCACCAAATACCTGGGCGGCCATAGCGATGTGGTGATGGGCGCCCTGGTGGTGAAGGACGACGCCCTGGCCGAACGACTGGCCTTCATCCAGAACAGCTGCGGCGCCACACCGGGCCCGATGGACTGCTTCCTGGTGCTGCGCGGCCTCAAGACCTTGCACCTGCGCATGGAACGCCACTGCAGCAACGGCGAGGCGGTGGCCCGCTTCCTGAAGGACCACCCCCGCGTGGACCGCGTGTACTGGCCGGGCTTTCCGGAGCACAGCGGCCACGCGGCGGCACGCCGCCAGATGCGCGGCTTCGGCGGCATGGTGAGCTTCACCCTGAAAGGCGACCGCATGGCGGACGCGACGCAGGTGCTCTCGCGCACCACCCTGTTCGCCCTGGCCGAATCGCTGGGCGGTGTGGAGAGCCTCATCGGGCATCCGGCCAGCATGACCCACGCCAGCATCCCCCGCGAGGAACGCCTGCGCAACGGCCTGGCCGACACGCTGATCCGCCTGAGCGTGGGCACCGAGGATGCCGACGACCTGATCGACGACCTGGCTCAAGCCATCGGCTGAGGCAGGGTTATTGACGACGGAAGGCTTCCCCACCGCAGCGGCCGGCCCGTCCAGGCCCCGCACGGCACCGGTCGGATCCCAAGGATCGGGACGAAATGCGGAGCCGGTGACCGACCGTTGGCATGGCCGGTCCAAGTATTTTGCGCCCCGCCCTTCCCGGGCGGCACCCGCTTATGAAGATCAACCCCTTCCTTGGACCGTTGCTCCTGACGGTCCTGCTCCCCTTCGGCCCCATCGTCGCCCAGGACGAGGTGCCCTTCCACTGCAGCACCCACGGCCTGGAGCATCTGGCCCCCCTGCACCGCAACGACCCGCAGCGGCTGCAGCGCATTGCGGAGGATGAAGCCGCGCTGGAGGCCTTCACCCAGCAATACACCCAGATGGGCGAGGCGGATCGCGGCGGCAACAACTACGTGCTGCCGGTGGTCTTCCACATCATCCACAACAACGGGCCGGAGAACATCAGCGACGCACAGGTGCATGACGCCATCCGCGTGCTGAACGATGACTTCAACAAGCTCAACGACGACTGGGACAACGTGCGTCCCGAGTTCCTGGGCATCGTGGCCGAGGTGGGCATCACCTTCCGCCTGGCCCAGCTGGACCCGGACGGCAACTGCACCAGCGGCATCAACCGCGTGCAGAGCATCCTGACCAACGACGGCACGCAGACGATGAAGGACCTGATCCAATGGCCGCGCAACAAGTACCTGAACGTCTGGGTGTGCGCCTACGCCGATGGGGCGGCCGGCTACACGCTGACCCCGGGCATGGTGAACAACGCCTGGAGCGCCGCTGCGGATGGCATCGTGCTGCTGCACAACTACACGGGAAGCATCGGCACCAGCAGCCCCGGCCGGTCCCGCACCCTCACCCATGAAGTGGGCCACTGGATCAACCTGCGCCATTGCTGGGGACCCACCAACGAACCGGGCCTGGCCAGCAATTGCAACGAGGACGATAACGTGGCGGACACGCCCAACACCGTGGGATGGACCAGCTGCAACCTCTCCGGGGCCTCCTGCAACAGCGCGCTGGACAACGTGGAGAACTACATGGAGTACTCCTACTGCTCGAAGATGTTCACCGAGGGCCAGAAGACCCGGATGCACGCGGCCCTGAACTCGGGCACCGCCCAGCGCAACCAGCTCTGGCAGCCGACCAACCTGGCGGCCACCGGCACCACCGGCGTGAACGTGCTCTGCGCGGCCGCCTTCACCAGCGATCTGCGCGAGGTGTGCGCCGGGGGCAGCGTGCAGTTCACGGACGTGAGCTACCACGGGGCCACCACCTGGGAGTGGACCTTCCCGGGCGGCACACCGGCCTCCAGCACCGACCAGAACCCCATGGTGACCTATTCCACCCCGGGGCTCTACCCGGTGACCCTGGTGGCTGGCAATGGCAACGACCAGGTGAACACCCAGGTGAACGACTATGTGATGGTGATGCCCGCCACCGGCCTGGCCGTGCCGTTCAGCGAAGGGTTCGAGGCCGCCAACAGCCTCCCGAACACCGATTGGGCGGTGAACGATCTGGGGGCTAACGGCAGTTTCCAGCTGGTGGTCACCGCCGGCTTCCAGAGCGCCAAGAGCGTGCGGTTGAACAATTACGTGAGCGAGGCCGGGCAGGTGGACGAGCTGGTGAGCAACACCTGGGACATGAGCAACGCCACGGACATCGTGATCTCCTACCGCTATGCCTTCGCCCAGCGGAACACCCAGAACAACGACGTGCTCAAGCTGTTCGTGAGCAAGGACTGCGGTGCATCCTGGAGCATGCGGGACATCCTCTACGCCACAGGCGGGCTCAGCACGGCCCCGCTGCAAACGGCACCCTTCACGCCCAACGGCGACGGCCAGTGGGCCGAGTCGGTGGTGGACAACATCAGCAACGCGTACCATGTGGGCGACTTCCGCTTCAAGTTCCGCTTCGAGAGCGATGGGGGTAACAACGTGTTCATCGACCATATCAACGTGAACGGCGGGCCGGTGGGCCTGGCCGAAACGCTGACCGTTGGGGATGGAGGTCTGCTGGTGGTGCCCGATCCGGCCGGCGCCGACGCCAGCCTGATGATGGAGCTGCGTGAGGGCGGTGCCGTGCGGGTGGAGCTGCTGGACCCCGTGGGCAGGCTGGTGGCCAGGCTGCCCGAACATCAGCTGCCCGCCGGCCCCAACCGGGTGGCCCTGCCGGTGGAAGGCCTTTCGCGCGGCGTGTACCTGGCCGTGGTGCACCAGAACGGCCGCATGCAGCTCACCCGCTTCACCAAGGAGTGAGCAGGCTTCAGCCCCGGAAGGCGCGAAGGCCCGGTCGATGACCGGGCCTTCGCGCCTTCCGGGGCTACGGGATCATTCCTTGAAGCCCACCAGGACCGCCACACAGCCCACGTGCACCATGTCCGTGCGGGCCTTGCCCGGCACCCACACCAACACCTTCATCTGCTGGGTGGAGGCCATGCGCAGGTCGAAATGGTGCTTGGGTTCGTCGGCCAGGCTCTCGAACACGATCTTGTTGGAGGCGTCCACCAGCTTCCAGTTCACCTCGCCGAGGATGGGGTGCGTGCACACCATCACCCGGTACTCCTGGCCGCTGTAGAACGTCAGGTTGACCTCGGCTTCCTCACCCGGGGCGAGCTGGGCGGCATTGAAGGTCTCGTTGAACTTGTAGGGGGCCAGTTCGGGCACGCACTTGTTCTTGGCGAAGCTGCGGCATTGGGCCTGGGCGGTCACCGTGGTCAGCAGGAGCACACCGACCAGGGCTGCGTGGGCGAGGATGGTTCGCATGGCGGTCATGGCGGGGCTCAATTGATGTAGGCGTTGCGGATGGCGGCGGTCTTCTCGGTGATCGCCTTCAGCTGATCGTCGGTGAGGGCCACCGCCGGCTGGCCACCGCCGATCACGGCCACCCCGTTCTCCTGGGTCACCTGCGCGGCCGCGGCCGCCGCGGGGGGCGGACCGAACAGCTCGGCCAGGGCCTTCAGGTCGGCCTTGGCGCCGGTGAGGGCCTCGTCGGTGCCTGCATAGGTGTCCATCAGGCCCAGCAGGTCGCTCAGGCTGAGCCGCTGTTCGGCAATGCGCTGGCGCAGCTCCGGGCTGGCCTTGGTCCTGGCCACCTGGGTGGCGATGTACAGGCCTTCCACCCAGCCGCCGGCGATCATCAACGCACTGATGTTGTCCCGCTCGTTCTCCTTGAGGTACGCATCCACGTTCCAGAAGGTCTCGCTGATGATGCCCAGCAGCGAATCGCGGTCGTTCATGTGCTTCTCCATCCGCTCCAGGGTGGTGTCGTTGAAGGCATTGCTCACCCCCAGGCGGTCGGCCAGCTTCTTGGCGCAGCTGGTGTAGAACATGCTCTCCTGGGTCTGGTTGTTGACGCTGGTGTAGCTCAGGTCGGCGCCGTAGATGCCCAGGTTCAGCGCCTGCTTGCTGGCCGCGGTGTAGCGGTCCACGTTCTTCACGTCGTTGAGGATGGCCTTGTCGTACTCGGCGCCGGCCTTCTTGAGCAACGCCGCCGTCTCCATGGGGGACGGGATGTTGTAGAAGATGTTGCGGGTCTTGCGCACGCGGTCGGCCTGTGCGGCGGAGTCGGTGGCGTCGGGCACGTTCAGGGTGTCCTGTTGGCCGCTGTCGCCGCCGCCGCAGGCGACCAGCACGGCCAATACGGCCGCCAGAGGCCACATGGTCCGGGAGGTATGCATCATGGGGTACAGTCTGCGGTAAAGGTCCGGCCCGGCCGATCGCGGCTCAGTGCGCTTCCAGCCAGTTTTTCCCCACGCCCATGTCAACAACCAGCGGTACGTCCAGGGCCATGGCTCCTTCCATGCACGACCGCACCAGCGCCTGAACGGCCTCCCGTTCGGCCGTATGCACATCGAGCACCAGTTCATCGTGCACCTGCAGCAGCAGCCGGCTGCGCAGGCCCTGCTGCTTGATGCCCCGGTGGATGGCGACCATGGCCACCTTGATGATGTCCGCGGCACTGCCCTGCATGGGCGCGTTGATGGCGATGCGCTCGGCCTGGGCCCGCACGGTGTTGTTGGCGCTGGTGATGTCCGGCAGATAGCGTCGGCGGCCCATGAGGGTCTTGATGTACCCGTTGGCGCGGCAGAAGCCGATCATCTCGTCCATGTAGTTCCGCACCCCGGGGAACTGGGCGAAATAGTCGTCGATGATCCGCTTCGCCTCGGTGCGCGGGATGCCCAGGTTCTGCGCGAGCCCGAAGGCACCCTGGCCGTAGGCGATGCCGAAGTTGACCGCCTTGGCCCGGCCGCGCTGCTCGCGGGTCACTGCGGCGATGTCCACGTTGAACACCTTGGCCGCCGTGGCCGCGTGGATGTCCAGCCCCTGCCGGAAGGCCTCCTGCATGTTGCGGTCGCCGCTCATGTGGGCGATGATGCGCAGTTCGATCTGGCTGTAGTCGGCGCTGAGCAGCAGATGGTCGGCATCGCGGGGCACGAACGCCTTGCGGATCTCGCGCCCCTTCTCGGTGCGGATGGGGATGTTCTGCAGGTTGGGTTCGTTGCTGGCCAGACGTCCCGTGGCGGCCACGGTCTGCAGGTAGCTGGTGTGCACCCGGTGCGTCACCGGGTCGGCGGCCACCGGCAGCGTGTCCACATAAGTGCCCTTCAGCTTGCGCAGGCTGCGGTAGTCCAGGATGAGCGGGATGGCCGGATGCGCGCCGCTCAACTCCTGCAGGATGTCCTCACTGGTCTGGTACTGTCCTGTCTTGGCGGTCTTCTTCACCTTGTCGCCGCCGAGCTTCAAGGTCTCGAAGAGCACATCGCCCAGCTGCTTGGGGCTGTCGATGTTGAAGCTCAGCCCGCAGGCCCGGTGGATCTCGTCCTGCAACCGCACAAGGTCCGCCCCCAGCTCCTCGCTGAACTGCCTGAGGGCCGGAATGTCGATGCGGATGCCCTCGGTCTCCATGTCGGCCAGCACCTGCACCAGCGGCATCTCCACCTCGGTGAAGAGCTTCATCACCGCGTCCTGCTCCAGCAAAGGCTCCAGCCGGCCCGCGAGCTGCCAGGTGATGTCGGCATCCTCGGCCGCGTACTCCTTCACCAGTTCCACGTCCACCTCGCGCATGCTGCGCTGGACCCGGCCGCGGCCTTTCTCCCCGATGAGCGCGGTGATGGGCACCGGCCGATAGCCCAGATAGACCTCGCTGAGGTGGTCCATGCCGTGCTTCTGCTGGTCCGGTTTCAACAGGAAGTGCGCCACCATGGTGTCGAAGAGCGGCCCCTGGAGATCCACGCCGTAGCGCGCCAGGATGCGGATGTCGAACTTGGCGTTCTGCGCCACCTTGCCGATGTTCCCATCCTCCAGCACGGGCTTGAAGATGTTCACGATGCGGCGCGCCTCGGCCGGGTCGGCGGGCACGGGCACATAGTGACCTTCGTGGGCTTTCCAGCTGAAGGCCAGACCCACCAGCTCGTCGGTGCGCTCGTCCGTACCGGTGGTCTCGGTATCGAAACAGAAGCGGGCCTGCTTCCGCAGCCGGGCCGCAAGCATATAAAGGTCCTCGTCGGTGCCGGCCAGGAAATAGCGGTGCGGCACGGTGTCGATCGTGGCGGATGCCGCGAGCGCCGGCCCGTCGGCACCGCCGCCAAGCTCCGCGAAGAGGTCCGCCTGTGCAGGGGCCGGACCGGCCTTGCGGGGTGCCGATGGCCGCGCCGCGCCGGCCCCTCCCGGGTCCTCGGGGGCGAGCACCCGCACGGCCAGGGTCTTGAACTCCAGCTCACCGAACACCTCCAGCACCTTGTCCTTGTCGGGCGGGTCCAGGCGCAGGGCATCATGGTCCAGCTCCACCGGGGCGTTCACATTGATGGTGGCCAGCTGCTTGCTCAGGCGCCCCTGGTCGGCGAACGCGATCACGTTCTCCTTCTGCTTGCCTTTGAGCTTGTCGGCGTTGTCCAGCACACCTTCGAGGCTGCCGAACTGCTGCACGAGCTTGATGGCGGTCTTCTCACCGATGCCCGGGATGCCCGGAATGTTGTCCACCGCATCGCCCATGAGGCCCAGGATGTCCTTGACCTGCTCGGTGCGCTCCAGGCCCCAGCGCTGGCACACCTCCTTGGGGCCCAGCATCTCGGGCGGGTCGCCGCCGCGACCGGGCTTGTACATGATGATCCGGTCGGTGACCAGCTGGCCGAAGTCCTTGTCGGGGGTCACCATGTAGGTGGTGTACCCCTGCGCCTCGGCCTTCCGGGCCAGGGTGCCGATCACGTCATCGGCCTCATAGCCGTCGCTTTCGAGCACCGGGATGTTCAAGGCCTCGATGATCCGCCGGATGTAGGGCACATTGCTGCGGATGTCATCGGGCATCTCCTCGCGGTTGGCCTTGTAGTCCAGCAGCACCTCGTGCCTTTCGGTGGGTGCCGCCGTATCGAAGACCACGGCGATGTGCGTGGGCCGCTCCCGCTTGATCAGGTCCAGCAGGGTGGTGGTGAAGCCGAAGGATGCGCTGGTGTTGAAGCCCTTGCTGTTCACCCGGGGCGCCCGGATGAAGCTGAAATAGGCCCGGTAGATGAGGGCGAAGGCATCGAGCAGGAAGAGGCGCTTGTCGGCCTCGGCGGAAACGGCCTCGGACGTGGGGGCGTCGGACATGCGGGCAAGTTAGGCCGGGCCGGGATCACGATACCGCGCAGCGTCCAGGCGTCGCATGGAGGGGATGGAACGTCTATATTCGGTCATGCGTACGCCGCTACGCCTACGCGCTCCGTCCGTCCTCGTCCTGGCCTGCGCAGGTGCGGCCACGTGGGTGGCCTGTTCGCACGAGGTGCTGGAGCCCGCGTCGGCAACCACCGATGCGCAGGTCCTCTTCGACCTGGCGGACGTGCCCTACCCCACCCTGAGCGCCTACCGCTTCTTCACCGGCCCCCTCGACCAGCTGAAGCCCAACTCCGGCGTCCTTCCCTTCACGCCCATCAACACGCTGTTCACCGACTACGCCCTCAAGAGCCGCTTCGTATGGATGCCCGTCGGCACCCGGGCCCAGTACGCAGGCGACCATGTGCCCCTGGAATTCGAGGAGGGCGCCGTGCTGCTGAAGAACATCTGGTACGACAACGTGGCGCCGGACGGCGCACGCCGGATCATCGAGACCCGGATGATGTTCCGCCGCAACGGCGCCTGGGAGTTCGCCAACTACATCTGGAACCCCGACCAGACCGAAGCCCATCTGGATATGGGCGGTGGCTATCTGCCCATCAGCTGGACCGATGTCGAGCACGGGGCCATGAGCACCACCTATCGCATCCCGTCGGCCTCCGAGTGCTTCACCTGCCACAAGGTGAACACCGACCCGCTGCCCATCGGGCCCATACCGCGCAACCTCAACGCGGACATGGCCTATGCGGACGGCACCATGAACCAGTTGGACCGGTGGGTGCAGGAAGGCTATCTGGCCCCGGGTCTGCCGCCCGCGATCGGCGCGACACCCGACTGGAAGGACGTCACCCTTCCGGTGGTGGACCGCGTGCGCGGCTATCTGGACATGCAGTGCGCCCACTGCCACTCGGACCAGCGCCATTGCGACTACCGCCCCCTTCGGCTGGCCTACCAGGACACGTACGACCCGGTGAACCTCGGCGTCTGTGTGCTGCCGGACGACCCCATCGACCCGGCGATGACGCACATCGTGGCCGCCGGCGACACGGCACGTTCCATGATGCACCTGCGCCTGGGCGCCACCGACGCCTCCGTGCGCATGCCGCTGCTGGGGCGCACGATCGTACACCGCGAAGGTCTCGCACTGATCGACGAATGGATCAACTCGCTCGGACCTCCCTGCCCATGAACCGCATGCCCATGAAACCGCTCCTTCCCCTCTCGGCCGCCCTGCTGTGGGCCCTGCCATCCACCGCCCAGAACACCTGCGCCACCGCCGTGCCGATCACGGCCGGCATCTACACGGTGCCCTCCGTGGACGGCAGCCAGGTGCCCGCCCCGGTGTGCGCCCAGAACGGCGGCGGCGCCACTGCCGGCGAGTGGTACAGCTACACGCCCACCGCCGCCTACACCGTCACGATCAACACCGCGGTGGGCCCGCTCACGGACAGCCGGGTGCATGTGTACGTGGGCGGGTGCGGGGCGCTGGCCTGCCTGATCGGCGACGACGACTCGGGGATCAACAACACGGCACTCGTCAACTTCAACGTGGCCGCCGGGACCACGTACCTGATCGCCTTCGACAACCGCTGGAGCTCCAGCGGCTTCTCCTTCTCCCTGACCGAATCGCCCCTGGTGGTCCCGCTGTTCAGCTTCACCCCCCTCATCCTGTCCTCCGGCAACGGCAGCAGCCTGGCGGCCGTGGACATGAACGGCGATCACCTGGACGATGTGGTGCGGGCGACCAGCACCCAGATCACGATCGACCACCAGCAAACGGGCGGTGGACTGGTGCAGTCGGTGTACAGCACCACCACGGCCGACCACAGCCCGGGATGGAGCCTTGCGGCCGGCGACCTGGACGGGAACGGGCAGAACGACCTGCTCTATGCCGGCGACGGGGTCACCTTCATGATGGCCAACGCCAACGGTACCGCCTACACGGAGAACTCCCAGCCCGAGTGGATCTTCTGCCAGCGGTCCAACTACGTGGACATCAACAACGATGGCCATCTGGACGCCTTCATCTGCCACGACGTGGAGCCCAACGTGTACTACCTCAACGACGGGCAGGGCAATCTCACCTACTACCAGGGGGGGCTGGGCGACACACCGGACGGGGGCAACTACGGCAGCATCTGGGTGGACTACGACAACGACCACGATGTGGACCTCTTCATCGCCAAATGCCGCGGCGGCCTGGGGCCTGCGAACATCGATCAGCTGCACCGCAACAACGGGGACGGCACCTGGACCGAAGTGGCCGCGCAGATGAACCTCGCGGACAACCAGCAGAGCTGGAGCTCGGCCTGGGGCGACTACGACAACGACGGGGACATGGACGTGATGCAGGGCGCAAGCTCCTTCACCAACGGTGGCCACAAGCTGATGCGCAACGACGGCGGCACCTTCACCAACATGACCGTGGGCTCCGGCTTCGACGTGCTCTCCGGCATGAGCATCGAGTGGATCACGCACGACTTCGACAACGACGGATGGCTGGACGTGCTGGGCGGCGGCAAGCTGATGCGCAACAACGGCGACCTGACCTTCAGCCCGCACATCGTGACCCCCACCAATGGACCCGTGGGCGACCTGGACAACGACGGCTATCTGGACATCGTGAACTACGGCACCGCGTACATGAACGCACTATCGGGCAACAACTGGCTGAAGGTGACGCTGGAGGGCACGGTGAGCAACACCAACGGCATCGGGGCGCGCGTGGAGGTCCTGACCCCGGCCGGAACGCAGATCCGCGACATCCGCAGCGGGGACGGCTTCGAATACATGAGCACGCTGAACGCCCACTTCGGGCTGGGACAGGACAGCCAGGTGGACCTGGTGACCGTGTACTGGCCGAGCGGCATCGTGGATGTGGTCAGCGCACCGGCCATCAACGGCACGGTACACGTGATCGAAGGGCTTTCGACGGGCCTTGGCGGAACACCGGCACCGGCCACCCTGAGCGCCTACCCCAACCCCGCCGAGGCCGCGCTGTACCTGAGCAGCGGGGCTCCGCTGCGCCATGCCACGGCCACCGTGCTGAACGCCGCCGGGCAACCCGTGCTGCGCACCGTGCTCCGCGAGCCCGTGGTGGACCTCGCCGGTATCGCCCCGGGCGTGTATGTGGTGCAGGTGGAACTGGAAGGTGCGCTGCTGCAGGAGCGCTTCGTGAAGCGCTGAGCACGACGCCCCGGAACGGGGCCAGGACCGGTGCAGCACCGCAGCGGAGGTCCGACGGGCCGGCCGTCAGGTCGGTAACGCCCGTCGCCTCACCGTTCCTTCCACAGCACCTCCATCACCGTGGCGCCCACGGCCTGCAGCGTGGCCCGGTCGATCACGTCCATGTTGTCGGCGTGCGTGTGCCAGCTGGGGTGGAAGGCCCGCGTGCCCTCGTGGTGCTCGATGATGTCCGCCGTGGGGATGCGCAGCAGCTCGTTGATGGGCAGATGGTCGTCCGTGCCCACGAAATGCCGCGTTTCGGACACGAACCGTTCGCCATGGCCCAGCGCGGCGGCCGCGCGCCAGAGCTTCTGCACCACCTGCGGCGCGTACTGCATGCTGATCGACTCCTGATAGAAGCGTGCGCCCTTCGCCCCGCACATGTCCAGCAGCACGCCGAAGCGCGCGGTATATCCCGGGACGTGCGGGTTCATGGCCCAGTACCGGCTGCCCAGCGCCCAGGTGTCGATGTTGTTGCCTTCGGCGGTCATGGCACCGGTGGGCTCGCCGTAGTCCTCCACGTCGGTGAAGAGCATGTCCACCCCCAGCAGGGCCGTGTCCGCAGCCCCGGCCAGGTGGCGTGCGATCTCCAACAGGATGCCCACCCCGCTCCCACCATCATTGGCGCCCGGGATCGGTTCGTTGCGGCGCTCCTCGTCCTGGTCGGCGAAGGGCCGCGTGTCGTAGTGCGCCAGCAGCAGGATGCGGTCCCGGGCCTCGGGGCGCCAGCTGCCGATGATGTTGCGCAGCGGCAGCGGGTTGCCGTTGAAGGCGGTGACCCGGCCGTGCTGCTCGGTCACCGTGGCCCCCGAGGCCTTCAGACGCGCCACGATCCAGTCGGCACAGGCCGCATGCGCCGGTGTGCCCGGCACCCGGGGGCCGAAGTCCACCTGGCGTTGCACGAAGGCGTACGCACTGTCGGCGCTGAAGGGCGGCGGCAGGGGCCGTGCCACGACCTTCGGCGGATCCTGCCTCGGCGGACCGTCGGGTGTGCAGGCCTGCGCCACCAGCACAAGGCCGGCCAAGGCCAGGCGCATCCCGGTGCTCATGTGCGTTCCCATGTGGTCCCCTCCTTGCTGTCCTTGAGGGCGATGCCGATGGCCCCGAGCCGGTCACGAATGGCATCGCCGGTGGCGAAGTCCTTGCGCGCCTTGGCCTCGGCACGCAGGTGGATGAACTCCTGCACCAGGGCGTCCAGCATGCGGTCATCGCCGCCGGCGCCCGCCTCCGCGCGGAAGCCGAGCACGTCGCGCACCATGGCCTGCATGAGCGAACGCAGCCGCTCCAGGGCCCCGGCGGTGAGCTTCAGCTTGCTGTCGTTCACCGAATTGATGAGGCGCACGGCCTCGAACAGCTCGGCGATGAGCACCGGCGTGTTGAGGTCGTCGTTCATGGCCGCATGGCAACGGTGCTCCAGCGCTTCGATGTCCGCCCCGTCGGCATCGCCCGGCTTGAGCCCGGGCAGCAGGGCCATCGCCTTCTCCAGGCGCTCCAGGCCCTTTTCCGAGGCCTGCATGGCGGCGTTGCTGAAGTCGAGCGTGCTGGCGTAGTGGCACTGCAGCATGAAGAAGCGCACCGTCATGGCGCTGTAGCCCTTCTCCAGCAGCTTGTGGTCGCCGGTCAGCAGTTCCTCCGGCGTGAAGCCGTTGCCTTCGCTCTTGGCCATCTTGCGGCCGTTCACGGTGAGCATGTTGCCGTGCATCCAGTAGCGCACGGGCGCATGGCCATCGGCCGCCACGCTCTGCGCGACCTCGCATTCGTGGTGCGGGAACTTCAGGTCCATGCCGCCACCGTGGATGTCGAAGGTGCCGCCCAGGTACTTGGTGCTCATCGCGCTGCACTCCAGGTGCCAGCCGGGGAAGCCCTCGCCCCAGGGGCTGGGCCACTTCATCAGGTGCGAGGGGTCCGCCTTCTTCCAGATGGCGAAGTCGAGCGGACTGCGCTTCTCCTCCATGCCCTCGGTGTCGCGCGTGTTGGCCAGCAGTTCGTCGATCTTCCGGCCACTGAGCTCGCCGTACGGGTGCTTCGTTGCGAACCCGGGCACGTCGAAATACACGCTGCCGTTGGCCTCGTAGCCAAAGCCGCTGGCCAAGATGCGTTGCACCATCGCGATCTGCTCGATGAGATGGCCGGTGGCGGTGGGCTCGATGCTGGGCGGCAGGATGTTGAACAGCCGCATCACGTCGTGGAAGCCGTTGGTGTACTTCTGCACGATCTCCATGGGCTCCAGCTGCTCCAGCCTCGCGCGCCGGGCGATCTTGTCCTCCCCTTCGTCCACGTCGCCCGTCAGGTGGCCCACATCGGTGATGTTGCGCACGTAGCGCACCTTGTAGCCCACGAAGGTGAGCCAGCGGTAGAGCACGTCGAAGGTGAGGAAACTGCGCACGTTGCCCAGGTGCACGTCGCTGTACACGGTGGGGCCGCACACATAAAGGCCCACATGGGGCGGGCGCAGCGGCACGAACTCCTCCTTGCGGCGCGTGAGCGTGTTGGTGAGGAAGAAGGGTCCCTTCTTGGCGGTGGACATGGTGGGCGGAGCGGGGACGAAGGTAGCCACCCCCACCGGCGCCCTACTGCAGGTCCTCGTCGGTGATCACGCTGTCGCCGGCGTAGCGGCCGTCCTGGTACACCTCGATGCGCACCAGCCTGCCGTCCTTGTCGTAGCGGTAGCGCTTGCCATCGAAGAGACGGCCGTTCTTGAAGAAGCCCACCTGGGACAGCCTCAACTGCCTGTCGTACAAAGTGTTGTAGCCGTTCTCGCGGAAGGTGACCGCATTGGGCCGCTCCTCGGCGCTGACGGCGGGCGCCGCCTTGCCGCCCGGCTCGGGGGCCACGACCGTCTCCCGATGCACCGGCTTGATGTAGCGGCTGTTGGCCGCGTTGATCACCCCGCCGTTGAACTCGGCCACCTGCTGCAGGTCGCCGTTGGCGTAGTAGCGCTTGAGGGTGCCGTCCTCCTTGCCCTGCACGATGTTCACCGCCACGGCCAGTTGCCCGTTCTCGTGGTAGTACTTCTGCTGGCCGTCGCGCGTGCCGTACTGATCGAACACGAACTCCTGGGCCGGTTCACCGTTGGGGTGCCAGCGTTTGAAGGTCCCGGTGTTGCGGTCCAGGTCCCAGTTGCCCTGCTCTTCGGGCCGGCCGCTGGGGAAATAGGTCTTGTACGGTCCCTTGGGCCGGCCCAGGTGGTAGGTGATCTCGCTCATCACCTTGCCGTTGGGCCAGTAGCGCGACCAGCTGCCGGTACGCTTGCCGTTGAGGTAGCTGCCTTCCTCGATCAGCTGGCCGTCGGCATAGCCGGAGCGCCCCTCCTGGGGAGCCACCAGCCGCCAGTGCCCGGTGCGTCGGCCCTGCGCGTCCAGCTGGTTCATCCCGCCGGCCGGTTGTTCGGTGGTCTGTGCCCGGCCCCAGACCTGGTGGAGCCCACAGGTCAGGAGAACACCGAGGAACAGCGCACGGAGCATGGCGGGGGCTTTTCGGGACGCCCGCTTTACGCATCCCCGGCACCCGGGGTTTCAACCGTCGCGTCAGCCCTGCCTGCCGCGCAGGTTCAGCACCATGTCGTCCACCATGGCGCGCAGGTCGTATTGCGGCTTCCAACCCCAGTCGGTCCGTGCCGCGCTGTCGTCGATGCTGTTCGGCCACGAATCGGCGTAGGCCTGGCGCTGGTCGGGGGCGTAGCTCATCCTGAACCCCGGGAAGTGCCGGGCCACCTCCGCGGCGATCTGTGCGGGATCGAAGCTCATGCCGGCCAGGTTGTAGCTGGTGCGCACCTTGATCCGTTCCGCAGGGGCTTCCATCAGGTCGATGGTGGCCCGGATGGCGTCGGGCATGTACATCATCGGCAGGGTGCTCTCCGGGCCAAGGAAGCTGGTGTAGGCGTTTTGCTTGATCGCTTCATGGAAGATGTGCACCGCATAGTCCGTGGTGCCGCCGCCGGGCGCGCTCTTCCAACCGATGAGGCCCGGGTAGCGGATGCTGCGCACGTCCACGCCGTAGCGCTGGTGGTAGTACTGGCACCAGCCCTCGCCGGCCAGCTTGCTGATGCCGTACACGGTGGTGGGCTCCGTCACCGTGCGCTGCGGCGTCATGTCCTTCGGCGTGGTGGGGCCGAAGACCGCGATGCTGCTGGGCCAGTACACCTTCTTCAGCCTCCCCTCACGCGCCAGTTCAAGGACGATCAGCAGGCTCTCCATGTTCAGCTTCCAGGCAAAGGCGGGGTCCTTCTCGGCCGTGGCGCTCAACAGGGCGGCGAGCAGGTAGACCTCGGTGATGCCATGCTTGTCGATGATCCGCTCGATGCCGCGCCGGTCCATGGCGTTCACGAGCACGAACGGGCCCTCCTGCTTCACCTGGGGCTCCTTGATGTCGCTGGCCACCACGCTCTCCGCGCCGAAGCGCGATCGCAGACCTTCCACGAGCTCGGTGCCGATCTGGCCCGAGGAGCCGATGACGAGGATCTTCCTGGACATGGGGCCAAAACTATGCGCGGCGGGCAAGCCGTTGGACCTGCCTTAGCTTCGCATCGTGGAAGTCCATCGCCTGCGCAACCTGTTGGGACCGGATGTCCTCCGGGCCAGGCTTGAACACGAAGGGGTGCCCCGTACCACGCTCTCCTTCTACCGGTATGTACGCCTGCTTGACGTGGGGGCCCTGCGCCACGCGCTCTACCGCGAATGGGAGGCCCTGGGCGTGCTGGGGCGCACCTATGTGGCACCGGAGGGCATCAACGCCCAGGTGAGCGTGCCCACGGCGAACCTGGATGCGTTCCGCACGGCCTTGGATGCACGTGCGGAATTCAAGGACATGCCGTGGAAGATCGCGGTCGAGGACGATGGCCGCAGCTTCCTCAAGCTTGCGATCACGGTGAAGCGCAAGATCGTCGCCGATGGACTGGTCGATGATGCGTTCGACGTGACCAACGTGGGCGAACACCTGGATGCCGCCACCTTCCACCGGAAGATGGAGGAAGGCGCGCTGGTGATCGACATGCGCAACAACTACGAATGCCTGATCGGGCATTTCGAGGGGGCCTACCTGCCCAAGGCCGACACCTTCCGCGGTGCCATCGAGGAGGTGGTGGGGATGTTGGAACGTCGTAGCGCCGACCCACTGGGTCGACCCTCTGCGGAACCGGAAATTCTGTTGTACTGCACCGGCGGCATCCGTTGCGAGAAGGCCAGCGCGTGGCTGAAACACGAAGGATTCTCCCGCGTGAGCCAGCTGCACGGCGGCATCATCGACTACGCGCGTCAGATCAAGGCCGAAGGGCTGCAGAGCAAGTACAAGGGCCGGAACTTCGTATTCGATGAACGCCTCGCGGAGCGCATCACGGACGATGTGGTGAGCACGTGCATGCAGTGCGGAACACCGAGCGACCGCATCACCAACTGCCGGGAGGCCACCTGCAACGTGTTGCTGGTGCAGTGCGAAGCGTGTGCCGCGAAATACGACCATTGCTGCTCCCCTTCCTGCCGGGAGGTCCACCAACAGCCCATGGAGGTTCGACGCGCCTGGCGCAAGGGCCGCAGCACCCGCAGCACCAGGACCAAGGCGATCAATGATCCTGCGGCGCTTCGCGCACGCATTGCGAAAGAGGAAGAACGGTTGGCCGCTGGCCACGAGCTGCGAGCTTGGCCACGGGCCGAACGGCGACGTGGCCAAGCTCGCAGCTCGTGGCTCGAAGCGCGCGGCCCAAACAATAACTGACATCCATGCCCATCTACCACAGCCTCGGCAAGATCCCGCACAAGCGGCACACCGTCTTCAAGAACGGCAAGGACCGCATCTTCTACGAGCAGCTCTTCGGCACCATCGGTTTCGATGGCATGAGCTCCCTGCTCTACCACATCCACCGCCCCACCCAGGTGAAGTCCATCGGCAAGCCCAGGGACCTCACGCCCAGGATCGCGGTGGCCAAGAACATGCGTTCCCTGCGGCTGCACGGTTTCAACGTCAAGCCGGAGAAGGACCACCTGGCCGCGCGCAAGCCCATCCTGGTGAACGGCGATGTGGCCATCGTGCTCGCCGCGCCCCAGGCCAGACGCGTGGACTACTTCTACAAGAACACCGATTGCGATGAAGTGATCTTCATCCACAAGGGCAGCGGCACGCTCCGCACTCTCCTGGGCAGCATCGATTTCAAGTACGGCGACTACCTGGTGATCCCCCGCGGGATGATCCACACCATGGAGTTCAAGGACACGGACAACCGCCTCTTCATCGTGGAGAGCCGTCGGCCGGTGTACACGCCCAAGCGCTACCGCAACTGGTTCGGGCAATTGCTGGAGCACAGCCCCTACTGCGAGCGCGACATCCGCCGCCCGAAGAAACTGGAGACCATCGACAGGAAGGGTAGCTTCACCATCAAGGTGAAGAAGCAGGACCTGCTGCACGAGCTGGTGTACGCCACGCACCCCTTCGACGTGGTGGGCTGGGACGGCTACAACTACCCCTACGCCTTCAGCATCCACGATTTCGAGCCGATCACGGGCCGGGTCCACCTGCCGCCGCCCATCCACCAGACCTTCGAGACAGACGCCATGGTGATCTGCAGCTTCGTGCCGCGCCTGTACGACTACCACCCCCAGGCCATCCCCGCGCCGTACAACCACAGCAACATCGACGCGGACGAGGTGCTCTATTACGTGGACGGTGAGTTCATGAGCCGCAACGACATCGGCCCGGGCCACATCAGTCTGCACCCCGCCGGCATCCCCCACGGTCCGCACCCCGGCGCCATGGAGCGCAGCATCGGCCAGAAAGCAACGAACGAGCTCGCCGTGATGGTGGACACCTTCCGACCCCTGATGGTGACCGAGGAGGCCCTGAAGATCGACGACGGGAAGTACTGGAAGAGCTGGCTGGAGTGAGTTGCCACCCGTAGCGGAGTCCAAGGGTGGGCATGCCCCCGGTTCAAATGCAACCGGGGTCGGGCTTGGAGTTTGGCCCGGGCTTGACCCGGGCCAGTAGTCCTCCTCCTCGCTGAGCCTCGGGGTTCGGGCTACTTGCAACCATAGAGTCGGTGGGTCAAAGCTTTGACCCGCCGACTCTATAGTGCCTCGGGACCCGGGCTGCATGCTCCCATCCCTCACAGGCCGCGCACCCGCCACGTCCGGACGCGCCCCTGCGGCATTCCGGGGGTCGGTGAGCAGAACGTCCGGAGGGCAAGGCGATGCCGTGCCTTCGGGATAACTTGCACGCGATGGACCAGCAGGACCAACGTTTCCTTCGGCAGGCCATCGCCCTGGCGCGCGAAGGCATGGAACGCGGCGACGGCGGGCCCTTCGGCTGCGTGATCGTGAAGGATGGCCTGGTGGTGGGCGCGGGCAACAACCGCGTGACCAGCACCAACGACCCCACCGCCCATGCCGAGGTGGTGGCCATCCGCGCGGCGTGCGCCAGGCTCGGCTCCTTCCAGCTGGAGGGCTGTACGGTGTACACCAGCTGCGAGCCCTGCCCCATGTGCCTGGGCGCGCTGTATTGGGCGCGGCCCGCCCGCATCGTGTACGCCGCCACGCGCGAGGACGCCGCCGATGCAGGCTTCGACGACAGCCTGATCTACGAGGAGCTCCCGCTGCCGCCGGACCGGCGCCGTTACGCGATGGAGCAAGGCGCCCGCGCGGAGGCCCAGGCGGTGTTCGCGCTGTGGAAGGCCATGCCCCAGCGCACGCGCTACTGAATCGCCCTCGCCGATGCCGACCTGCCCGGGGTCGCGGGCTTGAAACCCCTGCGGAAGCCGTACCTTTGCGGCCCGAAAAAGCACCCCACCATGAGCCAGGACATCCGGACCCTCGTCGAGACCACCACCCCCCGCATGCTCAGCATCGGCAGCCGTTTTCCCGCCTTCCGCAAGAAGTGCGTGGTGAGCACCCGGCCCGGCGCCGAGTTCAGCGAGCTCTCCAGCGCGGAACTGGTGAACGGCAAGGGTTCCTGGACCGTGATGTTCTGGTGGCCGAAGGACTTCACCTTCGTGTGCCCCACGGAGATCGAGGCCTTCAATGAGGCGGCCCCGGCGTTCGAAGAGCGCATGGCCCGCCTGATCGGCGCGAGCACCGACAGCGAACACGTGCACCTGGCCTGGCGCAAGGCCCATCCCGGCCTGCACGACCTGCGCTTCCCCATGCTGGCCGACACCAGCAAGAGCCTGGCCGAGGACCTGGGCATTCTGACGCCCGAGGAGAAGGTGGCCTACCGCGTCACCTACATCATCGACCCCCAGGGCATCGTGCGCTGGATGAGCGCCTACGACCTCAACGTGGGCCGCAATGTGGACGAGGTGCTGCGCGTGCTGGACGCCTTGCAGACCGGGGCCCTCACCCCCTGTAACTGGGTGAAAGGCGCCGCCACTCTGAACTGATACCATCGGGACATCCAATACCGGCCGATCTGCGGGCTGTTCTTCCCCATGCCTTCTCCGAGAGGCCTGTTCCGTAGGCCCGGCCCTCGGTAGCTGCGCTCCCTGAGGTCCACGCCTTCAGCCTTGCACCAGGTCCCTCGTATCGGCCTGTGAAAAAATGGCCGCGCATCTCGGCCGCTGGTGAATGTCCAACTGGTATGACCGCGTTCGGTAACGCGGGGCCAGGCCCGGCCTACCGGGTGCACCGTGCCGTCAGGGCCGTTCCTGCTTCAAGGCCGTGAACAGCGTGTTCAACGGCGGGCGTGCTGCCGCGACCGGCCCCAGGCGCTGCGCCTGGTCCTCGGCCTCGGCGATGCGGTCCTCGGTGAGCGGGTGGCTGCTGAGGAACTCCATGGCCGCCGGCAGGTCCACCGCCTCCTCCTGCAGCAGCTTCAGCAGGCCCACCATGCCCTCCGGGTCCACCCCGCGGGCGTGCATGCGCTCCATGCCATGCCGGTCGGCGTCCGTTTCCAGCCCGCGCGAATATGACAGGTTGCGCACGTTGTCCGCGTGCTCGGCCACCACGGCCGCGATGGCGCTGGCGTCGCCGATGATGAGGCTGAGGAAGACGTAGCTGGCCAGCTGCCGCATCAGCATGCGTGTGCTGTGGCGTTCCTGCACGTGCGTGCCCTCGTGCGCCAGCAAGGCCGCCAGCTCCTCCGGCCGGTCCATGCGCTCCAGGATGCCGGTGAACACCACGATGTGGCCGCCGGGCAGCGCGAAGGCGTTCACCTGGTCGTCGCGCACCACGTGGAAGGTGAGCGGATGGTCGGGGCTGAGCTGCAGCGCATCGCCGAAGCGTTGCAGGGTGCGGCTGCGCGCGGTGTCCTCGTCGAGGGTGGGGGCCATGGTGCCCCAGGCGGCCGCGCCCAGCTGCTGGTCCACGGAACGCGGCATCAGCATGGCCACGCCTTCCGCCGCCCAGGGCAGCAGCCACACGTAGCTGGCCACCAGCAGCACGGCCACGCCCAGGAAGAAGAGCACCGGCCCGCTGCGCGCCACGCCCAGCAGGCGGTCGTACACCCCCTGGCGGCCCGTGTAGCGCATGCGCAGCACGAAGCTGCGGATGAAGAGCGGGTCGCGCACGATGAGCACCCGCCGGGGGAATTCACCGAAACTGATGCGCAGCGTGTCGCGCGTGCGCTCCCACTGCAGGCCCGTGTGCTCCAGCGGCCAGGTGAAGCGCTCGTTCCCGTGCTCCACCACCAGCGCGTTGGGCTCGCGCACGCTCACCCGCGCCTCGATCGGCCTGCTGCTCACGCCGTCGTACAGGACGGCCTCCACCCCTTCGCTCACAGGAAGATCCCGATGTCCATCAGGTCGCCCAGCTCCTCGGCCAGTGCGCCCTTGTGCTCCTGTTCGGTCTGGGCCACGTTGTTCAGGTCCGCATCGCCCACCATCGCGATGTGGGCCAGGATGTAGCGCATGGTGCGCACCTCGGCCCAGGCGTAGCCGATGCCGAAGGTGAAGATCACCAGCAGCACGTTGGTGACGATGAGGCCGAAGAAGCCCCCGCCCGTGGCCGTGCCCTTGAACTGCAGGCGCCTGCCATCACTGAACGTCCAGCTCAGGTGGTCCACGTAGTAGTGGAACAGGTCCTTCTGCCACCAGAACCCGTAGATGCCCAAGGTGAACAGCGTAAGGAAGTAGCCCTTCAGGTTCATCAGGAAGAAGTCGAGCCCGTCGCCCTTGTAGGCGAACTGCGAGCTGCCCCAGCGCACATGGCTCATCACGTAGTTGCGCAGGTTGATGGTGAACCAGCTGCCGTAGATGCCCAGGGTGACCATCGTGAGCAGGCCGTCGCGCAGGCAGATGCGGTACAGCTCGTTGCGGTCGCCGCGGTACCCGAAGTGGATGCCCCGCCAGCTGCTGCGGCTCATGCGGTAGCGGTAGGTGCCGTGGATGATCAGCGGCAGCAGCAGCAGCAGCCCGCCGAAGAGCACCAGGAAGCCGAGCACGCTGGCCCAGACCTCCTGCAGCATGGCCAGGCCGAAGAAGGCGCCGTAGAGCAGCACCAGCAGGCCCACGGCCTTGATGAACCCGATGAACATCTCGCGCCCCGTGCCGTGGAAGTGGAACGGATGCCCGTCCAGTTCGGTGTGCTCGTAGCTGTACTTCAACCGGCGCACCTTGGCCCACGGGTAGTACAGGCCCAGGGTGACCATGGTGAGCAGCCAGTTGACGATGAGCACGGCGAAGAGGTCGCCGCCCTTGCCTTTGAAGGCCAGGCGGTGCTGGGGGGTGAGAAGCTCCATGCGCAAGCGGGGTTGGTGACCGAAGGTAGCAGGCGCTGTGAAGTGGGCAAGGGAGGCCGGGCAGGCACCCGTGCGACCCGATCGCCTGAGCACGTGGGGTGCCGCTTCGGACCGGTATACCAAACCGGAAGATCGGCGGAACGATCGTTCACCGATTGACCGACATGGCTATCTTCGATCGGTTCTTCCGCGCATTTCGATCCCGTTCACGCACCCAAACCCGAACGCCATGATCCGATCGATCGCCTCGACCCTCCGGCCCTGCACTGACCTGCTCCGTGCAGGTTTCAACACCTTATTCACAAGGGGGGGGGTATTTCTCTTCCTTTTTGAGCTGATGACCTACCCCTGCATCGTTCGAGGGCAACGAACGAGCTGGATCCAAGGACAAGAGGTCGTGGTCCTTGCTCCCAATGAACCCGCATCGACCTTTTTGCTTCCCCAGCCGAACGACCCGAACGCGGGTCCCGACCAGTACACGGGAAGCCTCGCCACCACTTCGTCCTACATGCAAATGGACGATCTGGGGTGCCCCCTGTTCTTTGCCGTGAACGGCGACCTGTACGACGGCAAGGGCTATCGCATCATGGCCGGCGGGGACCTCGGCTGCGGTTTCACGCCGGGGTGCCTCCTGCCCGGCAGTTCGGAACTCGTGGTAGCGCCTGTTCCCGGTCGTTGCGGCCAGTGGTACCTGTTCCACACCATGTCCGTCACCGGTTCGTCGGCAGATCCGGTCCTTCATGTTTCCGTGCTGGATATGACCATGCAGAACCCGCGCTTTCCGGGTGATCCGGAACGGCGCGGGCGGGTGCTGAACGACACGGACCTGGACAACGAGGGCTACGACCTGGTGCAGAACTGGCCCATCGTGAGCGACATTGCGGTGGACCTGGGCTCGCCCTTCAACGACCAATGGGGCGCCAACGAACGCTGTTTGCACATGGATGCCGTGCGTTGTGAGGCCGAGGACCGCACCTTCCTCTTCGCCAGCAACGGCGAGGTGCTGGCACGCTACGAACTGACGCCGAGCGGTGTGGTGCTGCGCGGCAGCCAACCGGTGGACCTGGCCGGTGCCGTGCTCAACCCGACCTTGCGCCCTCGCACGGCCAAAGGTGAACTGGAGGCGGTGGCGGTGGGCAGTACCATCCGCGTGGCCATGAGCATCACCTTGTTCAGTGACCAAACGCTGCCACCGCCGCCGGACTACAACGCGTTCCTGGTGCATGTGGCCGCCTACGACGCCAGCCTGCCCAATGTCCCGCGAACCTTCTACGAGAACGTCCCCATCGGCGACCTGCTCATCAATGAACCAGCGCCGCCCACGAACCTCGGGACCACGGTCACCTACCCCGGTGCAGGAGGCATTGAATTCGCCAGCAATGGTGAATTGGTGTACTGGTGCCGCAGCTTGGCGGATCATGGCCAGCAATTCTGGGATGGCCTTCACCACCTGGGCACCTTCGACTGGACCACGCTCACGGTCAGCTCCTTCCCCAGCATCGGGCTGCTGCCTTCGGTGGACACCGAACTGGAGCTCGGCCCCGCCCCGGATGGCCTCGGCGAAGCCTTGTATCTGGCCGGCACGGATGCGCAAGGAAATGCGTGGCTCAGTGCACTGGTCGGTCCGGACGACCCCAACACGGCGACCTGGCTGCCGCAGGCCATCACGCTCGACGACGCGAGCCTGTGCGCGGATCCTTCCCTGGCCTGGAACAACGGACAGGACCGATACCATCTGCTGCAGGCACAAGGCCATGCGGATGCCTCCCTGGACCTGATGACGGATGTGAGCTGTTGTGCCGAACGCCAGGCCATGACCTGCACCGTGGCCTTCTCGGCGACCACCGGGCAGAGCAACTGGACATCCAGCGACAATCCGTTCTGCGACAAACCCATCGTCCGGATCTGCCAGGAGCTCCGCATCCCCACCGGCGCCCACATCACCGCCCAGGACCTCACCTTCGCCTTCAGCCCCGACGCGGCCCTGGTGATCGAACCCGGCGCCAGCCTCACCTGCACCAATTGCACCTTCACCAGCGCGTGCCCCGAAGGGCAATGGAAGGGCATCGAGGTGCACGGCACCATTACCCAGCACCAGTTCGGGGGTTCGCACCCCACCCACCAGGGCGAGCTGGTGCTGCACGACTGCCGGCTGTACAATGCGGTGGACGGCATCCTCACCGCCGAGCGCATCGGCGGCGGCATCAACGGCTTCCGCAGTGGCGGGGTGGTGGTGTGCGCCAACACCAGTTTCCGCAACTGCCGCACGGCGTTGCGCTACCTGCCCTACCAGGGCACGCAGCCCGGCACCGGCCTGGCTGTGCGCAACCGCGGCCGCTTCACCGACTGCTCCTTCAGCATCGATGCCAACTACCCCGTGGCCCTCGACTTCCGCCACCACGCCAGCCTGTGGCAGGTGGACGGGCTGCTCTTCTCCGGCTGCACCTTCACCAATGCCCGCAGCACCGAGACCTTCAGCCACGAACGCGGTTACGGCATCTACAGCCTCGATGCCCACTACGAGGTGCGCGAGAAGTGCAACGTGGCCGTGCCCTTGGGCCAGGAGTGCCCCGCCGGCAGCTACAGCCCCAGCACCTTCACCGGCCTCGACCACGGCATCCACGCCCTCACCAGCCTCACCAGCCGCGCCTTCGTGGTGGACCGCGCCGCCTTCAGCGCCAACGTGTGCGGGGTGTACGCCAGCGGCGTGGTGGGCTACCGCGTTACGCGCAGCGACTTCGAACTGGGGAATAGCGTGGTGACGGACCTGACGAATCTGCCTCTCGAATTTGGCTGGGATGACCGTCATCGCGGTCTCTACTCCTACCGCAGCCACGGCTTCATCGCGGAGGACAACAGCCTGGTGCAAGCCGGCAACCATACCGAGACCGAGGGCATCGTGATCGGCTACAGCGGCGCCCACAACGATGTGGTGCGGCGCAACACGGCCACCGGCCTGGAGCGAGCGTTCATCGGCGAAGGCATCTGCGCCGAGACCAGCGGTGGGCAAAGCGACTTCCTGGGGCTGCAGCTGTTGTGCAATACCAACGTCGGGAACCAAGTGAACCTCTGGGATAGGAAGGTGACCTCCGATCCCGGTCCACAAGGGCTCCATTCCATCCGCACCTTCCAAGGCCACCCGCCCCTGCTGAACGGTGTGCCCACCCGGCCCGGCGCCAACGTGTTCGACCAGAGCTGCGGGGTGGACGAATGGGATTACGAGCGAACCAGCACCTACGCCCTGCTCAACTACTTCTACGGGCAGACCGCCACCGACGAACCGCTCTGCTACACCTTGGGCTATGTGGCCAAGCAGCAGCTCCCCCCTGCTCCCGGTGACCCCTGTCCGGCGCGCAGCTACCGACCGCGCGGCGTGCGCTCCTTCACCGAGGCGCAGGAAGTGAAGAACGATCTGCAGGCGGAGAAGCTGGCCTACGGCAACACCCGCTACCTGTACGACCAACTGTTGGACGGCGGCAGCACCGACGAGGTGGTGCTGGAGATCATGGGCACCTGGCCGCAGGACGCCTGGCAACTGCGCGACCACCTCATGGCGCTCAGCCCCTTCGTGAGCACCACGGCCCTGAAGGAGATGGTGATGCGCAACGTGATGCCCGCGGCCATGGTGACCGAGGTACTGGTGGCGAACCCCGATGCCACCAAACAGGAAGGCTTCGTTCCTTGGATGCAGGAAGAGAGCGGCCATCCCCTGCCCGCGTACCTGCTGAACATGGTGTACGCCAGTTGGGATGAGCTGAACTACCGCAGCACCCTGCTCGGCACCATGGCGTACAGCCATGCCGCCATGACCCAGCACGCCCATGCGCTGGTGGATGACTTCCGGAACGACACCATCCACGACCCCACGGACAGCCTGCGCTGGACCTGGCAACAGGTGCGGACACCGGCGGCACGCTACAGTGAGGCCCTCACCCACCTGCAGAAGGGCCACTTCGCAGCCGCGTTCACCGTGGTGAACAACATCCCTGTGGAGCATGAACTGCGGGATGCCGAGGTGATCGAACGCCAGCGCATGCTGGACCTGATCGCCTTCGTGCAGCAAGTAGGCGGCAGCGGCCGCACCATGGCGCAGCTTACCGTGCCTGAAGTGGATGCCTTGGAG
>JACTMO010000045.1 GCA_014584605.1 Bacteroidota bacterium | reverse complement strand
CCCGGGGTGTACCTGGTGAACGTGCGTGTGAACGACCGCTTCCACACCCAGCGACTGGTGCGCCAGTAAGCTGATCGGACCTACGAGCCGAAGGGCCGCTCCATCCGGGGCGGCCCTTCGTGTTCGTGGACAAGAGCGCGTACGTCACTTCAACCGGAAGGCACGGTCCATCCTGGCCCAGTGGGGCATCGCCAACGTGCCCGGCACAGTGCTGAAGGACCGGTCCTGAACCGATCGGCACGCCGCGTGTACGGGGGGCTGTAGCGTACCTTCCTTTGCACCATTCCGCCGCCGCCATGCGCACCCCCCTGCTCCTTCTGTTGCTCACCTCCACGTTCCTCCATGCCGCCGAGAACGAGCGCGCCGTCACCAGCCGTATCAACGCCGCCAAGGTGTTCCTGAACGGAGCACAGGTCGCACGCAGCGCAACGACGACGCTGTCGGCGGGACGTTCCACGCTGGTGTTCACCGGGCTCAGCGAGGCCCTGGACCCCATGAGCATCCAGGTGACCGGGAAAGGCGGCTACACCATCCTGAGCGTCAACCACCGCATCAACTACCTCACCGAAAGCCCGAAGAAGGGGGAGATCGAGGACCTGAGGACGCGGATCCAAAAGCTGGAGCACGACTGGAATCTCGAGAACGGCCTGCAGCAGGTTTGGGTGAACGAGGAGCAGTTGCTGCTGAAGAACAGTGCGGTGGGCGGGCAGCAGAGCGGGCTCACGGCCGCACAGCTGCAGGCGGTGAACGACTATGTGCGCGAGCGGATGAAGGCCGTGAAGGCGGGGTGGCTGGCGCAGGAGGAAAAGAAACAGTCCCTGCACGAGGAGGTCGAGAAACTGCGCCAGCAACTGGGCGGCCTGCAGGCACAGGCCCCGCGCCCCACCAGCGAAGTGGTGGTGGAGCTCGACAGCCCGGCCGAGGTCTCCGCCGCGTTCACCCTGGGCTATTTCGTGCATGGCGCAGGATGGACGCCGGCCTACGACCTGCGCGCCCGGGCGGTGGGGCAGCCGATCGAGCTGCTGATGAAGGCCCGGGTGGTGAACAACACCGGCGAGGACTGGACGCGTGTGGACCTGAGCCTCAGCAGCGGCAACCCCACACAAGGCGGGGTGATGCCCGAACTGCAGGCGTGGGTGCTGGACCGACCGATGCCGCTGGAGACCGTCGCGTTCGAAGGAAGGACGGCCAAGGCCGAGGCCATGCGAGCCGGTGCGCCGCCGACCGTGGCCGACGGCGATGTGCGCCTGGACGAGATGCAGGCCATCACGACCGTGAACAACACCGTGGTGTACCGGACCACCACCGTGGAATTCGCGGTGGAAGCACCGTTCAGCGTGCCCAGCGATGGCCAGCCACACACGGTGGGCGTGCGTACGCACAGCATCCCGGCCACCTACCAGCACTACTGCACACCCAAGCTGGACCCCGACGCCTTCCTCTACGCCCGCACCACCGGCTGGGAGGACCTGAACCTGCTTCCGGGACCTGCCAACGTGTTCTTCGAGGGCACTTTCGTGGGGCAGAGCCAGCTGGACCTGAGCCGCCCGCAGGACACGCTGGCCATCAGCCTGGGCCGCGACAAGGGCGTGGTGGTGGAGCGTGTGCGCCGCAAGGGCTCCGACGACAGGTCCGTGATCGGTGGCAAGCGCACCGTGACGCGCGGATGGGACATCACCGTGCGCAACACCAAGGGCACCGCGGTGGACCTGGAACTGCGCGACCAGATGCCCCTCAGCCCGCGCAGCGAAGTGGAGGTGAAGCTCGATGATGCCGGCGGCGCCACGGTGGATGACCGGACCGGTCGGCTCACCTGGCGCCTCACCCTGGAGCCGAAGGCCACGCGCAAACTGGGCTTCGTGTACAGTGTGAAACATCCCAAGGACCAGCCCGTGGTGGTGGAGTAGTTTCGTTCCACACCACCCGTTCGGTCCGGCCATGCGTCACCGTCCTTTGCGCACCCTCCTGTTCCTGGTCGCCGCACTGCCGCTCCACGCCGCGGCGCAGCGTGTCACCGCCACACACCTCGGCAACAATGCGTTCCGCATCGGGCTGGGAGGGTGGACGCTCTTCATCGACTTCCCATACCGGCCGGACTGCCCGGGCTGCGACCGCTACACGCCGCCGCCGGACCTTGGGGAGGTGGACGGCACGGCGCTGATCACCAGGGCAGGCCCGGAGCATTTCGACAGCGTGCGTTTCCGGGCCACCCGCCTGGACCTGCTGGCGCCCTTCGTGCCGGAAAGTGAACAGGCCGCGGCCCTGTCCCGGCTGGAGGCGCAGGGCATCTACGCCTACCCGCAGGCCGCACCGGACGGCGACAAGGCAGGTGCATCCTACATCGTGAGCTACCGGGGGCGGCGCCTCTGCTTCACCGGCGACGCACAGGACCCCGCGCCGTTGCTCGCCGCGCGCGACCTGGCGGCGGCCTTCGTCAGCGAAGCGTTGTTGCGCACCGTGCATGCCCACGGGAAGCGCATCGACACCCGCGTCCTGGTGGTGACGCGGCGTGAAGCCACTCCGGCGGACAGCCTCGGCCTGCCCGCGCCGTGCGACGCTTGCAGGCTGGTGGTGCCGCACCAAGGCGAAGTGATCGAGCTCTTCCGGTAGTGTACGGGATCGCACGCCCCTCACCACGACCGACGCGCGATCCACAAGGCCGGATGCGCGATCCGCACCACCGCACCCCGCCGCGGTGGGGACCTGCCCACTTTGCGCCGTGCGACGCGGCGCGCTTCTGTCCCTGCTGGTCTGGCCCCACATGATCGCGGCGCAGCAAGGCGTTGGTGACACCACCCGCGCGGTGCTGCTCGACCCGGTGCGCGTGGAGGGCGTCCGCCCCGACATCCACCCCCTGCCGGCCACGCAGGGCACTTACCTGTTCAGCGGCCGCAAGAGCGAAGTGATCGTCGTCGCCGAGCAGGGCGCCGCCCTGGCCGAAAAACAGGGCCGACAGCTTTTGGCCAAGGTCCCGGGGCTGTTCGTGTACGACATGGACGGCACCGGCAACCAGTTGAACATCGCGGCCCGCGGCCTCGACCCGCACCGGGGATGGGAGTTCAACATCCGCAAGGACGGTGTGATCACCAACACCGACATGTACGGTTATCCGGCCAGCCATTTCAGCCTGCCCATGGAGGCGGTGGAGCGCATCGAGCTCGTGCGCGGCACCGGGTCGCTGGAGTACGGGGCCCAGTTCGGCGGCATGCTCAACTACATCACCAAGGGGCCCGACAGTACGCGGGTGTTCGCCTTCGAGAGCGTCAACACCGTCGGCTCCTTCAACCTCCTGAGCACGTTCAACAGGGCCAGTGGTACCTGGCGCAAATGGTCGTACAACGCGTGGATGCAGCGCCGGGGTTCGGACGGGTACCGGCGGAACAGCCGGAGCGACTTCCAGGCGCAGCACCTCAGCATCGGCTTCAGGCCCTCCGACCGGATCGACCTCACGGCGGGCTGGGCGCGGTCGGACTACGTGGTCCAGCTCGCCGGCCCGCTCACCGACGCCATGTTCAAGGAGGACCCGCGGTCGTCCACACGTGCCCGCAACTACTACGAGCCCGACATCCACGTGCCGTGGTTCACGGTGCGATGGCTGCCGTTCCGCGGTGGGGAGCTGCAATGGACCACATCGGCCGTGCTGGGCACGCGCACCAGCGTGCTCTTCGACCGGCCCGCGACCGTGGTGGACCGCATCGACAGCACCACGCTGCAATACGCGCCGCGGCAGGTGGACATCGACGACTACAGGAGCACCACCAGCGAACTACGCCTTCGACACCACTACCGCACGGGCCGCAACACGAGCACCTGGGTGGCCGGCGTGCAGGGCATGCGCAACGACATGCGACGCCGCCAGCAGGGCCAGGGGACCACGGGCACGGACCATGATCTGCAACTCGTCGTTCCCGGCTGGGGCCGCGACCTGCACTACCGCACGCGCAACCTGGCGTTGTTCGCCGAGAACCGGTGGGGCATGACCGCACGTTCGTCGTTGACCGTGGGAATGCGCTACGAGTGGGGCCGCAGCGACCTGGAGGGGACCACCAGCTACCCCCTGCAGAACGAACTGCCGCACCGGATCGCGCACCGTTATCCGCTTCTCGGAGCGGCGATGGAACATGGTGTCGGCGCATGGATGACGGTCCATGCCGGCTGGGCGCAAGCCTACCGGCCGGTACTGATGAAGGACGTGGTGCCCGCTTCACCCTTCGAACGCACGGACCCGGGCCTGCGCGACTCCCGCGGCCACAATGCCGAGATCGGCATCCGTGGACGTTGGAAGGCGATCCGGTGGGACGTCAGCGCCTACCAATTGTTCTATGGCGACCGCGTGGGCGCGCTGGTCGAACAGGACAGTGCCGGCAACGCGCTGGTGCGGCGCGCCAACATCGGGAGCTCGGTGTCCCGGGGGGTGGAATGCTTCATACAGGCCGATGTGCGGCTGGGCCCTGCGCTATGGCTGACGTTGTTCACCAGCACCGCCTACCTGGACGCCCGGTACAACGATGCGGTGGTGCGTCAGGGCGGGGCCAACGTCGACATCAGCGGCAACCGCGTGGAGAGCGCACCGGAATGGACCAGCCGGAACGGGCTTACCGTACGTTACCGGGACATGCGACTGAACGCGCTGTACAGCTGGGTCTCGGCAACCTTCGCGGACCCGATGAACACGGTGACGCCGAACGCCTCGGGCACCGTGGGGCTGGTGCCGTCCTACGGCCTGCTGGATGTGGGACTGACCTTTCCGGTCCAGCCGTGGCTGGAGCTCCGGGCCCACCTGAACAATGCGCTGGATGCGCGGTATTTCACCAAACGGCCCCAGTTCTACCCCGGCCCCGGCGTGTGGCCGAGCGATGGGCGGAGCTGGTCGGTGAGCGTGGCCGTACGGCTTTGAACCGCCGGTCCCGGACGGCCTGGCCCGGTCCGCGATCTTCATCGGACCCAAGATTCATGGTTTTCCAGTATTGCGCCGACCATGGCGGTCATTTCCCTTTGTGTGCAGAAGCCTCGGCCATGATCCACCAACACCCTGACACCATGCCACGCACACTTACCCTTCGGACCGTATTCTTCTCCATCGGCATCCTTTTCCTGTTCGCCGGGGCCCAGGCCCAGACCTACCGCACCGCGGCCAGCGGCAACTGGAACGCGCTGAGCACCTGGGAGCAGGACAACGGCGGTGGCTGGGTGCCCGCCACCGTGATCCCCTCCAATGCCAGCGGCGCCATCGCGATCCGCTCACCGCACACCGTGACGGTGACCGCAGCCATAACAGTGGATGAGTTAACGGTGGAGACCGGGGGCAGCCTGACCGGGAATGCCGCGATCACGCTGGCGAACAGCAACGTGAACAACGGCACCTGGACCATGACCGGGAGCAATGGGATCACCACCGCCTCAGGCGGCTCCTTCACGAACAATGGCCTGCTCACGCTCCGAGGCTATTCGCTGGCAGGGACGCTCACGAACAATGGGACGATCAATTGGAGCGCCGGAATCGTCAGCGGCAGTGGGAACCTGCAGAACACCGCATCCGGCGTGCTGAACATTTCCGTGTCCGGCATCAATTATCTGAACGTGAATTCCACTAACGCCGGGACTATCATCTATTCCGGTACCGCGACCTTCAACCCTCACAACGCGAGGACTTTCAGCAGCAGCGGCACCCTCAACATCCAGTCGGGCACTTGGGAGTCCTATGGCAATCAGACATTCACCGGGGGTATCGTCCTCTCTTCTGGATCGACTTTTAGCGCGCGCGACGGCACTACTGCGCTGAATACTAGCTCCTCGATCACTGGCAACGGCACGTTCCGGATCGATGGCGGAACCGTGAATCAAGTCCCCGCATGGCACATCACCAGCCATTCAGTACAGGTGATCAGCGGCACTTGGAACACAACTGGTGGTGTCACCTTCGGGAACGGACAGACCTGCTCTTGGACCGGGGGCACGCTGGCCGGCTCCGGCGGTTTCGTTGTGGACAACGGTGCAACCTTGAACATGAGCACTTCAGCGAAAACACTGAACACCTCCCTCACCAACCATGGCACCACCAACTGGAGCGCAGGCGGTTTGAGCGGTTCGGGCACCTTGACCAATTCCGTAGCCGGAACCTTGAACATTTCTGTTTCCGGGGTGAACATCCTTGCGCTGAACTCAAGTAATGCGGGCCTCATCAACTATCAGGGTAGCGGCACTTTCAACCAACTCAACTCCTTCCAGTTGGCTTCATCAGGGACCCTCAACATCCTATCCGGGATCTGGGACAACTACGGCAATCAGGTCCACTCCGGTATCCTGAACATCAGCTCAGGTGCGACTCTTCGTTCCCAAACAATCGCTACGATAGGGGGCACGATAACGAATGCGGGCACGATCAGTGGAGCTAACACGACCACTTTCACCGGCACCACCTTCACCAACAACGGCAACGTCACGCTCACCAACCTCACCTTCGGTGGCGGCTCAGCACAAACACTCAATGGCACCGGCACGATCAGCAACCTCACGCTGAACAATGCCAATGGGCTCACGCTCGGCGGAAGCCAGACGGTGACGGGCACACTCACCCTCACCAACGGCCGCATCACGCTCGGCAACCACGACCTGGTCTTGAGCAACACGGCGCTCGCAAGCCTCGTGGGCGGCAACGCCACCAACCACATCGTTACCAACGGCTCGGGATCCTTCCGCCGCGAGCTGCCCATCGGCGGCGCCAACTACCCCTTCCCCATCGGCACCGGAACAAGCTACCTGCCGGTGGTACTGAGCCACACCGGCGGCCCGGCGGAGCGCTTCGGTGCGCGTGTGCAGAACGATGTACACGCCGACTACAGCACCCCCGGAACACCGGCGGGCGCGGTGGTGACGGGCGATCAGGTGGAACGCACCTGGGTGATCACCGAACAGACCGAAGGCGACAACCAGGCCACCGTGGAACTGCAGTGGAACGGGGCCGACGAGGGCGCCAACTTCGATCGCACCAACTGCGGGCTGCTCAGCTACAACGGCACCGATTGGGCGGCCTTGGCCCTGGGTGCGGCCGGGGGCAGCGATCCGTACACACGCAGCGCGAGCAGTGTGGCGCTCTTCCGGGAGTTCACCGTGGCCGATGGGGAGAGCGCCCTGCCGGTCGTGTGTAACAACGGCCTGGTGCCGGGCACGGCCTGCGACGATGGGGACGCCGGCACGGGCAACGATACGGTCGACGCCAACTGCGTCTGCGTGGGCCAGCTGATCGACTGCGAAGGCACCCCGGGCGGCAGCGCCCTGCCGGGCACGGCCTGTGACGATGGCAACCCCAACAGCAGCAACGACACCTGGGATGCCAACTGCAA
>JACTMO010000037.1 GCA_014584605.1 Bacteroidota bacterium | reverse complement strand
AAGGAGGGCAAGGGCCACATCACCCTCACCGTGGAGCCGCGCGGCGACCAGCTCCTGTGGATCATCGAGGACGACGGCGTGGGCCGCAACGCCCCCAAGGCCACAACGACCGATCAGCCCACCAAAAAGACCTCCCTGGGCACGGCCATCACCCGCAGCCGCCTCGATCTGGTGCAGAAGCAGCACGGCGGCCACGCCGGCTTCCGCTACGTGGACCGCCCCACCGGCACCCGCGTGGAAGTGGAGATGCCCCTGCTGAGGGACGCGTAGACTCAACTCCCCTCCTGCGCGTGGATCGCTCCACGCGCCGAACAAGGAGAGGCTGGGGGAGGTTTCAACTCAGAAAACACGCCATCTCTCCTTCAGCGGTAACCACCCCGTTCCCCTCCTTGCCGGGCCCGGCGGAGCGGTTCGCCGTCCACCCCAGGGGGACCGCCGCGGGGCACAGCGCGCACTCCCGCGCCTCGCAGCGACGGGTTGGAACTGCTCCGCGTGCTCCCTCCCGCCACTTGCGCCCTCCCCCCCGCCACCTGCTCACCGGGGCTCACCCACCCCCTGCCCCTGGGGCTTGCTTTGGGTCACCAACGACACGGACCCCCAACGCCCAAGGTCATGACCACCAACGCCACCCTCCGCCTGCTCGCCCTCGCCGCCACCCTTTGCGCCGCCAGCGCCCGTGCCGAAGAGGCCCGCGTGCTCCGCATCGAGGGCAAAGTGCTGAGCAGCGAAGCCCTCACGGGCGCCACCCTGACGGTGTTGCAGGACGGTGCGGCCTTCACCCGCATGGAGCAGGGCCTGGCGCAATTCCAGATGGAGCTGCCCCTGGGCCACGAATACCGCCTGAGCTTCGAGCGGCCGGGCACCATCGGCAAGGAGCTGCTGTTCGACACCCGCCTTCCGGGCAGCGTGCAGCCGCGGAAGGACTACCAGTTCCAGTTCCAGGTGAGCCTGCTGGCCCAGCCGGCCGAGGGTCCGGTGCACTACGACGGTCCGGTGGGGCTCATCGCCTTCAACGCGCAGGAGGACGACTTCGGCTACGAGCACATGCGCACCGTCCGGCTGGTGCCCGTGGAGGTCCCGTCCGCCGCACCGGTGAAGCGGGCACGCCGCGAGGCCGCTCCCTTCGTGGACCCCACCATGGAACTGGCCGCCTGGGTGGAGACCCGCCGCGCCGAGACCAGGCCCTGAACCCCTTGACACCCGATCCGCGTATGACGCCCCGACGCCATCCCGAGCAGCCCATGCACCCCTTCCTGGAGACCCTCAAGCGCCGTATCGCCCACCATGGCCTGAGCTGGCCGTGGAGCCGCTCCACCGCTGGCGCCGGTGTTGTGGTGCCGCCCTTCAGCGTGGTGCGCAAGGCGCTGGACGACCTGGACCGCGACGGCTGGTACCCGCGCCCGCTGTCCGGGCCCGTGCAGGTGCGCGGACAGGTGGAAGGCATCAACGACCATCCCTGTGCGGTGAGCATCGTGCTCAACGAGCGGCTGGCCCAGGTGGTGGACACGGACGGGGAGGGTCGGTTCGCCCTGCAGCTGCCCGATGATCCCGCCATCCGCCTGGTGCTGGTGCAGCCAGGCCATCTGCCGCGCCTGATCGAGATCCGCCCCTGGGAGGGCCGCCCGGCGAACGGCCACGGCCAGCCCATGCCCATCGCGCTGCACGTGGTGCTGACCCCCCGGGATGGCGCCGCCGTGAAGCCCATGGCCGAGCGCATCACCCTGCTGGACCGCCACGGCCGCCTGCTGGTGGAATGGGACCGTGTGCGAGGGACGCGGGAGAACGGCCCCCGTCCCGAGCCGATGCTCCGCCGCGCGGGGTAGTGCCGTGCCCCGGCCTGCGGTCCGCCGGTGACCCTGTGGTGTCGCGATCCGGTGGTTCGTACACCATCTCCGCCACTTGCTCCCTCCGCCCCGCCACCTGCTCACCGGGGCTCACGCTCCCCCCTGCCCCGGGGCTTGCTTTGGGTCACCAACGAAGCCCGACCCAAGCCATGGACCGCAGCATCATCCTCCGCAGCCTTCTGATCCTGGTCGCCCTGTTCACCCTGGCCCAGGGCGCCTTCGCCGCCGCCCCGCGCAAGAACGCCAAGGGCCGGCAGGTCCGCACCGAGCGCCGCATGGTGGCCCCCTTCGTGGACCCCACGATGGACCTGGCCGCCTGGACCGAGCAGCAGCGCGCCGCCCGGGTGAGCGCCGCACGCCTGGTCCGCTGATCCCGAGACCCCGGCGCATGGCCGGTCCCTGGTCCTGCCGGTCCGCAGGTGCTACCTTGCCTGCCTCAACCGCAAGACCATGAGCACCCTCAGCGCCGTCATCGTGGACGACGAGCAGCATTGCCGCGATGCCCTCAGCGGTCTGCTGCAACGCAAACACCCGGAGATCGAGCTGCTGGGCATGGCCACCAACGTGCCGGAGGGCGTCGCGCTGTTGAGCAAGGTGAAGCCCAAGGTGCTCTTCCTGGACATCGAAATGGGCAAGCAGACGGGCTTCGACCTGTTGCAGGCCATCGGTCCGGACCGGCCGCACGTGATCTTCACCACGGCGCACGAAGGCTACGCCGTGAAGGCCATCCGTTTCAGCGCGCTCGACTACCTGCTGAAGCCGGTGGATGCCGAGGAGCTGGCCACGGCCATCGGCAAGGTGCAGCAGGAGGAACGAACGCCCCAGAGCCCGGACCAGTTCATGGCCTTGCTGAAGAACCTCACGCGGCCGACGGGCTCCGACAAGCGGATCGCCCTGCCGGTGACGGACGGGTTGGAGATGGTGGACGTGGAGGACATCATGTACTGCGAGAGCGACAGCAATTACACCGTGGTGCACCAGAAGGACAAGAAGCGCCTGGTGATCAGCCGCACGTTGAAGGAGTTCGAGGACATGCTGGACCCTGCGCAGTTCGTACGGGTGCATCACAGCTACCTCATCAACGTGAAGCACGTGAAGAAGTACATCCGCGGCGAGGGCGGCGAAGTGATCATGACCGACGGCACCAACGTGGCGGTGAGCCGACGCAAGAAGCAGGAGCTGATGGACAGTCTGGCCCGGCTGTAGCCCGTGCACCGATGCCCATGAACGCGAAGGGGCGCCGCACGGCGCCCCTTGCCTTTGTTGGGTCCACGGTTCAACCGGCGAGGAGGCGCTTCACGAGCGCCGCGATGGCCGCACCCTCGGCGCGGCCTGCCAGTTGCCTGTTCGCCTCGCCCATCACGCGGCCCATGTCCTTCATGCCGGTGGCGCCGGTGGTGGTGATCACGGCCCGCACGGCGGCCTCGAGCTCGGTCTCGCTGAGCCGTGCCGGCAGATAGCCCTCGATCACGCGGGCCTGCACCTCCTCCTCGCCGGCCAGGTCCTCGCGGCCCTGCTGCCGGTAGATCGCGGCGGCCTCCGCGCGTTGCTTGTGGAGCTTCTGCAGGATGCGAAGTCCCGCCTCATCACTGATCCCGGCCGTACCTCCGCCCTCCTTGGTGAGCTCCAGCAGGATGGCGCTCTTGATCGCCCGTAGGGCGTTGAGGCGGTCCTTGTCCCGGGCCAGCATGGCCGCCTTGAGGTCGGCGTCGATGCGCTGTTTGAAGTCCATGGGGCTGCAGGTCAGTCCACGTTGTCGTGCAGGAAGGGATTGTTGCGCCGCAGCTCCACGCGCCGCTCGCCGTTCTCGTCCTGGTCCTCGGTGAGGGTGTAGCGGCTCACATTGCTGTCGGTGCTGCGCGGACCATCGCTCAGGGCGACGCGCTTGCGCACATAGGCGGGTTCCCGTTCCATCTCATTGATGCCGTTGGTGGAGCGCAGGCGCAGGGTCATCTCGCGCATGCGGACGAGCCGCTCCTCCACACGGGTCTGGTGCTCGGTGGGGCTCAGGCGTGCACCGGTATTGGCGAGGAGGGGTGCGGTGCTGTCCACCGGTGCGCCGGTCGTGGGGGCGGGCTCTTCATAAAGGTCGTAACGCACCTTGTCCTCCGCGGGCGGCGTGACCTCCAGCTCCACGGAACGTGCGGCTACAGGCGCAGAAGGAACGGCTTCCGGTGCAGGCGGGGCCTGCTGGGCGGCGGGCTTCAGATAGGGCTCGAGGGGTGCCTCGGGCGCGGGCTCCGGGGCCTTGGTAACGGGCACCTGCGGGGCGCTGGCCACGGGGCTCAGGATGGGCTGTGTGATCATCGTGGGCACATCGGCATCGAGCGGGATCACCTTGCGGGCCTCGGGCGCCTGGCCCACCGCGCCGGTCTCGGGGTTCACCTGGAAACCGGTGGCGATCACCGTTACGCGCAGGCGCTCGCCCAGGCTCTCCTCGCGGCAATAGCCCCAGATGACGTCGGCGCTGCTGCCGGCCGCATCCTGGATGTGGTCGGTGATCTCGCTGATCTCGTCCATCAGCACCTCGCGCCCGCCATAGGTGATGTTGAGCAGGACGAACTTGGCGCCCTTGATGTCGTTGTCGTTGAGGAGCGGAGAGGCCAGGGCTTCCTGCGCGGCGCGCAGGGCGCGGTCCTCTCCTTCGGCCTCGGCCATGCCCATGATGGCGGCGCCACTGTTGGTCATCACGGTCTTCACGTCCTCGAAGTCCACGTTCACCTTGCCGGTCACGGTGATGATCTCGGCGATGCCGCGGGCGGCGGTGGTGAGCACGTTGTCGGCGTGGCCGAAGGCGTTGTCCAGGCTCAGGTTGCCGAAGAGGTCGCGCAGGCGGTCGTTGTTGATCACCAGCAGGGTGTCCACCGAACGGCGCAGGTCCTCGATGCCGCCCACGGCCTGGAGCTTGCGCTTGCGGCCCTCCCATTGGAAGGGCATGGTGACGATGCCCACCGTGAGGATGCCGAGCTCACGTGCGATGGCGGCGATCACCGGAGCGGCTCCGGTGCCGGTGCCGCCGCCCATGCCGGCGGTGATGAAGACCATCTTGGTGCGGGCACCCAGGATCTGGCGGAGCTCATCGAGGTTCTCCTGGGCGGCGTCCTTGCCGCGCTCGGGGATGGACCCGGCGCCGAGGCCGTCGGTGAGTGCGGGCCCCAGCTGCACCTTCACCGGCACGGAGCTGCTGTCCAGCGCCTGCCTGTCGGTGTTGCAGATGATGAAGTCAACGCCCTTGATGCCCTGGGCGTGCATGTAGTTCACGGCGTTGCTGCCGCCGCCCCCCACGCCGATCACCTTGATGATCGAGGAGAGCTCACGGGGAAGGTCGAATTTCATGTCGTTGCGGTTTGGAAGGTGGAACTGGGGTGGCGGGGATGCGGTTCAGATGTCGTCGTCGCTGAGGATCTCGGAGGCGCCCTTGATGACCTTGTCGAAGAAGCTGCCCATGCGGCTGCCCTGGCTGTGGCCCTTCACCTTGGCGGCCTGTGCGGGCTTTCCGCCCTGCTTGGCACGCTGGCGGTCCAGGAAGTCGAAGCCCTTCAGCACCAGGCCCACGCCGGTGGCGAAGAGCGGGCTGGTCACCTGCTCAACGTCGCTCTTGGCGAGGTGCTCGTTGGGGTAGCCGATGCGGGCGGACATGCCGGTGATGTATTCCACCAGCTGGCGCAGGTGCTTGAGCTGGGCGCCGCCACCGGTGAGGACCACACCGGCGATGAGCTGCTTCTCCAGCCCGCTGTTCCGGATCTCGAAATACACCTGCTCCATGATCTCCTCCATGCGCGATTGGATCACCTCAGCGAGCATGTGCAGGCTGATCTCCTTGGGCTCGCGACCGCGCAGGCCGGGGATGCAGACCACTTCGTTGTCCTTGTTCTCGGCCGCGAGCGCGCTGCCGAACTTCACCTTCAGCAGTTCGGCCTGCTCACGCATCACCCCGCAGCCCTGACGGATGTCCTCGGTGATCACGTTGCCGCCGAAGGGGATCACCGCGGTGTGGCGGATGATGCCGTCATAGAAGATGGCGATGTCGGTGGTGCCGCCACCGATGTCCACCAGCACCACGCCGGCCTCCTTCTCCTCGGCGCTCAACACCGCGTCGGCGCTGGCCAGGGGCTCCAGGATCAGCTCGGTGACGTCCAGGCTGGCACGGTGCACGCACTTGTTGATGTTGCGCGCGGCCGTCACCTGCCCGCTGATGATGTGGAAGTTGGCCTCCAGGCGCACCCCGCTCATGCCGATGGGATCGCGCACGCCCTGCTCGCCGTCCACGATGTACTCCTGGGGCAGCACATGGATGATCTCCTCGCCCGCCGGCATCACCAGCTTGTACATGTCGTCGATCAGCAGGTCGATGTCCGGCTGTGCGATCTCCTGCTCGTGGCTCTGGCGGGTGATCATGCCGCGGTGGTGCATGCTGCGGATGTGCTGGCCGGCGATGCCCACGTTCACCGTGCCGATCTCCACATTGGCGTTGATCCCGGCCTCCTTGACGGCGGCCACGATCGAGTCCACCGTCTTCTGGATGTTGGCCACCATGCCGCGGTTCACCCCCTCGGAGCGGCTGCGGCCCATGCCGAGGACCTCGATCTTTCCTTGTTCGTTCCGTCGCCCGACGATGCAGGCGATCTTGGTGGTGCCGATGTCCAGTCCGGCGACGATCTCTTGTTGGTGCATGTGTAGAGCGTGTTAGGGCGTTGTTCGGTTGGTGCAGACGACCTGGCCGTCGAAGCGGAGGTCGATGATGGAATGGCGGCGCCAGTCGGTCTGGTCGATCCCCTGACGGTAGAAGAGCTGGAGCTTGGCCATGCGCTGGGACATACGGTCGGCGTTCCCGATGCGGATGCGCTGCGCACCCACACGGGGCACCAGCTCGAACTGGCCGTCGGGCATGACGATGACCTGGTCGATCAATGCGGCCCAGAACGGGTCATCATGGAGGAAGACGGCGATGCGGTGCAGTTCGGGCAGGTGCGAGACGGCCACCAGGCTGTCGGTGCTCCGCAGGTCCATCACCTGCTCCGCAGCCCCCGCCAGGTGCACCTTGCCCATGGCCACGGGGACGCGTGCGGTGTGCTGGGCGCTCAGGGGCATGGTGTGACCGTCGAGGTCCAGGTAGTAACTCCCTCCGTCGTGGTCCAGCACCCGCATGATCGGCACGCGCTGCTCCACGCGTACATGGAGGATGCCGTCGAGGGTGTGGTAGGCTTCGGCTCCGCGCACCCAGGGGATCGCACGCAGACGCTCCTCGATCGCCCGCAGGTCCATCTCGGCCACGGGCACACCCACCACCGCATCGCCCATGGCGAGCACCTGCTCACGCACCTGCATGGGGCTGATGAAGCGCAGCTCGTCCACGGCGCGGACCTCGATGGCCAGGTCCTGCACCGGACGGCGGTCGGCGGTGCGCTCCACGAAACCGAGCGCCGCCACGACGAGCGCGGCGACGACCGTCAGCAGGATCGGACGCAGGAGCACGCGGGGGGCTTTCATGCGGTGGCGGTTTTACGGAGGGCGGTGGCAATGCGCGGCACGAGCCGGTCGATGTCGCCCGCACCGAGGGTGAGCAGCAGTTCGGGCGGGTCGGCCGCCAGGCGTTCCACCAGCACCTCCCGCCCTACGAGGTGCTTGTCCGTCAACGGCACACGTTCCAGCAGCCACGCCGAGCTGATGCCGGCGATGGGTTCCTCCCGTGCCGGATAGATGTCCAGCAGGAACAGGGTGTCGGCAAGCGCCAGGCTCCGTGCGAAGCCGTCGGCCAGGTCGCGGGTGCGGGTGAACAGGTGGGGCTGGAACACCACGGTGAGGTGGCGGTCGGGATGCAGTTCACGCGCGGACCTGATGGCCGCGTCCAGTTCGGCGGGATGGTGGGCGTAGTCGTCGATGAACACCGTGCGTGGGCCCTGGACGATGGTCTGGAAACGACGCTCCACACCCTGGAAGGAGGCGAGCCCGTCGCGCAGCGACCCGGCAGGGACACCGGCGCGCAACGCCATGGCCGCCGCGGCCGTGGCGTTCTCCACGTTGTGCCTTCCGGGCATGCCCAGCCGCAGGCCGCGCAGCGTGACGCCTTCGGCCACCAGGTCGAAATGATAGGCGCCGTCGCGCACCTCCACCCTCTCGGCACGCGGCACACCGTTCCCGTCGATGGCGTAGGTGGTCGCGTTCAGGCCGGGGAGCACGGCCTTGACACGCTCGTGCACGAGCAGCCCGCCGCTGCACAGGGCGGCGAACGCCCGATAGGCCTCGAACATGGCCTCCTGGGTGCCGTAGATGTCGAGGTGGTCCGGGTCGGCGGCCGTGATGATGGCATCCGCAGGGCGCAGCTGCAGGAAGCTGCGGTCGAACTCATCGGCCTCCACCACGTTGGCCAGCGCACCGTCGTCGAGCAGCACGTTGGTCCCGTAGTTGGCGCTGATGCCGCCGAGGAAGGCATTCACCGGCACGCCGCCGCTGTGGAGCAGGTGCGCCAGCATGGTGCTCACCGTGGTCTTGCCATGTGTACCGGCCACGGCATAGGTGCGGCGGTCGCGGGTGATCATGCCGAGCAGCTCGCTACGCTTCAGGATGCGGGCACCGGCCGAGGCCCACCAGGCCAGCAAGGGGCTGGTGGCGGGCACGGCGGGGGTGCGCACTACGAGCACCTCGGCCGGCCGTTCGCGCAGTGCGACGGGAATGGAGGCGGGATCCTCGTCGAAATGGATCGCCATGCCCTCTGCGGCCAGACTGTCCGTGAGCGGGGAGGGCGTGCGGTCGTATCCGCCCACGACGGCGCCCTGCCGCCGGTAATAGCGCGCCAGGCCGCTCATGCCGATCCCGCCGATGCCGACGAAGTAGATGCGCTGGACCGCGGTGCTCATGATCGTGCGGCGGTGTTGGCGAGGGCGATGGTCTCACGGGCGATGGCGGCGGCCGCATCCGGCCGGCCCAACGCGGCGATGGCGGTGCGCATGCCTTCGCGCGTCGGCCTGTCCTGCAGCAGGCGCAGCACGGTGGGGCCGAGCTCTTCGCGGCTGCGGTCGTCGCGCACCAGCACCGCCGCACCGCGGTCGGTGAGCACGCGGGCGTTGGCGGTCTGATGGTCCTCGGCCGCCGTGGGCAGGGGAACAAGCACCGTCGGCAGCTTCACCAGGCACAGCTCGCTGATGCTGATGGCCCCGGCACGCGCCACCACCACATCGGCGCAGGCGTAGGCCAGGTCCATGCGGTCGATGAACGGGAGCACCCTGCAGTCCGCATAGGCGAGCCCATCGACGGCCTTGCGCGCCTGATCCAGGAAGGGCGTGCCCGTCTGCCAGATCACCTGTGCTCCTGCTTCCTTCCAGCTGGCGAGCGCGGCCTCCACACCGAGGTTCACGCCGCGTGCGCCCAGGCTGCCGCCCGTCACCAGCACCACGGCCGCATCGCCGCGGAACCCGAAATGCGCCAATGCCTCGGCCCGCTTGCCCTCCACACGCACCGTTTCGCTGCGCACGGGGTTGCCCGTGAGGCGCAGCCGCTCCTTCGGGAAGAAGCGTTCCATGCCCGGATAGGCCACACAGATGCGCTGCGCACGGCGGCCCAGATGGATGTTGGTCCTCCCCGCATGGCTGTTCTGCTCCTGGATCAGGGTGGGCACGCCCATACGCTGGGCCACGGCAAGCAGCGGTCCGCTCGCGTAACCGCCCACGCCCACGGCCACGTCGGGGCGGAAGGACCGCAGCAGGCGCCGTGCCTTCCACAGGCTGCGGAGCAGCAACCAGGGCAGGCCCAGGTTGGCCAGCATCGAACCGCGTTGGAACCCGCGGATGGGCAGGCCCTCGATGCGATGGCCGGCGGCGGGGACCTTGGTCATCTCCATGCGGCCCTCGGCCCCCACGAAGAGCACCTCCGCACCGGGCGAGACCTCCCGCACGGCGTTCGCGATGGCGATCGCCGGGAAGATGTGCCCACCGGTGCCACCTCCGCTGATCATCAGCTTAAGCGGCCGCCGGGGCGGTGCCGGGTCGGGGTTCGACATGGTGGTTCGCGGGTTCGTCGTACACACTGCGGCTCACGCTCAGCACGATGCCGATCATGAGGCTGGTGAACCAGATGGAGGTGCCGCCCATGCTCACCAGGGGCAGGGGCTGGCCGGTGACGGGCACCAGGTTCACGGCCACGGCCATGTTCACCAGCGCCTGCAACACCAGGCTTAGGCTGAGGCCCAGCGCGGTGAGCGCACCGAAGGGCTTGGGGCAGAGCCGGGCGATGCGGACCGCGCGGCCCATGAGGATGAGGTAGAGCAGCAGCAGGCCGAGGCCGCCGAGCACGCTGCCGTACTCCTCGATGATGAAGGCGTAGATCATGTCCGAGTACGGGTGCGGCAGGAAGTTCCGCGAGGTGCCGCTGCCGGGGCCGTTGGGCAGCAGACCGCCGCTGGCGATGGCGATCTTGGCATGCTCCACCTGGTAGTTGGCGTCGCTGTCCGCCGAGCCGTGGTTCACCAGGCGCGCCTGCCAGGTCTCCACCCGGGGCAGAAGGTCCAGCTCACCCATCTCGTTCACGGCCACCAGCAGGGCGAAAGCACCGGCGGCCAGGCCTATGGAAGCGGCGATCCACTTCATCGGTACGCCGCCCAGGAAGGCCACCGTCATGCACACCGTGAAGAGCAGCACGGCCGTGCTGAAGTTGGCCGGCAGGATGGTGCCGCACACAGCGCCGATGGGCAGCAAGAGCTTCAGCACCATATCGCGGAAGGTCCACGGCGCCTCCTTATGGCGGGCGATGGCACGTGCGGTGAAGACGATCAGCACCACCTTGGCCAGGTCGCTGGTCTGGAAACTCTGGCCGATGAGGGGGATGCGCAGCCAGCGGCTGGCGTCGTTGAGGTTGGTGCCCAGCAGCAGCGTGAGCACGAGCAGGCCGATGGTGGCGCCGAGCAGCAGTTGCGACAGGCGGCCGTACACCCCGAATTTCAGGCGGTGCGCACCGTACATGATGGCGCCGCCGCAGGCGAGCATCAGGCCGTGCTTCATCAGGAAATGCAGGGTGCCGTGCCCTTCTTGCCGGAACGCCAGGGAGGCGATCGAGCTGTACACGGCCAGCAGGCTGACCACGCCCAGCAGCAGCGCCACCATCCAGATGGTGCGGTCGCCGCGCAGGTGCTCGTGGAAGAGGCGGTTCATCGCTGCGTCACAGTTCGCGGACGGTGCGTTTGAAGGCGTGGCCGCGCTCCTCGTAGTTGGCGAAGCCGTCGCCGCTGGGGCAGGCCGGGCTGAAGAGCACGACCTCGCCGCTGGTCGCCAGTTCGTGCGCCAGGAAGACCGCCGTGCGCAGGTCGCCGGCCAGGTAGGTGCGGCCCGCCATGTCGCGGAGCGGCGCGGGCGGGTCCCGGTGTGTCGAGCCGCAGAGGATCAACGCGGTGACATGCTCGCCGAGGAAGGCCCGGACCGCATCATCGAACAGGCCATCCGGCAGGTCCCCCGCGATCCACAGCACGGGCTTTTCGATCGCCGCCAGGGACCGCAGCGTGGCGTCGAGGAAGGTGGCACGCGAATCGTTGATGTACTCCACGCCGCGTACCATGCCCACGAACTCCATGCGGTGGGGCGTGCTCCGCAGCTCGTCCATCGCTTGCGCGCGGGCCTCCACCAGGTCCGTGCGGGCCTGGCGCAAGTTCAGCAGGTGCAGGGTGTCCTTGTCCATGGCAGTGGTGATGGTGGTCCGGTTCCGGGGATCAGAGGGAGCGGACGGCGGCCTTGAAGCGGCGACCGCGGTCCTCGTAGTTCTCGAACAGGTCGAAGCTTTTGCAGGCCGGGCTCAGCAACACGGTGTCGCCCTCGGCCGCCAGCGCATAGGCGGCCTGTACGGCATGCTCGGCGCTCCCGGTCTCCACGAAGTCCTTCACCAGGCCGGCGAACGTCTTCCGCAGGTGTTCGTTGTCCCGTCCCAGGCAGACGATGGCCTTCACCTTCTCCTTCACCAGGGGGACCAGCTGGGCATAGTCGTTGCCATGCTCCTCACCGCCGGCGATCCACACCACGGGGCGGTCCATGCTCTCCAGGGCGTACCAGGCGCTGTTCACGTTGGTGGCCTTGGAGTCGTTGATGAAGGTGACCCCGTGGACGGTGGCCACCCGCTCCAGGCGATGCTCCACGTTCTGGAAATCGCTCAAGCACTCGCGCAGGGTCTCGCTCCGCACCTCCAGGATGCGTGCGGCGATGCCGGCGGCCAGCGAGTTGTACACGTTGTGCCTTCCCTGCAGGGCGAGTTCATGGATGGACATGCGGAACGGGTTTTGGTCTGTGTGGATGTGGATGTGCGCGTCGTCAAGCCATCCGCCCCGGCCAAGGGGGCGCTGGATGGAAAAAGGCCAGCACTGTGCGTGCACCGGATGCAGGTCGATGCCGCGCATCACCTCGGGGTCGTCGGCACAGTGGATGAAATGGTCGTCGCCGGTCATGTTCATCGCGATGCGGAACTTGCTCGCGACGTAGTTCTCCATCCGGTGCGCGTAGCGGTCCAGATGGTCCGGGGTGATGTTGAGCAGCACGGCGATGTGGGGCCGCAACCCGCGGATGCCATCGAGCTGGAAGCTGCTCAGCTCAAGTACGTACAGGGCGTGGTCCCGTTCGGCGACGAGGCCTGCGAAGCTGCGGCCCACGTTGCCCCCCAGCCCGGCGTCCATGCCGGCCGCGGTAAGGATGTGGTGAAGGAGCAGCGTGGTGGTGGTCTTGCCGTTGCTGCCGGTGATGGCCACGATGGGCGCGTTGGTATGGCGCGCGGCCAGTTCCACCTCGCTGATCACGGGGATGCCGCGTGCGTGGGCCGCCGCCACCAGCGCGGCCGTGTCGGGGATGCCCGGGCTCTTCACCACTTCGTCGGCGGCCAGCACGCGCGCGGCCGAATGGCCGCCCTCCTCGAAGGGGATGCCGTGCGCCTCCAGCACCTGTCGGTACTGCGGTTTGATCGTCGCGCCGTCGCTCACGAACACGGGCAGGCCGCGCTTGTGCGCCAGCACCGCCGCGCCCACCCCGCTCTCCTGCGCACCGAGCACCACCAGGGACCTCATCGCAGTTTGAGGGTTACGATGCTCAGCACGGCGAGCATGATGCCGACGATCCAGAAGCGGCTCACGATCTTGCTCTCGTGCACACCCATCTTCTGGAAGTGGTGATGTAGGGGCGACATCAGGAAGATCCGGCGCCCCTCGCCATACTTGCGCTTGGTCCACTTGAACCAGGAGACCTGCATCACCACGCTGAGGTTCTCCACCAGGAATACGCCGCACAGCACGGGGATCAGTAGCTCCTTGCGCACCAGGATGGCCAGCGTGGCGATGATGCCCCCGAGGGCGAGGCTGCCCGTGTCGCCCATGAAGACCTGCGCCGGATACGCATTGTACCAGAGGAAACCGATGCAGGCCCCCAGCATCGCGCCGATGTACACGGCCAGCTCCCCGCTGTCGGGGATGTACATGATGTCCAGGTACTCCGAGAAGATGATGTTGCCGCTCACATAGGCCAGCACGCCCAGGGCCAGCACCATGATGGCGGAGGTCCCCGTGGCCAGGCCGTCCAGGCCGTCGGTGATGTTGGCGCCGTTGCTCACCGCGGTGATGATGAAGATCACGACCAGGATGTAGAGCACCCAGGTGTGGCGCCGCGCCTCGCGACCGAACATGCCGAGCACCGAGGAGTAGTTGAACTCGTTGCCCTTGACGAAGGGGATGGTGGTGTTCGGGCTCTTGCGGTCCAGCAGGTGGTGCACCGTGCCGTCCTCCTCCACATAGGTGCTCAGGGCGGCCGGGTCCAGCTGTTCGGCGAGCACCGCGGGTACCTCCACCTTGGTGCGGATGTCGGGATGGAAATAGACCACCGCACCGACGATGATGCCGATGCCGACCTGCCCCACGATCTTGAAACGCCCTGCCAGACCGCGTTTGTCCTTCTTGAAGACCTTGATGTGGTCGTCGATGAAGCCGATGGCGCCGAGCCACACGGTGACCGCCAGCATGAGCAGGATGTAGATGTTGTCCAGGCGGGCGAAGAGCAGGGTGGGCACCAGGATGGCCGACAGGATGATGAGCCCGCCCATGGTGGGCGTTCCCTGCTTGCTCATCTGCCCCTCCAGGCCCAGGTCGCGCACGGTCTCTCCCACCTGCATGCGGCGCAACAGGCGGATGATCCCCTTGCCGAACCACAGGCTGATGACCAGGGAGGTGAACACGGCCATGCCCGCACGGAAGGAGATGTAGTTGAACACACCGCCTCCCGGGATGTCCGTTCCAAAGGCCTTGAACAGGTGGTACAGCATGGTCAGCGGTGCATCAGTTCAAGGGTCTCCTTCAGCACGGCGGCATCGTCGAAGGGGTGGCGGGTGCCGGCCACCTCCTGGTAGGTCTCATGCCCCTTGCCGGCCACCAGCACGGCATCGCCCGGCCCGGCCAAGGCCACGGCCTGGCGGATGGCCTCGCGCCGGTCGGCGTTCACGAACACACGGTCCGCATCGCCGGCGGGCACGCCCGCGCGCATCTCCGCAAGGATGGCCATGGGGTCCTCGCTGCGCGGGTTGTCGCTGGTGAGCACCACGCGGTCGCTCAGTTCTGCGGCGATACGCGCCATCACGGGGCGCTTACTGCGGTCGCGGTCGCCGCCACAGCCCACCACGGTGATCACGCGCTGGTCGGCGCTGCACACGCCGCGCATGGTCTCCAGCACGTTGCGCAGCGCGTCCGGGGTGTGCGCATAGTCCACCACGCCGAGCACGCCGCCCGGGCCGCGCACCGACTGGAAGCGGCCGCGCGGGGGCTCCAGGTCGCTCAACACGGTCAGCACGTCCATGGGGGCCGGGCCGAGGTGCACGGCCACGGCGTACACCGCCAGCAGGTTGCTCGCATTGAAGGCACCGACCAGGCGCGTGTACACATCGTGCCCGTCGATGTCGAGATGGAGCCCCGTGAGCTCGTTCCCGATGATGCGCGCACGATGGTCGGCCATGCTCCGCACCGCGTAGCTGCGCTTGCGCGCGGCGGTGTTCTGCACCATCACCGCACTGTGCGGGTCGTCGGCATTGACCAGGGCCAGGCCATCGGGACCCAGCTGGTCGAAGAAGCGCTTCTTGGCCGCGATGTACGCGTCGAAGGTGCCGTGGTAGTCCAGATGGTCGTGGGTGATGTTGGTGAACACGCCCACGTCGAAATGCAGACCGGTGATGCGCTCCTGCACCACGCCGTGGCTGCTCACCTCCATGAAGCAGTGCGTCACCTTCTCCTCCACCATCTCGCGCAACATGGCGTTGAGGCGCACCGCATCGGGGGTGGTGTGCGTGGCGGGGAGGGTGCGCTGGCCGATGCGCACTTCCACGGTGCTGATCAGCCCGCACTTGTGCCCGAGCGCACGGAAGAGGCGGAAGAGCAGGGTGGCGGTGCTGGTCTTTCCGTTGGTGCCGGTGATGCCCACGAGGGTGAGCGCACGGGAGGGATGGTCGTGGAAGTTGGCCGCAGCGACCGCCAGGGCATGGGTGCTGTCGGCCACCCGCACATACGCCACGCCGTCGTGGAGCTGGTCCGGCAGGCGCTCACAGATGATGGCCGCAGCGCCGCGCGCGATGGCCTGGTCGATATGGCCGTGGCCGTCGGTGCGTGTGCCGCGCAGGGCGAAGAAGGCGCTGAAGGGCGCCACCTCCCTGCTGTCCGAACAGAGGCTCTCGATGGCGGTGTTGGTGCTGCCCACCACCTGCTCCAGGCGCGCCCGATAGAGGATGTCCTTCAGCAGTTTCATGTGGCCAGCTCGAGTACGATGGTGGTACCGGGCGTGAAGCGGTGGCCGGGCATGAGGGATTGGCGGCGCACCATGCCGACGCCGGTCACCTGCACGCGCAGCCCGCGGTTCTCCAGGAGATAGAGGGCGTCGCGCAGCCCCATGCCCCCGACGTTGGGCACCAGGTGCTGGGCATCACCGGGCATCCCGCGGGGGCGCAGCACCACGCTGGTGTCGGCGGCCTGGGAAACGACCCACTCGCCCTCGCCTTCCTGCTCCACGGGCACGCCCAGCCCGGCCAGGGCCGTACGCAGATCGCCCGCATGGCCGCCGAAGGTCACCGGGGTACGGGCCTGCGGCGGGGCCAGTCCCGCCAGACCGGTCTGCATCTCCAGGCGGTTGCTGTGGATCTTGTCGGCGATCTCCCGGAAGATGGGCCCGGCCACCACGTTGCCGTAGTAGCCGCTCATACTGGGCGAGCTCACCACCACGATGCAGCTGTAGCGCGGCGCGTCGGCCGGGAAATAGCCGACGAACGAGGCCTGGTAGCTCACGCCCTCGCTCTTGTAGCCGGAGCGTTCCCGGGCGATCTGGGCCGTGCCCGTCTTGCCGGCGATGCGGAAGTGCGCCGCCTTCAGGTTGGTGGCCGTGCCGGTGTCCACCACCCCTTCCAGCATGCTGCGCACCTGCGCCAGCGTGGTCGGGGAGCAGATCCTTTCCTTGAGGGTCACGGGCTCGAAGCGTTGCACCTCCCGGCCCGCGCGCGTCACACGGGTGGCGAACTGGGGCTGCATCATCCGGCCGTCGTTGGCGATGGCATTGTAGAAGGCGAGGACCTGTAGCGGGGTCAGGCTCACCTCGTAGCCGATGCTCATCCACGGAAGGCTCACGCCGCTCCAGCCCTTGTCGCCCGGATCACGCATCACCGGCACTCCCTCACCGGGGATCCGCACGCCCAGCGGGCGGTCGAGGCCCAGCCGGCGCAGGCCGTCCACGAACCGCTTGGGATCGCTGCGGTAGGCCTTGTTCACCACCTGCGAAACGGCGGTGTTGCTGCTCAGCTCCAGCGCGCGGTGCACGGTGATGCGGCCGTATCCGCCCTCATGCGAGTCCCGCATGATGCGGTCGTGGAAACGCACCTTCCCGCCGCGCGTGTCCACCGTGTCGGTGGCCTTCACCACGCCGTCCTCCAGGGCCACCATCAGGCTGGCCGTCTTGAAGGTGGAGCCCGGTTCGGTAGGCAGGCCCACCGCATAGTTGAGGTCCTCCACGTAGGTGCTGTCGCCCTGGAGGGTGAGGTTGCTGATGGCCTTCACGTAGCCGGTGGACACCTCCATGACCACCACGCAACCGTGGTGTGCCCCGTGCTTGCGCAACTGGGACCCCAGGGCTGCATCGGCGACGTCCTGAAGGTTGATGTCGATGGTGCTGTGCACATCGCTTCCGGGCACGGGGTCCTGGCCGTTGTCCTCATCGATTGGCATCCAGATGCCGCCGGTGAGGCGGCGTTCAAGGCGGCGGCCGGTGACGCCCCGCAACCAGGTGTCGAAGCCGCCCTCGATGCCGATGGCGCTGCTGTCCTTGAGCACATAGCCCACCGAGCGCGCGGCGAGGCGGCCGAAGGGGCGCACGCGCACGGTGCGCTTCTCGAGGATCAGACCGCTGACGTAGCGTCCGCGCCGGAACAGCGGCATGTCCTTCACGGTCTGCAGCTGCTCGTGGTCCACCTTGCGCTTCACCAGGTGGTAGCGGTCGCGCCGTGCGCGGGCGGCCAGCAGGTCGCGGCGGTACTCGGCCGCCGTGCGGTCGCCGAAGAGGTCGCTCAGGGCCTGGCACAACGGGTCGAGCTCGGTGCGCAGCAGCTCCTCGGTGAGCCCGTCGGCCATGAGGTCCATCCGCACTTCGTACTCGGGCACGCTGGTGCTCAGCAAACGGCCGTCCTCGCTGTAGATGTGGCCGCGGTCCGGCTGTACGGTCCGGTAGGCGGTGGCCACATGCTCGGCGCGGGCGGTCCAGCGTTCGCCCTCCACCAGTTGAATGGTGAAGAGCTTCACGGCGATGGCCAGGGCGAACAGCAGCAGCAGGCCGTAGACGGTCAGGGTGCGGAGGCGGAAGGAGCGCTGTGCGTCCATGGTCATCGCACGGCCTCGGCCAGTTCAGGTTCGACGGTGATCTTGCGGGGCGGCACCCGGCTCTCGCGGAGACCGAGCCCGGAGATGTCCTCGGCCACCTGGCTCTGCTGCTCGGTACGGTCCAGATGGCTGCGCACGGTGATGTACTCGCTGCGGAGCTCCTTGAGGTCGGCATCGGTGCGGTGCAGGTCGCGCACCGTGCGCTCGGTCCAGTAACCGTAGCCGATGTACACGAGCATCAGGCCGGCGATGAACAGCAGGAAGGGCATGTTGCCCAGCACCTGCTCACGGGTGAGGAACGACCCGTTGAGCACGGCGGCGAGCAGGCCCGGCCGCTTGCTGCGCGCACCGGCGCCCGCCTTCCTTTCGGAGTCGTCCGGGGTGCGTGGTCTGTTGCCTTTCATGTGCGTTCCGCTGTTCTGAGCCGGGCGCTGCGTGCCCGTGGGTTGGTCATGGTCTCCTGTTCATCCGGCATGATCGCCTTGTTGCTCAATGGCCTGAAGGGTCGCAGCCGGTTGCCGCGGAGGTCCTTCCGCTCTTCGCCGCCGAGGTCGCCCGTGCGCATCCAGTTCTTCACCAGGCGGTCCTCCAGGCTGTGGTAGCTGATCACCGCCAGCCGTCCACCGGGCCGGATGATCCGCGCGCTCTCGGTGAGCAGGCGTTCCAGCGATCCGAGCTCGTCGTTCACCGCGATGCGCAGCGCCTGGAAGACCCGTGCGAGGAAGCCGTGGCCATCCCGGCGGGGTGTCACCGGGTGCAGGACCTCCACCAGCTGCCGGGTGGTGGTGAGGCGCTGCTGCGCGGCCGCCTGGAGGATGCAGCGGGCCACGCGGTGTGCGCCCTCCACTTCGCCGTAGCTGCGCAACAGATGGGTGAGCCCGGCTTCGTCCGTTCGCGCCAGCAGGTCGGCGGCGGTACGTCGGCCGCGGCGGTCCATGCGCATGTCCAGCGGACCCTCGTGGCGGAAGCTGAAGCCGCGCCCGGCGGTGTCGAACTGGTGGCTGCTCACCCCCAGGTCGGCCAGCAGCCCATCCACCGGAAGCCTTCCCAGGAATCGCAAGTGGTTGCGCACCCAGCGGAAGTCGGACCGCACAAGCGTGAAGCGCGGGTCCTTCAGGGCACGGGCCCAGGCGTCGGCATCCCGATCGAAGGCGATCAGCGCCCCCTGCGGGCCCAGGCGTTCCAGGATCGCCCGGCTGTGACCGCCACCGCCGAAGGTGACGTCCACGTAAACGCCATCGGGGCGGATATCAAGGCCATTGACACAAGGTTGGGAAAGAACAGGTGCGTGGTACTCACTGGCCATCGGCGTTGCCCAGGCTTCCCATCACCTCTTCGGCGAGGGCGGTGAGGTCCACGGCCTCGCGCTGCATCCGGGCATGGCCCTCCTTGCTCCAGAGCTCCACCCGGTCGAGCAGGCCCATCAGCTTGAGGTCCTTGCCGATCCCGGCATGGTCCACCAGCGGTTTGGGCAGCAGGATGCGATCGCTGCCGTCGAGCTCCACCCGGGTGGCCCCGTTCGTGAAGCGCCGGATGAACTCCCGGTTCTTCTCCACGAAAGGGTTCAGGCGGGCCATCATGGCCTGCGTTCGTTCCCACTCGCTCATGGGGTACAGCACCAGGCATGGCTTGAACACGTCGCGGGCGATCACGAAGCCCTTGGAGACCACCTCGGCGAGCTGACGCTTCAGCCCGCTCGGCAGCACCAGACGCCCTTTGGCATCAAGTCGCAGATCGTATTCGCCCAACAGGTTCAGCATGCGGATGCGCGTGCGAGACGGCAGCGAAAGTAGGCGTTTTGACCCACTTTGACCTACTCTGTCCCACAAATATGCGTCATGTCGATAATTATTGAACGTACACGGCGGGACAATGTTGTCATTTTCCCAGAAATAACGCGATAAGTAGGCGATTCAGGCCAGTGGGAGAAAGTGGGACTATTAACACTCCTTTCTTCCGTCCGACCCCTCCAACGAAGCTCACCCCGTCGCCACCCGTTCCGTTCCGGAAGCGGCCCGTCTTGCCCACAAGGCATTGTGGACAGCACCCCGGCCTGAAGGACACCGACCCGGGGGCTTCACTACATTTGGACGGAGGCGGTCCATCACAAGGCCGCGCGGTACCGATGCTGCATGGGCTGAAGGAGGAAGGCGAGTTCCGCTACGTGGAGGAGGGCGACGGCCCGGTGCTGCTGTTCCTGCACGGCCTGTTCGGGGCGCTGAGCAACTTCGAGGACGTGTTCCGCCACTTCGCCGGCCGCTACCGGGTGGTGGTGCCCATGCTGCCCCTGTACAGCATGCCCATGCTGAGCACCAACGTGCCGGCGCTGGCGGATTTCCTACAGCGCTTCATCGGGCACAAGGGCTACCGGGAGGTGAACCTGCTGGGCAATTCCCTGGGCGGCCATGTGGCCCTGATCCATTGTGCGAAGCACCCCCAGGGTGTGCGCACCCTGATCCTCACGGGCAGCAGCGGGCTGTACGAGAACGCCTTCGGCGGAAGCTTCCCACGCCGCGAGGACAAGGAATACCTGCGCAAGAAGATCGCGCTCACCTTCCACGATCCGCGGCATGCCACCGATGCGCTGGTGGACGAGTGCCACCACACAGTGAACGACAAGGCCAAGCTCATCCGCATCCTGGCCCTGGCCAAGAGCGCCATCAGGCACAACATGGCGCGCGACCTGCCGAAGCTGACCATGCCCGTGTGCCTGATCTGGGGACGGCAGGACGGCATCACCCCGCCCGAAGTGGCCGAGGAGTTCCACCAGTTGATCCCCGGCAGCGAGCTGTTCTGGATCGACGAATGCGGCCACGCCCCCATGATGGAACAGCCCGCCGCCTTCAACCGCATCCTGGACGCATGGCTCACCCGCCGGCTGGCCTGACCTTGACCGCACCGCCTCCCCGGCGGCATGCGACCGGCACTTCGGCCCCATGCGCACGTTGAAGGCCGTGCACCTGGGCAGCGGACGGGAGGCCGCGCACTGGCCCGCGCCCACCCTGCCCGAATACGCCTTCATCGGGCGCAGCAACGTGGGCAAGAGCTCCCTGGTGAACATGCTCGCGGGCATCCACAAGCTGGCGCGCGTCAGCACCACCCCGGGCAAGACGCGTAACGTGGAGCACTTCCGCGTGGAAGGCACCCTTTCCACGAGCCGCCCGTGGATGCTGGCCGACCTGCCGGGCTACGGCTTCGCACGCACCGGACGGGACGAAAGGGCCGCGTGGAAACGCATGATCGACCGCTATCTGCTCGAACGGGACAATCTGCAGTGCGTGTTCCTGCTCGTGGACGTCCGGCTGGAGCCCCAGCGGAGCGACCTGGAGATGGTCCAGTGGCTCGGCGAGCACGCGGTGCCCTTCGCCATCGTGTTCACCAAGTGCGACAAGCTGGCGCAACCCAAGGTGCAGGGCAGTGTGGCGCTCTGGCGCCGTACCCTGAAGCGGACCTGGCAGGAGCTGCCAACGATGTTCATCACCTCCGCCGAGGCCCGGCAGGGGCGCGAGGCGCTCCTGGAGTTCATCGATGGCATCAATGCACAGTGGGGGCTGCGGCCCGCGCACGAACATTAATGCGGCGGCGTGCACCGTGCCCTCGACCGCTCGCGATGGAGGCGGGCGGCCATGCCTCCTTGCTCCCCTGCAAGGGCCGCCTTGCACGACGGGAACGCCGGGGCTATCGCGGGCGTCCGTACCCTGAAGACCGCTCGGCGCCTTTCTGCGCGAGGGGATCAGCCCTCCCGCTTCTCACCCAGCATGTGCTCGGCGAAATAGGACCCGAAATCGCGCATCTGCGCGGCCATGCGGTCCTCGCCCGTGGCCCGTTCGAAGGTGTCGGCCATGGTGAGGATGCACTGGTGGAAGAAGCGTTTCATGTCGTCCACGCCCATGGTCTTGGTCCACAGGTCGATGCGCATGGTGTTCCGCTCGCGCTCGTCCCAGAGGGCCAGCAGCACGGCGTTCGCCTCGCTGCGCACCCCGCCGTCCTCGGCCTCCCAGGCGATGTGCTCGGGCACATGGTTCTCGTCCAATTGCACGTCCAGCCTGATCTGCGATGTTCTCATGGAATGCTCAGTCACGGGGTTTGTAGTCCTTCAGTATGGTCCGGGCGTCGATGCCGTGGAACAGGTCGGTCAGTTCCGTGCCCGGATGGGCCTTGAGGTAGGCCTGGACCATGCGCAGCCCGATCCACTCCCCGATATGCCCGGGGCTCTCGCGGGGCAGGCCATTGGTGAAGGGACCATCGTTGAGGATGGCCGCGATGCGCTCGGGGTCCTTGCTGAACAGTTGCCCGTCGGCCACCAGCGCCCGCCAGATGTGGAATTCGTTCGCCTCGCACCAGGCCAGTTGCCCGGGCGTGAAAGCCAGCTTGAGCGCGGGTGCCGTGCCCGGGAGCAGGGCATCGAGCAGCGCGCTCACCTTGCCCGTTTCCACCAGCTGGGTGAGCAGGTCCTCGCCGGCGGCATCGCGCAGGTAGTGCACCATCAGCCAGCCCTTCAGTGCGGCGGGCACCAGCATCGCGGGCTCCATGCGGCGTTTCACGTAGTTCGGGAAGGCCTCCGCGGCCAGCAGGTCCACCACGGGATGGTCGGCGCCGATGAACCACTCGATGCCCACGCCGAGCACACTGTCCGTGGGAAAGATGCCGTAGTTGAACCCGGCGTTGAAGACGACCACCCGTGGGGTGAGGCTGTCGGGGAAGAGCGCCTTCAACCTGCCGAAGGCATCCGTGAACGCCGCACGCTGGGCCTCCATGTTCCCGAAGAGGCTGTCGGCCGAGGCCTGCGCGGCGGCCCAGTCGGGATCGCGCGTGAAGTGGAGCAGGGCCATGGCCAGCCGCGGGTCCTCGATCGGGGCCGCCCGCAGCACGTGCTCCACGTAGATGCGGTAGAAACCACCGAGGTCGGCGTAAGCCCTCAGGCTCGCCGCTGCGAGCGAATCCGGCGGGGCGCTGAACAGCAGCTGGTCCAGGCGATAGACGTCCACCTCCACGGGCACGGGTTCCACCGTGCCCGGGCCGTCCGGTGTGCCGCAGGCGGCGAACAGCAGCAGCGCGGTGCCCGAGAGCAAGCGCCCGGCCCGATTACCTTTGGCCCCAACGAACATCGCGCAAACCTATGAAGAAGGCGATCCTTCCCCTGGCGGCCGCAGCCCTGCTCGGCACCGCCACCACGGCCCAGGACTCCCGGGGTGTGAAACTCGGCATCAAGGCCGCACCCAGCCTGAGCTGGATCACCTCCAACACCAAAGAGGTGAAGGGCGACGGGATGAACCTGGGCTTCTCCTTCGGCCTGATGAGCGACTTCCGGTTGGGGAGCGACAACTACGCCCTGAGCACCGGCCTGTTCCTCAACCTCACGGGCGCCAAGCAGAAGAGCACGGCTTACCACACCAAGCTCGCCGGGGTGGACAGGAATATCCCCGCCTTCACGTTCAAGCGCAGCTACCAGTACGTGGAGCTGCCCATCCTGATCAAGTTGAAGACCAACGAGATCGGCTACATGACCTATTACGGCCAGTTGGGCTTCGGATCGGCCTTCTGCGTCGCGGCCAAGAGCGACCGGTACACGTACGATGCCGCTGCGACCGGCCTCGGGCAGGACGCCAAGTTCACCCACGAGGAGAAGGCCAGCATCCATTCGGAAACGGTGCCTTTCCGGGCCTCGCTGGTGGTGGGCATCGGTGCGGAGTACAAGTTCGCCGGCAACACCACCATGGTCTTTGGCATCAACTACAACAACGGCTTCACCGACACCTTCGACAAGCAGAAGCTCTTCAAGCGGGAGGCGAGCGAGGAACTGACGGACGAAGTGGAGGTGCACGGCAAGCTCCACTACGGCGAGCTGTTGCTCGGGGTGTACTTCTGATCGCAGGCCATCGCAATGCGGAAGGCCCTGCGCAGCATCGCGGGGCCTTTCCATTTCAACGCTCCATGGACAGCATCGCCGTCGCCGACCACATCACCGGCTGGTTGAAGGACCGCTGCATCCAAAGCGGCCAGCGCGGCTTCGTGGTGGGGGTGAGCGGTGGCATCGACAGCGCGCTCACCAGCACGTTGTGCGCACGCACCGGCCTGCCCACGCTTTGTGTGGAAATGCCCATCCATCAGGCTGCAGGGCATGTGCAGCGGGCCCTGGAACAGGTGGCCTGGTTGCAGGCGGCACACCCCGGCGTCGCGCTGGAACGCGTGGACCTCACCCCCACGTTCGACCTCCTGGGTTCGGTACTGCCACGAGGCGCATCATCCGCAGTGACCGACCTGGCGCTGGCCAACACGCGGGCCCGGTTGCGGATGACCACGCTGTACTACCTCGCCGGCATCCATGGCCGGCTGGTGGCCGGCACGGGCAACAAGGTGGAGGACTTCGGGGTGGGCTTCTTCACCAAGTACGGCGATGGCGGCGTGGACCTCTCCCCCATCGCCGACCTCACCAAGACCGAGGTGTACGCCGTGTCCCGTGCGCTCGGTGTGCCCGAGTGCATCCTGCGGGCCAAACCCACGGACGGCCTGTTCGGCGACGACCGCAGCGACGAGGACCAGATCGGTGCGAGCTACCCCGAGCTGGAGTGGGCCATGGCCTTGCGCGAGCGCGGGGAGGCCGTGCAGGACGCGCAGCTCACGGCCCGCCAACGCGAGGTGCTGGCCATCTTCGACCGCCGCCACGCGGCCAACCGCCACAAGATGGAACCGGTCCCCGTGTGCCGGGTCCCCATGGCGCTCAAGGCCTGACGGACCGTGCAAGCCGCCCGCCCTGTCGCCCTGCTCCTGGTGTTCCCGGCCTTTGCGGCCCTGCCACTGAGCGCACAGGAGGAGGTGCACCGGCCGGCGCCCGCCAACGGCGGTTTCGACAGCACGCGGGTGCTCGACCTCACCCACCTGCTGACCGTGCGGGTGTTCATGAGCACCAAGTTCAACGCGGTGGAACTGCGCGATGCGGCACGGGAAAGCCGGGTGACCTACCGGCCCAACACCAACGTCAACCTCGGCGTGGGCGCCAGCTACCGGGCGATGACGCTGAACCTCGGTTTCGGGTTCGGCTTTCTGAACGGTGACGATGCCGAGCTGGGGGACACGCGCTACCTCGACGGCCAGGGGAACCTGTTCGGTCGGCGCTTCGCGGTCAACCTGTTCGCACAGTCCTACAAGGGCTACTACATCGACGTGTTGAACTATCCCGGCTCTCTGGTCGGCGACACGGTGTACGACCGCATCCTGCGCGAGAACCGCCTGCGGCCGGACCTGGTGCAGGAGAACCTTGGGCTCAGTCTGCTGCACATCGTCGGCAACCGGCGCTTCAGCTACCGTGCTGCGTTCAACCAGGACGCCTGGCAGTTGCGCAGCGCCGGGGCCATGCTGGTGGGCGGTTACGGTGTGTTCCAGGCCCTGCGTTCGGACCGGCCGGAGATCCCGCAGGAAGTGGACAGCCTGTTCGCCCCTGCCCTGCGCTTCCGCCGGCTGGAGCAGCTCGAGCTCGGCGGGCTGCTCGGCTACGCGCACACCTTCGTCATCCGGCGCCACGTGTTCCTCGCGCTTTCCATCGCCGGCGGTGTGGGGCTGGTGCGCAGCGAAGGGTGGTATCCGCAGCAGGACACCGACCACCGCGAGGTGCTCTGGGGTGCGGGGCTGCGCTCCCAGCTGCGCGTCGCCCTGGGGTACAACAGCGCCCGTACCTGCGTGGGCCTGTCCGCCTCGAACGAGACCTCCAGCACCGATCCCGCACGCGACGCCAGCTACGAATGGAACGTGGGCAACCTCCGTCTCTTCGTGGCCTACCGCATCCCGGCCCGCATCGGCTTCATCGACAAGGCGATGGGCCGTCCGGGCCTGTTGTGAAAGGGCGGCATCTGCATCACGCACAAGTACCTTTGCGGCATGGACCGTCGCGCCACCCTCCGTACCCTGACCCTCGCCTGCATGCTGCCGACCCTCGGCACGTCCCTGCACGCCCAGCAGAAGTCCGCCAGCGGGCACCTGCTCAACTGGACCAACAGCATCGTCGTGGAGGCGGACAGCCTGATGAACGGGAAGCACAAGCTGCCCGCGCACAGCTTCATGGTGTGGGAAGCGGACCCCGGCACCGCGGTGAGCGCCCTGCGGTCCGTGCATGAGGCCCAGGGGGCGCGCTTCAGCGGCTCCTCGCCCCTGCGGGGCCTGGTGACCGTGCAGGGGATGGGCGATGCGCCGGTGCTGTTGCTGGCCACGGCCGCCAATGACAAGAAGAACGGTGGGGCACGCATGCAGGTGGCCTTCGCCGCCAACGACAGCACGGCCGTGCCGGGTGGCGGTGAGGCGGCGCATGCGATGGCCGTGCAGGTCAACCGCGCGATCGTACAGCAGCAGATCGACGCGCAGCAGAAGATCGTGGACAAGGCCCAGGGCAAGCTGGTGGGGGCCCAAAAGGACCAGGCCAAGGCCCAGGAGAAGGCCGGCAAGGCCGCCGAGGACCTGGAGAAGGCCAAGAAGGAGAAGAGCAAGCTGGTGGACAAGCAAGCCCAACTCCAGAAAGAGGAACTAAGGCTGAAGGAACGCTATAACACCAGCAAGGAGGCCAAAGACCTCGAGAAGCTCAACAAGGTGCAGGGGCGTTTGGTGAAGCTGCAGGCGGACCTGGCCAAGCAGATCAAGAAGGAAGCCGATGCGCAGGAGAGCGCCAACAAGCGGCAGAAGGCGATCCCCGGCACCCAGGAGGCCCAGCAGGAGCATCAGGTCACCAAGGAGCAGGCGGTGAGCGAGCTCGAGGCCCTGAAGCGCAAGCTGGAGGCCGTGCGCTGAGCAAGTCGTTGCCGACCCGTACGGCACCTTCGGGACGGTGCCTTCACGCCCACCCGCTTCCGGCCTTGGGCGCGGTCAGGCGATCTCCCAGGTATGATCGCCCCGCAGCAGGGCGTCCAGGTCGCCAGCCCCCTTGCGGGCCCACGCCGCCTGCAGTTGCGCGTGCAGCTTGGCCTCGTGGGTGGGCCGGTCCTTCACGAAGAAGATGCCGAAGGGCCGCGGGAATCCGCCCGGCTTGCGCGGGTCGTCGAACAGGCGGACGAGCAACGAGGCCTTGAAGCTGTCGCGTTCGTCGTGCACCCAGCAGTCGTTCACGGAGTGCCCGGCACCGATGTCGATCACGGTGGGCCGCATGTCCTTCAGGCTGATGCCCTTGGTTCCGTTGGCGAACACGAGCGGCTTGCCGTGCTCCACGAACAGGGTGTGGTCGGGCTTGCTGCCCTTCTCGGTGAAGACCTCGAAGGCACCGTCGTTGAACACGTTGCAGTTCTGGTACACCTCCACCAGGCTGGTGCCCCGATGGGCATCGGCGCGGGCGAGCACATCGCGCATGTGCTTCGGGTCGCGGTCCATGCAGCGGGCGATAAAGGTGCCGTCGGCGCCCTTCACCAGGGCGAGCGGATTGAAGGGATGGTCCGTGCTGCCCATCGGGGTGCTGCGCGTGACCGCACCCTCCGGACTGGTCGGCGAGTACTGCCCCTTGGTGAGCCCGTAGATCTCGTTGTTGAACAGCAGCACGTTCACATCCACGTTGCGGCGCAGCAGGTGGATGATGTGGTTGCCGCCGATGCTCAGGGCGTCGCCATCGCCGGTGACCATCCACACGCTGAGGTCGGCGCGCACGCTGCGCAGCCCGCTCACGATGGCGGGGGCCCGGCCGTGGATGCCGTGCAGGCCGTAGGTGTCGAGGTAGTACGGGAAGCGTGAACTGCAGCCGATGCCGCTGATGAAGACGATCTCCTCCCTCCGCTTTCCGCTCTGCTCGAGCAGGGTCTGCACCTGTTTCAGGATGCTGTAGTCCCCGCATCCGGGGCACCACCGCACTTCCTGGTCGCTGGAGAGGTCGACCTTCGTCGGTGCTGCGGGGCTGGTGTTCGCGGTGCTCATGCTTGGGTCGCCGGGGCCGCGGCGGAGGCGTTAAGCGTCAACAGTTCGAGGGCGGCGTTGTGGATCTCTTCGCTGGTGAAGGGCAGCCCCTGGACCTTGCTGAGGCCCCGGGCGTCCACCAGATACTCGGCGCGCAGCAGCTGGCGCAACTGGCCGCTGTTCATCTCGGGCACCAGCACCTGGCGGTACTTCTTCAGCAGGGGGCCAAGCCCCTTGTTGAAGGGGAAGAGGTGGCGCAGGTGCACGTGGGCCACGCTGTACCCTTCGGCCTGCAGTTGCAGCGCGGCGGTCCGGATGGCGCCGTAGGTGCTGCCCCAGCCCGTGATCAGCAGGTCGCCCTCGGGCGGTCCGCTGTCCAGGCGGATGGGCCGGAAGCGGTCCGCGATGCGGGCCACCTTCTCGGCCCGGAGGCGCACCATCTTCTCGTGGTTCGCCGGGTCGTAGCTGATGTTGCCCGTTCCGTCCTGTTTCTCGATGCCGCCGATGCGGTGCTGCAGACCCGCCTGGCCGGGCAGGGCCCAGGGGCGCACGCCGCGCGCATCGCGCAGGTATGGCAGGAAGCGGTCGCCGTCGTTGGGGCTCTTGATGTGGTTCGGCGTGATGGTGGGCAGGTCCTTGGAACTGGGGAAACGCCAGGGCTCGGCACCGTTGGCGATGTAGCCGTCGGTGAGCAGGATCACGGGCGTCATGTGCTCCACGGCGAGCTGCACGGCCTCGAAGGCCATCTCAAAGCAATCCACGGGGGTGCTGGCGGCGAGCACCGGGATGGGCGCCTCGCCGTTGCGGCCATGGACGGCCTGCCAGAGGTCGGCCTGCTCGGTCTTGGTGGGAAGGCCCGTGCTGGGGCCGCCGCGTTGCACGTTCACGATCACCAGCGGCAGTTCGAGCATGAAGGCCAGGCCCATGGCCTCGATCTTCAGGGCAATGCCAGGGCCGCTGCTGGCCGTCATGCCGATGGCGCCGCCGTAGCTGGCACCGATGGCCGAGGCGATGGCGGCGATCTCGTCCTCGGCCTGGAAGGTGATCGCGCCCAGGTTCTTGTGGCGGCTCAGCTCGTGCAGGATGTCGCTGGCCGGCGTGATCGGGTAGCTGCCGTAGAACAGGTCGAGCCCGGCCTTCTGCGCACCGGCCAGCAGGCCCAGCGCGGTGCCCTGGTTGCCGGTGATGCTGCGGTAGGTGCCCTTGGGCATGGGCGCGGGCTTCACCTCGAAGCGCGTGGTGAAGGTCTCGCTGGTCTCCCCGTAGTGGTACCCGGCCAGGAGCACCCGCCGGTTGGCCTCCATCAGCTCGGGCTTCCGCCCGAACTTGTGCTCCAGGAACCGCTCGCTGTTGTCCAGTTCGCGGCTGAACATCCAGTTGATGAAGCCCAGCACGAACATGTTCTTGCAGCGGTCCTTCTCCTTCATGCCGAGGGTGGTGCCCTCGAGCGCGGCGCGTGTCAGCTTGGTCACGTCCACGCTGTGCAGCTTGTAGGCCTCGAGGGAGCCGTCGGTGAGCGGGTTCGCATCGCCGTCCCCCGTTCCTTCCGGGTAGCCGGCCAGGCGCAGGTTCTTCCGGTCGAAGCCGTCGGTGTTGGCGACGATGATGCCGCCCTGTTTGAGCTTGTGCAGGTTGGCCTTGAGGGCGGCGGCGTTCATCACCACCAGCACGTCGCAACGGTCGCCGGGGGTGAACACCTCCACGCTGCCGAAGTGGAGCTGGAAGCCGCTGACGCCGGCCAGCGTGCCCTGCGGCGCACGGATCTCCGAGGGGTAGTTGGGGAAGGTGCTGACGTCATTCCCGAAGAGCGCGTTGTTGTCCGTGAACTGTGCACCGGTGAGCTGGATGCCGTCGCCGCTGTCGCCGGCGAAAAGGATCACCACGTTCTGGCGCGGCTCAACGGTCTTGGGCTTGGCGGGGGTCTCCATGAAAGGTGTCGCGAAGGTACGGGTGGGGGGTCGGCGGTCCCTGATCGCGGTCAGGGCCAGGGCCGGGCGCGGAGGCCCCCCGCATCACACCGCCTGGCCCATGTTCACCGCCTCCACGCTGCGGATCTCCGGGGCCACGCGCTTGATGGCCTCCTCCACGCCGGCCTTCATGGTCATGGGGCTCATGGCACAACCGCGACAGGCCCCATGAAGGCGCACGCGCACCACGCCCTCCGCGGTGATCTCCTCCAGGGTGATGTCACCCCCGTCCGCTTCCAGGAAAGGGCGCAGGTCGCTGAGCGCATCCTGGACGCGCTGCTCCAACTGCGGGTCGGTGGGGCGGGTCATGCGTCAAACGGTGACGGGTTGGTGGAGCTGCTCCAGCACGGCCGCGCAAAGTTCGTGGAAGGCGGCCGCACTGGGCGTACCCTGCTGGAGCACGGCGGGGCGCCCCACATCGCCGGCCTCGCGGATGCTCTGCACCAGGGGGACCTCCCCGAGGAAGGGCACCCCGAGCTCGGCGGCCAGGGCCCGGGCGCCCCCCTTGCCGAAGATGTGGTAGCGGTTCCCGGGCAGCTCGGCCGGGGTGAACCAGGCCATGTTCTCCACGATGCCCAGCACCGGCACGTTCACGCTGGGGAGCTGGAAGAAGCCCACCCCCTTGCGGGCATCGGCCAGGGCCACGGGCTGCGGCGTGCTCACGATGAGGGCGCCGGTGAGGGGCACGGCCTGTACCAGGCTGAGGTGGATGTCGCTGGTGCCCGGCGGCAGGTCCACGAGCAGCAGGTCGAGCTCGCCCCAGTCGGCATCCTTGAATAACTGCTCCAGGGCCTTGCTGGCCATGGGTCCCCGCCAGGCGATGGCCTGCGAGGGATCCGCGAAGAAACCGATGCTCAACAGCTTCACGCCGTGGGCCTCCACCGGCACGATCATGGGCTTGCCGTTGCGGTCAACGGTGCGGGGCCGCTCCTTCAGCACATCGAACATCAGCGGCATGCTGGGCCCGTGGATGTCGGCGTCCACCAGGCCCACGCGTAGCCCGCGCGCCGCGAACCCCACGGCCAGGTTGGCGGTGATGGTGCTCTTGCCCACGCCGCCCTTTCCGCTGGCCACGGCCACGATCCACTTCACCCCGGGCAGCACCTTCCGCATGTTGGCCCGCTCCCCGCTCAGCGGGTTCACGGTCACCCGCACGGCCACCTCCGGGCCCAACGCCTGGCCGAGCTGGAAGGTCACCGCCTCCTCCATCCGCTTGCGGCCGTGCAACGCGGGGTTGCTCACCTCCACGGTGACGTGTACGGTGTTGTCGTCCACCACCACCTCGCGCACCAGGTCCAGGGTCAGGATGTCCTTCTTGAGGTCGGGTTCGATCACGCGGGCGAGCGCCGCTTGGATGGCTTCTTCGGTGATGGGCATGGCGGTGAAAGGACGGTTGGTCCCCGGCGCGAAATTAAGGCCTGAGCAGGGGGGCATCCGGGTCACCCGGGCCATCGGGTCTTGCACGCCCTATGGCGTGCGGTTCCCGGCATGACAACCACGGGTCCACACCGATGGATGCGGAGGGGCCGTTCCCCATGAACTCCTGGCTGCGACCTCCATAGGGCTGGTCATGCCATCCCTCATGATCCGTGTCCATCAGCGCCCATCCGAAGTTCCATACCTACCCTCGGATGTGCCGCCAGGCGCATGAGCAAGATCCGAAAGCCCTGCCGGGTCACCGGCCCACCACACTGTGCGTGTTGCTCCGGTCCATCAGCCACAGCTGGGCGATGGACGGGTCCTCGAAGAAGGCGATGCTGTACGGCACATCCGCCGGAGTGGCGTTCACCATGCGGTCCACGGCGATCTTGTTCAGCACATCCTCGCTGCTCACGATGGCAACGCGCTCCACCCCCACCTCGATCAACCGGGGCACGAACTCCTGCATGGTCCACGACTGATCGGCGAACAGGATCGGCCCCATGCAGCGCCCGTCGCTGAGCCAGTGCTTGACACCATGACGGCGCACGGTGTCCAGCAGGTCCATCATGATCGCCCGGTACTTCGTGCCGGGTAGGGGGGCCTTCCAAGTGAGCCGGACCAGGTTCAGTTCCGGCAGCACCTCAATGCGGGCATCCGCATCGTCATGTTCCACCCTCACCACCATGGCATCCGTGCTTTGGCAGCATGAAGGTAAGCGGTCCAAGCGAAAGGTCCGTACGTATCAGGGACCGAGGTGCTCCGACGGGTCCCAAAAGCGGGCGTGGAAGTCCAGCACCTGGTCGTTCCGCACGCGCACACCCTCCGCTTCAAGCAGTTCCTGCATGCGCATCGGCGACCCGAAATGATGCTTGCCGGTGAGCAGTCCGCTGCGGTTCACCACGCGGTGGGCGGGCACAGGCGGCCTTGCCGCGTGTGCGTTGTTCATGCAGTAGCCCACCAGGCGCGCGCTTCGTGCCGAACCCAGGTAGCGGGCGATGGCGCCGTAGCTGGTCACCCGGCCCGCAGGCACCTCGCGCACCACGTCCATCACGTCGGCGAAGAAGTCGCGCTGCTGCACGGCTCCGTCGCGGACCTGCTTGCGTGCGGACGATCTGCGATCGGGGCTTCCCTTCTTCGCCATGGTTCACCGGACCGGTAGATGAATGCCGAACATTCGATGGGATCAAAGGTCGGGTGCCGGGTGAAAGCTCCGATCATTGTACCTTCGGATCACAACACCGCTCATCATGAAACGCTCTGGAACCCCTGCCATCCGGCCCGTCCTGGTCCAGTTTTACATTCGTTTCAACACGTTGTTCACAAGGGGGGGGGGGGTAGAACGCTCCTTTTCCTGATGATCGCCGGCGCCATCACCGCCCAGGCCCAGCGGACCAGCTGGATGCAGGGGAACGAGGTGGTGGTGCTGACCCCGGGTGAACCCGCCAGCATCTTCGCCCTACCCCAACCCAACGATCCCAATGCCGGTGCGGACCAGTACAGCGGTGGCGCGGCCACCACATCGGCCTATGTTCAGCTGGACGACCTGGGCTGCATCCTGTTCTTCGCCGTGGACGGAGACCTGTACGACCGCAATGGCTATCGCATCGCCCAAGGAGGTGACCTCGGCTGCGGCAACACTGCGGGGTGCCTCCTTACCGGAAGCACGGAGCTCATCGTAGCCCCCGTACCGGGTCGATGCGGTCATTGGTATCTCTTCCACAGCATCGCGGTGGCGGGCTCCCAGGCCGATCCGGTGCTGCACGTCTCGGTGCTCGACATGACCCTACAGAACCCCGCGTTCCCCAACGACCCGGAGCGGCGCGGACGCGTGCTGGACGACACGGACCTGGACGCCGCCGGGTACGATCTGATGTTCGCATGGCCCTATGCGAACCCGATCGCGGTCGACCTCGGCGCACCTTTCGCCGACCTCTGGAGTGCCGGCGAGCGCTGCCTGCATATGGATGCCGTCCGCTCCGAAGCGACGGGCCGCACCTTCTTGTTTGCTACCAGCGGTGAGGTGATCGCCCGGTACGAACTCACGAGCAGCAGCATCCTGCTCCTGGGCAGCCAACCGGTGGATCTGGCCGGTGCCGTCCTCAACCCGACAGCCCGGCCACGCGTGGCCAAGGGCGAGTTGGAGGCCGTGGCCGTGGGCAGCACCGTGCGCGTGGCCTTCAGCATCACGTTGTACAGCGACCAGGTCATGCCACCCCCGCCGGACTACAACGCGTTCCTGGTGCATGTGGCCGCGTACGACGCCGCACTGCCCACCGTACCACGCACCTTCCACGAGAACCTACACATCGGCGACCTGCTCATCACCGCACCACCTGCGCCGACCAACCTGGGCACCACCGTGGCCTACCCCGGTGCCGGAGGGGTGGAGTTCACCGCCGATGGTGCCTTGGTATATTGGTGCCGGAGCCTCGCCGATCATGGCCAGCCCTATTGGGATGGACTGCACCACTTGGGCTATTTCGATTGGGCCACGCTCACCGTCAACTCCTTTCCCACCATCGCCTTGCTGCCTACGGTGGACAGTGAGCTGGAGCTCGCCCCGGCCCCCGACGGCAATGGGCTCGCGCTGTATGTGGCCGGCACGGACGACCAGGGCAACGCCTGGCTCAGCGCCTTGAGCGGACCGGATGATCCCAACACGGCCACCTGGCTGCCGCAGGCCATTACCTTGGGTCAGGCGAGCCTGTGCGCGGATCCTTCCCTGGGGTGGAATAACGTGCAGGACCGCTACCACCTGCTCCAGGCCCAGGGCCACAACGATGCCTCCTTGGAGCGCATGAGCGATCCCATGTGCTGCCAGGAGCTCCAGGACATGACCTGTACGGTGGCCTATGCCGCACCTGTGGGCGCGGGCAACTGGACGCCGACCGACAACCCGTTCTGTGATAAACCCGTGGTGCGCATCTGCGAAGAATTGCGCCTCCCCACTGGCGCTCACATCACCGCCCAGGACCTCACCTTCGCCTTCAGCGCGGATGCCGCCCTGGTGATCGAACCCGGCGCCAGCCTCACCTGCACCAACTGCACCTTCACCACCGCGTGCGTAGGGGAGCTCTGGAAGGGCATCGAGGTCACCGGCACCATCACGCAGCATCAGTACGGTGGCTCCCATCCCACCTACCAGGGCGAGCTGGTGCTGCTCAACTCCCAGGTGTGGAAGGCCGAGGTGGGCATCCTCACTGCCGAGCGGCTGGGCGGATCCATCAACGGCTTCACCAGCGGTGGCGTGGTGCGCTGCACCAACACCACCTTCCGCAACTGCCGCACCGCCGTGCAGTTCATGCCCTACCAAGGAAGCCAGCCCGGCACCGGAGTGCCGGTGCGCAACCGCAGCAGCTTCAGGGAGTGCACCTTCAGTATCGACAATAACTATCCCGTGGCGCTCGACTTCAGGCATCACGCCTACCTCTGGCACGTGGACGGCATACCCTTCCTGGGCTGCGACTTCCGCAACGACCGCCTCACCGAAACCAACAGCCACGAGCGCGGCCACGGCATCTACAGCCTCGATGCCCACTACGAAGTGCGCGAGAAGTGCAACGTGATCCCGCAATACGGCCAGGAGTGCCCCGTGGGCAGCTATACGCCCAGCAGCTTCAGCGGCTTGGACCACGGCGTGCATGCCCTTACCAGCCTTACCACCCGCGCCTTCGTGGTGGACCGCAGCACCTTCAGCGCCAACGTTTGCGGGGTGTTCGCCAGTGGGGTGGTGGGCTACCGCGTTACCCGCAATTCGTTCGAGTTGGGGAACAGCGTGGTGACGGCGTTGACAAATCCGGATGAGGATTACTGGGAAGAATACCACCGCGGATTGTACTCTGTGCGCTCCTACGGCTTCATGTTGGAGGACAACACCCTGAACCAAGGCGGCGCCTATCCATACACCGAAGGCATCGTAACCGGTTACACCGGTGCCCACAACGACGTGGTACGCCGCAACACGGCCACTGGGCTCGAACGGGCGTTCATCGGTGAAGGCATCTGTGCAGAAACGACCAATGGCGGCAGCGATTGGCTGGGGCTGCAACTGCTGTGCAACACCAACAGCGGTAATGTCACCAACTTCTGGGATCGGAAGGTGATCGCAGCAGACCCACAGTTCGATCAACCCTTCAACTCCATGCGCACCTTCCAGGGCCACCCGCCCTTGAACAACGGCGTGCCCACACGGCCTGGCGCCAACGTGTTCGACCAAAGTTGCGTCTTCCCGGAGATGGATTACGAGCGCACCAGCACCTACGCTGTGCTGAACTACTACTTCGGGCAGACCGCCGCTGATGATCCGTTGTGCTACACCACTGGTTATGTGGCCAAACAGCAGTTGCCAGCGTACATCGGCGATCCTTGCCCCGCCCGCAATTACAGCCCACGCGGTGTGCGCAGCCAAGCCGAAGCCGGCCAGGTGAAGGCCGCCCTGGATGCCGACAAGCTTGCGTACGGCAACACCCGATACCTGTATGAGCAGCTCATTGATGGCGGAAACACGGACGATGTGGTGCAGGAGATCATGAGCACCTGGCCCAGCGACGCATGGGAACTGCGCGACTACCTGCTGGCCAAGAGCCCGTTCCTGAGCGTGGAAGCACTGAAGGAAATGGTGGACAAGAACGTGATGCCGGAGGCCATGGTGGCCGAGGTGCTCATCGCCAACCCGGAGGCCACGCAACAGGAGCGGTTCATGGATTGGCTGCAGGAAGAGAGCGGACATCCGCTGCCCGGCTATCTGTACAACAGTGTGGTTGCAAGCTGGGAGGAGAAAACCTACCGCACCACTTTGCACGGCACCATGGCGTATTATCACGCGTCCATGACCCAGCATACTCACGACCTGCTCGATCATTTCCGCGCGGATACCACCTACGAGGACGTGGACAGCTTGCGCTGGGGCTGGCAGCAACTGCGCACACCGGCCGCGCGGTATGCTGAAGCGCTCACCTACCTGCAACAGGGCAACCATACCGCCGCCACTGCGCTGGTGGAGAACATTACGGTGGAGCACGAGTTGAAGGGAGCTGACGTGCTGGAGCGCCAACGTATGCTGGATGTGATCGCGTTCTGCCAGCAAGTTGCCGTTGCTGGTCGCACCCTGGCTGAACTTACAACGGCCGAAGTGGATGCGTTGGAAGCCATAATTGACGGAGCACAGGACAAACCCGGTTTATGGGCGCAGAACCTGCTGTGCTTTGCTTACGGGCGTTGTGTGGCACCGCTCACCGGTGGTGAGATCGGTCCGAGGATGATGGAGGCCACGCCTATGGAACACGAGACGCCTGCGCACGTGCTTTTTGTGCATCCGAACCCTGCGAGTGCTTGGGTCGCTGTCGATTACACCGTTGGTGACACAAAGGGTGCGTGGTTGCTGGTGACGGACGTTACTGGCAGGCGCTTGGAACAACGGCAATTGACGGCGTTGCGTGGCCAATTCGTGTGGGACGTAAGGCATGCCCAACCGGGTGTGTACTCCGTTGCACTGGTCGTCAGGGATGAGGTTTTGGCCACCGAACGGGTGATCGTGATCGTTCAGCCATGAGAGGCGCATTGCGCATAGGGCTGCAGCTCGGCTTGGCGACGTTGGTCGCCAAGCCGGGCAATGCCCAGCAACCCTTTGATCTTGATACCACTTTCCGCACGGATATCATGCATCAGAACGTCAATGGCCTTGTCGTACTTGACGATGGTGATCTGATCATCTCGGGGCAAATTCGATTCCCTTGGGATGATCAGTGGACCGTACGTGCGGGTGCTCGGTTGACCCCGGAGGGGACCAGGGATATGGCTTTTGCCCCGTTCCCATTGATGGGGGGCCGGATACAACGTTGGACCGACCGGGTGTACGCGATCAATGGAACGGGCATGCGCCGCCTATGGTTCGATGGTTCTTTGGACTCGGCCTTCAACATGGTCTTTGATCCCTTATCCGTGCCATTAACGATCGGGGACTTCTATGTTTATCCTGACGGAAGTCTCCTCACATGTGGGAGCCATCTCCTTTACGATACGGCGCATGGTTTCACAGGTCCGCACAAACTGGTTTGGTACCTCAACACGGGTCGACTGGACACCACGGCCCACCACCGCAACGCCAACGGCCCCATCTACGAGATAGAGCAGCAACCCGATGGCAAGTTCCTGTGCAGCGGGTTCATCACCGAGTACGAAGGGCAACCGTGCGAGCACATCTTCAGG
>JACTMO010000013.1 GCA_014584605.1 Bacteroidota bacterium | reverse complement strand
AGCCCGCAAGAAGGGCCAACTCGAACTCTTCACATCACGCTTCCTGCGATCGCTCCAGCGCCAACCCGAGCGCATCATCGCCATGTTCCACAAAGACACCGTTCGTTACGCAGCCTGAGTCCGGATCATGAATGCCGGATCAATAAGCGGTGCATTGGTCTCGTAGACTTCATATAGTCGTGTGCTCTTGGACAAGGTCAGCCCATATTGAGAGACGATGTCCGAGCGTATACTCTGACCGACCCACTCTTTCCATTGGAGCACGACCCTGTTGAGCATGTGCAGCCTTGTCCCATCGGCGGCTTCATATACGGGGTTGAACTTGTACTTACCCGATGCGGCACCGCTCACCGCGCTCAGCGTCGCCGTAACCTGATAGACCTTGGGACGGATGCGTGAATTCTGCAGTGAATTCGCGTTCAGGTAAGCCTGATCATCCGCACCGGTGAACTCGACCGTGAATTCGTTCGCGACGGCGGTAAGTGCGACCTCTTCATCAAAGGCATAGTAGAAGAGGTTGTTCTGTGCTTGGCAATAGGGGATCAAGCCGAGCGCGAAGATCAGGGGTACGAAATGCTTCATGGCGGATGGGCTGGTTGTCCTGCACCGAAGATAATCGACTGAGCGTTAGGACAATGTGAAGTTGGATCTGATCTTCTTCCCGCCAGCACAGGGTGCTCGCCGAGGCACCAAGCACGTAATGGTCCTTCCGTGTATTTACCGCAGGAAGAGCCGTTGCTCACCCGACTCTCCGACCGCCATCCGCACCGTCCACGCTCCGCGTCTATCTTTCGCCCCGTCGCTCCCTCCCGACGGGAGCCTTCCACAACACCCCCCTGATGAGCGCACGCCCCATCTCCGCCTTCCTGGAGAAGCACTTCCTGCATTTCAACGCCGCCGCCCTGGTGGACGCCGCCAAGGTCTACAAGGCCCACAAGGCCGCCGGACGCAAGATGCTCGTGTCCATGGCCGGTGCCATGAGCACCGGTGAGCTGGGCAAGATCCTCGCCGAGATGATCCGCCGGGGGCAGGTCGACATCATCAGCTGCACCGGCGCCAACCTGGAGGAGGACGTGATGAACCTGGTGGCCCACGACCACTACGAGCGCATCCCCCACTACCGCGACCTCACCCCCCGGCAGGAGCGCGACCTGCTGGACCGCGGCATGAACCGCGTGACCGACACCTGCATCCCCGAGCACGAGGCCTTCCGCCGACTGGAAAAGCATGTGCTGGACCTGTGGACCGCCGACGACAAGGCCGGCAACCGGCGCTTCCCGCACGAGTACTTCTACGCCATGCTCAACTCCGGCGTCCTCCGGCAGTACTATCAGATCGACCCGAAGGACAGCTGGATGGTGGCCGCCGCCGAACGCAACCTGCCCATCATCTGCCCCGGCTGGGAGGACAGCACCCTGGGCAACATCTTCGCCGGCCACTGCATCACGGGCGACTGCAAGCCCTCCATGATGAAGAGCGGCATCGAGTACATGATCTGGCTGGCCGACTGGTACACCCGCGAAGCCGGGCGCGAGGGCATCGGCTTCTTCCAGATCGGGGGCGGCATCGCCGGCGATTTCCCCATCTGCGTGGTGCCCATGCTCCACCAGGACCTCCAGCGCGAAGAGGTGCCCTTCTGGAGCTACTTCTGCCAGATCAGCGACAGCACCACCAGCTACGGAAGCTACAGCGGTGCCGTGCCCAACGAAAAGATCACCTGGGGCAAGCTCGACATCGACACCCCGAAGTTCATCATCGAAAGCGATGCTACTATTGTGGCGCCGTTGATCTTCGCCTACATCCTGGACATGTGAGCACCCCATGCAACGCCTGATCCGCTCCTTCAACACCCTCACCGACGAGCTGCGCGAGAAGCTGCAGGAGCAGTATCCCGACGGCATCGACAACTCGCACATCCGTGCCATCAGCACGGCCAAGGGCGAGACCCTGCGCGTGATCGAACTGCGCACCGCCCAGGCCATCTACCTCATCAAGATCAACCCCGAGAGCCGCGCCGAGATCGAGGAGTTCCTCGACCAGGACGAAGGCGCCGCCCAAGGGGCCGAGGACATGGACGGTGAAGGTCTGGAAGGCGCCGACGACGACGCCAAGGACGACACCGACGAGGAGGACGGCGACGGGGACGAGGACGACGAGGAGGACGGCGACGACGGCGGGGATGAGGACGCCGGCGACGACGAGGACGGCGAGGACTGACCGCCCGCAGGCCGCTCCTTGCGGCATCCCCGCCTTACCTTCGGGCTGCCGTACCCCTGGCCCACACGATGAACGGGACCTTCCACCTCGCCTTCGTCACCACCGACCTCAAGCGCATCAAAGCCTTCTACGGCCGCTTCCTCGGCTGCAAGGAGGGCCGCAGCGCCGACAGCTGGGTGGACTACGACTTCTTCGGCCACCAGCTCACCATCCAGGAAGTGCCCAAGCTGATCCGCACCGCGCGCATCTACAACCCCAAGTCCAACGTGCCCGGCGACCATTGGGGCATCGTGCTGGGCATGGCCGACTGGAAAAAACTGCGCGACAAGCTCAAGAAGGTGGGCCATCCCTTCTTCATCGAGCCGCGCACCGTGATGAAGGGCGAGGTGGGCGAACAGGTGAGCCTCTTCATCGAGGACCCCGACGGCCACGCCATCGAGTTCAAGGCCTTCAAGGACCCTGACGCCGTTTTCCAACGCGGCTGACCCCCCGTGCCGGGGCGGGTTCCGGGGCATACTGCGCACTGGCGGCACCGGCCTACATTAGCCGCCCGCCTCCATGGTCTTCAGCTCGCCGGTATTCCTTTTCCTCTTCCTACCGCTGACGCTCCTGGCCGTGTGGCTCATCGGCCGGCGCGGGCAGAACACCGTGCTGCTGCTGGCCAGCCTGCTGTTCTATGCCTGGGGCGAGGGCGCCTACGTGCTGCTGATGCTGGCCACCGTGCTGGTGAACCATCTGTGCGGCCTGGCCATCGATCGCGGCGTACGTCCGCGACTGTGGGTGGGCATCGCCGTCGCCCTCAACCTGGCCACCCTGGTCGCCTTCAAGTACGCCAACTTCCTGGTGGACAGCTTCAACGCGGTGACGGTCGGCTTCGGCCTGGCCCCGGTGGAACTGGCCCCGGTGCACCTGCCCATCGGCATCTCGTTCTTCATCTTCCAGGGCATGAGCTACGCCATCGACGTGTACCGGCGCACGGCCGAGGTGCAGCTGCGCCCAGGCCCCCTGGCGCTCTACATCAGCCTCTTCCCCCAGCTGATCGCCGGCCCCATCGTGCGCTACCAGGACGTGGCCCGCCAGATCGCCGACCGCAGCACCACCCTGCCCGGCTTCACCAGCGGCGTGCGCCGCTTCATCGTGGGCCTGGCCAAGAAGGTGCTCATCGCCGACCATTGCGCCCGCATCGCCGACGGGGTCTTCGCCGTGCCACCGGACGCACTGCCCATGGCCACCGCCTGGCTCGGCACCGTGGCCTACGCCGTGCAGATCTACTTCGATTTCAGCGGTTACAGCGACATGGCCATCGGCCTGGGCCGCATGCTCGGCTTCGAGTTCCTGGAGAACTTTGACCGGCCCTACATCGCCCGCTCGCTACGCGAATTCTGGCGCCGCTGGCACATCAGCCTCAGCACCTGGTTCCGCGACTACCTGTACATCCCCCTGGGCGGCAGCCGCCTGGGCACGGGGCGCACCTACCTCAACCTCTTCGTCGTCTTCCTGCTCACCGGCCTGTGGCATGGCGCCAGCTGGAACTTCGTGGTGTGGGGCCTGGTGCACGGCCTCTTCCTGGTGCTCGAACGGGCCGGCCTGGGGCGCCTGCTCGAACGCGCGCCACGCCTCCTCGGCCACCTGTACACCCTGGCCGTGGTGCTGGTGGCCTGGGTCTTCTTCCGCATCACCGACCTCACCGAGGCCTGGCACACCGTGCTGGCCATGGTGGGCGCCATCCCCGGCGATCCCGTGATCAACCCGCCCGCGCTCTTCGTCACCAACACCACGCTGCTGGCGCTCGCCATCGGCGTGCTCGGCGCCCTCAACGTCCACGTTACGCTCGGCCGCCTGCTGGGCCTGCGCCGCACCGAACCCCACTTCCCCACCGGCCTCCGCGGGACCTTCGAGGCCGCCGGCCTGCTGCTCCTCTTCCTGGGCGTGGCCATGGCCGTGGCCAGCACAACCTACAGCCCCTTCATCTACTTCCGCTTCTGACCCATGGACCCCGCCGTGCGCCGCCTCTGGCTGCCCCTCCTGGGCGCCTGCCTGGTGTTCTTCGCCGCGTGGTGGGCCCTGCGCGTGCCGCACGCCACGAACGGCCTGCGGGTGGAGCTGGAAGTGACCACCACCTACGCGGACACCTGGTCGCTGTTCTGGGACGATGTCTCCTATGCCTATGACGCCAGCCGCACATGCACGGCCGAGGTCGCGGCCGACGCCGTCCGCCAGCACATCACCTTCGCCCTCCCGCCCGAGGTGACGCGCGTGCAGGGCCTGCGCATCGACCCCGCCACCGCTGCCACCGAAATGCTGCTGCACGCCGTGGTGCTGCACGGCCCCTACCGCACCGTGCGCCTGGGCCCGGACCGCATCGCCGAGCTCTTCGCCCCCACGCACCAGCTGGAACCCTTCAGCGTGGACACCCTGCGCGAGGCCATCCGCCTGGTGGCCGCCGGCGACGACCCCTACCTCAGCTCCACGCGCGACATCGCCAGCATCACCGGCGAAGCCATGGACCCCGTGCGCCCGGTGGTCCGACCGTTCGCGCTCGCCACCGTCGCCGGCGCGCTCGCCTTCCTGCTGATCGGGCTGCTGCTCCGCCCCCGCCATCCCGGCCCGCCCGGGCGCACGCACGCCCCCGCACCGCCGCACGCCCGCGTTCCCGCACGCCGCAAGCGCCTGGCCCTGCTCATCGGCATCGCCTCCGGTGCGCTCGCCGTGGGCCTGGCCAACGCCATCCACTTCAAGGACCGTGCGGTGCATGTGGAGTTCGACCTGGTGGCCACCCACCGCGACAACTTCCAGGTGTTCCATGCCCAAAAGCCCGGGGCCTTCAAGGAAGGCTTCTATGTGAACACGCCGCTCAGCGGCTCGCCCCGCCCGCAACTGGTCAGCTTCCGCATGCCGGCCGACACCGCGTACGGCTACCTCCGCTTCGACCCCGGCAACATGCAGGACAGCCTGCTCATCCGCAGCATGACCCTGCGCTGCAACGACGAGCGCAGCACCTTCTCCAGCGCCGAGCTCTTCGACCTGTTCGGCACCAACGAGCAGGTGCGCATCAAGGAGAAGACCCCGCGCGGGCTGCGGCTGGTCTTCAGCGGCAACGACCCCTTCCTGTTCTGCGACACCGACCTGCGCACGCGGGTGGAGGACCTCCAGGAGCGTTCGGGCAACGGGCCGATGCCGCTGTGCATCGGCCTCATCACCGGTCTCTTCGCCCTGCTGGGCGCCTGGCGTTCCCCGTCGCTCGACCGGGCCGCCCACGACGCCCGCCCCGTCCATGCCGTGCTCGCCGGCACCTTCATCCTGCTGCTCTGGCTGCCCCTGCTCGCCGACTGGCTGCCCATCGAACCCTACCTGGAGGACACCGAAAAGCGCCCGCTCGCCGAAAAGCCGCTGGCCCGCATGCACAGCCTGCAACAGTTCCCGGCGAAATACACCAAGTACTTCGGCGACCACTTCGGCTTCCGAAAGCTGCTCTTCCGCTGGAACGCCCTCTTCCACACCTACGTGCTACGCGCTTCGCCCCTGCCGGACAACGTGGTCTTCGGCAAGGACGGCCACCTCTTCCTGATGCGCAAGGGCGTGGTGGACCAGTACCGCAACCTGCCCATCTTCAGCGAGAACGAGCTGCAGTTGATCTGTGAACGCCTGGAGAAGCGGCGGCGCTGGCTGGCCGAACAGGGCATCAGCTACTACCTCACCGTGGCGCCCATGGCCAGCACCATCTACCCGGACAAACTGCCGGACAAGTACGCTCCGCTGCCCGGCCGCACCAGCGGCCTCGACCAGCTGATCGCCGCCCTGCACGAACGCACCGGCGTCAGCTTCATCGACATGCGCGCACCGCTGCGCGCGGCCCGCGCGGTGCGCGACCCCTATTACACCACCGACATCCACTGGAACCCCTGGGGCGCCTTCGTGGGCTACCGCACGCTGATGGACCGCATCGCACGGGACCATCCCGCAGTGGGTCCGCCCTGCCTGCCCGAGGACTACATCGTGGAGCCCGACACCAACGACCAGGGCGACCTGGCGCTGCAGATGGCCATCAACGACAAGCTTACGCGCGTGACCTACATGATGGTGCCGAAGCAGGACTTCCGCGCACGCGACCTGGCCGAGGAGGAGCTGCCCGCCTCCGCCTTCTTCAAGTACCGCCCGGTGTTCAAGCAGGGACCCGACCCCGAGGCACCCAAGCTGCTGATGTTCCGCGACTCCTTCGCCGTGTACCTCATCCCCTACCTCAGCGAGCACTTCAGCCGCAGCGTGTACGTGTGGTCGCCGGTCTTCATCCCCGACATCGTCACCCGCGAGAAGCCCGACATCGTGGTGCAGGAACTGCTGGAGGTCTTCATCACCGACCTGAGCCACGACAAGCTGCGGGAGGATCTGTGAGGGGGGACCTCACGGACCGATGCGGTACGAATACGTGTTCAGAGCCCTCACTCCACGACCATGCGCCCGTGGTACACCCGGTCGCCCTTGCTCAAGGTCACCTGATAAAGGCCCGGACCAACACCGAACACGTCCATCCGCGGGTCGTCCCCGCTCATGTCCAACTGCCGGGCACGCACAAGGCGGCCGCTGCTGTCGTACACGCTCAGGAGCAGGTCCTTCTCGTGCAGCAGGGCGGTGTACACCCCGGGCGGCGAGGCGCTGAGGTCTATGCGGTTGCCTTGGCCGCGGAAGAGCAGCTTGCCCATGGCGTTGTACACGGTGATCCGTTCGGCGGCATCGCTCAAGTGGAACAGGCCGGTGGAGAGGTTGGGGGTGGCCGCCTGCCATGCCTCCCCTGCGATCGTTCCCACCCCCACCGGATCTCCCAAGGGGCAATCGCAGGGAACACCGGGCAGGCCGTACGGTACTGTGAACACACATTCATCCTGAACGCGTATGCAATCCACTTCTTCGAATCCATCATCAAATGCATGGACAAAAATAGGCCCCATGGAATTACCTGCACCGGTTTGCCAGAAGATCATGTCTTCACCTGCAGGATAATATTCCGCATGTAGATATTGCCGATAGACCGATACGCCATTGTTACTGATCGTTACCGTGGAATCGATCACGATGTTCGCTAATGAATGATAGGGCGGGCCTGCATACCACGTCGAAACGACAAGCACGTTCTCCACCGTGTCGCCGACTTGGGCGGTATTGTCGATCGTCAGGTATTCCTGCAGGGTGGTCCGAAGAACCGAATACGAGCAGAGGGGGTGATCAGGCTGGATGCGGGCATGGGTCATTTTGTGCATTTTATGCCCATTTCAGGGCCTTTT
>JACTMO010000006.1 GCA_014584605.1 Bacteroidota bacterium | reverse complement strand
CATGGACGGCTTCGCCGGTGGCGTGTACATGGTCCACCTCAACGTGGACGGTGCCGTGTACCAGCAGCGCGTGAGCGTGGTGAAGTAGGTCTGCGGAACCACCGAAATGCAAAAGCCCCCCGCTGCGGCGGGGGGCTTTTTGCGTTCTGCCGAGAACCCTTCCTTCCGCTCCGGCCCACCGGCCCGCTCCACAAAGACCTCCCTGGGACCGCCTTCCCCGGACCTCGCCAGGCTCCCGCCCGAGGGACCGGCCCATACACCCGGAACGGTGCATGCACCTCCAAGGCCCCGGTCCGACCAGAACCCAGCTCTTTAACCGTTTTCCTAAATAATGCATTCACATTTTCAATTTGTTTTCAACAATTCGACCTAAGGACCAAGGACATCTCCTACCTTTCAAACCCTGACCATCGTCAGGTCCGACCCTTGCTCCCCACCAAAACCGATCCCATGCGTCCACCGATCCGCACCCTCATCGGCCACCGTTCTTTGGTCTCACCGGTCATGGCGGTGGCTTTGCTGCTGGCCTTCGCGCTCCCACGCTCCGGCCAGGCCCAGGCCATCGATTCCTACGCGTTCCAGCAGAGCATCGGCACCTACACCCCCATCTCCGGCGGTACACTGCTGGCGGCACAGACCAGCAATTCAGGAGCGGCGAGCCTGGACGATGTCGTTTACCCGGTGACCCTGCCGTTCACCTTCACCTTCAACGGCGTGGGCTACACCAGCTGCACGGTGAGCAGCAACGGGGCCCTGTCCTTCGGCACAACGGCGATCGCCACCTCCAATTACGCGCCCCTTTCCTCCACGGCCCTCTATGCCGGCGCCATCGCGGCCTTCGGCAGGGACCTGCAGGGCGGTTTCGTGTTCTCCGGAACGCGCACCACGGGCTCCACCAGCATCACAGGGGCCAGCAACACCGATGGTGTGGTGGTCGGCGCCACGATCTCCGGCACGGGGATCCCGGCGGGCACCACCGTGGTGAGCAAGACGCCCACCGCCGTGGAGATGTCGCTCCCGGCCACGGCCAACAGCACCAACACGGCGTGCCACGTCTGGACCGGCGAGATCCGTGCCGAGGAGGCCACGCCGGGCGTGTTCACCATCCAGTGGAGCAACATGAAGCGGTACGGCACCGCACTGACCACCGTGAACGCCATGCGCCTGAACTTCCAGGTGCGGCTGGTGCAGGCGGACAACAGCATCGAGGTGGTCTATGGCGACTGCTCCGCAGGCCTGGGCACCACCCTCACCACCGTCAACCAGGTGGGGCTGCGCGGGGCCACCAACAGCTTCCCCACGGATGTGAACAACCGTATGGCGACCAAGGGCGTGAACGACTGGGCCACCTCGCTGGACGGCACGGCCAACAGCAGCGGACTGGTGTACAACGACGTGGCCCCTGCGAACGTGATCCCCAACGGGCTCACCTATCGCTGGTCGCTCCCGCTTTGCACGCCGCCGGCCTTCACCGTCACGGAACAGGAAGCCTGCGCCACCAATGAGTACAACCTGTCGGTGAACGTCACCGGCACCGGCGACGGCCCCACGGTGGACCTGAGCAGCACCCTGCTGGGGCTGGAGGAGGACAACGTGGGCGTGGGCACCTACGTGCTGGGGCCCTACCCGAGCCTTACGCCCGTGACCATCACCGTGCACCACGCCTCGGACGCGGCCTGCGACGTCAGCGATGGGCCGTACAACTTCATGTGCCCCATCAGCAGCTATCCCTATTGCCAGGATTTTGAGACGGCCACCAACTGCCTGCCCACCAACTGCACCTCGCCCACCCCCTGCACGGCCACGGCGCTCGACCCCATCGGCTGGTTGCAGGGCAGCGGCGATGGCGGCGAATGGAGCGTGGACGAGGGCGGCACCTCTTCCATCGGCACCGGTCCCGGGGATGGCTCGGGCAGCAACCAGCCCGACTACGAGCCAGGCACCTCCACCGGCAACTACCTGTACGTGGAGTCCGGCTCACCCTGCTACAACCTTGAATCGGTGGTGCTTTCGCCCCAGTTCGACCTGAGCGGCTTCAGCGCCACCTCGGTGCGGGTGAGCATGGCCTACAGCATGTACGGAGCCACCATGGGCACGCTCTCGCTGGACATCGAGGACCCGGCGCTGTCCAACAACTGGACCACCCTGTGGACCCTCAGCGGCAACCAGGGCCAGGGTTGGTTCCTGACCCCCGACCTGGACCACACGTTCAGCGGCACCCAGGTCCGCTATCGCGTACGCGGCCTCACGGGCTCGAGCTTTACCAGCGACATGGCCATCGACTACTTCTGCGTGGGCGAGACCCCGGCCTGCGGGCCGCCGACGGCCACCACCACCCTGGTGGAGAACTGCCTGGGCGGCACCTTCACCGTGGAGGTGAACGTCACCAGCACGGGCAGCGGGGCCACGGTGGACCTGGAGAGCGTGCCCGGCTCGGTGGAGCACAACGACGTGGGCACCGGCACCTGGGTGATGGGCCCCTACACCACCGGTGACACGGTGGACATCTTCATGCGCCACGCCTCGGACCCGCTGTGTGACGAGGACCTGGGCAGCTTCAGCAGCACCTGCCCGCCCATCATCAGCAGCTTCCCGAACTGCCAGGACTTCGAGGCCGCCACCCTCTGCCTGCCTTCGACCTGTACCTCATCGCTGGCCTGTACGGCCACGTCCCTGAGCCCCGTGGGCTGGGAGAACTCCACGGCCGACGGCAGCGGCAACTGGAGCGTGGACGAGGGCGGCACCTCTTCCAGCGGCACCGGCCCCGGGAATGGCTCGGGCTCGGGCCAGCCGGACTATGTGCCCGGCACCAGTACCGGCAACTATGTGTACATGGAATCGGGCTCCTGCACGGGCAACACCATCCTCGCCAACTCGCCCCTGTACGACATCAGCAGCTTCGCCAACCCCAACGTGCGGGTGCAGATGGCCTACAGCATGTACGGCGCCACCATGGGCACCATGGCCATCGACATCGAGGACCCGGCCATGAGCAACAACTGGACCGAGCTCTGGAGCCTGAGCGGCGACCAGGGCCAGGGCTGGTTCCTGACGCCCACCCTGGACCACGCCTACACCGGCACGGTCGTGCGCTTCCGGGTGCGCGGGATCTCCGGCACCAGCTTCACCAGCGACATGGCCTTCGACTACTTCTGCGTGAGCGAAGGTCCGGCCTGCACGGCACCCACGGCCACCGCGTCCGTGGTGGAGAACTGCCTGGCGGGCACCTTCACCGTGGAGGTGAACGTGACCGGCACGGGCAGCGGGGCCACGGTGGACCTGGAGAGCGTGCCCGGCTCGGTGGAACACAACGACGTGGGCACCGGCACTTGGGTGATGGGCCCCTACACCGTGGGCAGCACCGTGGAGATCTTCGTGCGCCACGCCTCCGATCCGCAATGCGACCTGGACCTGAACGACTTCGCCAGCCTGTGCCCGCCGGTGGTGAACAGCTACCCCTATTGCGAGGACTTCGAGGGGGCGACGAACTGCATCCCCAGCACCTGCGCCTCCGTACTGGCCTGCACGGGGACGGCGCTCGAGCCTGTGGGCTGGGACAACAGCAGCACCGATGGGGTGGGTGAATGGAGCGTGGACGAGGGCGGCACCACCTCCTCCGCCACCGGCCCGGGCAACGGCTCGGGCTCGGGCCAGCCGGACTACGTGCCGGGCACGGCCACCGGCAATTACGTGTACATGGAATCCGGTGGCTGCACGGGGAACACCATCGACGCGCTCTCGCCCATCTTCGATGTGTCGGGCATGATGAACGGCAGCGTGCGCGCACGCATGGCCTACAGCATGTACGGCGCCACCATGGGCACCTTGAGCGTGGAGATCGAGGACCCGGCCATGAGCAACAACTGGACCACCCTGTGGAGCCTCAGCGGCGACCAGGGCCAGGGCTGGTTCCTCACCCCGTACCTGGACCATGTGTTCATCGGGCCGGCAGTGCGCTACCGTGTGCGCGGTGTGGCAGGCACGAGCTTCACCAGCGACATGGCCTTCGACTACTTCTGCGTGCGCCCCACCCCGCTGTGCACCGACCCGACAGCCACGGTGACCGACGTGACGCCGGACTGCGGCACCAACAGCCTGAACATCGAGGTGGACGTCACCAACCTGGGCTCGGCCACCAGCGTGGCGGTGGAGTACTCCGTGAACAACGGCCCGTACACCACGGCCTGCTCCATGGGCGCCCCGGGCCAGTGCACCATCACGGCCGGAGCGGCCGACGTGGTGGGCGTGCGCGTGCGCAACGAACAGGACGGTGACTGCGTGATCGACCTGGGCGAGCACGACGCCGCTGGCCTGGTCTGCATCACCTGCGGCGCACCACCGACCAACGACACCTACTGCTACGTGGCCAGCGATGCACAGAGCTGGCTCTATTCGGCCAGCGGTACGGGCACGCTACGGCTGTTCTTCACCCGCGGCACCGTGGAGAGCAGTACCTGGGATGACCTCACCATCTACGACGGTCCGGACGACAGCTCCCCGATCCTCTTCCACAACCCGGCCAACACCGGGAACCTGGGTCCTGCGGGCAGTGCGATCCTGAATACCGACCCCGATTTCTTCGCCGTGGACGTGACCGCCTCGGGCAGCTTCCTGTACATGACCTTCACCAGCGACGCCAGCATCTATTGCGCCAACCAAAGCACCTACGACCCCTGGGAGTGGTCGGTGGTGTGCTTCGATTGCACCTTCCCGGCGGCTACGGCCACGGTGGTCGAGAACTGCGGCGGGGGTGACTTCACCATCACGGTGGACGTGACCGACGCCACCAACGCCGGAGCGGTGGACATCACCACGGACTATGTGGGCGACACGGAGTTCGCGGGCGTGGGCGTGGGCCAGTACGTGCTGGGCCCCTACCCCAGCGGCACCCTGGTGGACGTGACGGTGGAACACCCGGTGGAAGCCTTCTGTGCGCTGAACTTCGAGGATCTCACCAGCTGCTGCAACGGCACCTGCGCCGGCGCGGTGGCGGCCGTGGTGGGCATCAACGGCCATGGCCCGATCAACTGCGGCACGCCTTCCAACGCCCTGGATAACGGCACGGTGCCCACCGGCGCGCGCTGGTGGACCTACACCCTGCCGGCCGACGGCAAGGTGCGCGTGAGCTCCTGCAACCCGCCGAACAGCACCAACGACGACACCTTCGTGACGATCCATGAAGGCGTGTGCGGTTCCCTGGTGCCCTACGGCGGCGACGACGACGGCTGCACGGCGTTCAACCTCGCCTCGGACGTGACCTTCACGGGCCTGGCGGGGCAGACCTTCCACATTGAATGGGACAACCGTTGGAATGATGCGGGGCACGACTGGAACCTGGAGTTCACCCCCTGCACGCCGCCGGCCAACGACCTGTGCAGCAGCGAGAACCCTGCGGCGAGCCCGCTGAGCATCGGCAGCCCGCTGGTGTTCAACGGCACGCGCGACTGCGCCACCAAGGACGGTACGCTGAGCAACATCCGTTTCTGGGACGGCGTGGACGAGGACGTGAGCGGCTGGGTGTGGGAGAGCTTCCTGCTCACCGAATGCGCCAACGTGCAGATCAGCTACTGCGGCTCGCCGCTCACCGGCATCGCCTCGCTGAACATGTACGGCGACTGCGGCAACCTGTTCGTGAACTCCCAGAGCTACAACTTCACCGCATGCTCGCCCAACGCCACCATCAACTTCGAGAGCCTGGCCCCCGGCGCGTACTACTATCCGGTGCTGTGGGATGCACGGCGGGCGAGCGGGGCGTACACCCTGAACGTGACGGCCAGCGCGCCGACCAACCCGTGCGTGGCCAACCTGGTGTGCTCGGGCGCCATCGCGCTCACCTGTCCGGGCTCGGTGACCGGCAACACGGACAACAAGCTGCCCACCCTGCCGGCCAACGCCTGCCCCTTCACGGGCGGCCCCACCAGCGGCGGTTCGCTCTGGTACACGTACACTGCGGCGGCCGATGAGAACATCGTGCTCAGCACCTGCGGTCTCGGCACCGCGTTCAACACGCGCATCAGCGTGTTCACCGGCCCGGACTGCAACACCCTGAGCTGCTACACGCTGAGCGACGACTTCGGCGGGGCCTGCACCGACCGCAGCCAGCTGGAGTTCTTCGCCCAGAGCGGCCAGACGTACTACATCGCCGTGCACAGCCCCGCGCCGTACTATGACGGTGCCTTCGAGCTGCAGATCGGTTGTGGGGCCGCATGCCCGCGCCCGGCCAACGACGACTGCACGGGCGCCCAGCCGATCGTCAGCTACCCGATGGACGGCAGCGGCATCTCCACCCCGGGGGACAACACCTGCGCGCAGAATGACGCCTTCACCTCGTGTACACCGGTGCTCAACAACCAGGGCATGTGGTACAGCTTCAACAGCGGGGTGAACACCCTGCACCGCCTCACCCTGCTGGGTTCCGTGCAGAACGGTGGCCTTACGGCCACGCAGTTGAACTACGCGCTCTTCAACGGCAGCTGCCTCAACCTGGGGGCCTCCGGTGAGGAGATCTGCGACGACGACGGCGACGGCTACGACATCATCCTGAGCGGCCTGACCCCCAACACGGACTACCTGCTGTACGTGTACAACCCCGGCAGCACGGGTTTCGAGGGCACCTTCGAACTGTTGCTGGAGCACCCCGGCGTGAACGACGCCGGCATCACCGACATCATTTCGCCCACCGGCCTGGTGTGCAGCTCCTTCCTGGAGCCCCGGGTGTTGCTCACCAACTTCGGGGAGGCCACCCTCACCAGCGTGGTCATCCAGTACGACCTTAATGGCGGTATCGGCCCCTTCTCCTACAACTGGACCGGCAGCCTGGCCTACGAGGACACCGTCCAGGTGGACCTGCCCGGCTTCACGGCGCCCTACGGCACGCACACCCTGAACGTCACCACCCTGAGCCCCAACGGGCAGGTGGACGACATGCCGGCCAACGATGCGATGAGCGAGTACAACATCGACGTGACGGGTGAGACCGTGGTGGTGCGGATCACCACGGACAACAACCCCTCGCAGATCTACTGGGAGATCTATGACCAGATCCCCAGCCTGGTGGCCTTCTCATCGCCGTACAACACGGCGAACGTCACCGTGGACGCGCCCACCTGCCTGAGCACCGTGAACGGCAACTGCTTCAGCTTCTACCTGTACGACTTCCTGGGCGACGGCCTCAGCGGCACTGGCAACGGCAACGGCAGCTGGAGCCTGCGCACCGCCGGTGGAAGTGTGCTGCTGCGCGACCTCTTCGACGGCACGGTGAACGGGACGCTGACCCCCAACAGCCCGCCGGCGACCGCTGGTTACATCAACGGCCACGAGTTCTGCCTGCCTCCCGGCCCCAGCCGGATCCAGGACGGCGAGTGCGGCATCTTCACCAACCTGCTGCAGAGCAAGGTGTACGCCACCACCGTGGCGGGCGTCACCAACTACCAGTTCGAGTTCTCGGACCCCGATGCCGGTTTCCGCCGTCGCATCGCCGTGCCGCGCAACTGGGTGAAGTTCTCCGAGATGG
>JACTMO010000072.1 GCA_014584605.1 Bacteroidota bacterium | reverse complement strand
TTTCTTCAACTCTTCGCTGTAGGTGTTGTACGCCCTGAATTCCGGTGAGAGTCCCATTTGTCGTCTTTGGTTTGTGTCAACCTGCACCAGGACAAGACATCCGGCCTCTGGGAGCGGTGTTCGTGGAACAAGGTCCGATCGTTGGGGGTGCTGCGGCCTGCGGATCGATGCGCGCCTCCGGCGATCAAGGTGGTCCCAAGGTATGCACACCCGCCACAGGCCATCCCCGGCGGCGGTCCGCTGCGGATGGGCCGAAGGACCCCGGCAGCCCGGGAACGCGGGGCCCGGGGCCGCAGAACGACGAACGGCGCCCCGCAGGACACCGTTCGCATGCCGTTCGGCGCAGGCAGCGCCTTGAGTGCGGCCGCTATTCCGCCAGCACCAGCACCGTGTTGCGGCTCACCTCCACCACGCCGCCCTTCACCGCGAAGGAGCGTTCGCCCTGCTCGGTGCGCAGCTTCACCTCGCCGCCCTTCAGCACGGTGATCAGTGGGGCGTGGTTCTCCAGGAAGCCCATGCTGCCGTCCACGCCGGGCACGCCCACGTAGCTGGCCTCGCCTTTGAAGAGCTCCTGGTCGGGGGTGATGATCTCTACTCTCATTGAACTTCTGTTCGAGGGTGCGAGGGTGTGAGGGAGCCCGCCCTCGTACGTTCTCACCCTTTCACCTGCAATTACGCTTTGGCGGCTTCCGCCAGCATCTTCTTGCCGGCGGCGATCACGTCGTCGATGTTGCCCTTCAGGTTGAAGGCGGCCTCGGGGTACTCGTCCATCTGGCCGTCCATGATCATGTTGAAGCCCTTGATGGTCTCCTCGATGGGCACCATCACCCCTTTGAGGCCGGTGAACTGCTCGGCCACGAAGAAGGGCTGGCTCAGGAAGCGCTGCACCTTCCGGGCGCGGAACACGCTGAGCTTGTCGTCCTCGCTCAGTTCGTCCATGCCCAGGATGGCGATGATGTCCTGCAGTTCCTTGTACCGCTGCAGGATGGCCTTCACGCGCTGGGCGCAGTTGTAGTGCTCCTCGCCCACGATGGCGGGGGTGAGGATGCGGCTGGTGCTGTCCAGGGGGTCCACCGAGGGGTAGATGCCCAGCTCGGCGATCTTCCGGCTCAACACCGTGGTGGCATCGAGGTGGGCGAAGGTGGTGGCCGGAGCGGGGTCGGTGAGGTCGTCCGCCGGCACGTACACGGCCTGCACGCTGGTGATGGAGCCGCGCTTGGTGGAGGTGATGCGCTCCTGCATGGCGCCCATCTCGGTGGCCAGGGTGGGCTGGTAGCCCACGGCGCTGGGCATCCGGCCCAGCAGGGCGGACACCTCGGAACCCGCCTGGGTGAAGCGGAAGATGTTGTCCACGAAGAACAGGATGTCACGGCCGCCGCTCTGCTCGTCGCCATCGCGGAAGTACTCCGCCAGGGTCAATCCGCTCAGGGCCACGCGGGCGCGGGCGCCGGGCGGCTCGTTCATCTGGCCGAAGATGAAGGTGGCCTGGCTGCTGGCGAGGTCGTCGTAGTTCACCTTGCTCAGGTCCCAGCCGCCCTCTTCCATGCTGTGCTTGAAGCCTTCGCCGTACTTGATGATGCCGGCCTCGATCATCTCGCGCAGCAGGTCGTTGCCCTCGCGGGTGCGCTCGCCCACGCCGGCGAACACGCTGTAGCCGCTGTAGCCCTTGGCGATGTTGTTGATCAGCTCCTGGATCAGCACGGTCTTGCCCACGCCGGCACCGCCGAACAGGCCGATCTTGCCGCCCTTGGCGTAGGGCTCAATGAGGTCGATCACCTTGATGCCGGTGAACAGCACCTCGGTGCTGGTGGTGAGCTCCTCGAACTTGGGCGCCTCGCGGTGGATGGGATAGGTCTTGCCGGTGTTCACCTCCTTCATGCCGTCGATGGCCGCGCCGGTGACGTTGAACAGGCGGCCCTTGATGGCGTCGCCCACGGGCATGCTGATCGGCTGGCCCTGGCCATGCACCTCGGCGCCGCGGTTGAGGCCGTCGGTGCTCTCCATGCTGATGGCGCGCACGGTGTCCTCACCGATCAGTTGCTGGGTCTCCAGCACCAGGATGGTACCGTCCGGGCGGGTGATGTGCAGCGCGTCGTAGATGTTGGGCAGCGAGCTGGCGCCTTCGAAGCGCACGTCGACCACCGGTCCGATGACCTGGACGACCTTTCCGATGTGCTTGGCCATGAGGGGGTTGGGCGGTTGGGAGGGCGATGCCTCCGATTTGCGGCCGCGAAGGTAGGGCTTCGCCCCCGAAGCTCCAATGGACGTTCTCAACAGGTGTTAGCAGGGGGGCGCCCACCCTTTCCGGGGCCCGTATGGCGCCGCGATGCCGTTCGGACACGCGGTCCGGCCGCCCTTGCCGCACACCTGCTCCTGCGCCCGATCTTCGCCCCCGATGCAGGTGCATACCGACCTCGAACGCTTCACGGGCGTGGAGCGCCCCGTGCTCACCACGGGCACCTTCGACGGGGTGCACCGGGGCCACCGCGTGATCCTGGACCGCCTCAACCAGGTGGCGCGGCGCGAAGGGGGCAGCTCGGTGCTGTTCACCTTCCACCCGCATCCGCGGATGGTGCTCTTCCCCACGGACAACGACCTGAAGCTGCTGAGCACCCAGAAGGAGAAGATCGCCCTGCTGGAGGCCGCCGGGGTGGACCACCTGCTGGTGATCCCCTTCAGCCGGGCCTTCAGCCGCCTGAAGGCCTTGGAGTACGTGCGCGATGTGCTGGTGGAGGCCATCGGGGTGCACGCCCTGGTGATCGGCCACGACCACCGGTTCGGGCGCAACCGCGAGGGCGACATCCACCTGCTGCGGCAGTTGGGCGAGGTCTACGATTTCCAGGTGGAGGAGATCCCGGCGCACGAGGTGGACCACGTGCAAGTGAGCAGCACCAAGGTGCGCCAGGCGCTGCTGGCCGGCGATGTGCGTACCGCCACCGGCTACCTGGGCTACGCCTACACCCTGGCCGGGGTGGTGGTGAAGGGCGACCAGCGCGGGCGCAGCATCGGCTTCCCCACGGCCAACCTGGGCCTGGTGGACCCCCACAAGCTGGTGCCGGCCAACGGGGTGTATGCCGTCACCGCCACCCTGCGCGGCCAACCCTATCGCGGCATGCTCAACATCGGCGTGCGGCCCACTGCGGTGCAGGGCGGTGAACGCACCATCGAGGCCCACCTCTTCGGCCTGGACCACGAGGTGTACGGCGAGACCATGGAACTGCAGCTCCATGCACGCCTGCGCGACGAGCGCACGTTCTCCGGTCTGGATGCGTTGATGGAACAGCTCCACCGCGATCGCGAAGCTGCACAGGCGGCGTTGAACGCCCTGTCCGCGTCATAGGTCCGCAGCATGCACACGCCCTCCGTCGCCCTCCTGCGCCACCTTCGGCCGACCTGCCTTTTCGGAGCCCCCGCTTCCCGCTTTTCTCTTCCCGCTTTCTTCTTTCTCTCCTTCGCCCTCCTGGCTCCCTCCACCGTCGCCCAGCCCCTGTCCCAGACCGCACTGGACACCGTACGCACCTATCACAGCCTGGCGCAGGCCATGGCCGAGCCCATGCAGGTGTACCGCCTGGACCTCAGCAAACAGAAGCTCAAGGTGCTGCCCGAGGAGCTGCGGCGATTGCCCAACCTCAACGCGCTGGACCTGGGACGCAACAAGCTGAAGGAGCTGCCCTCCTGGTTCACCGACCTGGCCAACCTGCAGGAGCTCACCCTGAGCGGCAACAAGCTGGTGGACTTTCCCGAGGTGATCTGCGGGCTGCGGCACCTGAAGCGGCTGGACATGAGCCGCAACGCGCTCACCGGCCTGCCCGCCTGCCTGGGCCGCCTCAAGGAGCTCACCAGCCTCGACCTGTGGAGCAACGACCTGGCCAACTTCCCCGACGAGCTCGACGGGATGGAGGCGCTGCGCTATGTGGACCTGCGGGTGATCCAGTTCAGCCCCAAGGAGATGGAGCGCATCGTCGAACTGTGGCCGCGGGCCAAGATCCAATTCAGCGCGCCGTGCAACTGCGGCATGTGAGCGAGCGGCGCCCATGAGCCCCTTCGCCTGGAGCCTGCTGGAAGCCGTCGCGGCCTGCGGCAACCTGGCCTACACCGTGCTCATGCTCTACGAACGGCGCGTGGGCTGGCTCTTCGGCATCGCGGCATCGGCGCTGGGCATGGCGCTCTTCCTGCACCAGCAGGTGTATGCGCAGGTAGCGCTCAACGCCCTCTACGTGGGCATGGGCGCCTACGGCTGGTGGTCCTGGGGGCGCCGCGGCGATGCCGCACTGCCGATCACACGGCGCACGGCGGGCTTCCACGGGGCGGTGCTGGGGGCGGGGCTTGCGGGCACCTTGCTGCTGGCCCTGCTGCTGCGCCTGTTGCCCGGCGCGCAGCATGTGGCGCTGGACGGCTTTGCCACGGCCTTCAGCCTGCTGGCCACGTGGATGCTGGCGCGCAAGGTGCTGGAGAACTGGGCCTACTGGGTCCTGGCCGATGCGGTGGCCATCGCCCTCTACGCCATGCTGGGCCTGTGGTTCTACGCGGGTCTTTACGCGATCTACGTGGTGCTGTCGGCCTCGGCCTTGCTGCGGTGGCACCGGCAATGGCGGTCGGCGCAGGGGCGCTGACGCCGTCGGGTCAATCGACGGCGTTGCCGGACGTCGGCGGCAGGTCCCCGTGCGTGCGGCGCAGCGGGCGCTCGTGGAAGGTGACCACAAGCAGCAGGAAGAACAGCAGGTACACGCTGTCCTCCACCGGGATGGTGCCGATGCGGAGACCGAGGTTCTCGCTGTTGTCATACCACACCACGGGCTCGTCGATCCACGTACCGGTGAGCACGCCGTTCACCAGCAGGAAGGGCACCAGGTTCAGCAGGTAGGCGAGCAGGAAACGCCCCAGGTAGGGGCTGCGGAGCACGAACACGTGCAGGCCGAGCAGGGCGGCCGTGCACAGAAAGGTGATGGCCGTGTAGGTCCGACCGAGGTTCAGCACACCCACCACCAGCAGGAGGGCCAGCAGCGCGATCGCCAGCGCCCGGGCCGGGCGCCCCAGCACATCGCGCCGCACCAGATGGCGCATCACTTCGTAGTTGAAGGTGCAGGCGTACGGGACCACCGCGAAGAAGAGCCATTCCTCCACGGGCAGTCCGGCCAGGCGGGGGCCGGTGAGGTAGCGCGGGTTGAAGCCCCACACCCCGTTGGCGGTGAACACCGCATCCCACGCGATGAACACCAGCGCCATCACCGCGATGCCGGTGAAGAGGCCGGGCCACTTGCGCCAGTACGTCAGGCGCCGCTCGAAGCTCAGCATCAGGGGCACGCACAGGGTGGCCAGGTCGAGCGCCAGGTAGGTGCAGGTCTCAGCACCGCGCCACACGGCGGTCACTGCGGCAGCGGTGCCCAGCACCACCAGGCCCGTCAGCGCGTAGGCCAGGGTGCGGGGCGGTCGCTGCGGTGCGGGCATCGGGCTCGGGGAGGGGGCGCTCCGGCAAAGGAACGCACGGCCCGCCGCCCGGCCCGGATGCGGCACGCCCGTTCAGCGCTTGATGAAGGGCGCGGGCCGCCAGCGGCCATCGGTGCCCACCCTCAGCCAGTACGCGCCGGGGGCGAGGGTCCGCACATCGAGCTGCTGCCGGTCGGCGCCGCTGGCGGCGTGGTCCTGCACGGTGCGGCCCGACGGGTCCGTGATGCGCAGCACGGTGCCGGCGCGTACCGCCTCGGGGAACCGCAGCTCCAGCACCGCATCGGTCGGGGAGGGATGCAGTCCCGCCACCGGACGGGTGCCGTCGCCCAGGCCCACGTTCAGGTCGGTGATGGCCACGTGCGCATGCGTCAGCGCGAAGTCGCCGCCCATCACCAGCGCGTTCCCCAGCACGGCCAGCGCATGCACCGGCGCGTCCGTCCAGGCCAGCGGCTCAACGGCGTCCGGTGTGCCGTGGAAGCGGCCGATGTTGCTACCGTTGGACATCATCTGGTCCAGCGTGAAGCTTCCGCCGAAATAGAGCTTGCCCTGGTGGTGCGCCAGCGCCTTGATGTGGTCGGGACCGAGGCCGTCCGGCATGTATCCGGCATGCCCGGGCAGCAGGGCCTCCCAGGTGGTGGACCCGGGCGCCAGCCGGGCAAGGCCGAAGGTGGGTACGATGTTGGCCCAGAGGGCTCCGCCCGCATACAGCGTGTCGTTGGCGCTGAGCAGGACGTGTACCGGGGCGTCCAGGCCGAGGGCCAGGTTCTGCCAGTCGCCGCCGCCGATGGTGGCGCAATGCATCAACACGGGCTCCAGCGGCGATTCCAGGGTGGTGAAAGCGCCGCCCGCCACCAGTTGCCCGTTGTGCGTGGCCAGGGCCATCACCGTTGCATCGAAGGGGCTGCCCACCGGCTGCCAGGTGCCGTTCACGAGCCGCTTCACCACGTCGTCCGTGCCGGCGAAGCCGCTGGACTCGCCCGCCGCATGCAGCACGCCGTTGTGCACGTGCAGGGCATGCGTGCGCGGCGCCATGCCGGGGAACACGTTCGCATAGCTCCATGCGGTGCCGTCCCACACCGCCAGGTCGGCCTGTCCGCCCTCGAAGCTGCCGCCCAGGTACAGCATGCCGTTGTGCGCCGCTGCGCAGCCGGCCGCACCGCTCACCCCTGCACCCAGGGTGCTGTACCCGCTGCCGTCCCACACGGCCACCCGGGTCGCCGGCGCACCGCCCGCCGTGGTGAACCCACCGGCGAGCAGCAACGCTCCGTTGCCCAGCGGCAGCAGCGTCGTCACGCTGCTGTCCGTGCCCGTGCCCAGCGTGGACCATGGGATGGTCGGCGGGTAACCCGGTTGGATCCACGCCAGCTCCTCGGCGGTGAACCCGTGGTCGCCGGCCCAGCGCGCGATGGATCCACCGAACGCCGCGGAGGCCAGCAGGTCCGCCACGTACGCCGGCTCCTGCTCGCGGTCGATCCGCTCGGCCAGGTCGCGATGGCCGCTCTCGATCATCAGCTGACCCACCGCGCAGGCCGTGCCGTACGGGTCGATGAACACCGGGTTGCGGAAGGGCAGCACGTGGTTCTGCGGAAAGATGCCGCGCCCGGCATAGGCGTCCAGGGCATCGAGCAGGCGCTGCCGCCGGTCCGCCTGAACGGCCGAGAGCCCCTCGGGTGCATGTGCCTGCAGATGCCGGTGCACCCGGTGCAGGTGCGCGGCGATGCGTTCGGCCTCGTCGCCGAACCGCACCGGCTCCCCGCCGTCCGGGGCTTCGGGGGCCATCACCGCCCATCGGTGGTTCACTTCCTGAAGATGCGTCCGCAAGGGTGCGGGCTGCTGCGGGGCCAGTTGCGCGCGCAGGGCGATGGTGGCCAGCAGCAGCAGCGGCAGGGTGCAGGTCCTGTTCATGGTCGCTCGTTTTTTCCGTTGCCTCCTGTAGATGCGCCTGGCGCGGATGATGCTGCCTGTGGCGTGATGGAAAGTTATACGTGTGGTGAGGATGGGGAGCGTGTGCGAGGGTGAGAGGGTGAGAGGGTGAGAAAGTGAGAAAGTGTCTCGTCCTGAAAAAAGTTGACGGGTTAGTGTTGTAGTTCCTGTCTTGGGTTTACAAGCGTGTTTTCGTCCTGGGAGAGGTTGACACCTCGATAGT
>JACTMO010000034.1 GCA_014584605.1 Bacteroidota bacterium | reverse complement strand
CGACACCGAGCACACGCTGCGCCTGGTGGTGCAGTAACGCACCAGCGTACGGCTCATGCTGAAGGGGCTGTCCCGAATGGGGCGGCCCCTTCGGCTTGAGGGGTCGGACCTTCAGCGTCCTTCCGGATACAAGAGGTAGCGGGCCCTGACGGCGCGGAAGGCCTCGAGCGCCGGTCCCCACGAATCCCGGATCTGCTGTTCGCTCTCGCCGCGACGGATGCGTGCCCGCAGGTCCGGTCCGCCGGCCAGCCGGTCGAAGAAGGGTGTGAAGAACGCGTCCTTGTCCGGCGCCGCCTGGTACATGCCGATGAGCCAGCTCAGATGCAGGCGCGGTTCCAGCCGACTGTAGAAGGTCCCGTATTCCCGCAGGTCAAGCCCGGTGCACTCCCGGTCCTTGTAGGGCGGCTCCTTGGCCCCCGACATTGAGCGTGGGGTGAAGCGGAAGGAGCCCATGGTGCAACCGGGGTGGCCGATGCACTGGAAGGGCATGTCCGTGCCCCGGCCCACGCTGACGATGGTGCCCTCGAAGAGACCGAGCGCGGGGTAGAGCAGGATGGCCGAGGGGTTGGGCAGGTTGGGGCTTGGGCGCACCCGCGGCGCGTAGGCCATGCGGTGATCATATCCCGTGCAGGGCACCACGGTGAGGTCGAGCGTACGCCCGATGCCGAGCCAGCCCTCGCCGAGGATCATCCGGGCGAACTCGCCCACGGTCATGCCGTGCACCAGGGGCACGGGATGCATGCCCACGAAGGAGCGGTACGCGGTGTCCAGGACCGGGCCGTCCACATAAAAACCGTTGGGGTCGGGCCGGTCCAGCACAACGACGGGCAAGCCGGCATCGGCCGCCGCCACCATCACGTGATGCAGCGTACCGATGTAGGTGTAGAAACGCACGCCCACATCCTGGATGTCGAACAGGATGAGGTCCACATCGCGGAGCTGCTTGGGACCGGGCCTCTTATGCGCGCCGTAGAGCGAGATCAGCGGCAGGCCGGTGCGTGCGTCCCGGTCGTCCTGCACATGTTCCCCGGCGTCCGCATCGCCCCGGAAGCCGTGCTCGGGAGCGAACACCTTCACGATCCGGACCCCGACGGCGAGCAGGGAATCCACCAGGTGGCGCTCACCGATGCGGCCGGTGGCATTGGTGACCACGGCCACGCGCCTGTCCTTCAGCAGGGGCAGGTATTCGGCGGTCCGCTCGGCCCCCACCCGGAGGGCCTCGGTGCGCGTGGGCGGCAGCGGCTCCACCTGGGCGGGCACGCGTTCACAGCAGGCACCGAGCGTCCATAGGAGAAGCAGGAACGTGAGGTGGTCGGACATGCGGAAGAGGATGAAGGCCGGCGGCCGCTGCGCGCCACGGCGGGAGCGAAAGTAGGCCGAGTGCGGCGGCGCTACCTTGCGCGCCATGGGCCTGGCCACCTTCGTCGCACGCCGCATCCTGGCCGATCCCGAGCGGCAGGACCGGCTGTCGCGTCCGATCGTGCTGATCGCGATGGCCGGCATCGTCCTGGGCATGGCCGTCATGGTGCTCACCGTGGGCATCACGCGGGGTTTCCAACGCGAGATCCGGGCCAAAGTGGTGGGGGTCGGCGGACACCTGCAGCTCACGGCCATCGAGCAGAACGACCCCAAGGAGACCCCGCGCATGGTGCTGGATCCCGAACAGCTGGCGGCCCTGGGCGCGCTTCCCGGCGTGGCCCACGTGCAGACCTATGCCACCAAGCCGGGCATCGTGGAGACCGATGGCGACCTGGAAGGTGTGGTGGTGCGCGGGCTGGGCGGCGACCTGGACCCCACCTACCTCGCGCAGCATCTGACCGCAGGCCGCCTGCCCGTGCTGGGTGCGGCCGAGCGGCCCAACGAGGTGCTGGTGAGCAACTACCTGGCCTACCGTCTGCGCATCACCGTGGGCGACACGGTCACCATCTACCTGGTGAAGGACCGGGACGACATCCGTCCGCGCAAGTTCATCGTCACCGGCACCTACCGCACCGGGCTCGAACAGGTGGACCAGCAGGTGGTGGTGGTGGACCTGGGGCACCTGCAGCGCTTCGCGCAGTGGGGCCTCACCGCCGAAGTGCTGGTGGACACGGTGGGCGGGAACCCGACCGTGGAAGGGCTGGCCTTCGGGGGCGACGCCCACCACACGTTCGAATGGTCGGTGGCGGGCTGGTCGGGTCCCGGGCCACACCCGGTGGATGCCGCGCTGCGGGCGCGGATGCAAGACCGCCCCCTCACCCTGGTGGTGGCCGATGCCGCTGGCACCCTGCCGGACACGGCCTGGGTCCGGTTCGGCGCGGGCCCGGCCGGTCTGCAGCGCGGCGGAAGCGGCGGAAGCCACCGGCACTACGTTGGCGGCATCGAAGTGGACCTGCGCTCCTTCGACCGGCTGGATGAACTGGAAGCGCTGGTGCACGACCAGGTGATGCGGCCGGATCAGCGGCTCACCACCGTGCGCGAACGCAGCCCGGAGATCTTCGCCTGGCTGGAACTGCTGGACACCAATGTGGCGGTGGTGATCGTGCTGATGGTGCTGGTGGCCGTGATCAACATGACCAGCGCGCTGCTGCTGATCATCCTGGAACGCACCCCCATGATCGGCGTGTTGAAGGCGCTGGGGGCCACCAACGGGCAGGTACGCCGGATCTTCCTGCTGGACGGGGCTTACATCCTGGGCATCGGCATCCTCGGGGGCGATGCGCTCGGCATCCTGCTGGCCCTGGTACAGCGGTGGACAGGCTGGGTGCGGCTGCCCGTGGAGAGCTACTACGTGGACGTGGTGCCGGTGGACCTGGACCTGGCCCCCATCCTGCTGCTGAACGCGGGCACCCTGGTCGTCTGCGTGTCGGCGTTGGTGCTGCCCAGCCTGCTGGTCACCCGCATCGCCCCGGCCCGTGCCATCCGGTTCGACTGAAGAGCCTGGACCGGCCCGGCACCGCCGCGAAGCCGGTACCTTCGCGGACAGCATCCCCGGTGCCGCCATGCAGATCCACGACAACATCCTCAGCACCATCGGCCATACGCCCCTGGTACGCCTCAACAAGATCGTGAAGGACATCCCCGCCACCGTCCTGGCCAAGGTGGAGACCTTCAACCCCGGCAACAGCATCAAGGACCGCATGGCCATCAAGATGGTGGAGGATGCCGAGAAAGCCGGACTGTTGAAGCCCGGCGGCACCATCATCGAAGGCACCAGCGGCAACACGGGCATGGGCCTGGCCATCGCGGCCATCATCAAGGGCTACAAGTGCATCTTCACCACCACCGACAAGCAGAGCAGGGAGAAGGTGGACATCCTGCGCGCCTTCGGTGCCGAGGTGATCGTATGCCCCACCAATGTGGACCCCGAGGACCCGCGGAGCTATTACAGCGTCAGCAGCCGGCTGGTGAAGGAGACGCCCAACAGCTGGAAGGCCAACCAGTACGACAACCCGAGCAACGCACAGGCCCATTACGAGAGCACCGGCCCCGAGATCTGGGAACAGACCGGCGGCCGGGTGGACCACCTGGTGGTGGGCGTGGGCACCGGCGGCACCATCTGCGGCACGGCCAGGTTCCTCAAGGAGAAGAACCCGAAGCTGAAGGTCTGGGGCATCGACACCTACGGCTCGGTCTTCAAGAAGCTGAAGGAGACGGGCGAATTCGACAAGAACGAGATCTACCCGTACATCACCGAAGGCATCGGCGAGGACTTCGTGCCGCAGAACGTGGACATGTCCCTCATCGACCACTTCGAGAAGGTGACGGACCGCGATGCGGCGATCTACACCCGGAAGATCGTGCGGGACGAGGCCATCTTCGTGGGCAACAGTGCGGGTGCGGCCATGGCCGGCCTCATCCAGCTCAAGGCCAACTTCAAGAAGGGCGAGACCGTGGTGCTGATCTTCCACGACCACGGCAGCCGGTACGTGGGCAAGATGTTCAACGACGACTGGATGCGTGAACGCGGCTTCCTGGTGGAGGAGAAGCCGACGGCGGGCGACCTTTTGAAAGGCAAGGACCTGCAGTTGTTGAGCGTGGAGGCCGAGGAGCCGGTGCTGGCCGCCATCGACCGGATGCGCAAGCACAACATCGACCAGCTGCCCGTGTTCGAAGGCGGTAAGCCGGTGGGCACCATCACGGACGCACGGCTGTTCGACGCGATCCTGGAGGATGCCGATGTGCGTACCCAGAAGGCCCGGGTGGTGATGGGCCCGGCCCTGCCCGTTCTACAGATGGACGCCACCCTGGACGAAGTGGCGGCGAAGCTGGGCAATGGTTCGCCGGCGGTGCTGGTGGAACAGGCGAACGGTTACGGGATCCTCACCAAGCAGGACATCATCGGGAAACTGAAATGATGGGCAATGCACCCGTACCTGCGACCCGCTGGGTCGCCCGACCCCAATGATCGGCCCATGCACCCATACCAGCGCCGCATCGGATCGCACCGGCTGCGTGGTATGGCGGCCCAATGGCACGGGTGACCCGGTGGTTCGCGGCTACGGGTGGTTATGAATGCTGTGGGCAAGACGAACGGGCTACTGATCGTCGGGTCATCGGGTCATCTGATCTTCTGATCGTCTCATTTTCCGCCCCTCCGATCATGCCCTCCACCGACCAGATGCACCGCACCATCGCGGTCCCCACTCTCCCCCGGCGCATCATCTCCCTCGTCCCCTCCCAGACCGAGCTGCTGCACGACCTGGGTCTCGGCGATCGCGTTGTGGGCATCACCAGGTTCTGCATCCGCCCTGCGGCGTGGTTCCGCAGCAAACCACGGGTGGGTGGCACGAAGAAGGTGGACCTCGGAAAGGTGCGTGCCCTGAGGCCCGATCTGATCATCGCCAACAAGGAAGAGAACGAGCGTGCGGATGTGGAGGCCCTCGAGCGGGAGTTCCCGGTATGGATCAGCGACATCGACGACCTGGGCGGGGCGCTGGACATGGTCCGCCGGGTGGGCGACCTGACCGATGCGGCGGCGGCGGCCGAACGGATCGCGAAGGGGATCGAGGCCGGGTTCGCCGCGCTGCACGTCCCCGGTCCACCGCGCAAGGCGGCGTACCTGATCTGGCGTGAGCCCTGGATGGGGGCAGGTCCGGGCACCTTCATCGGCGACATGCTGCGGCGCTGCGGGCTGGTCAATGTCTTCGAGGACCGCGCGGAGCGCTATCCCACGATCGGCCTGGAGGAACTGGCAGCCGCCGGCCCGGACCTGGTCCTGTTGTCCTCGGAGCCCTATCCGTTCAAGGCCCGGCACATCCCGGAACTGCAACGCGCCCTGCCTGCGGCCTCCGTCCGGCTGGTGGAAGGCGAACCCTTCTGCTGGTACGGCAGCCGGTTGCTGGAGGCTCCGGCTTACTTCAGCGGCCTGTTGGGGGGGCGGACGGCCTGAAGAGCGGGTGGGACGGGGCTACTTTTGCCCGTCCGCCATGCGCATCCTCGTCCTGCCCCTTCTGCTGCTTGCGCTGGTGCGCCCTGCACACGGGCAGCGGGTGGGCGTGGTGCTGGGCGGCGGCGGCGCCACCGCCATGACGCATATCGGGGTGCTGATGGCGCTGGAGGACAACCGTATTCCCATCGACCACATCGCGGGCAGCAGCATGGGGGCCCTGGTCGGCGCGATGTACGCGGCGGGATATGCCCCCCGCGAGATCGACAGCCTGTTCCGCTCGGACCTGTACCGCACCATGGCCGAGGGTGGCGTGGAGGAACGCTACACCTATTTCTTCAAGCACGACCAGCCGGACGCTTCGGTGATCAATGTGAAGATCGACCTGGACACCCTGCTGCAGACCTCGCTGCCCACCAACCTGCGCAGCCCGGTGCTCATCGATCTCGAACAGATGCGCGGGTTCGCCGGTGCCAGCGCCGCCAGCGGCTACGACCTGGACAGCCTCTTCGTGCCGTTCCGCTGCGTGGCGAGCGACATCACGGCCCAGCGGCCGGTGCTGTTCCGGCGCGGCGACCTGGCCCAAGCGGTCCGGGCCAGCATGAGCTATCCGTTCTACTTCAAGCCCATCCGGGTCGATGGCCATCTGATGATGGACGGCGGGCTGTACAACAACTTTCCCAGCGATGTCATGTACGAGGAGTTCATGCCCGACGTGATCATCGGCAGCAACGTCTCGAGCAACTCGGCCCCACCGGACGAGGACGACCTGCTGAGCCAGCTGCGGGCCATGCTGCAGGAGCCAACGGATTATTCGGTGTACTGCTCGGACGGCCTCATCATCGAGCCGCGGACGAGCACGGGTCTCTTCGACTTCAGCCGCATCGGGCCCACCATCCAGGACGGTTATGCTGCGGCCGTGGCGCGGATGCCGGAGATCAAGGCGTTGGTGGCCCGCCGGGTGGACCAAGCCGCGCTGGAGGCGCGACGGGCGGTGTTCCGGGCGAAGTGGCCGCCGCTGCGCTTCGGCGCGCTGGAGGTCACCGGCCTGCGCAAGGGGCGGGCGCAATATGTGCAACGCACGCTCACCGATCGTGACGGCGGCATCGACATGCGGCGGTTCAAGAGCCTGTACTTCCGCCTGCACGACGACGACAACATCGGGCGGCTCTACCCCATGGCGCGCTACCGACCGGACCGCGGCGACTTCGACCTGCGGCTCGACGTGGCCGCCGAGAAGGAGCTGCATGCCCGTTTCGGCGGCATGTTCTCCTCCCGTCCGATCAACACGGGCATGGTGGGGCTGCGCTACAACCTCTTCGGTCGCTGGAGCGCCTCGCTGCAGGCCTTGTCCTGGTTCGGCAAGTTCTACGCTGCGGGCCAGGTGCGGCTGCGCGCGGACCTCCCCACGGCCGCCCCCATCTACCTGGAGCCGCTGTTCACCATCCACCGCACCGACCACTTCCGCAGCTTCGCCACCTTCTTCGACGAGGTGCGCCCCTCCTTCGTGGTGCTGCGGGAGACCTGGGGCGGATTGAACGCGGGGATGGGCATGGGCAACAAGGGACGGCTGCGCTTCGACGTGAAATACGGGCAGACACGGGACAGCTACTACCAGCGGCAGGACTTCAGTCCGACGGACACGGCGGACGTGACCGAGTTCCTGCACTGGACCAGCGGTTTCATCACCGAGCGGAACTCGCTGAACCGCAAGCAGCATCCCAACGCGGGTGAGCAGTTGAAAGTGGAGGCGCGCTTCGTCAGCGGCCTGGAACGCACCGTTCCGGGCTCGAGCAGCCCGCTGCGCAACACGGCGCGTGCGCGGCACGACTGGTTCTTCGTAAAGGCCACGCTGGACAAGTACTTCCTGCCGCGCGGTGTGTTCCGTTTCGGCGGCATGGTGGAGGGCGTGTACAGCAACTACCCGTTCCTGTCCAACTACACGGCCACGGTGGCGCGGGCCCCCGTGTTCCAGCCCACGCCGGAAAGCCGCACCTATTTCCTGGAGAACTTCCGGGCCCAACAGTATGTCGCCTGTGGTCTGCGCACCATCGTGGCGCTGGCCCGCAACCGGTTCGATCTGCGGCTGGAGGGCTACCTGTTCCAGCCTTACCGCGCCATCCTGCGGTCCGCGGACGATGCGCCGGAGGCCGGGCTGGCGGTGAGCGACCGGGCCTACCTGGCCTCGGGTTCGTTGATCTACAACAGCCCCGTGGGCCCCATCTGGTTCAACGCGAGCTACATCGACGGGTTGCCGGAGCCCTGGGCGGTGAGCCTCAATTTCGGCTACGTGATCTTTGCCCAGCGCAGCTGGGAATGACCGGGGCGGGCCTGTACCGCGTGAATGTGCGGGCGTTCAGGCCTGTGCCGTGGGCCCGCCGAAGCCCATGGGCACCTCGGGCACCTCACCCTCGCGGATGGCGCCGTGCGCCGCCTCATACTTCTGCACATTGTCCGCAAGGGCCCGCATGAGGCGCTTGGCATGCTGCGGGGTCAGCAGGATGCGGGCGCGCACCTTGGCCTTGGGAACGCCCGGCATCACGCGCACGAAATCGAGCACGAACTCCGAGCTGCTGTGGGTGATGATGGCCAGGTTGCTGTAGATGCCGTCGGCCACCTCCTCGCTGATCTCGATGTTGAGCTGGTTGGAACGCGGCTGGTCCTTCTGGTCTGCCATGGGGTGATGCTGGAATGGGAAGCGTTGAACGCGGAAGGCTGAAAGTGGAAAGTGGTCTTCCCTCCTTCAGCCTTCCTTGCTCAACATCAGGTTCTACTCGTCGATCTCCTGGGCGGCCAGGTTGTCGGCCATCATACGGGCGTATTCCTCCTTGTTGTACACCGTGGTCTCCTGGAAGCGGCGGGTGCCGGTCCCGGCGGGGATGAGGTGTCCGACGATGACGTTCTCCTTCAAGCCGTTGAGGTGATCCTCCTTGGCGTTCACGGCCGCCTCGTTGAGCACCTTGGTGGTCTCCTGGAAGGAGGCCGCGCTGATGAAGCTCTCGGTCTGCAGGCTGGCGCGTGTGATGCCCTGGAGCAGGGTGCGGGCCGTGGCCGGACGGGCGGTGCGGGCCTCCACCGGTTTCTGGTCCTTGCGCTTGAGCACGCTGTTCTCGTCGCGCAGCTTGCGCATGGTCACCATCTGGCCCTCCTTCATGGTGGCGCTCTCCCCGGCGTCGGTCACGACCATCTTGTCGAACAGGTCGTCGTTCTCCCCCATGAACTCGGTCTTGTTCACGGCCTGGCGCTCCAGGAAGCGGGTATCACCGGGGTCCTCGATCTCCACCTTGCGCATCATCTGGCGCACGATGACCTCGAAGTGCTTGTCGTTGATCTTCACGCCCTGCATGCGGTACACCTCCTGCACCTCGTCCACCAGGTACTCCTGTACCCGGGTGGGGCCCTGGATATCCAGGATGTCGGTGGGGCTGATGGAGCCGTCGCTCAGGGGCTGTCCGGCCTTGATGAAGTCGTTCTCCTGCACCAGGATGTGCTTGCTGAGAGGCACCAGGTAGTACTTGCGTTCGCCGGTTCGGCTCTCCACGATGATCTCGCGGTTGCCGCGCTTGATCTTGCCGTAGGAGATGATGCCGTCGATCTCGCTGACGATGGCCGGGTTGCTCGGGTTGCGGGCCTCGAAGAGCTCGGTGACGCGGGGCAGGCCACCGGTGATGTCGCCGCCCTTGCCGCTGGTGCGCGGGATCTTCACCAGCACGTCGCCGGCCTCGATCTTCTGGCCGTCGGCCACGATGATGTGGGCACCCACGGGCAGGCTGTAGCTCTTGAGCTCCTCCTTGCCCTTGACATCCATGATACGGATCGTGGGGTTCTTCTTCTTGTCGCGGCTCTCCACGATCACCTTCTCGGTGAAGCCGGTCTGCTCGTCGATCTCCTCACGGTAGGTCACGCTCTCCTCGATGCTCTCGAAGGCGAGGCTGCCGGCCAGTTCGGAGATGATCACCGCGTTGTACGGGTCCCAGGTGCAGATGACGTCGCCCTTCTTCACCTTGCCCGGCTTGCCATACAGGAAGGCGCCGTAAGGCACGTTGCTCGTGGTGAGCACGATACCGGTGTTGCTGTCCACGATGCGCATCTCGGTGCTGCGGCTGATGACCACCTCGGCATCGCGCTCCTGGCGGTCCTTCTTGCGCACGGTGCGCAGCTCGTCGATCTCCAGGATGCCGTCGTACTTGGCGATGATCTGGCTGTCCTCGGCGATCTTGCCGGCCACACCGCCCACGTGGAAGGTCCGCAGGGTGAGCTGGGTGCCCGGTTCGCCGATGGACTGTGCGGCGATGACGCCCACGGCCTCGCCCATCTGCACCTTGCGGCCCGTGGCCAGGTTGCGGCCATAGCACTTGCCGCATACCCCGTGCTTCTGCTCGCAGGTGAGCACGCTACGGATCTCCACCTCCTCGATGGGGCTGGCGCCGATGGCGGCGGCAATGTCCTCGGTGATCTGCTCACCGGCGGACACCAGCACCGCGCCCGTCTGCGGGTGGTGGATGTCGTGCACGGCGGTGCGACCCAGGATGCGGTCATGCAGGGTCTCCACCACCTCCTCGTTCTTCTTGAGGGCGGTGGCCACAAGACCGCGCAGGGTGCCGCAGTCCTCGTTGGTGATCACCACGTCCTGCGCCACGTCCACCAGACGGCGGGTGAGATAGCCGGCGTCGGCGGTCTTCAGCGCGGTGTCGGCAAGGCCTTTCCGGGCACCGTGGGTGGAGATGAAGTACTCCAGGATGGACAGGCCCTCCTTGAAGTTGGAGAGGATGGGGTTCTCGATGATGTCCTGGCCGCCGCCGCCGCCGCTCTTCTGGGGCTTGGCCATCAGGCCCCGCATGCCGCTCAGCTGGCGGATCTGCTCCTTGCTGCCGCGGGCGCCGCTGTCCATCATCATGTAGATGGAGTTGAAGCCCTGCCGGTCGCTCTTGATCCGCTCCATGAGGCTGAAGGTCACCTTCGAGTTGGTATGCGTCCAGATGTCGATGGTCTGGTTGTACCGCTCGTTGTTGGTGATGAGGCCCATGTTGTAGTTGTTGGTCACCTCGTCCACCTCCTTCTGGGCGGCGCCCACCAGCCGGTCCTTCTCATCGGGCACCACCACATCCATCAGATTGAAGCTCAGACCGCCCCGGAAGGCGCTCATGAAGCCCAGCTCCTTGATATCGTCCAGGAACTGCGCGGCCTTGGCCGTGCCGCATTCCTTCAGCACCAGACCGATGATGTCGCGCAGGGCCTTCTTGGTGAGCAGTTCGTTGATGAAGCCCACCTCATCGGGTACCACCTCGTTGAAGAGGACGCGGCCGCAGGTGGTCTCGATGATCGAGGTCTTGCCGGTCTTGGGATCGGTCCAGCGCACCTTGATCCAGGCGTGCAGGTCCACCTGGCCTTCGTTGTAGGCGATGATGAGCTCCTCGGGGCTGTAGAAGCTGCGGCCTTCGCCCTTCATACCGCGCTCCTTGTCGCTCTTGCGGCCCTTGGTGATGTAGTAGAGGCCGAGCACCATGTCCTGGCTGGGCACCGCGATGGGGGCGCCGTTGGCCGGGTTGAGGATGTTGTGGCTGGCCAGCATCAGCAACTGGGCCTCCAGGATGGCGGCATGGCCCAGGGGCACGTGCACGGCCATCTGGTCACCGTCGAAGTCGGCGTTGAAGGCGGTGCAGACCAGGGGGTGCAACTGGATGGCCTTGCCTTCGATCAACTTGGGCTGGAAGGCCTGGATGCCGAGGCGGTGCAGGGTGGGGGCCCGGTTGAGCAGCACCGGATGGCCCTTGAGCACGTTCTCCAGGATGTCCCACACCACGGGCTCCTTCTTGTCCACGATCTTCTTGGCGCTCTTCACCGTCTTCACGATGCCCCGCTCGATGAGCTTGCGGATGATGAAGGGTTTGAAGAGCTCGGCGGCCATGTCCTTGGGCAGGCCGCACTCATGCAGTTTCAGTTCGGGGCCCACCACGATCACCGAGCGGGCGCTGTAGTCCACGCGCTTGCCGAGCAGGTTCTGGCGGAAGCGGCCCTGCTTGCCCTTGAGCGAATCGCTCAGCGACTTCAGCGGGCGGTTGCTTTCACTCTTGACGGCGCTGCTCTTGCGGCTGTTGTCGAACAGGCTGTCCACGGCCTCCTGCAGCATGCGCTTCTCGTTGCGCAGGATCACCTCCGGGGCCTTGATCTCCATCAGGCGCTTGAGGCGGTTGTTGCGGATGATGACGCGGCGGTACAGGTCGTTGAGGTCGCTGGTGGCGAAGCGTCCGCCGTCCAGGGGCACCAGCGGCCGCAGTTCGGGCGGGATCACGGGCACCACCTTCACGATCATCCACTCGGGCTTGTTCTCACGCCGGGAATTGGCCTCGCGGAAGGCCTCCACCACGTTGAGCCGCTTGAGGGCCTCGTTCTTGCGCTGCTGGCTCGTCTCCGTGTTGGCCTTGTGACGCAGGTCGTAGCTCAGGCTGTCCAGGTCCAGTCGCTTGAGGAGCTCCTGGAGCGCGTCCGCGCCCATGCGGGCGATGAACTTGTTGGGGTCGTTGTCGTCCAGGTACTGGTTCTCCTTGCCCAGCTGTTCCAGGATGTCCAGGTATTCCTCCTCGGTGAGGAAGTCCAGGTACTGCACCGGGTTGCCCTCCTTGTTCACCGCCTGCCCCGGCTGGATCACCACATAGCGCTCGTAGTAGATGATCTGGTCGAGCTTCTTGGTGGGCAGGCCCAGCAGGTAGCCGATCTTGTTGGGCAGGCTGCGGAAATACCAGATGTGGGCCACGGGCACCACGAGCTGGATGTGGCCCATGCGTTCGCGGCGCACCTTTTTCTCGGTGACCTCCACGCCGCAGCGGTCGCAGACGATGCCCTTGTAGCGGATGCGCTTGTACTTTCCGCAGTGGCATTCGAAGTCCTTGACGGGGCCGAAGATGCGCTCGCAGAACAGGCCGTCGCGCTCGGGCTTGTAAGTGCGGTAGTTGATCGTCTCGGGCTTGATCACCTCACCGTGGCTGCGCTCCAGGATGAGCTCAGGACTGGCGAGGCTGATGACGATCTTGTTGAAGTTGCTGTTCAGCTTGACCTCCTTCTTCATGGGTTGGCTAGGCTATGCGTTCGACGTTGGGTGGCCGCATGGCGCTCGTCACTCGAGCGACACGTTGAGCGCGAGGCCGCGCAGTTCATGGAGCAGCACGTTGAAGGACTCGGGGATGCCCGGCTGGGGCAGCGGCTCGCCCTTCACGATGCTCTCGTAGGCCTTGGCACGGCCCACCACGTCGTCGCTCTTGACGGTGAGGATCTCCTGCAGGATGTTGCTGGCACCGAAGGCCTCCAGGGCCCAGACCTCCATCTCGCCGAAGCGCTGGCCACCGAACTGGGCCTTGCCGCCCAGAGGCTGCTGGGTGATCAGGCTGTAGGGGCCGATGGAGCGTGCGTGCATCTTGTCGTCCACCATGTGGGCGAGCTTGATCATGTAGATGACGCCCACGGTGGCGGGCTGGTCGAAGCGCTGACCGGTGCCGCCGTCGTGCAGGTAGGTGCGCCCGAAGCGGGGCACACCGGCCTCGTCGGTCTGCGCATCGATCTCCTCCAGGGTGGCACCGTCGAAGATGGGGGTGGCGTACTTGCGTCCCAGCTTCAGTCCGGCCCATCCGAGCACGGTCTCGTAGATCTGGCCCAGGTTCATACGGGAGGGCACGCCCAGGGGGTTGAGCACGATGTCCACCGGTGTGCCATCCTCCAGGTAGGGCATGTCGGCGTCGCGCACGATGCGGGCCACGATGCCCTTGTTGCCGTGGCGACCGGCCATCTTGTCCCCGATGGCCAGCTTGCGCTTGGCGGCCACGTACACCTTGGCGAGCTTCACGATGCCGGCGGGCAGCTCGTCGCCGATGCTCACCTGGAACTTCTTGCGCTTGTAAACGCCGCTGATGTCGTTGTGCCGGATGTTGTAGTTGTGGATGAGCCGGCGCACGGCCTCGTTCACCTTGCGGTCCGCGGTCCAGTTGGTGGGGTCCACCGTGATGAAGTCGATGGCCTGCAGCACCTTGGGCGTGAACTTGACGCCTTTCTTGATCTGCTCCTCCTTGTACTTGTTGAACACGCCGTTGGAGGCCTGGCCTTCCACCAGCTGCATCATCTTGCCGATGAGGACGTTCTTCAGCTCACCCAGCTCCTTCTCGTGCTCCTTGTCGATGGCCTCCAGCACGGCCTTCTCGTTGGTCTTCCCCTTCTTGTCCTTGATGGCCCGGCTGAAGAGCTTCTTGTCGATCACCACCCCGCGGGTGCTGGGGGGGGCCTTCAGGCTGGCGTCCTTCACATCACCGGCCTTGTCGCCGAAGATGGCACGCAGGAGCTTCTCCTCGGGGCTGGGGTCGGTCTCGCCTTTGGGGGTGATCTTGCCGATCAGGATGTCGCCCTCGTTGATCTCGGCACCGATACGGATCAGGCCGTGCTCATCGAGGTCCTTGGTGGCCTCCTCGCTCACGTTGGGGATGTCGGCCGTCAGCTCCTCGAGACCGCGCTTGGTGTCGCGCACCTCCATGATGTACTCATCGATGTGGATGGAGGTGAAAATGTCCTCGCGGGCCACGCGCTCGCTGATCACGATGGCATCCTCGAAGTTGTAGCCCTTCCAGGGCATGAAGGCCACCAGGAGGTTGCGGCCGATGGCCAGTTCGCCGTCCTGGGTGGCATAGCCCTCGCAGAGGGTCTGCCCGGCGGTCACCTTCTCGCCCTTGCGTACGATGGGGCGCAGGTTGGTGCAGGTGCTCTGGTTGGTCTTGAGGAACTTGGTGAGCTTGTACTCCTTCTCGTCGCCGTGGAAGCTCACGATGCGGTCCTCATCGGTGCGTTTGTACTCGATGACGATGCGGTCGCTGTCCACAAACTTGACGGTGCCCTCCCCTTCGGCGGTGAGCAGCACCCGGCTGTCGCGGGCAACAAGCTCCTCCAGGCCGGTACCCACGATGGGGCTCTCGGGCCGCAACAGGGGCACGGCCTGACGCATCATGTTGGAGCCCATCAGGGCGCGGTTGGCGTCGTTGTGCTCCAGGAAGGGGATCAGGCTGGCGGCGATGGAGGCGATCTGGTTGGGGGCCACGTCCATCAGGTGGATCTCCTGCGGGGTCACCACCGGGAAGTCGCCCATCAGTCGGGCTTTCACACGGTTGCCGTGGAAGTTGCCCTCGGTGTTCACCTGGGCGTTGGCCTGGGCGATCATCTTGTTGTCCTCCTCCTCAGCGCTGAGGTACACCGGCTCGGCCTTCAGGTCCACCCGGCCCTCCTTCACAGGGCGGTAGGGCGTTTCAATGAAGCCCAGGTTGTTGATCTTGGAATAGACGCACAGCGAACTGATCAGGCCGATGTTCGGACCTTCCGGGGTCTCGATGGTGCAGAGACGGCCGTAGTGCGTGTAGTGCACGTCGCGCACCTCGAAGCCGGCGCGCTCACGGCTCAGACCACCGGGGCCCAGGGCGCTCATGCGGCGCTTGTGGGTGATCTCGGCCAGCGGGTTGGTCTGGTCCATGAACTGGCTCAACTGGTTCGTTCCGAAGAACGAGTTGATCACCGAGCTCAGGGTCTTGGCGTTGATCAGGTCGGTGGGCGTGAACACCTCGTTGTCGCGCACGTTCATGCGCTCGCGGATGGTGCGGGCCATGCGGGCCAGGCCCACGCCGAACTGGGCGTGCAGCTGCTCGCCCACGGTGCGCACGCGGCGGTTGCTCAGGTGGTCGATGTCGTCCACATCGGCCTTGGAGTTCACCAGCTCGATCAGGTAGCGGATGATGCTGATGATGTCCTCCCTGGTGAGCACACGCACGCTGAGCTCGCTCTCCAGGCCCAGCTTCTTGTTGATGCGGTAGCGTCCCACCTCGCCCAGGTCGTAGCGCTGCTCGCTGAAGAAGAGCTTGTCGATGACCCCGCGGGCGGTCTCCAGGTCCGGGGGTTCGGCGTTGCGCAGCTGGCGGTAGATCACCTCCACGGCCTCCTTCTCGCTGTTGGAGGTGTCCTTCTGGAGGGTGTTGTAGATCAGGGCGTAGTCCGCGGCGTTCACCCCGGCCTTGTGCAGGATGATGGTCTTGGCGCCGCTGTCCACGATCTGCTCCACGTGGTGGTCCTCGATCACCGTTTCACGGTCGATGAGCACCTCGTTGCGCTCAATGGACACCACCTCACCGGTGTCCTCGTCCACGAAGTCCTCCACCCAGCTCTTGAGCACACGGGCGGCGAGCTTGCGGCCCACGGCCTCCTTCATGGCGGCCTTGGTCACCTTCACCTCGTCGGCCAGACCGAAGATCTCCAGGATCTGCTTGTCGCTCTCGAAGCCGATGGCCCGGAGCAAGGTGGTCACCGGCAGCTTCTTCTTGCGGTCGATGTAGGCGTACATCACGCCGTTGATGTCGGTGGCGAACTCGATCCAGCTGCCCTTGAAGGGGATCACGCGGGCGCTGTAGAGCTTGGTGCCGTTGGCGTGGCGGCTCTGACCGAAGAACACGCCGGGGCTGCGGTGCAGCTGGCTCACCACCACGCGCTCGGCCCCGTTCACCACGAAGCTGCCGCGAGGGGTCATGTAGGGGATCTGGCCCAGGTAGACGTCCTGCACGATGGTCTCGAAGTCCTCGTGCTCGGGGTCGGTGCAGTAAAGCTTGAGCTTGGCCTTCAGGGGCACGCTGTAGGTGAGGCCTCGTTCGATGCACTCATCGATGCTGTACCGCGGAGGGTCGATGAAGTAGTCGAGGAACTCCAGTACGAACTGGTTGCGCGTGTCGGTGATGGGGAAGTTCTCCGAGAACACCTTGAAGAGGCCCTCGCTCACCCGGTTCTCCGGAAGGGTCTCGATCTGGAAGAACTCCTCGAAGCTCTTGAGCTGGATCTCCAGGAAATCGGGGTACGGGGTGGGCAGGGGGTTCGAGCCGAAGTCGATGCGCTTGCTCTTCTTGCTGATGGTCTTCGCCTGGGCCATGGGTTGCGATCGGGGAAAAGGAACGGGAAGGGACCTGGGAACTGAGGGTGCGGCCGACGCCTGGCGCCGGACCCGCATCGGAGGGCGGGGAACGACGTGCGACCACGACGCTTCCGATCAGGCCCCGTGAAGGGTCTGTCCGGAGCGCCGTGGTCGTTTCGTCGTCAGGGGCTTTACTTGACCTCGACCTCTGCGCCGGCCTCGGTGAGCTGCTGCTTGATGGATTCGGCCTCCTCCTTGGAGACGCCTTCCTTCAGCGGCTTGGGGGCACCGTCCACCAGGTCCTTGGCCTCCTTGAGGCCCAGGCCGGTGAGCTCCTTCACGAGCTTCACCACGGCGAGCTTGTTGGCACCGCCGGATTTGAGGACCACATCGAAGCTGGTCTTGGCCGGAGCGGCATCGCCACCACCGGCGGCGGCGCCACCAGCGGCCACGGCCACGGCTGCGGCGGCGGGCTCGATCTTGTACTCGTCCTTCAGGTACTGGGCCAGGTCGTTCACCTCTTTCACGGTGAGACCGACGAGCTGGTCGCCCAGGGCTTTGATATCTGCCATTGTTGCGGGGTTGTTGCGGGGTTGAGAGAGAAGGGAAGCTGTCGGAAGTGCGTAACGCGTTCATGGGCGGCCCGCCACGGGGCGGGTCCGCCTGTTAGTCAGGTTCATGCGGCCCTTTCCTGCAGGGCTTTCACCAGGCCGACGACCTTCTGGCCACCGGAGGCCTGCAGGCCACCGAGCACGTTCTTGATGGGGCTCTGGAGCAGGGCGATGATGTCGCCGATGAGCTCCTCCTTGCCCTTGAGCCTGGCCAGCACGGCCACCTGGTCGTCGCCCACGAAGACGGCCTCATCGATCCAGGCGCTCTTGAGCACGGGCTTCTTGTTGCTCTTGCGGAAGTCCTGGATCACCTTCGCCGGGGCGTTGCCCTTGTTGGCGAACAGGATGGAGGTCTGCCCCTGGAGCGACTCCATCAGGCCGCTGTAGTCCCGGCCCTCGATGCGCTCCATCGCCTTGCGCAGCAAGGTGTTCTTCACCACCTTCATGCGGATGCCGGCCTTGTGGCAGCTGCGGCGCAGGTTGCTGGTGGCCTCGGCAGTGAGCTCGCTGGTGTCGGCCAGGTACAGCACGTTGGTCGCCTTGATCTCCTCGACCAGTACGGCGATCGCCTGGTCCTTTTCGGTACGGGTTGCCATGGTTCTGGGGATCTTGGGTTTACTGTACGGTACGGGTGTCCACCTTTACGCCAGGGCTCATGGTGCTGCTCAGGGCGATGCTCTTGATGTAAGCGCCCTTGGCGGTGCTGGGCTTGAGCTTGATCAGGGTCTGGATCAGCTCATGGGCGTTCTCGCTCAGCTTCTGGGCGTCGAACGAGGCCTTGCCGATCACCGCATGGATGATGCCGGCCTTGTCGACCTTGAAGTCGATCTTGCCGGCCTTCACCTCCTTCACGGCCTTGGCCACGTCCATGGTGACCGTTCCGGTCTTGGGGTTGGGCATCAGGCCGCGGGGACCGAGCACACGGCCCAGGGCGCCCACTTTGGCCATCACACCGGGGGTGCAGATGATCACGTCCACATCGGTCCAGCCGCCCTTGATCTTCTCCACGAAGTCGTCCAGCCCGGCCATGTCGGCACCGGCGGCCTTGGCCTCCTCGCACTTGGCGGGGTCGGCCAGCACCAGCACGCGCACATCGCGGCCCGTGCCATGGGGCAGGCTCACCGTACCGCGCACCATCTCGGTGCTCTTCTTGGGGTCCACCCCCAGCCGCACGGCGATGTCCACCGTGGCGTCGAACTTGGTGGTGCTGATCTGTTTGACGATCGAGGCCGCCTCCTTGAGCTCATAGCTCTTGGCGGCATCGTACTTGGCCATCGCGGCCTTGCGTTTCTTGGTCAGGGTCGCCATGGCTTCAGGCTTTCTCGAAGGGGTTGGTACCGGTCACCGTCACACCCATGCTGCGGGCCGTGCCGGCCACCATGCTCATGGCGCTCTCCAGCGTGAAGCAGTTGAGGTCGGGCATCTTGTCCTCGGCGATGGCCTTCACCTGGTCCCAGGTGATGCTGCCCACCTTCTTGGTGTGGGGCACGCCGCTGCCGCCCTTGATCTTGGCCTGCTCCACGATCTGCACCGCCGCCGGGGGGGTCTTGATGATGAAGTCGAAGCTCTTGTCGCTGTAAACGGTGATCACCACGGGCAGCACCTTGCCGGGCTTGTCCTGCGTGCGCGCATTGAACTGCTTGCAGAACTCCATGATGTTCACGCCCTTGGCGCCGAGCGCCGGGCCGATGGGGGGCGAGGGGTTCGCCGCCCCTCCTTTCACCTGGAGCTTGATGAGCCCCGCTACTTCCTTGGCCATTGTTGTGGTTTTGTGTCCTGGATGGCGTCCCGCGTTCGGTGCGGGACTCGGACGGTTGGTTTCTTTTCTAGACCTCTTTCTCCACTTGCATGAAGCTCAGTTCCAGCGGGGTCTTCCTTCCGAAGATCTTCACCATCACCCGCAGTTTCTTCTTGTCCTCGTTGATCTCCTCGATCACGCCGTTGAAGCCGTTGAAGGGACCGTCGATCACTTTCACGCCCTCACCCACGTGGTAGGGGTTGTGGATGGCCTCCTCGCTCTCGGCCAGTTCGTCCACCGTGCCCAGGATGCGGTTCACCTCGCTCTGGCGCAGGGGCACCGGGTCGCCTCCCTTCTCAGCCCCCAGGAAGCCGATCACGTTCGGGAGGTTCTTGATGCTGTGGGCGATCTCACCGGTCAGGTCGGCCTCCATCAGCACATAGCCCGGGAAGAAGTTGCGTTCCTTGCTCACCTTCTTCCCGTCGCGGATCTGGTAGAACTTCTCGGTGGGGATGAGCACCTGCGTGATGTAGGTGCCCATGTTGGAGCGCTTGACCTCGTTCTCGATCAGCTCCTTCACCTTCTTCTCCTTGCCGGAGATGGCGCGGATGACGTACCACTTGCGGTTGGCGGTCGTTACGGCCATGGTCAGCTCATCAGTTTGTAGATGAAACCGAGGATCCCCTTCCAAAAGGAGGTATTGGACATGTTCTGCACCCCGAAGATGTAGTCCATGGCGAACACCACCAGGCTGATGATGAGCGCGGTGACGAGCACGACAATGGCGCTGCTCTGGAGCTCCTTCCAGGTGGGCCAGGAGACCTTGTTGACGAGCTCGTTATAGCTCTCGCTCAGGTATGTCTTGAAGCTTGCCACGTTGATCGCTTGCTTGGGCACGGGTGGCAGGAATCGAACCCGCAGCCTACGGTTTTGGAGACCGTCGCTCTACCAATTGAGCTACACCCGTTCGTTGTGTCCATTTTCGGCGGCGAAGGCCGGTCCACCTTTCGGCGGACCGGCCCGGCCACCTGGGTTGCTTGGCTTACTTGATGATCTCGGTCACCTGGCCGGCGCCCACGGTGCGGCCACCCTCGCGGATGGCGAAGCGCAGGCCCTTGTCCATGGCGATCGGCACGATCAGCTTCACGTTGATGGTCACGTTGTCGCCCGGCATCACCATCTCGCGGCCGGCCTCCAGGGTGATCTCGCCCGTGACGTCGGTGGTGCGGAAGTAGAACTGCGGGCGGTACTTGTTGTGGAAGGGGGTGTGGCGGCCACCTTCCTCCTTCTTCAACACGTAGATCTCGGCCTTGAACTCGGTGTGCGGGGTGATGCTGCCAGGGGCGGCGATCACCATGCCGCGACGGATGTCCTTCTTCTCGATGCCGCGCAGCAGCAGGCCGCAGTTGTCGCCGGCCTCACCGCGGTCGAGCAGCTTGCGGAACATCTCCACGCCGGTGCAGGTGCTGGTGAGCTTCTCCTCCTGCATGCCGATGATCTCCACGTTGTCGCCCACCTTCACCACGCCGGTCTCGATACGACCGGTGGCCACGGTGCCGCGGCCGGTGATGGTGAACACGTCCTCCACGCTCATCAGGAAGGGCTTGTCCGTGTCGCGGGGCGGCACGGGGATCCAGCTGTCCACCGCATCCATCAGGGCCATCACGGTATCCACCCACTTGGCTTCGCCGTTCAGGGCGCCCAGGGCGCTGCCGCGGATGATGGGGGTATTGTCGCCATCGTACTCATAGAAGCTGAGCAGCTCGCGGATCTCCATCTCCACCAGGTCGAGCAGCTCGGCGTCGTCCACCATGTCCACTTTGTTCATGAACACGACGATCTTGGGCACGCCCACCTGACGGCCGAGCAGGATGTGCTCGCGGGTCTGAGGCATGGGGCCGTCCGTGGAGGCCACCACCAGGATGGCGCCGTCCATCTGTGCGGCACCCGTGACCATGTTCTTCACATAGTCGGCGTGGCCCGGGCAGTCCACGTGGGCGTAGTGACGGTTGGCCGTCTGGTACTCCACGTGGGCGGTGTTGATGGTGATGCCACGCTCCTTTTCCTCGGGGGCATTGTCGATGGAATCGAAGCTGCGCATTTCCGACAGGCCTTTCGCGGCGAGTACGGAAGTGATGGCCGCGGTCAACGTGGTCTTACCATGGTCAACGTGACCGATGGTGCCGATGTTGACGTGCGGCTTGGTACGTTGGAAGGTCTCCTTAGCCATTGTCGTTCGGTCGTTATGGGTGTTCTGTTGTCGATCTGTCCGTTCACCTGTCGCACGTGCCTCCCCGCTTGGGGCGGGATGGAGCCGCAGCCGGTCCGGCGGAGCCTTTGACGGGAATTGAACCCGTGACCTCTTCCTTACCAAGGAAGTGCTCTACCCCTGAGCTACAAAGGCCGATGTTCTGGTGGAGGGCGTTGCGGGCCTGTGGGCGCCCGGCCTCCGTTGGGTGGAAGAGCGGGAGACGAGACTCGAACCCGCGACATTCAGCTTGGAAGGCTGATGCTCTACCAACTGAGCTACTCCCGCTTGAAGGTTGGCCGATCCAAGGGTGCAGGCCGGGACATGGCTCCGTGAGCAATTGGTGGGGAGAGCAGGATTCGAACCTACGAAGCTGTGAAGCAGCAGATTTACAGTCTGCCCCCGTTGGCCGCTTGGGTATCTCCCCTGTTCCGATCACGGAGCCAATGGACGGACTCGAACCCCCGACCTGCTGATTACAAATCAGCTGCTCTACCAGCTGAGCTACATTGGCACGTACAGCAAGCGAAAGAACGCCTTTCACCCACCTCCCGAAGAGGCCTCCCCGGGAATTGGGCCTGCAAATGTAGGAAACTTCCCGGCACCTCCAAACACACGCAGAGCCCCACCTTACGTGGAGCCCTGCGGACGCGGTGTTCCGGCCGTTCCGGCCGGTCGTCAAACCTGTTTGGCGCGGGTCTTCGAGCGCTCCAGCTGGCGCCGGATGGCCTCGGCCACTTGATCGGTGGCCTCCTCGAAGCTCTTGCTGTTGCGCTTGGCGAAGAGCTCCCTGCCGGGTACGGCCATGCGCACCTCCACCACCTTGTTGCGCCGGTCGTCCCCGTCGTGCTCCAGGCGCAGGAAGACCTCGCTGCTCAGGATGCGATCGTGGAACAGGGTGAGCTTCTGGAGCCGTTCACGGATGAAACCGACCAGCTTGATGTCTGCGTCGAAATGGATCGAATGCACGTTCACGTTCATGGTCTCTCAGGTCGTTGATGGGTTCTTATGCCCCCCGCCGCGCGGATGGGCCTGTGCATGCACCTGGCGGAGCTTCTCCACCGTGTTGTGGGTGTACACCTGGGTGGCCGCCAGGTTGGCATGGCCCAGGAGCTCCTTCACGGCGTTGAGGTCGGCCCCATGGTCCAGCAGGTGCGTGGCATAGGTGTGCCGCAGCACGTGGGGGCTACGTTTCTCGAGGGTGGTCACGGTGGCGAGCACGCGTTGAACAAGCCGTTGTACGCTGCGTCGTGCCAGGGGTTCCCCCGTGGGGCCCAGCAGCAGGGGCATGCCGGGGTCCGTGGCGGGCCGCTGTGCAAGATAAGTCCGAACGGCCTCGATCGTACCGTCGGGCAGGGGCACGATACGCTCCTTGTTGCGCTTGCCCAGCACCCGTATGGTGCCCCGGTCCAGGTCCACCGCGGCCGACGTGAGGCCCAGCAGCTCCGCCAGGCGGATGCCGGTGCCGTAGAGCAGTTCCAGCACCAGCCGCTCCTCGGGGCGCAGGTCGGCGGCGGGACCCTCCGGATCGAAAAGGGGGGCCATGCGGCCCTCGGGCACGAAGGTGGGCAGGCGCTTGGGGACCTTCGGGGGCTCCACCAGGGCCGTGGGGTCCCCCTCCACGGCGCCGATGCTGCGGGCGAACCTGTAGTAGGCCCGTAGGGCGCTCAGCTGGCGGCTGACGGTGCGGGCACCGACGCCCACGGTCATCCGCTCCATGATCCACGCGCGCACATCACCTCCCTGGGCGCCGTCCAGCCCGTCGGCCCCTTGTGCCGCCAGGTGCGCCGCGAACTGCTCCAGGTCGCGCCGGTAGGCGGCCAGGGTGTGGGGGCTGCACCGTTTCTCGTAGGCCAGGTGCTCCAGGAAGCGCTCGAGGGACATCCGGAAAGCAAGATAGGCGAAAGGTCCGATGGACCCCTCGCCTATCGATACGGCGGAACGCGCGGGCTTATTGCTCCACGCTGTACGTCTTCAGCTTGTAGGCGGCGCGGATGATCTCCTTGCGCCGTGCCACCGAAGGCTTGGTGAAGCTCTGGCGCTTGCGCAGGGCGCGCATGGTGCCGGTGCGCTCGAACTTCTTCTTGAACTTCTTGAGCGCCTTGTCGATGCTCTCGCCTTCCTTGACAGGGATGATCAGCATGGGTCCTTTTATTCGAAGGGGGTGCAAAGATAGTTGTTCGTACGATCCGTGCAAGTCGGTTCACTTCAACACCTCCCGGCCGATCACCAGCTTCTGGATCTCGCTGGTGCCCTCGCCGATGGTGCAGAGCTTGCTGTCGCGGTAGAACTTCTCCACGGGGAAGTCCTTGGTGTAGCCGTAGCCGCCGAAGATCTGCACGGCCTCGTTGCTCGCCCACACGGCCACCTCGCTGGCGTAGTACTTGGCCATGGCGCTTTCCTTGGTCATGCGCTGTCCGCGGTTCTTGAGGTCGGCGGCTTGGAGGGTGAGCAGCTCGGCGGCCTCGATGCGGGTGGCCATGTCGGCCAGCTTGAAGGAGATGGCCTGGAAGTTGGCGATGGGCTGGCCGAACTGCTGCCGTTCCTTGGCGTACTTCACGCTGGCCTCGAAGGCCCCCTTGGCGATGCCCAGGCTGAGGGCGGCGATGCTGATCCGGCCGCCGTCCAGGATCTTCATGGCCTGTTGGAAGCCTTGGCCCACCTCGCCCAGCACGTTCTCCTGCGGCACGCGGCACTCCTCGAAGATCACCTCGGCGGTCTCGCTGGCGCGCATGCCCAGTTTGTTCTCCTTCTTGCCGGCCTTCAAGCCCTTGGTGCCGCGTTCGATCACGAAGGCGGTCATGCCCTTGCTGTCCAGCAGTTCGCCCGTGCGCACGATCGCCACCACCACATCGCTGCTGATGCCGTGGGTGATCCAGCACTTGGTACCGTTCAGCACCCATTCGTTGCCCTCCTTGTGGGCGGTGCACTTCATGCGCATGGCATCGCTGCCGGTATTGGGCTCGGTGAGGGCCCAGGCCCCCAGCCACTGGCCGCTGGCCAGCTTGGGCAGCCACCTGCGCTTCTGCTCCTCGTTGCCGAAAGCCAGGATGTGGCCGGTGCACAGGCTGTTGTGCGCCGCCACGCTCAGGCCCACGCTGCCGCAGATGCGGGCCGCGCCCACGATCGTGGCGATGTACTCGAAGTAGCCCAGCCCGGCGCCGCCGTACGCCTCCGGCACCAGCACGCCCAGCATGCCGACCGGTCCGAAATGCTGCTTGAACAGGTCGATGGGCATGTGCTGGCGCTCGTCCCAGTCCATCACGTGGGGGCGCAGTTCGCGTTCGCACAGGTCGCGCACGGATCGTGCGATGAGGGTCTGATCCTCGGTGGTGGTGAATTCCATGGCTTGTTCAGAAGGTCACGAGCCGGATGATCTCGGCGTCGTATGGGCGCAGCCGACCGGCACCCGACAGGGCTGCGAGTTCGATGACGAAGGTGAAGCCGGCGACCGCCCCGCCCTGCTGGCGGATCAGGTCGGCGGCGGCGGCGGCGGTGCCCCCCGTGGCCAGGAGGTCGTCGTGCACCAGCACATGCATGCCGGGTCGTACCACATCCACATGCATTTCGATCTCGGCACTGCCGTATTCGAGGGCGTAGCGCGTGCTCACGGTGCGGTGGGGCAGCTTGCCCTTCTTGCGCACGGTCAAAAAGGGTACGCCCAGCCGCAGGGCCAGCGGCATGCCGTAGAGGAAGCCGCGGCTCTCGATGCCGGCGATGGCGTCGACCCGCCGACCGAGGAGACGCTCCACAAAACCGTCCACCACCGCCTGGCTCAGGGCGGGGTCCTCCATCACGGGGGTGATGTCGCGGAACAGGATCCCGGGCTTGGGAAAGTCAGGCACTGCACGGATGGCGGCCTGCAACCGGTCCTGTAGAAGCATTACTTCACGGAAAAATAGGGCGCGAAAGTACGGAGCATCCCTTCATCGACCAACGCACAGCCCCGCAGGTCGTTCAGGGTGCGGAAGGGGCCATGCTGGCGCCGGTAGGCCACCAGGGCCTTGGCCAGCTTCCACCGCAGATAGGGATGGGCGGCCAGCTGCTCCACGCTGCCGCTGTTCATGGGCACCTGCCGCACCAGCGCGGTGTCCACCCACAGCAACTGGCGCAGGTGCACCAGCGCCTCGGGCTTGTCCTGCAACACGTACACCTCGGCCAACTGGTCGAGGCTGTGGTACCCGCCCAGCTGCTCGCGGTAGCGCAGGATGCCGCGTGCGAACGAAGGGCCCACGCCCGGCAGGGCCACCAGGGCCGCGCTGTCACACCCGTTCAGCTCCAGGGGGCGCCGTTCCGGTGCGGCAGGGCGCTCCGCCCGGGCCCATCGACGGGTGCTATCAGCCTCCCATGGCCGTCTGCTGCGCGGTGCTCCCCCACCCTCCCTGCGGTCGGGCAGCTCCACGTAGGGCAGCAGGCGTGTTACCTGCTCGGGGCGCAGGGTGCGCAAGCGGGCCAGGTCCTCCCTGTGCTCGAAACGACCGCCATGGGCGATGTAGCTCAGCACGCCGGACACCTGACGCGCGCTCAGCCCCAGGCGCCACCACTCTTCGGCCGTGGCGCGGTTGGGGTCGAAGGCGAAGAGGCTGTCGCTCCCCGTGCCAACGGTGGGGCCGTTGCGCATCGCACTGTCGGCGGCCTGTTGCTCGGCCATCCAGGCCGCCAGCCGGGCCTCTGCAGCAGCCACCAGCTCCGGGTCGGGCGGACGGTTCCGCTGCACGGCCACCCAGACGCCGAAGGCCGCCATCAACAGCAGGAGGGCCAGCAGGCCACGCCTTTCGGCGCGATGCATGGCGAAGGCATCCTTCCAACCGGTGCGGGGCATGGCGGGGGTGCACCAAGGTAGCCGTTCAACTTAGTGTCGCGATCCGGAAGTTCTTACACCATCTCCGCCCCTCATTTTCCTTCCTGCGGCGTTGGACCACTTCGCCGTAGCGCCCACTACGGCATCCGTGTTCCGCCTTGCAGGCAGAAAGATCAGTAGCCCAGCTTTGGAAGACCAGCTTCCGAATTGCGACACTACCCGGCGAGCTGCGCCCGCAGCAGGGCCAGGCCTTGCTCGAAGCCGCGCGGTGCATAGCCCAGGTCGCGCCGGGCCTTGTCCAGCACAAAGCCGGTGCGTGGCGGGCGCCGCGCGGGCTGGCCCAGGGTGTCGCTCTTCACCGGGGACACGACCGAGGTATCCAGCCCGAAGAACACCCCCACCCGGTGGACCAGTTCCAGGATGCTCATGCCGTCCGGACCACTGAGATGGAAGATGCCCGTGGCACCGCGACGGGCGATGCGGATGCATCCGTCGGCGAGGTCCTCGGCCAGGGTGGGCATGCGCCATTGGTCGTCCACAACACGCAGGGGTTCGCCTTTCTCCAGGGCCGCCTTGGCCCACAGCACCACGTTGCTGCGGCTAAGGCCCGGGGCCACACCGTACACGATGATCGTGCGGGCGATGGCCCATTGCGCCAGACCGCCTTCGCGCACGGCCCGCTCGCTTTCCAGCTTGCTGTGGCCGTACACGCTCAGGGGGGCTGGCTCGTCCTCCTCGCGGTAGGGGCCTGCCAGGCCATCGAAGATGAAGTCGGTGCTGAGATGGATGAAGTGGGTGCCATGCCGCCGGGCTGCCCGTACCAGGTTTTCTGTGGCCGTCACGTTCTGTAGCCGGCAGGCCCCGGGGTCCTGCTCGCAGGCGTCCACGTTGGTCATGGCCGCCGTATGGATCAGCACTTCGGGGCGTACGGCATCGAACACGGCGTCCACGGCGCGGACCTCCGTGATGTCCAGGGAGCGGTAGCGACCGCCCAGCGGCACGGGGCTGCGATCGGCACCGCGGCTGGTGGCGGTGAGGGCCATGTCCGGCCGGTCGCGCAGGGCGCCCACGAGCTTCTGACCCAACAGGCCGTTACTGCCGGTGACAAGGATGCGCATGGGGCGAAGATGCGGATCGACCGGCGTAGTCCGGTCCGAACCCCGCTCACGGTCGCGTGTACAGTCCATCATCATCCCCCTTCCATGCGCCCATCATTCCTCCTCACGGCTCAGTTCATCCTATGCCCCACGCTGCTGTGGGCGCAATCCATCAGCGGCAACCTGAACACCGGCGCTGCCCGCGCGGCACTGGGCTACGGCAACGTGGACATTTACCGGGGCGACAAGCTGGTGGCCTCCGTGCTCACCGATGCCCTGGGTAACTACAACGTGCGCTTGGACACGGGCTTGTACCGATGCGTGGTGAGCTATGACGGCTTCGTCACCTCCGACCGCCAAGTGCGGGTGAAGGGGGATGAAAAAGCCGACTTCACGGTAAAGGCCGATCCGGACCGGCCCGCCTTCGCCGCCCCTGCCCGGGCGGAATCATTCAGCCTGGATGCTCCTTCGGGTGACGCGGCCACAAGGATGTCCGGCATCCGCTCTGCGGAAACACGGGCCTGTTCGCCTTTGGCAACGAAGATGGGCAGAAGTGCCGGGCCTGCAGCAGAGGCGGGCATCCTCACCGCAGGCGAGGTGAACGATTTTTCTAAATGGGATCTCTGGGGCGACCTGAACAAAGGCGCCTTGGCGGACGCACGAAGCATCTGGCCCATCGCCCCATCCGGCCGCTACACCCTGGACCTGCAGACGCGGAGCGGCCTGCCGATCGCGGATGCGGAAGTGGTCCTGCTCGGTGATGCGGACCGCGAACTGTACCGCGCCCGCACGGACAACACCGGCAAGGCCGAGCTCTGGGCCTCGTTGGACACCGCCGGCAAAGTGGCTCCTCCAAAAGCCATGGAAGTGCGCTACGCCGGCACCCGTTACCGCATCGCTTCGCCCAAGCCGTTCCGGAACGGGATCAACCACCTGGTGCTGGACGTGCCCTGTGGCCCCAGCGACCAAGTGGACGTGGCCTTCGTGGTGGATGCCACCGGTTCCATGCAGGACGAGATCGACTTTCTGGCGGCGGAGATGAACGAGGTGATCTTCCGCTCCAAACGGATCGGCGACCAGCTCAACTTCCGCTTCGCGAACGTGTTCTACCGCGACATGGGCCCCGGGGAGGAATACTTGACCCGCACCATGGATTTCACGCGGGTGTTGTCCCGGGCCATGAACTTCATCGCTGCGCAGCGCGCCGATGGCGGCGGCGACACCCCGGAAGCGGTGGATGTGGCGCTGGACTCGGCGATCAACCGGCTCAGCTGGAGCAGCGAGGCCCGGGCGCGGATCCTGTTCCTGGTGCTGGATGCCGGTCCCCACCCGGACAGCCAAATGCCCGCTCGCATGCAGCGCTTGGCCAGCCAGGCGGCGGCCAAGGGGATCCGCATCATCCCGGTGGCGGCCAGCGGCATCGACAAGGGCACCGAGTACCTGATGCGCACCTTGGCCCTGGCCACCAACGGCACCTATACCTTCCTCACGGACCACAGCGGTGTGGGCCTCGCGCACCTGGCGCCCACCACGGACCACTATGATGTGGAATCGCTCCAAGGCCTGCTGGTCCGGATCCTCAAGGGCTTCACCTACATGCCCGATTGCGACCGGCAGATCCCCGACCTGGACCTCCAACTTCCGGATTCGGTGGTGACCACCCCGGCCCCATCCGACAGCTTAGCCACCACGGGCGTCACGCCTGCGGACAGCACGCAGATCCGCTGGACGTTCTTCCCGAACCCCACCACAGGCCTCATCCATATCACGGCGGACACGAACATCCCCGAGCTGTACATCACGGACCTGGGCGGCAAGGTGCTGCAGGTGCTGAAGGACTTGAAAAGCGGCCGTACCCTGGATGCCGATCTGAGTGCGTATGCCACGGGCATCTACCTGATCCGGTATCCGGTAGGCGATCGGTGGCTGAGCGGGAAGGTGGTGCTGGAGCGGGACTGAGGCGGGATCACAACTCCCAGACCGTGCTGCGCTTGCGGAAGGGTTGCTTGATGCGCTCCTTGTGGGCCAGCACGAAGGCCATGATGAGGTAGAGCACCAAATGGAGGCCGGCGGTGACGAAGCTGAGGTAGATGAAGCTGAGCCGGACCTGCTCGGTCTTGATGTTGAGCTTCTCGCCCCACCAGGCACAGACGCCGAAGGCCTGTTGTTCCAGCGCGGTCTTGATGCGTTCGATCATGGGCTACGGCCGGGTGGCGATCAGGTGGCGTCCGAACCCGCAAGATAAGCAACGACGGGGGACGCAGTATCGCGCGTGCAGTTCGAGCAGGGCCTGCCCACGGGCGGCGCTGTCCGCCACCACGCCCCGGGCCGCCCACTGGTCGAGCAGGGCGTTGTGCTCCGGGGGCAAGCGTTCCAGCAGGTCGATGGCGCGGTCGCGCAGCTCCTGGTTCCCCCGGGCCCTGCCCAGTACAAAGAGCAGGGGTACCACGGCGTTGATGAGGAGCTGGTCCACCGTGGCGGGCCCCAGGGGCTTGGCCTTCGGTGCCGTGGCGGCATCGAACCGGTAGTGCGTGGTCCAGTAGGGACCGGGCTCGGCCTGCAACATGCGGCGCAGGGTGTCTGGATCGGCGACGGCGGCCAGTTCGGTGAGCTCACCGGCGGCGCGGGCCACGAGCGCGGCGAGCTGGGCCAGGCGTACCGTGGGGAAGGCGGCAGGTCGCAGGCGCCCGAAGGTCCATGCGGCCACCGGGGCCGGGCGCAGGTCGTAGAGACGGGCCAGGGCGCGGTGCTCGGCCTGCAGGCGGCGCGGATGTTCGTCCACGAAGTCCACTTGCAGCATGCCCGCCTGCCCGAAGAGCAGGGCCTCCACCCGGAACACATCATCGCGCACGCGGCGCAGCACGGACCAGGGCAGGGCGTGGGCCAGCATGGCGAAGGGCTCGGCGTTGGCCCGCTGGCCGAAGGCCCGGCAGAGCAGGTGCCAGGCCAGGGCGGCAGCATCGCGCTGCAGCTGGACGAAAAGCTGTTCGGCGGCGGCGGTGCGCCGCACCAGCCTTTCCACCAGCACGCTTTCCAGCCAGGTGCCCATCCGCTCCGGCTCGGCGGGCGGAAGGTGGGCCGCACAGGGCAGCGCCCCCCGGCCTTGCAGCAGCCGGGCGGACCGGTCGAGCGCCGCCGTACCCAGGCGCGACCGCAGTTCCACCGTGGGCAGCGCGCGCCCACCCACCGTGCGGGCCTCAGCGTCGTGCTCGTACACCACGTGCAAGACCACCGACTCGTACGCCGGATCGTGCTGATGTCCATGCCGGGCCCAGTCGCTGCTGCGCACATGCACCTCCACCGTGCCGGCCCATTCCTGGCCGTCGATGCGCAGGCGGGCACCCCGCAGGTCGGGACCGGCGTCGTGCTGCACCATCCCGGGATGCAGCACCTCCACCGGGCGGCCGTCCACGGTGCACAGGCCACGCGCGTTGAAGAGCCGCGCCTCCCAGATGAACTGCAACAGGTCCTCGCCATAAGGGAACGCCGGGTCCAGAAGCAGGTGCGGACCTTGCGCAGCACCGTGGACCACCTGCATCGGCGCCTGGAACGGTCGAGGTTGTCCGCAGCGCGGCCCGTATTGGGGAATAGCGTTCATGGTTGACGGATATTTAGTCAGGCAGAAGACGTATAATATAGCGATCTTCTTCGCCCGGCCCGTACGGCCCCCTGCAATGGTCGACGGCCCGGCCGGTCAGCGGGTACGGAGCGCCCCGGCCATGGCCTGCTGCAGGCGCAGGGCCTCCCGCCGTGCGGCAGGCAGGGCATCGGCCCCTTGTCCGGCATAGAGGATGCCGCGGCTGCTGTTGATGAGCAGACCGCCTTCGGCGTTGATGCCGAGGCGAAGCACGGCCTCGAGGTCGCCGCCCTGGGCACCGACGCCCGGCACCAGGAAGAAGTGGTCCGGGGCCAGTTCACGGGCCCTGGCCAGCTGTTCGGGCCGGGTGGCCCCTACCACCAGCATCAGTTCATCGGCCGAGCCCCAGGAGGTGCAGCGTTCCACCACGTGCTCCCACAGCGGTCGATGGCCGGGCATGGGCAGCATCTGTAGATCGTCCGCCCCGGGATTGCTGGTGACGCCGAGCACCACGGCCCATTTGCCGGTACGGCCCAGGAAGGGGGTGATGCTGTCGCGGCCCATGTAGGGCGAGAGGGTGACGGCGTCCACGTCCAGGCGGTCGAAGAAGGCCTCGGCGTACTTGCGGGCGGTGTTGCCGATATCGCCGCGCTTGGCATCGGCGATGATGAAGCACGGGCCGGTGCTGCGGATGAAGGCGATGGTGGCTTCCAGGTCCGGCCAGCCGTCCTGGCCCAGGGCCTCGTAGAAGGCCAGGTTGAGCTTGTAGGCCACGGCCAGGTCGCGGGTGACCTCCACGATGGACTCGTTGAAGGCGCGCACCGGATGGCTTTCGGCGCGGAAGTGGGCGGGCAGCAGGTGCTCCTCGGTATCCAGGCCCACGCAAAGCAGGCTCTGGCGCTTGCGGATCAGGGCGGCGAGGGCGGCGCGGTCCATTCGGGGGGCGAAGATCGGCCGTACCGGGGTTCAAAGACCGGCCTCCGCACGGAGTTTTTCGGTGCGCTCGGCGAGCTGGAGCGCATCGATCAACGCCTGCAGGTCGCCGTTCATCACCTGGGGCAGGTTGTGCGCAGTGAATTCGATGCGGTGGTCGGTGATGCGGCTCTGCGGGAAGTTGTAGGTGCGGACCTTGGCGCTGCGGTCGCCGCTGGTCACCTGGCTCTTGCGGTGGGCGGCCACGGCGGCCTCCTGCCGCAGCACCTGTTCCTCGTAGAGTTTGGTGCGCAGCATCTGCATGGCCTTGAGGCGGTTGCCCAGCTGGCTGCGCTCGGTCTGGCACATCACCACCAGGCCGGTGGGCAGGTGGGTGAGGCGCACCTTGGTCTCCACCTTGTTCACGTTCTGGCCGCCGGCGCCGCCGCTGCGGGCGGTCTCCATGCGCACATCGCTCTCCTTGAGGTCCACATCCGCTTCCTCGGCCTCGGGCAGCACGTTGACGGTGGCGGCGCTGGTGTGGATGCGCCCGCTGGCCTCGGTGGCGGGCACGCGCTGCACCCGGTGCACGCCGGCCTCGAACTTCAGGGTGCCGTAGGCGCCATCGCCCAGCACGTTGAAAATGATCTCCTTGTAGCCTCCCGCCGTGCCTTCGCTCAGGTCGGCCACCTCCACCTTCCAGCCCCGGCCCTCGCAATAGCGGGTGTACATGCGGAACAGGTCGCCGGCAAAAAGGCTGGCCTCATCGCCGCCGGTGCCCGCCCGCAGTTCCATGGTGCAGTTGCGCGCATCGTTGGGGTCCTTTGGCACCAGCAACAGGCGCACCTCCTCCTCCATGGCCTCGAGGGCACTGCGGCTCTCCTCCCGCTCGGCGCGGGCCAGGTCCAGCAGTCCTGGGTCCCTCTCGACGCGCAGGATCTCCTCGGCCCCGGCCAGGTCGGCATGCAGTTTCCGGTAGCGCAGAAAGGCCTGCTCCATGGGCTCCAGGTCGCGGTAGCTCCGGTTGAGCTCCACGAAGCGGCGCTGATCGGCGATCACCGCAGGGTCGGCGAGCTGTTTGCCGATCTCGGTACGCCGGTCGTGCAGGGCGGAGAGCTTCGCAAGCAGGTCGGCCATGGGGAAGGATGAAAGGGGAAGGCTGGAGCGCGTAAGCGGAAGGGGTGGACCAGCGCGAGGGATGTTGACGGATGAAAAGGGCGGTGACCGGGAACGGGTTGCCGGAACAAGCCTGGCTATGCGGTGTAGAGGAACTCGCCGTGGGCACCCTTGATCAGCACCTCTTTGGTCGGGGCGGCTTCCACCCGGCCGATGACCTGTGCATCGATGCCGAAGGATCGGGAGATGGCGACCACCTCTTCCGCGCGGGCCGGCGGCACGTACAGCTCCATCCGGTGGCCCATGTTGAACACCCTGTACATCTCCCGCCAGTCCGTGCCGCTCATGCGCTGGATGGCGGCGAACAGCGGTGGCGTGGCGAAAAGGCCGTCCTTGACCACGCGCAGGCGATCGATGAAGTGCAGCACCTTGGTCTGGGCCCCACCGCTGCAGTGGACCATGCCGTGTACATCCGATCGCATCCGCTCCAGCACCTGTTTCACCACCGGTGCATAGGTGCGGGTGGGCGACAGCACGGCCCTGCCCATGTCCAGGGGAGTGCCTTCCAGGGGGTCGGTGAGGCGGGCCTGGCCGCTGTACACCAGCTCGGACGGCGTGCCGGGGTCGTAGGTCTCGGGGAAGGCCTCTCCCACCGCTTTGGCGAACACGTCGTGGCGGGCACTGGTGAGGCCGTTGCTGCCCATGCCGGCGTTGTAGGTCTGTTCGTAGGTGGCCTGGCCGGTGCTGGCAAGGCCCACCACGACGTCGCCCGCCTGGATCCGGGCGTTGTCCACCACCTGGTCGCGGCGCATGCGGCAGGTCACCGTGCTGTCCACGATCACGGTGCGGACCAGGTCGCCCACATCGGCGGTCTCGCCGCCGGTGCTGCGGATGTCGATGCCCAGGTCGCGCATGCGCTCCAGGAAACGTTCGGTGCCTTCGATGAGGGCGGCCACCACCTCCCCCGGGACCAGGCGCTTGTTGCGGCCGATGGTGCTGCTGAGCAGGATGTGGTCGGTGGCGCCGACACACAGCAGGTCGTCGAGGTTCATCACCACCGCGTCCTGGGCGATGCCGTGCCACACGGACAGGTCGCCGGTCTCCCGCCAGTAGGCGTAGGCCAGGGCGCTCTTGGTGCCGGCGCCGTCGGCGTGCATCACGATGCAGTGGTCGGGGCTGCCCGTGAGGCTGTCGGGCACCACCTTGCAGAAGGCCTTGGGGAAAAGGCCCTTGTCAAGGCCGGCGATGGCCGCATGCACATCCTCCTTGGTGGAGGAGACGCCGCGCCGGGCATAGCGGTCGGAGGTGCTCATGGCTGAAAAGACGAGCGCATCCACCTGCGGGCGGATGCGCTCGTGCCGATGGGTTCACTAATTGTTGGGCGCCGGGGCCTGCGGGACCTGCTCCTTGGGCACGTGGTCGAAGCTGAGCACGCGGAACTCGGTACGCCGGTTCATCTGGTGGGCCGCCTCCTGCTCCTCCTTGGTCTTCATCTTGGCGATCTCGGCGTCGCTGATCCGGAGCCGGGTCTCCCCGTAGCCTGCGGCCTGCATCCGGGCCGGGTCGATGCCTTTGCTCACGAGGTAGTTCACGCAGCTCTTGGCGCGGTTCTCCGAGAGCACCTGGTTGCGCTTGTCGGTATCGCGCGAGTCGGTGTGGGCCGCCAGCTCGATCACGATGGTGGGGTTCTCCGTGAGGGTGGCGAAGAGGAACTCCAGCGAATCCCTGCCGGCCTGGGTGAGGGCGAAGCTGCCCAGCTCGTACTGCACTTCGGGCATTTTGATCACCACGTCCTTGCGGGCGGGCTGCAGGAAGTACTCCTTCACGAAGGTGGTGCTCTCGTCCAGGCCCACGGTGGTGATCTGGTCGTTCACCACCAGGTATTCGTCCTTGCTGACGCGGATGGTGTAGGTGGTGTTCTCCTTGATGAAGCGGTCGCGGCCGTTCTCGGCGAAGGCGAAGCCGCCGTTGTCATCGGCCAGGGCGTTGTAGCTGGTGCCGTCGGTGCCCACCACCTCGATCTTGGCCCCGGGCAGCGGGGTGCTGGTCTCCTTGTCGAACACGGTGCCCTGCAGGGCGAAAACCAGGTCGGGCATGTAGAAGCGCCAGATGTCGTCCTGGCCTTTGCCGCCCGGGCGGTTGCTGGTGAAGTAGCCGCGCTCCTCCTCGCCGTCGAAGATGATCCCGAAGTCGTCCGCCGGGCCGTTGATGGGGTACTTGACGTTCTCCACCTGGCCCCAACTGTTGTCGCCGGTCTTTTCCGCGCGGAAGATGTCCAGGCCACCCATGCCGGGGTGTCCATCGCTGCTGAAGTACAGGCTGCCGTCGTGCCGGTTGAAGGGGAACATCTCGTCCTTCTTGGTGTTGATCTCAGCGCCCAGGTTGGTCGGGGCGCCCACGGGCTTGCCGTCCTTGTCGAGGTTCACCATCCAGATGTCCTTGCCGCCCTGGCCGCCCTTCATGTTGCTGCTGAAGAAGAGCACCTTGTCGTCCGGGCTGAGGGCCGGGTGGCCCATGGTGACCACGGGGGTGTCCAGCTTGTTCTCCTTGCCGGCGTTGGCCGGGCGCAGGGCCAGGAGCTCGGGCTCGCTGTAGTTGCTGCCCACCTTCTTGGTGATCCAGATCTCGCAGCCATGCACCTTGTTCTTCTCATAGGCGCAGCGGGTGAAATACATGATGGAACGCTTGGCGTTGAAGATGGGCGCGCCCTCGTTGCCCTCGGTGTTGATGCTGGGGGGCAGCTTCACCGGCTCGCTCCATTTGCCCAGTTTGTCGCGGCTGCTTGCGAACAGGTCGCTGAAGGCCTCGCCGATGATCTGGTCGGTGTTGGTGCCCGTGCTGGCGGCGCGGGTGGAGGTGAACACCACGTCCTCGTTCTTTTTGTCGCTGAAGGCGGGGGTGAGGTCGTACTGCTGGGAGTTGAGCAGCACCTCGGGGTCCACGCTGTAGCGGCTGGGGTTGTCCTTCCACTGCTGGGCGACCTGGCAGGCGCTGATGCCGGCATCGGCGCGCATGTCGCCGGGGTTCTTCTCCTTGTATTTGTTGTAGGCGGCGATGGCCTCGGCGTACTTGCCCTGCTCCTTGAGCGCCTCACCGATGTGGAAATAGGTGATGGGGTCGGAATACTGGGCCTTGTTCGCCTTCTCGTACCAGATGGCGGCCTGCTGGGCATCGCCGAGCACGCGGTAGCACTCACCCACCTTGAAGATCAGGCCGGCCTTCTCGCTGGCCTTCTTCTCGGTGGTATAGGCCTTCTTGTAGAGCTCGATGGCGTTGAAGTAATACCCCTTGCTGAAGGCTGCATCGGCCTCCTCGGCGAGCTTGGTCTGGCCCATCGCCACAGTGGAGGTCAACAGGCCGGCGCCGAGGCAGGCCAGGAACATGCTTGTACGCATCGGGTGGTGCGGAATAAGTCCGTTTGGGTCCGGGCGAAAGTAAGCAAATGTTGAAAGCGCCGCCGGGTCGATGGCACGAACGGTGTTCCCGCCCCCACGGAGCGCGGGCCCGGGTCAGCGGGTGAAGAGCAGTTCGCGCAGCTTCGGCAGCGGCCAGATCTCGTCGTCCACCAGCAGCTCCAGCTTGTTGCTGTGGTAGCGGATCCGGTCCAGGTAGGGCTTCACCGTATCGCAGTAGGCGATGGCCTTTTCGCGGGAGGAGGTGATGGCGTTGGCCTTCTTGCGGGCCTCCACCATCTCGTCCACCAGGGAGAGGACCCGTTCCAGGTGCTCGCTGATCTCGGCGATGAGGCTGAGCTGGGCGGAGGTGGCCTTGGCGGCCTGCTCAGGGCCGAGCACCTCGCGGAGCCCGCGCACGTTCTCCAGCAGGCGGTTCTGATAGGTGATGGCCGGGGGCACGATGTGGTTGCGGGCCAGGTCGGCGGCCACGCGGCTCTCGATCTGCACCTTCAGCATGTAGCTGTGGAGCTCGATCTCGTGGCGGGCCTCCAGTTCCACCTCGGTGAGCACGCCCATGTCGGCGAAGAGCTTCTTGGTCTCCTTGCGGGCCCATACGTCCAGGGCGCGGGGCGTGTCGGGCGTGTTGTCCAGCCCGCGGCGCCTGGCCTCGTCCTTCCACTCGTCGCTGTACCCGTTCCCCTCGAAGCGGATGCGTTTGCTCGCCACGATCAGGTCGCGCAGCTCGCGCAGGATGGCCTCGTCGCGCTTGGTGCCCTTGTCCACCAGGGCGTCCACCCGCTTGCGGAAGGTGATGAGCTGCTGGGCCACGATGGTGTTCAGCACGGTCATGGCGCCGGCGCAGTTGGCGCTGCTGCCCACGGCGCGGAACTCGAACTTGTTGCCCGTGAAGGCGAAGGGGCTGGTGCGGTTGCGGTCGGTGTTGTCCAGCATCACCGGCGGAATGCGGCCGATGTCGAGCTTGAGCTCGGTCTTCAGGGCCGGGCTCATGGTGCTCTTCACGTTGCGCTCCAGCTCGTCGAGCAGCTTGCCGAGGTGCTCGCCGATGAAGACGCTGATGATGGCGGGCGGCGCCTCGTTGGCCCCCAGGCGATGGTCGTTGCTGGCGCTGGCGATGCTGGCCCGCAGCACATCGGCGTGGGCGTTGATGGCCGCGATGGTATTGACGAAGAAGGTGAGGAACTGCATGTTCTCCTTCGGCGTCCGGGCCGGGCGCAGCAGGTTCTTGCCGGTGTTGGTGGCCAGGCTCCAGTTGTTGTGCTTGCCGCTGCCGTTCACACCCGCGTAAGGTTTCTCGTGGAAGAGCACGCGGAACCGGTGCTTGCGCGCGGTCTTCTCCATCACGTCCATCAGCAGCATGTTGTGGTCCACCGCCAGGTTGAGCTCCTCGAACACCGGGGCGCACTCGAACTGGTTGGGCGCCACCTCGTTGTGGCGGGTCTTCACCGGGATGCCCAGGCGCAGGGCCTCGGTCTCGAAGTCGCGCATATAGGCCCGGGCCCGTTCCGGGATGCTGCCGAAGTAGTGGTCCTCCAGCTGCTGGCCCTTGGCCGGCCCATGGCCGAAGAGGGCACGCCCGGTCATCATGATGTCGGGACGGGCGTAGTAGTGGGCCTCGTCGATCAGGAAGTATTCCTGCTCCCAGCCCAGGGTGCAGGTGACCTTGGTGACGTCCTTGTCGAACCACTGACAGATGGGCGTGGCGGCCTCGTCCACGGCCTTGATGGCCCGCAGCAGGGGGGTCTTGTGGTCCAGGGCCTCACCCGTATAACTGATGAAGATGCTGGGGATGCAGAGCGTGCGGCCGATGAGGAAGGCGGGGCTGCCGGGGTCCCACGCGCTGTACCCGCGGGCCTCGAAGGTGTTGCGGATGCCGCCGCTGGGGAAACTGCTGGCGTCGGGCTCCTGCTGCACCAACATGCTGCCGTCGAACCGTTCGATGCTGCGGCCGTTGCCGATGGGCTCGAAGAAGGCATCGTGCTTCTCGGCGCTGGTGCCCGTGAGCGGTTGGAACCAGTGGGTGTAGTGCGTGGCCCCTTTGCTGGCCGCCCACTCCTTCATGCCGCTGGCCACCTGGTCGGCCAGCTTGCGGTCGATCCGGCTGCCGTCGGTCATGGCCTGCCGCACCGCGAAATAGGCTTCCTCGGTGAGGAACATGCGCATGGCCTCCTCGCCGAAGACTTGCGAACCGAAATACTCGCTGATGCGCATGGCGGGCGGCTCCACCGTACGGGGTTCACGGTTCAGGACGTCCTCCTGGGCCTTCGAGCGCAAATGGGGGGCAGACATGAAAAATTGGATGTTTTCGGCGGCAAAGGTATCTTTTCAATGGGGTGTCTGACGGAATACCATCCATTTTTTCAAACACCATGTTCATTTTTAGGGGGTGCGGTCACAGGACATAAGGGTATAATGGACAAAAGGGATGGTGTTTTGGGAGCGTATGTGCGGTAATGGACAAAAGGGATGGCGAGTTTTCAACCGTTTTCAGGTCCCTTGTCGCA
>JACTMO010000025.1 GCA_014584605.1 Bacteroidota bacterium | reverse complement strand
CCGTCGCGCACCGGGTTGGGCCACACCTGCAGGCCGCTGTTGGTCACGGCCAGCACATCACGCTGCTGGGCCATGGCCGGCGGGTTCAGGATGGTCACCTGGCACACCGGGCCGCAGTAGCCGCTCCACTGACCGTTGTACAGCACCTCCACGCTCACGTCGTAGGTGACGCCGTTCTGCAGGGGCAGGGTCACCCAGCTCAGCGGGCAGATGTAGTTGGGCCGCACGATGGTGCGCAGGTAGCTCTCTCCGGCGTTCTCGAACTTGAAGCGGTACTGGGTGGCGCCCACCACGGGTTGCGCCCAGACCTTGTCCGAACCGCCGAAGGTCTTGGTGACGCCGCAGCTGTGGGCCGGCGTACCGATGTCGTCCACCAAGCCGGTGCAACCGGGCACGGCAGCGGGGTCGAGGCCCCCATCTCGGAGAACTTCACCCAGTTGCGCGGCACGGCGATGCGACGGCGGAAACCGGCATCGGGGTCCGAGAACTCGAACTGGTAGTTGGTGACGCCCGACACGGTGGTGGCGTACACCTTGTTCTGCAGCAGGTTGGTGAAGATGCCGCACTCGCCGTCCTGGATCCGGCTGGGGCCGGCGGGCAGGCAGAACTCGTGGCCGTTGATGTAACCAGCGGTCGCCGGCGGGCTGTTGGGGGTCAGCACCCCGTTCACCGTGCCGTCGAAGAGGTCGCCCAACAGCACCCGTCCATCGGTGGTGCGCAGGCTCCAGCTGCCGTTGCCGTTGCCCATGCCGCTGAGGCCGTCGCCCAGGAAGTCGTACAGGTAGAAGCTGAAGCAGTTGCCGTTCAGCGTGCTCAGGCAGCTCGTGACATCGACCGTGGTGTTGGCCGCACCGTAGGACGGCGAGGTGGCCACCGGGTTGAGCCCCTGGTCCTGGATCTCCCAGAAGATCTGCGAGGGGTCGTTGTCGGTGGTGATCCGCACCACCACCGTTTCACCCGACACGTCGATGTTGGGCTCGCTCACCAGGTCGTTGGCCGTGAGACCATCCGGCTGCCCGTTCGGGTTCTGGGTGGTCACGTTCAGGGTGTGCGTGCCGTAGGGCGACGTGAAGCCGGGCAGGTTCACCACCACGGTGTCCCCGTAAGGCAGGCTGCCGGTCCAGTTGTAGGTGAACGGACCGGTGAGGCCGCCGTCCAGGTCGTACACGATGTCCACGCTGGTGAGGGTGTTCTCCCCGTAGTTGATCAGCTCCACCTGGGGCTCCAGGAAGGAGGTACACACCAGGCCGGTCGGGGCCAGCACGGCGCCCATGCCCGCGTCGTCCAGCGCCGGGTGTTCCACCATCACTTCGAAGGTCCCCTCGAAGCCGGTGGCGCCCGGGTTGTACACGTACAGCAGGTAGTCCGTGTTGGTGGTCAGACCGCTCAGCACGATGTCGTAACCGTCGCCGTCGTCGTCGCAGGCCACTTCACCGGCGGCGCCCAGGTTGGCGCAGGTGCCGCTGAAGAGCGCGTAGTTCAACTGCGTGGCGGTGAGCGCACCGTTCTGGCTGGTGCCCAGCAGGTCGAGCACGTGGATGCTGTTCACCCCGCTGTTGAAGCTGTACCACATGCCCTGGTTGTTGAGCACCGGGCTGCAGGTGGTGAAGGCGTCGTTCTGCGCGCAGGTGTTGTCACCGCCCGTCAGCACACCGCTGCCGTCGGCCAGGTAGCTCGTGAGCACCGTGGGCGTGCTGCAATCGTCGTTGCTCGGGCGCGGGCACACGGCTCCGCAACCCACTTGCAGCTCGAAGGCACCGTCATCGAACGGCGACGGGCTGTGCACGGCGATGTAGTACGTCTGGCCGCTCTGGGCGAAGAACTCCAGCTGGCTGCGGTTGGTGCAGGCCCCGCCGAAGTCGTCGCTCAGCGTGTAGCAGCTCAGGGTGTTGCAGTCCGGGCCGGTGAACACGCTGATGCGCGTGTTGAACACGGTGGTCAGACCGCAGGTGCTGAGGATGATGTTCTCATCGGCCGCCGCGGTGTACGTGTACCAGAGCGAGCCGCCGCTGGTGGGGCCGCCCGTGAAGGGGCAGGCCGTGGCCGGCAGGGTCGGGAACTGGTTGTTCGTATTGCCGGTCACCGAGCCCGGGCAGGTCAAGGGCAGCGCCCCGGCACAGTTGATGTTCGGCGCGCACGGGTTCGTGGGCGCAGTGGCCGTCACGTTGATCTGGTACGGTCCGGTCATGCCCAGCGGCAGCGACCACAGCACCGGGTAGTAGTAGTAGCCCGGGGACAGGTCCTCGAAATGGATCGTCGGGTTGCCGTCCACACAAGAGGTGAATTCGTAGGACTGCGAGTTGATGAACAGGGTGCCGCAGTCGCCGTACATGTTCAGGGCGCCGTACTGGAAGTTGGCCGTGCCGCAGTAGCTGATGTGTACGTTGGCGCACTGGGTCAGCTCGAAGGCGACCCACTCCCAACCGGTGGCCTGCAAGAAGGGGTTCGGCGAGATGCCGTCCTGCTGCTGGCAATCCAGGGTGCCGGTGAACACCTGGGCGGGGTTGCCGATGGTGACCGGGTAGAGCGCGGGGTTCTTATTCACGCACAGGTCGGCCGGGTCGGGCGTGCAGGGCGCGAAGGTGAGCTCCCAGGTGAAGCCGGCCGGGTTCCAGTAGTCGTCCCACTCGATGAACACCTGCTGGCCGGGGGTCACGAACACCGAGGCGGTGCTGGCGTAGGCCCCGCCGCCGTAGGCCCAGGTGCAGCCATCGTCGTTGGAGGACAGCACCGAGAGCGAGCCGCAGGTGCCGCCGTGCATGGTGAGGCGCGTGTCGTTGTTCCCGGTGTTCACCGCGCCGCAGGCCGAAGCGGTGAGCACACCGGTGCCCGTGGCCGTGTAGGTGAACCAACGCGCATGCGTGGCGCCCGTGAAGGCCAGGTTGCTGGCGCCGTTGCCGCAGTCGATCGGGCCGGTGGTGTTCACGCCCAGCACGGCGGGGATGGCATCGGCGCAGACCCCGTTGCAGGTGCTGAAGGCCACAGGGCCCACCCAGGTGCTGGTGCCGTTGCCCGCGCAGTCCGCCTGCACATAAGCCTCATAGGCCACGCCGGGGCTCAGGCCGGTGAGCTGCAGGAAGGGCGTGGTGTTCACGGCCACCAGGGTGCCCGTGCCTTGCGTGAAGCCGGCAAGGCCCCACTCGATGTTCCAGGCCGTTTCCGTGCAGGCCACGTTCCAGGTGAGGTCCACCGTGCTGCCGGTGGCGTTGCCCGCCTGCAGGTTGCCCGGCGCGGGGCAGGGCGGCGGCGGCAGGATCGTCACGTCGTAGTCCTCGGTCTCGCCAAAAGCGTATTGGGCACAGGGGTCCGTCGGCATCGAGGCCCAGACTTCCCGTACGCGCATCCGCTTCAGGCCCGGGACCGGGTTGCAGGGGATGACGAGCGGGAAGGTGGCCGAGCCGAAGGCCGTATTGATCGGGCCGTAGGAACCCACCAATTCACCAGGGGTATCGAAAATGCCGTTCTCGTCCAGGTCCATCCACACGGCCACATACTGGCCGGCGTAGCTGCCGATGGTCACCTCGATCTGGTAGGTGGTGCCCGCCACCAGGCTGGCCGTGTAGTTCGGCTGACCCGTGTAGTAGGTGTAGGAGATGTTCGGAGATACGGCCGTGCCGGTGTTGTTCAGCAGCGTGGTACCCAGGATCTCCACCTCGCTGATCAGGTCACCGGACTGGATGCCGTACGTGTAGGACGGGATGCAGAGGCAGGCGGACGGGGTGTCCATCAGCACCTGGATCGGCGTGCTGGCCGCGTTGCCGAAGCCCGAGCAGGTCACCACGCAACGGTACCAGGTATCGGCCGACTGGGTGGTGGTCCACACCGAGCTGGGCGGCGCGCCCACGGCGGGCGACCAGGTCATGTTGTCCGGCGAGGTCTCCCACTGGTAGGATACACCCGTGCCCATGATCAGGTTCTGCAGGCTGAGGGTGAAGGACTCGTTGGCGCAGACCAGGGTCTCGGTGGACAGGGTGTTGCCCGGGGTGGGCACACCGCTGCAAGGCGTGCTCACGTTGATGTTCACGCTGAAGTCCATGACCGAGCCGTAGTAGAAGCTGCCGCAGGGGTTCAGCGGGAGCGTACCGCCTTCCCACTGCATCACGCGCATACGGGTGATGCCCACCTGGGCCGTGAGCGGCACGGTGAAGTTCATGGTGGCAAGCCCCGGAGGCGACGCAGGGCCCTGCGTGCCGAGGGATTCACCCGGCTCGAAGCTGCCGCTGTGGTCGTAGTCGATCCACACCTCGCCCACGCCGGTATAGTTGCTGCCGCAGGTGCCGAAGTTCACGCTCAAGGTGTAGGGATCACCCAGGAAGAGGTCGGCCGTGAGGGCCGTGAGGTCCTGCACACCGGCAACGCCGGGGCAGGCATGGGTGTAGTTGATGCTGCCGGGTACACCGGTGAGGTTCACGCTCAGCACCTGGCTGTCAATGGTGCTGATGGGGCCCACACCGCTGGTGCAGTAGCACGCCATGAAGGAGTTCATGGTCACCTCGATCGGGGTGCTCTGGGTGGTGCCGCCGCCCGGGTTGGTGCAGGTCACATCGCAGTAGTACCACGAGGCCACGGTCTGGGTGGCATCGTAGGTCGGCAGGTTGCTTCCCACCGGGCTGTACGTCAAGCCACCGTCCGTGCTCACATACCACTGGTAGGTGATGCCGCTTTCCGAAGGCAGGTTCTGCAGGCCCAAGGTGAAGGACACGCCGGGGCAGATGCTGGCAGGCCCCGTGGTGCTGCCGGGGGTCGGCGGAGCGGAACAGGCCGACGCGGCCGTCACGTTCACGCAATAGTCCTCCGTCTCACCCCAGCCGTATGTTGTGTGGGCGAAGTTGGTTACGTTGGGGAAGGTACCCTCCACCACCACCGCGCGCATGCGGGTGCTGCCCAGGCTTGCCGTGATGGGCACCACGAAGCTGCCCGTCTCGGTGTGGTTGCCGTTCGTGACCGTGGTCTGGCTGTACACCTGTTCGTCGGCATCCTGGAAGTCGCCGTCCTGGTTCCAGTCGATGTACAGCTGGAAGCCGTTGTTGTAGTTGCTGTTGCAGGTGGTCATCGTGAGGCTGAAGTTCACGGTGGAGGCCTGCTGCAGGTCGGGTGCGGCCACGAAGCCGGTGTAGTTGGCGTAGCGTTGCACCAGGGAGCCGGCACCCGGTGCAGGGTTCGTGCAATCACTGCTGTTGTTCAGCGTGCCCACCGTCACGTTGCTGATGTCCTCATCGGCCGTGTAGGACGCAAAGACCAAGGGATAGGCCGCGCACTGGCAGGCGTCGGTGAAGGAGCTGACCGTTACCACGTTGGACCAGGCGGTGTCCGGACCGGTGGTGCAGATGGTGCGGATGCGGAAGTGGCGGGTGCCGCTCACCGGACTGGTGGTGTAGTTGGGGGTGGTGGCCCCGCTGCCGCCGATCACATCGCCCCAGCCGCTGAGGCCATCGGGCGATTCCTCCCACTGGTAATTGATGTTCAGGCCGAAGGAGAGGCCCGTGGCGCTGAGGGCGGCGGTGGTGCCGTCGCATACGTTGGCCGGACCGCTGGCCGTGCCGTTGTTGGGTACGCCCACGCAACCGGCGGCGGCCGTCACGTTCACGCAATAGTCCTCGGTCTCACCCCAGCCGTATGTTGTGTGGGCGTAGTTGGTGCCCGTGGGGAAGGTACCCTCCACCACCACCACGCGCATGCGGGTGCTGCCCAGGCTTGCCGCGATGGGCACCACGAAGCTGCCCGTCTTGGTGTGGTTGCCGTTGGCTGAGGTGGGCTGGTTGTACACCTGTTCGCCGGCATCCAGGAAGTCGCCGTCCTGGTTCCAGTCGATGTACAGCTGGAAGCCGTTGTCGTAGTTGTTGTTGCAGGTGGTCATCGTGAGGCTGAAGTTCACGGTGGAGGCCTGCTCCAGGTCGGGTGCTGCTACCCAACCGGTGTAGTTGGCGTAGCGTTGCACCAGGGATCCGGTTCCCGGTGCGGGGCTGATGCAATCGCTGCTGTTGTTCAGCGTACCCACCGTCACGTTGCTGATGTCCTCATCGGCCGTGTAGGACGCAAAGACCGAGGGATAGGCTGCGCACTGGCAGTTATCCGAGAAGGTGCTCATCGACACCACGTTGGACCAAGCGGTATCGGGGCCGGCGCTACAGATGGTGCGGATCCGGAAGTGGCGCGCGCCCATGACCGGGCTGGTGGTGTAGTTGGGGGTGGTGGCCCCGCTGCCGCCGATCACATCGGCCCAGGCGAACACGCCATCGGGCGATTCCTCCCACTGGTAGCTGATGCCCACTCCAAGGGTGAGGCCCGTGGCGCTGAGGGTGGGGGTGGAGCCGGTGCACACGTTGGCCGGGCCACTGGCCGTGCCGCTGTTGGGCGTGCCCGAACAGGTGGAGCTGGGGCCGTTGTTGGTCACCTGGGTGGTTTTGCATCCAGCATCGGTCGCGCAGCTGGCATTGACGTTCCAGTGCGGGTAGAGTGTCGCGTTGTCGGCGATCACCCCGGAGAGAGGAGAGGGACCATGCGCGAGCACCGGACCGTTGTACGTGCCGGAGTGGACGGTGATGTAACCACCACCTACAAGGGTGAAGGTGTACAGGTTGCCGATCACCGCATTGCTCAGCGTTGAGTACTCACTCCGGTAGCTGCACGTACTGAAGTTTCTTGTTTCACCGACGAGCATGCCAGCGGCAGTAGCTGAACCGTAGGAGGAGGTGTTCGTGCATTGGGCACGGGCGGTCCCTCCTGCCAGGGTGAGCAGGGCCGTCGCGACGATCGGGATACACCACCAGCGCGTTCGCCGGGGTGTCATCGGGTCAGGTCGACAATTCATGGACAAGGGTTTTGGTTAGGGGGTTCAGATCGATCGCCAGCTTCGGGCTGGCTGCCGGGGTAAGGCCTACCGCTGTGGGGCGGTCCACCTGTCATGTGGCTCTCGTTCGCAATTCCCCGGAAAAAGGCCCATGCAGGGGAACGCCGTTGGGATGGAAGTGGGGCTGTGTATCGGTGGGGTGGCTCGGCCACGGGCCTGCGGTCGCTTGGGTGGGCAGGTCGCCGGGGCGCATGGTTCTGGGGTGAATGGTTCGGAATGGTAGGAAAGCGGCCGGTCAATACTATTTCGTTCTGTAGTATGACGCAAGGAAAAAATAGTTATCAACAGGAGGCAACCCGATCAGGAGCCCGTGCCTGGAGCGTGGGTGCCGGGCCGTGCGCGGCCTATCGCGACAGGGTGGTGGGGGAGGTCTGTTTCACCGGCCCCTGCTTTTCCCTGCCCTTGGCGGGTTCCTCCACCCGGGCCCGGACCGTGCCGGGTTCGGCCGTGTCCATGGTGATCGGCAACCGATCGGTCTTCAACATCCCGTTCAACAGTTCCACCTGCTTTTCGTCCAGCTTGCGCGCAAGCTCCACCAGGTGCTTGTGGCGCTCCCGGTCCAGCACTTCGAGCTCTTTGCGCAACAGCTCGCGACGGTCGAAGAGGGTCTTCTCATACGCCTCCATCATGCGGCGGCACTCCTCCACCTGTTCGGGCCGCAGGCCCAGGAGCTCGGTGAGGCGTTGCAGATCGGCCTCGGCATAGTGCGCGGGCGTACGTTCGGCGCGGTCGGTGGCCTGGGCGCTGGCCGCGCCGGTGAGCAGCAGCAGGAAGGCGGGCAGGACAAGAGTACGGAGGTTCATGGGTCGTTGGGAGGTTGGGTCGGCCAGCAAGGTAGGCGGTGGCGCACAGCCCGCCAAACGCTGCCGGTGCATGCCGCCGGGCGAACCCGCGAAGGCCCTTCCACGTTCCAAGGGGCATGGAAAGGACCCTGAACGCCGTGGCCCTGGTGCTGGCGTTGCCGCTGGCCGCCGGGGCGCAGGACGACCTGGCGCTGATGGCCGCCGATGCCTTCACCATCGACCCCGAGCAACTGGAGGACCCCGCCGCGGTGATCGCGGACTACGAGGTCTTCAACCCCGTGACCGGGGGTGACTCGGTGCGCCTGTGCAACGGCCATCCCTGCATCGGCTGGGTGGAGGACCTGCACGCCAACGGGGCCGTGAAGCACAAGGGCTACTATGTGGACGGCCGCTTGACGCTGTACAAGAACCACCATGCGAACGGCACCCTGGAGCGTGAGTTCCGCAGCGTGGACGCCCTGCGGTCGGTGCTGCGCACCTACCACGCCAACGGGCAGCCCGCCACCGAGACCCGCTTTACCGACGGCCAGCCCTTGCGCTACGAGGAGCACTATCGCAACGGCCGGTTGCGCTACGCCGAGGAGAAGCACCGCAGCGGGGCCTACTACGAGCGCATGGACCTGTACGCCACCGACGGCAGCCCCATCAGCACCCTGGAACTGGTGGACCGGCGCAAGGTGGAGTTCCTGCAGCGCGAGTACCATCCCGGCGGACAGGTGCGCTGCGAAGGCCGCGCCCGGTACAACCCGCTGCGGATGGACACGCAGCGCATCGGCACGTGGACCTACCGCGATGCCCAGGGGGCCATCGTCCGCACCGAGGAATACGTGGACGGCAAGGTGCACGTGCGGCGCTGAGCACCGCCCTGCCTCGTCGGCCCGCCCCTGGTGTGGTGTCCCCTCTGTTGGTTAGCCATCTCCGCCCTTCTTTCGCCTTGCTGCCGCGTTGGAACCTTGCGCCGGAGCGCCCGCTAAGCCGTGCATGTTCCGCCTTGCGTGACGACGAATGAGGGGACAGCTCATCAGTGACCGACAGAGGGGATGCCACACTAACGCCCCGCGTGCGTCACGATCAGCGGCAGCCGCGTGAAGGCGGCCCCATCCCGCACGGCGAGCACATAGGTGCCCGCAGCGAGGGCGCCCACCGGGATGTCCACCTCACCGTTCACGGCACCCTGGAGCGCGGTCCTTCCGGCGAGGTCCGTAAGGCACCATTCGCCCGTACGACCCTCGCGTGAACGCAGGATGACCCGCTCCGAGGCCGGGTTCGGGAGGGCGCACCAATCCGGGGTCGCGCCCGGTCCGTGCGCCACGCTGGTGCCCAAGCCGAACTCGATGGCGCCCGGATCGGGGGCGGCGCCTATCGGCCGCGGCGCTCCGTGGAGGTCCAGGGGCACCAGGGCACCGACACCGGGGTCGCCCATGTCGTTGATCGCCATGTTGGTGGGGGTGAGGTCGGTGGTGCTCACGAACAGCGGGTCGGCCGCCGAGGAGTTCGGGTCGTGGCCGGTGGCCTGCCAGCTGGCCAGGGAGGCGTAGCCGGTGGTGAGGTAGCCCACCTGGTTGGTGGAGCCGCCGGTGGCGGCCATCACCAGCACGTTGTTGTCGCTCACGAAGCCGGTGGAGGCCGTGGCGAAGTGCAGGCAGCGCTTGGTGCCCGTGCCCGAGCGGCTGATCTTCACGATGTTGTTGCGGTACTCCAGGCCCGTGGCCAGCGTGGTCTGGTAGAAGCCGTAGGCGGCACCCGTGGCGGTGTTCTGGTCGTCGAGCAGCAGGCTGTTGTGGTAATAGCGGGTGTTGTTGCTGCCGCTGTTGTACATGCCGTAGTTCGAGCCCGTGTTGTTCAGCCGGTAGGCCACGTTGTTCTGGAAGCTGTTCTCATGGCCCGGTGCGGGGTCCGACGCGGTGATGTAATAGAGGTAGGCCGAGCCCGTACCCCCCACGTTGTTCACGGTGTTGCCGTCCACCACGGTGCCGCTGCAGTTGTTCACGTAGATGCCGTAGAAGGTGGTGCTGTTCGTCAGCCCCGGCCGGCTGATCTCGTTGCCCTGCACCAGCACGCTGTCCTGGTATTGCAGGTACAGCTGGTAGTTGTATCCGTTGCGCAACTGGTTGTTGCGCACCACGTTGCCCACGGCGCGTGCGGTGGCCGAGGCGCCGTTGAGGCGCAGCTTGTAGGTGCCGCCGCAGCCCAGGAGCACGTTGTCCTCGATGGTGCAGTGGTTCGCGTTGTTGCCGGCCGCGGTCGCGTTGGTGAGGGAGGCCGAGGCCACGATGCCTCCGAAGCTGGACGAGCCCGTATTGTCCGGGTTGAAGATCCGGCATCCCCGGATGCTGTTGTGGTCGGCCTGGTTCATCAGGTGCACCCCATAGCCGTACGTGCCGCCGGTGACGTCGATGATCAGGTCCTCGATGGTGACGTGGTCCGCGCCGTTCAACAGCACCGCCGCGCGCTGGTCGCTGACGGTCGGTGCATGCACCAGGCTGACGTCGTTGGCCTGGAAGGTGATGGTGTTGGTCGCACTGGCCCCGAGGACCTCGCCCAGCACCAGGCGGTCCACATAGGGCCCGCTGCCCGCCGCCACGTTGAAGACCACCGGTCCGTTCACCCCGCAACTCAGCAGGTCGCCGGCCTCGGAGAAGTTCAGCAGGTCGCCGGTGCCGTCGTCGTTGATGGTGAAGGTGCCGGAGATGCCCGGCGTGACCGGCAGGTGGAACTCGGCGCTGTTCACCGCCTGGCCCGAGTTGGTGCAGGTCACCGTGCAGATGTAGTAGGTGTCCGAGGTGACCGGTCCGGTGTTCACCGTGGTGCCGGACCCCACCAGCGTGTTGTACGGTCCGCCGGAAGTGGGGCTGCTGTACCACTCGCGTGTGATGCCGACACCCACCGTGGAACCGTTCAGGACAAGGTCCGCCGATCCGTTCTCGCACGCGAACGCCGGCCCGCTGATGCTTCCGGCAACGGGCGTTCCTGCGCAGGGCGAGGCGGGCATGAAGGTGAGCGTGCCGGTGAAGTAGCGCGGGTTGTTCCCGCCGTTGGTGAACACGCCGCCATAGCCCACGATCCCGGTGGCACCCGGCAGGGTGTGGTCCCCGCAATGCAGGGAGACGCCGCCCACGGTGAAGGTGTTGGGGCTGATGACCCCCGTGCCGCTGTACCGGATGTTCTGATCGGACTCCAGCAGGAAGCGGACCACACCGCCATCGGGGATCAGGTACGACATGCCCGTGATCGTCGGCTGGATGCCGTTGGCGGGCACGGCCAGGTTGGTGCCGGTGCCGATCACCGTCCAATCCGAGGCCACGAAGGGATAGTAGGGGCCGCCCAGGGTGACGGTCGTGGCCCACAAGGTGGTGTTCGCCCCGTTGGAGGCGGTCTGCCAGTACGAGGCCAGGTCCGTGAGCAGGATGTCGCCGCCGGAGCTGTTCGTCACCCCGAAGGTGATCACCCCGTTGCCGCCCACCCCGTTGCCGCCGTTGTAGGGCGCGAGGCTGCCCGTGGTGATGGTCTGGGCCTGCACGGCGCCCACCTGGAGGAGCGCGGTGAGGCAGGCGAGGAGCGGTGCGGGGAACGCATGCGCGATGCGCTTCATCCCCGTTCCGGGACGTTCCGAAGGACCGTTCCGCAGTGGATGTGATGGGGAGATCATGGCTGTTCCGTTGGGGAGGACGATAACGAAGTAAAATCATTTCGCATTAAGGCGTAGGTCAGAGGTGCGAAGGGATCTTTTCGCGGGACGATACGACGTGGTCGCTGCAACGCTGAAGGCGTAGACCGCAGGGAGTGGATCTACCGAGGGCCGGTGCTACGGAACGATCACGACGGAGAAGTCAAGTGGAAAAAGACCGGGCAGATCGGCCTGCTCCTTAGTGCGAAGCGGGGCGGTTCGAAGTACCTCGCTCCGGCGGCACGATCCATCGCGGCCACACGTTGATGGGGCTCGCCCTCGTTCGCCCATACTTCGTTCTGGCTCAGCCGGATACTTCGTTCCAGTATCCTTGCTTCGCCACGCCTTGTCTGAGCGAACGATCGCATCGCGCGCCATCCGTTCGAGATACTTCGAGCCACCCAGTGGTATAACGAAACCCGCCGCTTCGGTCCGAGCCTGCCGGATGGAATGAACGAGCCCCGCGATGCACATCGCGGGGCTCGTTCCATGTTGCGGAGGTCGCCGGTGGTCCGGTACGATCGCTGCTTGGGCCTTACTTGCCGTCCTTCACCTCTTCGAAGTCCACGTCGGTGACCTCGGCGTCCGCGGGCTTGCCGGGCTCCTGGGCGGCACCGCCGTTGGCCTGGGCCTGCTGGGCGGCGTTGTACATCTCCTGGCTGGCGGCCTGGAAGGCGGTGTTGAGCTCGGCCACCAGCTTGTCGCAGGCCTCGGCGTCCTGGGCCTTGTGGGCGTCCTTCAGGCGGGTGAGGGCGTCCTCGATGGGCTGCTTCTTGTCGGCCGGGATCTTGTCGCCGTACTCCTTGAGGCTCTTCTCGGTCTGGAAGATGAGGCTGTCGGCGGCGTTGAGCTTGTCCACGCGTTCGCGGGCGGCCTTGTCGGCGTCGGCATTGGCCTCGGCCTCCTTCTTCATCTTCTCGATCTCGTCCTTGCCCAGGCCGCTGCTGGCCTCGATGCGGATGCTCTGCTCCTTGCCGGTGGCCTTGTCCTTGGCGCCCACGTGCAGGATGCCGTTGGCGTCGATGTCGAAGGTCACCTCGATCTGCGGCACGCCGCGCGGGGCGGGCGGGATGCCGTCCAGGTGGAAGCGGCCGATGGTGCGGTTGCCCGCCGCCATGGGGCGTTCGCCCTGCAGCACGTGGATCTCCACGCTGGGCTGGCTGTCGCTGGCCGTGCTGAAGGTCTCGCTCTTCTTGGTGGGGATGGTGGTGTTGGCCTCGATCAGGCGCGTCATCACCCCGCCCATGGTCTCGATGCCCAGGCTCAGCGGGGTCACGTCCAGCAGCAGCACGTCCTTCACGTCGCCGGCGAGCACCCCGCCCTGGATGGCGGCGCCCACGGCCACCACCTCGTCGGGGTTGACGCCCTTGCTGGGCTCCTTGCCGAAGAACTTCTTCACGGCTTCCTGGATGGCCGGGATGCGGGTGCTGCCGCCCACCAGGATCACCTCGTCGATGTCGCTGGTCTTGAGCCCGGCGTTCTTGAGGGCGCTCTCGCAGGGGGCGATGGTGCGCTTGATGAGGCTGTCGGCGAGCTGCTCGAACTTGGCGCGGGTGAGGCTGCGCACCAGGTGCTGCGGGATGCCGTCCACCGGCATGATGTACGGCAGGTTGATCTCGCTGCTGGTGGTGGAGCTGAGCTCGATCTTGGCCTTCTCGGCGGCTTCCTTGAGGCGCTGCAGGGCCATGGGGTCCTTGCGCAGGTCGATGTTGAACTGGCCCTTGAACTCCTCGGCCAGCCAGTCGATGACCACTTGATCGAAATCGTCACCGCCCAGGTGGGTGTCGCCGTCGGTGGCCTTCACCTCGAACACGCCGTCGCCCAGCTCCAGCACGCTCACGTCGTGGGTGCCCCCGCCGCAGTCGAAGACCACGATCTTCTGGTCCTTGTGCTTCTTGTCCAGCCCATAGGCCAGCGCGGCCGCCGTGGGCTCGTTGATGATGCGGCGCACCTTGAGGCCCGCGATCTCGCCGGCCTCCTTGGTGGCCTGGCGTTGCGCGTCGTTGAAGTAGGCCGGCACGGTGATCACCGCTTCGCTGACGGTGCTGCCCAGGTAGTCCTCGGCGGTCTTCTTCATCTTCTGCAGCACCATGGCGCTGATCTCCTGCGGCGTGTACTGGCGGTCGCCGATCTGCACGCGGGGCGTGTTGTTGGGACCGCGCTCCACGGTGTAGGGCACGCGCCCGATCTCCTTGGGGCACTCGTCGTACGAGTTGCCCATGAAGCGCTTGATGGAGAAGATGGTGTTCTTGGGGTTGGTGATGGCCTGGCGCTTGGCCGGGTCGCCCACCTTGCGCTCGCCACCCTCCACGAAGGCCACCACGCTGGGGGTGGTGCGCTTGCCTTCGCTGTTGGCGATCACCACCGGTTCGCCGCCCTCCATCACGGAGACGCAGCTGTTGGTGGTGCCCAGGTCGATGCCGATGATCTTGCTCATGGTCGTTGGTTCGTTCGGCCCGGCCGGTCAAGGCGCATGCCATTCGGCCGGCTTTGCCGAAAGCTGACAAGGTGGGCGGACCGTGGCGGTCACAGCGCCCGAAGGGACCTGACAGAAAGACAGATCGTCAGTCGCAGCCCAAGGGCGGCCCGTTGCCCTCGATGCAGAACTGATAGGGGGCGGTGTAGGGGCCTTCCACCAGCTGGACCAGGGAGGCATCGCCCAGCTTCACGCCCACGGCCGTCTGGAAATGGCGCCCGGCGAACAGGCCGTAGCCGTTCTGGATGTTGGTGTACTCGGGCCGTTCCTCCACGATGCCGCTCACGGGCTGGGCCAGGGTGAGGTAGGTGGAGAGCTCGTCGCTGGCCGCTGCGAAAAGGATGTCCAGCCCGCGATAGATCCGCCGGGTGATGGTCGGGTCGTTCTCCATGGCGTGGGCCAGGTTCTGGTAGAAGGCTTCCCCGCTGATGGCCACCTGCAGTTCCTCCCCGCCGTTGAGGTGGTTGGTGCGCACCGAGGCCAGGAACACCGTGTAGGACTCCTCGGTGAGGGTGCCGGAGCGGTCCTCGGCGTAGCGCACCCGGTAGCTCACGTCGTAGCGGCGGGCATCCCGACCGCTGCGGAAGTCCATGTCCACCGTGTTGTACTGGTTGCCCAGCATCAGGTTCAGCTTGCTGTTGGAGTTGGTCTGCAGGAATCCCGACTGATAGGCCGGGGGGTTCACGATGGGCGTCTCGGCGCTCACCTCGTTGCCGCGCACCTTCATGCGCACGGCGTACCGGTGCTCGGGGTCCAGGGTGGCGTCGAAGCACCACATCTGGTGCATGGGCGAGTTGAACACCCCGGGCTCACGCGGCATCAGCGTGTCCCGCAGCAGGTGTTCGGCGCCGTCGTCCAGGTCCACCACCCGCGGCATCATCTGGAAGTCGGCGGGGTCGTATTCGGTGCTGTCGGGCACCAGCGCATACACATAGGCGTCGCCCTCGCCCAGGAAGGCCTTGTTGATCTTCAGGTAATGGCGCGTCTGTTCGCTCTGGCCATCGCTGGCGCGGGTGGACAGCAGGCCGTACACCACGGTGATGTCCTTGTAGGGGGCGTTCACCTCCAGTTCGGTGCTGCAGGCGGCGAGCAGGGCGGGAAGGAGCAGGAGGGCGAGGATGCGGCGGGCCATGGGTGGGGAAGGGCGCCAAAGATAGAAGCCCCCCGGACCGGCGCCGTGACGAACGGGGAGCGGGCGCCCCGGGCCACGCTGCGGCGCGTTAGCTTTGGCCTCCGGCCCGCGAACAGGCAGGGCCGCGCACCCATGAGCGAACCCAAGGAGGCCCGTCGTGTGACCACCCATGTGCTGCAGGAGATGAAGGCGCAGGGAACGCCCATCGCCATGCTGACGGCCTACGACTTCAGCCTGGCCAGCCTGGTGGACGCCGCCGGCATCGACGTGATCCTGGTGGGCGACAGCGCCAGCAACGTGATGGCCGGCCACGAGACCACGCTGCCCATCACCCTCGACCAGATGATCTACCATGCGAGCGCCGTGGTGCGCGGCTGCCAGCGGGCGCTCATCGTGGTGGACCTGCCCTTCGGCACCTACCAGGGCAACAGCAAGGGCGCGCTCAACAGCGCCATCCGCATCATGAAGGAGAGCGGGGCGCATGCCGTGAAGCTCGAAGGCGGCCGCGAGGTGCTGGGCTCCATCGAGCGCATCCTCACCGCCGGCATCCCCGTGATGGGCCATCTGGGCCTCACCCCGCAGAGCATCTACAAGTTCGGTACCTACGTGGTACGGGCCAGGGAAGAGGCCGAGGCCCAGCGCTTGCGCGAGGACGCCCGGTCGCTGGAGGAGGCCGGATGCTTCGCGATCGTGCTGGAGAAGATCCCCGCCGCCCTGGCCGCCGAGGTGGCCCGCAGCGTTTCCATTCCGGTCATCGGCATCGGTGCGGGTGGTGGCGTGGACGGCCAGGTGCTCGTGCTGCACGACATGCTGGGCATCAACAAGACCTTCAACCCCCGCTTCCTGCGGCGCTATGCCGACCTGCACGGGGTGATCACCGATGCCGTGGGCCGGTACCTGAACGATGTGCGCGCGCGTGACTTCCCCAGCGCCGACGAACAGTACTGAGCCGGGCCTTCCGGTGCTGTGGGCCGATGCCCATCTGCTCGCCGTATGCAAACCGTCGGGGATGCCCGTGCAGCCCGATCCCGGAGGCGACCCCGACCTGCTCTCCGCGGTGCGCGCCCGGTATCCCGGGGAGGCCATCGGCCTGCCGCACCGCCTGGACCGGCCCGTGAGCGGCGTGCTGCTCCTGGCCCGCTCGGCACAGGCCCTCGCCGCCCTCGACCGCGCGTTCCGCGAACGTAGCGTGGCCAAGACCTACCTCGCCGTGGTGACCGGGGCCGTCGCGGGCGACCTGCAGCTCGAGCACCGGCTGCGGCACGACGCACACGCCCATCGGGCGCGCACGTCGGACCGTGGGACCCCGGTGCGGCTCCGGGTGCATCCCCTGCATCGCGGCGACCGCTACACCCTGGTGGCGGTGACCCCGGAGGGCGGTGCGTTCCATCAGATCCGCGCACAGCTCGCTGCGGCGGGCCATCCCATCAAGGGCGACGTGAAGTACGGCGCGCGCCGCGGCGAGCGCGACCGGTCCATCGCCCTGCATGCCTTCCGCATCGCCCTGCCGCATCCCCTCACCGGCGCGCCCCTGTGCGTGGAGGCGCCGCTGCCCGACACCACGACCTGGGCGCCCTGGCGCACGCTGTGGAAGGGCTGACCGTTCCGGTTTTCAGACGGACGCAGGCACCGTTCCGTCCCGACCGCTACCTTCCGCCCATGCGCACCCCGTTCCGTCCGCTCGCCGGCATTGTTGCCCTGGGCCTTTCGCCGGTCCTCCATGCCCAGGTGCTGATCAGCGATTCGTTGCTGTTGTCCTTCACCCAGCAACAGCTGATCGACACCGGCGTGGGCAACGCCATCAACGGCATCGACGTGTACCGACTGAAGTACTGGTCCACCGACGCGGACGGGCAGCCCATCCCGGCCTCCGGGGCCATGATGGTGCCCACGGCGGACACCTGCTACCACTCCATCGCCTGCTACATGCACGGCACCATCCTGGAGAAGGAGGGCGTGCCCTCCCGCCTGAGCCAGGAAGCCTTGGTGGGCTATTACCTGAGCGGGATCGGCTTTGTGAGCGCCCTGCCGGACTACCTGGGGCTGGGTGATTCGCCCGGGCTGCATCCGTACGTGCACGCGGCCACCGAGGCGGCTGCGACGGTGGACCTGCTGCGCGCCGTGCGCGAATGGTGCGACGCCCACGGGGTGTCGTTGAACGGGCAGCTCTTCCTGACCGGATACAGCCAGGGCGGGCATGCGTGCATGGCCACGCACCGGGCCATCGAACAGCAGTTCAGCAACGAGTTCACGGTGACGGCCAGCGCACCCTGCTCGGGTCCTTACGACGTGAGCGGTGTGCAGGCGCAGGTGATGCTGGACACGGTGCCCTACCCGGCACCGTACTACCTGCCCTACGTGGTGCTGGCCTACGCTTCGGTGTACCCCGGCCTGTTCAACGACCCGTCGGAGGTGTTCGAGTCGCCGTGGGACAGCCTGCTGCCGCCCCTGTTCGACGGCATGCACGGCGCCGGGGACGTGGACGCGGTGATGCCGCAGGTGCCCAGCCTGGTGCTGAAGGACAGCCTGTTGCAGGCCTTCGCCAGCGATCCGCAACATCCGTTCCGGCTGGCCCTGGCGGACAACGACCTGTACCACTGGACGCCCCAGGCGCCGCTGCGCATGTACTACTGCAGCGCCGACGACCACGTGTTCGCCGGCAACACGCTCACGGCGCTGCAGGCCTTCCAGAACGCGGGCGCGCCGCAGGTGAGCGCGGTGGACATGGGCGCGCTGGACCACGGGGCCTGCGCCTTCCCCGCGCTGCTGGCCGTGCGCGGCTGGCTCATGGACCTGCAGGCCGAGTGCACCTGGAACAACGTGCCCGAGCTGAGCGGAGGAAGTTGGCAGGTGCTGCCCACGGCCACGGCGGGGGCGCTGCACCTGGTGCATCCGTTCGGCACCGCGCTGCGTTGGACCGTGCTCGACGTGCGCGGCGCCGTGCTTGCCGCCGGTGCCATGCGCGGGCCGGGCCCGGTGGACGTATCGGCGTTGGCGCCCGGGCCCTATCTGCTTGCGGTGGACGATGCGCGCGGCCGATCGGTGCACCGTTTCGTGCGCACGCCGTGAGCGGCCTCAGGCGGGGTCCACATCGACGATGAGCCGTACGCGGCCTTGCGGCAGTGCGTCCGGCAGGCGTTCCAGCGCATCGCGCACCAGCTCCTTCTCCCGCGTGTGTGCGCTGCGGGCCAGCTTCACCAGCACGTTGCGGATGTGGAGGTCGCGCACCCAGGCCACGGTGGGGGTCTCGGGGCCCAGGACACGATCGCCGAAGCCGGGCCCCAGCAGGTCCACGAGCGTGCGCGCGGCTTGTTCCACCCGCTCCTCCGAACGGTGCTTGAGGGTGAAGCGGATCAGCCGGGAGAAGGGCGGATAGCCATGTGCCTGGCGGTGGCCGATCTCCCGCTCGTAGAACCCGTCCACATCGTGCGTGAGCACGTGGCCGAGCACGGGGTGCGCCACGTCGAAGGCCTGGATGAGCACGCGTCCCTGCACCCCGCGCCGGCCGCTGCGGCCCGCCACCTGGCTCATGAGCTGGAAGGCCCTTTCGTGGGCCCGGAAGTCCGGGAAGCGCAACAGCCGGTCGGCGCTGAGGATGCCCACGGTGTTCACCCGCTCCATGTCCAGGCCCTTGGTCACCATCTGGGTGCCCACCAGCACGTCGATGCGCCCTTCGGCGAAGTCGTGCATCAGCCGCTCCAGGGCGTGCTTGCCGCGCGCGGTGTCCTGGTCGAGGCGGGCCACGCGCACCTCGGGTAGCGCCACGGCGAGCTCCTCCTCGATGCGCTCGGTGCCCAGGCCGATCATGCGCAGGCGGCGGCTGCCGCAGGAGGGGCACTCCACCGGCGGCGGGTAGCCACGCCCACAATAGTGGCACCGCATGTCGTGGCTGCTCTTGTGGTAGGTGAGGCTCACGTCGCAGTGGGCGCAGTTGGGCACGTGGGCGCATTGCTCGCACTGCCACACGGGAGCATAGCCGCGGCGGTTCTGGAACAGGATCACCTGGTCGCGGCGGTCCACGGCCTGTTGCACGGCCTGCAGCAGTTCGGGCGAGAAGTGGCCCTGCATGCGCTTGCGCTTGTGGGCCTCGCGCAGGTCGATGAGCTCCACCTGGGGGAGCACGCTGTCGCCGAAGCGTTCGCCGAGCAGGGCGTGGCCGTACTTGCCCTGGCGGGCGTTGTACAGCGTCTCCATCGAAGGCGTGGCCGAGCCCAGCACCACGGCGGCGTCCACCAGCTCGCCCAGCACGATGGCCATGTCGCGGGCGTTATAGCGCGGCGAAGGGTCCTGTTGCTTGTAGGAGGGGTCGTGCTCCTCGTCCACCAGCACCAGCCGCAGCCGGTGGAAGGGGAGGAAGAGGGCCGAGCGCGCGCCCACCACGATGGGATGCGCGGCGGGGTCGCGGTTTATGCCGGCCCAGAGCTCGGCGCGCTGGCGGGTGGTGAGGCGGCTGTGGAACACGCTGACGCGGTCGCCGAAGCGGGCGCGCAACCGGGCGATGAGCTGGGTGGTGAGGGCGATCTCCGGCAGCAGGTAGAGCACCTGGCCTCCCTGCCGCACGGCCTCCTCCATGAGGTGCGCGTACACCTCGGTCTTGCCCGAGCCGGTGACGCCCTGCAGCAGGCAGCACCGGTGCCGGTGCAGGGCCTCCCGCACCTGTTCCAGGCAGCTTTGCTGTGCGGACGAGAGCGCCGGGATGCCGGTGCCGTCGCGGCCTGCGGGCCGGTCCGCCGGATGCTCCTCCACGGCGAACAGGCCCTTGCGCACGAGCTCCTCCACATGGCGTCGCGTGGCATCGGCGGCCTTCAACAGGCGGGCCTCGACCACCGGGGCACCGCCGCCGTCGAGCCAGCGGCCCAGCTCGATGCCCTTCATCAGCAGGGCGAGCTGCCGGGGTGCCCTTTCGAGCCGGTCGAACCAGGCGTGCAGGGCGGCCTCCTGCTTCGCTTCGGGCGCGAGGGTCACATACCGGACCAGTCGTTCCACGGGCCGCGACCGCAGCTCCTCCTCCAGGGCCACGGCGCCCGCATCGAGCAGCTGCTTCATGGCGCGCACCGGGTCCTTCACCTGCAACAGGTCGCCGGCCTCGGCCAGGGTGATGGACGGGCGCCGTTCCATCGCGTCGAGCAGCAGGGCGGCCCGGGGGGTGTGCGCCACGTGGTCGGCGCTGTGGGCGGTGGCCGTCACGCGGGTCTCGCTGGTGAGCACCAGGGGGCCGGGCAGTGCGGCGAGCATCACCTCGCCCAGGGTGCACAGGTAGTGGTCGGCGATCCGTTCCCACAGGCGCAGGTGCACCGGGGCGAGCAGCGGCGCGGGGTCCAGCACGCTGAGCGCCGGGCGCACCGTGCGGCCCGCGGGGCGCTCGTCGTGCACGCGCAGCACCAGGCCGCCGTACAGCTTGCGGCCCGCGCCGAAGGGCACCACCACGCGCATGCCGGGCAACACCGTGCCGAGTTCCTCCGTCAAGGCATACGTGAAGGTCCCTGGTACGGCCGCAGGCAGGATGACGTCGGCGAAGTGCGGCATGGACGCGCAAGTTTACCCACCGGGGCCGGTGGGGGATGTCGCCGGGGCCGGCGGAACGACGGCCGTACCTTGCGGCGCCATGTGGCGCCTGCTGCTGCTGCCGACCCTCCTGGTGCTGACCCCGGCCCGCGCCCAGTTGGTGCTCACCAACACGCAGACCCCGGCCCAGCTGGTGCAGAGCGTGCTGCTGGGCGGAGGGGTCACGGCCACCAACATCACCTTCAACGGGCTGCCGGGCAACACGGTGTCCATGCAGGCCGGGGAGTTCAACAGCGCCAACGCCAACGTGGGCATCCCCACCGGCTTGATCCTGGCCACCGGCGGCATCAGCAATGCCTTGGGGCCGAACGATTCCGGCAGTTCCTCGGTGCCGTTGGTGGGGACCAGCGTTCAGGACCCCGACCTGTTGCTGCTCGCCCAGCAGAGCCAGCCTTCCATCCAGGACGTGAACGATTGCGCGGTGTTGGAGTTCGACTTCGTGCCCACCGGTGATTCGTTGAAGTTCAACTTCGTGTTCGCCTCGGACGAATACCTGGAGTTCGTCAACAGCATCAACGATGCGTTCGGCTTCTTCCTGAGCGGCCCGGGGATCACCGGCCCCTTCAGCAACAACGCCATCAACATCGCGCTGATCCCGGGCACCACCGACCCGGTGACCATCAACACGGTGAACGCCACGGTGAACCCGCAGTACTACGTGGACAACGGCGATGGAACGACGCCGCCGTACAACAGCAACCCGTACTATGTGCAGTACGATGGCCTCACGGTGGTGATGCAGGCGCTGGCCCAGGTGATCTGCGGGGAGACCTATCACATCAAGCTCGTGGTGGGCGACGCCAACGACCAGGTGTGGGACAGCGCCGTGTTCCTGGAGGCGGGCAGCTTCCAGAGCAACCAGGTGGCCATCGTGGGCGAAGTGGTCTCGGGCGGCATGGACAGCCTGTTCTACGAGGGCTGCGGCACGGCCCTGCTCCATCTGGTGCGCGGCGGCCCGCTGGTGGATGCGGACACGGTGGACATCGTGGTCGGCGGCAGCGCCACCGAAGGCGCGGACTTCACGACCGTGCCCGACCAGGTGATCTTCCAGCCCGGGCAGGACTCGGCCCAGGTGCAGTTCGACGCGATCCTGGACGCCATCACCGAGGGGCAGGAGACCATCGTGCTCATGGTGATCAACGAGACCGCCTGCGGCGGCGACACCGTGAGCGTCGTGATCCTGATCGAGGAAGCGCCGGACATCAACGTGGTGCTGAGCAACGATGTCACCGTGCAGTGCGTGGACAGCACCTTCATCGCGGCCACGGTCACGGGCGGTTTCGGGAACTACACCCTCGATTGGGACCAGGGCGTGCCGGACGGGCAGCTCGGAGGCTGGGTGACCCCCGGCCAGACCACCACCTACACGCTCACGGTGAACGACGATTGCGGCGTGGTGACCGCCAGCGACCAGGTGACGGTGACCGTGCCCATCGTGCCGCCGCTGACGGTGACCATCCAGAGCGATGTGCTGGTGCCCTGCCCACAGACCCCGGTGCAGCTCACCGCCGTGGTGCAGGGCGGCACACCGGGATACACCTTCGCATGGAGCGGCGGGCTGGGCTCGGCCGCCACGGTGCAGGTGGCACCGCCCGTCACGGCCAGCTGGTCGGTGACGGTGACCGATCTCTGCGGGGAGGACAGCAGCGACCAGGTGACGGTCACCGTGGCGTACGACACGGTGCAGGTGCGCATCGCGCCGGACACGGTGATCTGCATCGGCGACACCGCCGTGCTGCGGGCACTGCCAACCTTCGGTCAGGCACCGTACAGCTATCTGTGGGAACCGGGCGGCACGGCGGACACGCTGGCCGCGCACCCGAACAGCAACACCATTTACACCCTGACGGTCACCGATGCCTGCGGGATCACGGCGGTGGACCAGAGCGGCCTCGGTGTGAACGCACCGCACGCCTCCTTTACCGTCGATGGGTCCTACTGGGTGAACAACGCCCCGATCCATTTCGTGGACCTTTCCCTGGGTGCCACCCAGTGGTGGTGGGACTTCGGGGCCGCGGGCCTGGAGAGCCAGGAGCAGAACCCGGCCACCATCTATCCGGAACCCGGCCTCTACGAAGTGGAACTGGTGATCGCCGATACGCTGGGATGCCGGGACAGCACGATGCGCAGCATCCTGGTGGACCCGGAGTTCCACCTGTACATCCCCAATAGCTTCACCCCGAACGGCGACGGCTTCAACGAGACCTTCCAGGCGGTGGGCATCGGGGTCAAGGAGTTCTGGATCCGCTTGCACGACCGCTGGGGCGCCACCCTGTACGAGGCCAACGAGCTGGGCCTGGCCTGGGACGGCACGGTGGGCGGCGCTCCCCTGCCCTCCGGCGTGTACGTGTACCGCTACCGCGTGAAGGCCATCGCAGGCGACGTCAAGGAAGGCTTCGGTCACGTCACCCTGATGCGCTGACCCGGAGCGTTCGTCCGGTCCAGGCAACGCGAGGCCCGCTCCGCCCTGTCATAGGGACATGGACGCCAAGGCCGAAAGCGAACGTCGTGGGCGCAAGGTCCCGGCCGATCAGGGCCTGCTGGCCTTGCTGGACTCCCCGCTGTGGCGGCGCTACTATCTGCTGGTGCGACGCCAGGCGCGGTTCCCGCGGCGGCATCGTCCCGTTGGGCTCCGTTGAACCCGGCCTCTTATTTTCGGGCCCCACACCATGCACCCCATGCGCGCGATACCCTGCCTGCTGTTCTCCGCCTTCGCCCTCTCCGTCGGTGCCCAGGTCGGCTCCTCGTGCGCCAACGCCATTCCCGTGTCCCCGGGGACCCATACGGCCCCCTTCGACAACGCCTGGTACCTGTACACCGCGCCTGCCACGGGCCAGTTCACCATCAGCACCTGCGGGCAGAGCAGCTGCGACACCAAGCTCTGGGCCTATGACCACTGCACCGGGCTGGTGACCAACGAGCAAGGCCTCAACGCCCTGGCCTACAACGACGACGCCTGCGCCCTGCAGAGCACGATCGTGCTGGACCTGAGCGCGGGCCAGCAGGTGTTCATCCGCGTGGGCGACTACCAGAACCAGTGCGCGGGCGACACGGTGGTGTGGAGCCTGAGCGCGAACCTCCCCCCGCCGCCGCCGGCCTGCGGGGCGGGGGAGGTGGCCGTGCAGGTGAACATCGTGCCCGATGCCTACCCCAACGAGATAAGCTGGGACCTGCGGAACGGCAACGGGGCGATGCTGGCCTCGGGCACCTCCTCCGGTTCGGCGTTGTGCGTGGACACGGCCGCGTGCCTGGTGTTCACCATGTACGACTCGTACGGCGACGGGATCTTCGCGCCGGGCGGCTACTGGCTCTATTACGACGGTGCCCTCATCGCCCAGGGCGGCGACTTCGACCTCAGCGACCGCGTGGAGTGGAACTGCCCGCCGGGCTTCGGCTGCCTGTCGCCGGACACGGTGGAACAGGGCGCGCACAGCACCGTGGACGACGACACCTGGTACGTGTTCGTGCCCGACAGCAACGGCGTGTACACCATCAGCACCTGCGGCACCGCCACCTGCGACACCCGCATCTGGGTCTATGACCATTGCATCGGCCTGATCTGGGACGACACCAACATCGCCACCATCTTCTACGACAACGATGAGGGCGGATGCGGCCTTCAGGCCCAGGTGAATGCCCTGCTCGAAGCGGGCGTGACCTATTACATCCGCATCGGGGACAGCGACACGAGCTGCGCGGGCGGTCCCATCGACTGGACCCTGACCTATGCCGGTCCCATTGCGGGCTGCACCGACCCGGCCTCGTGCAACTTCAACCCGCTGGCGGCCGTGGACGACGGCAGCTGCATCCCCTGGGGCGACCCGAACTGCCCGCTGGGCCCGGACCTCACCGTGCGCAGCGACGTGTTACAGAACTCCATCCATGTCCAGACCATGGTGGTGAACGCCAACGACTGTTACATCCAGGAAGGCTGCCTGGCCGGCTTCGGCACCCGTGAACTGGTGCGCTTCACCACGCACATCCAGAACATCGGCTTCGCCGACTACTACATCGGAAGCCCCGGCAACAACCCCGACCAGTTCGAGTACGACGCCTGCCACAACCATTGGCACTACGAGGGGTATGCCGAGTACCTGTTGTACGACAGCCTCGGCCAGGCCATGGCCCAGGGCTTCAAGAACGGCTTCTGCGTGATGGACCTGGAGTGCAGCGGCGGTGGTTCGGCGCAGTACGGGTGCAGCAACATGGGCATCAGCATGGGCTGTGGCGACATCTACAGCAGCGGGCTGGCCTGTCAGTGGATCGACATCACCGACGTGCCCGATGGCCGTTACACCCTGGTGGTGCGCACCAACTGGGACAACAGCCCCGATGCGCTGGGCCGCTATGAGATGGACATCTACAACAACTGGGGCCAGGCCTGCATCCTCATCGCGCACAACCCCAACCTATCGGTGACCGTACAGCAGAACTGCCCGACGTACGTGGATTGCCTGGGCCAGATCTACGGCAGCGCCCAGTTCGATTGCGAGGGTGTGTGCGCCGGCACCCGGCTGATCGGCGACCTGGACGTGGACGCGGACAACGACACGGTGGATGCCGCGGGATATGTCGCAGGCATCCTGGACGCCTCGCTCACGGCCGCACCCTGCACCGATGTGAACGACGACGGTACGCTCACCGTGGCCGATGCGGCGCTCATCGCCTACTGCCACCAGGCCCATCTGCTGGGCGACAGCATGCTGATGGACACCCGTTGCAGCTTCCCCGTGGTGGACATGCAGAACATCTACGATACGGTGACCTTCACCATCGGGGCCTTCGATCCGGGCGCGGGGTACCTGGACGTGCATGTGCGCAACCCCGCCAAGGAGATGCTGGGCTATGAACTGCGCTTCAGCGGCATCACCATCACAGGGGTGGAGAACCTGGGAGACCCGGTGCATTACCCCATCACGCCCGCGTTCAACGGCAGCACCGGTCATGTCATCGGTCTCTCGTATGTGGACAGCCTCTTCGACCGGCACACCGCCTACGCCCCGCTGCTGCGCGTACACTTCGTGAACCCGGACAACCTGGTCTGCATCGATCAGGTGGTGGAGGTGGTCAACGAGGACTATGCCGTCTCGGTGCCGGCGCTGGAGGATCCGTGCGTGGTGGGCACCGCGGTGGCCGGTATCGCCCAGGACGCCGGTGTGTCGGTGATGCCGGACCCCTTCGACGAGCACTTCACGGTGACCTTCGCGCCCCGGAGCGGGGAAAAGGTCGTGCTGCACCTGATGGACCTACAGGGCCGGATGGTGCGCCGGGTGGAGGCGGCTGCCACGGGCCAGCTGCGCGTGGACGGGCGGGACCTTGCCCCCGGGGCCTATCTCTATCGCCTGGAGGGTGCGCACCGTGCCACCGGTCGGCTGGTGAAGCGATGAGGCGATTCCCGCCGACCTGTTGATAAGTGGACCGCGCCTCGACCGGCACGGCTTGGGGGTGCGGTTACTTTCGTCCCCTGTCCGTACCTGCGGACAGCTTTCGTACCATGCGTTCCTCCCGATCCCCGCTCATCCTGACCCTTGCCGGGTCCATGCTGCTGGCCGCCTGTGGCGGCGGTGGCCAGGGTGAAGGCTCTGACAGCACCACCAAGGACAGCCTGGCCACCGAACCCACCGACGGTAGTGGTGTGGTGAACGTGGGCGGCAAGCTCTTCAGCATCCCCTCCCCGGTGCAGACCGCCCTGTTGATCCGCAGTACCGGTGCCGCCTACCAGCGCGACCTGTTGCTGGACAAGGCCAAGGCCGATGCCCTGACCGGTCGTGTGGGGCGTGCCCTGGCCGTGGGCCTGTACGGTTCCGACCTGGCCTATGCCACCATCCACAAGGACGGGCAGACGGCCATGGCCACCCTGCAGACCATCGAAAAGCTGAGCGCCGCCCTGGAGATGGGCAATGCCTTCGATCAGCAACTGCTGGACCGCTTCAAGCGGAACGTGAACGCACAGGACAGCCTGCTGCGCCTGAGCGGAGAGGCGTTCCGTGCCGCCGACCGCTACCTGAAGAACAACGACCGCAACGACATCTCGGCCCTGGTGCTCACCGGCGGCTGGCTCGGTTCGTTGCACCTCGCGCTGGCCCATGCCACGGGCGACGCGCAGGCCAGGCTGGCCCCCCGGATCGCCGAGCAGCGCAAGGCGCTGGGCGACCTGCTCGCCCTGCTGGAGGCCAACGACAAGGAGAAGCAGTGCACGGCCCTCTGCGCCGACCTGCGCACCCTGCAGCAGGCCTTCGCGGGGATCAAGAGCACGTACACCTTTGAAAAGCCCGTCACCGACGCGGCCGCACGCACCACCTTCATCCACAGCACCTCGGCGGTGACCGTCACCCCGCAGGACCTTTCGGCCATCGCTGAACAGGTCGCCGCGCTGCGTACCAAGTACCTGATCTGACCATGAGGACGACCATCGCCACGGCCGCCACCGCGCTTGCCCTTTTCGCTGCGGGCCGGGCCACCGCGCAGTGCGACACCATCGCCGACCTCTGCGCCCGCCACATCACGGCGGCGTACATCCCCGACGGCCAGTTCTACCGGGCCCTCCTGCAGGGCGACGAGATGGCCGAGTTCTCCCTGACGCTCTTCGGGGGCACGACCTACCGGGTGGCCGCCTGCAGCGGGCTCACCGACGGGAACCTGGTCTTCAGCGTCCTCGACCAGGACCGCAACGTGCTCTTCACCAACAAGGACCACACGAACAGCCCTTATTGGGACCTGGTGGTGGCCAACACGCTCGACGTCACCATCGAGGCGCAGCTCGATCCGGCCAAGCTGGGTTCCGGTTGCGCCGTACTGCTCATCGGCTTCAAGCAGTAGCGGGGACCGGCCCTCCCGGAAACCTTCGGACATCCCTCCCGTAAGAGGGATGTTCCATTTCCGGGCTTCACGGGCGTACCCCTCATGAGCGAGAAGATCCTTCATGCACTGCTGCAACTGTTCGCGATCATTGCGCGGGCGGACGCCGCAGCAGGCACGGGGCGCCCCGCCGGGCGTATGATGCTGGAGCGCTTCCTGCGCCAGCAGTTCACGGCGGAGCAGGTACAGGAGCATCTGGCCCGGTTCGATGCCCTGGTGGAGGCCTTCCATGCGGGAGGCGGGGGGCGTTCGGGCCGCAAGCGCCTGTCGGTGAACTCGGTGCGCGTGCTGCGCATCTGCGTGCAGGTGAACGAGGAGCTCGCCCAGCGCCAGAAGTTCATCGTGCTCATGCACCTGCTGGAGTTCATCCACGCCGGAGGGGTGGCCGACCAGGAGCAGGAGTTCGTCAACACCGTGGCCGAGACCTTCAACATCGGACGCGAGGACTTTGAGCGTTGCCAGGCTTTCGTGGCCCAGGCCGCCGGCGAACGGGTGGACTCCCCGCACCTGTTGTACGCCGATGCCGCAGCAGGCAGTGAGCTGAGCGAGGCCCGCCATCTGCACGCCCATCTGGAGGGCGAACTGCGCGTGCTGCACGTGCCCAACGTGAACCTCTACATGGTGCGCTACCTGGGCGGTGACCGTGTGCTGCTGAACGGCCAGCCCATGAGCGGGCAGCACCACTATGTCCTCACCAACGGCTCATCGATCCGCCCGCCGAACGGCCGCCCGATCTATTACAGCGACATCCTGGGCAGTTTCATGCGGTCGCGCCAGCGCGATGCCCTGGTGTTCAAGGCCGAGGGGATCACCTACGCGTTCCCCAACGGGCGGGTGGGCCTGCACGAGCTGGACCTGGCCGAGACCAGCGGCAAGCTGGTGGGCATCATGGGCGGCAGCGGCAGCGGCAAGAGCACCCTGTTGAACGTACTGAACGGCAACCTTCGGCCCACCACCGGGCGGGTCACCATCAACGGGGTGGACGTACACCGGGAGGCCGACCGCATCCGCGGGGTCATCGGCCACGTGAGCCAGGACGACCTGCTGATCGAGGAGCTCACCGTTCACCAGAACCTGTTCTACAACGCCAAGCTCTGCTTCGGCGACCTCACCGATGCGCAGATCGACGACCGGGTGCTGAAGCTCCTGCAGCAGCTGGGGCTGTACGACACCAAGGACCTCAAGGTGGGTTCACCGTTGGAGAAGACCATCAGCGGCGGCCAGCGCAAGCGCCTCAACATCGCCCTGGAGCTGATCCGCGAACCGAGCGTGCTCTTCGTGGACGAGCCCACCAGCGGCCTCAGCTCGCGCGATTCGGAGAACATCATGGACCTGCTCAAGGAGCTCGCGCTCCGCGGTCGCATCGTGTTCGTGGTGATCCACCAGCCCAGCTCGGACATCTTCAAGCTCTTCGACCGCCTGCTGCTGATCGACCAGGAGGGTCATCCGGTGTACTACGGCGACCCGGTGGAGTCGGTGGTGTACTTCAAGCGCGTCACCGGGCAGGTGAACAGCGAGGTGGGCCAGTGCAGGGCCTGCGGGAACGTGAATCCCGAGCAGATCTTCAACATCCTGGAGGCCAAGCTGGTGGACGAGTACGGGATGGAGACCGACCAGCGGCGCATCAGTCCCGAAGCCTGGAACGAGGTGTTCCGGGCGCAACGCGACAACCGCATGGCCCAGGTGCCCGAGGCCGCCCAGGTGCCGCGTTCCACCTTCAAGGCCCCCGGGTGGGCCGTGCAGCTCAGGGTGTTCTTCACCCGCGACATCCTGGCCAAGCTGGCCAACCGGCAATACGTGCTGATCAACCTGCTGGAGGCCCCGGTGCTGGCCTTCGTGATGGCCTTCTTCCTGCGCTACCACGGGGCGGGCGAGGAGGGAGGCACGTACATCTACCGGGCCAACGACAACATCCCGCAATACCTTTTCATCGCCGTGATCGTGGCGCTCTTCCTGGGCCTCACCGTGGCCGCCGAGGAGATCATCCGCGACCGCAAGATCCTTCAGCGCGAGAAGTTCTTGGCGCTGAACCGCAACAGCTACCTGCTCAGCAAGATCGGCATCCTCTTCCTGATCTCGGCGATCCAGTCCCTGCTGTTCGTGGTGGTGGGCAACCGCGTGCTGGACATCCGGGACATGGCCCTGGTGCACTGGGTGCTGCTGTTCAGCACCTCCTGCTTCGCCAACGTCCTTGGCCTGAACGTCAGCGCCAGCTTCAACAGCGCCAAGGTGATCTACATCGTCATCCCGGTGCTCATCATCCCGCAGCTGCTGTTCTCGGGGATCATCGTGCGCTTCGACAAGCTGCATCCCTGGTTCGCCTCACAGCAGGGCGTTCCGTTGATCGGCAACGTGATGGCCAGCCGCTGGGCCTACGAAGGGCTGGCGGTGACCCAGTTCACCGACAACGCCTACGAGCGCAGGTTCTATGCCCTGGACCAGCGCATGAAGGGGGCCAACTGGAAGAAGGACCTCTGGGTGCCCGAGCTTCAACACCGCGCCGCCGACCTGCGCAGGCCCGCGACCGGCCCGGCCCAGCTTGAGCGCCGGGCGCATGACCTGGAGCTCCTGCGCAACGAGCTGCACAAGGAGGCCGCCCAGGTGAGCGGGTTGAAGGTGCCCGCCCTGCACACCACGGCGGACGGTGGTGTGGCCCCCGCCGACCTGGACGCCGTGGACCGCGCCCTGAACGACCTCACCGTCCATTACCGGCGCATGTACAAGGACGCCGAACGCGACAAGGAGGCGCTCATCGCCGGCCTCACCAAGAGGCCCGAGGACCGGGCCGCCTACTTCGCCCTGCTCGATGCCCACCGCAACGAGAGCCTGGCCGAGTTCGTGACCAACAAGAACGATGTGAACGTGATCGCCGTGGACCGGGGCAGCCTGGTGCGCAAGAGCGACCCGATCTATCTGGAAGCCCGTGGCATGGGCTTCTTCGGGGCGCACTTCTATGCACCGGCCAAGTGGCTGGGCCCGCTTCGGATCCCCACGTTCTGGGCCAACACGGCCGTGCTCTGGTTGATGTCGCTGGCCTTCGCGGTCGCGCTCCGGGCCGAGCTGTTCCCGTGGCTCGTCCGGCGGCTCTCGCGGAGCCCCGCCACGCCGTAGGTCCTTTCCCGGCCCCCTTTGCACCGAGGGCCCGGACCGATCCCTTCCGGAGGATGCCGAAAACCGTTCCCGTGGCCCTTGCCCGCGGGAACAAGGACCGGTGAAGCATGCCCGGACGAGCGCCGGGAGAGCGCCTGAAAAGGGGTCCCGAGCGGGCGTCTATGAGCCTTCCACCTCCTTCACCAGCACCATCCGGAAGGGGATGTTGATGATGGCCTGGTAGTCCTCGCCGGCCTCCAGCATGTCCTCATCGTCCTCCTCGTAGTGCCAGTGGACGGAGAGCTCGCTGCCTTGCGTACGGATGGCCTCCAGTTTCTTGAACAGGTCCAGGATGCACTTGCTGCTGCTGGTGTTGAAGTACTCCAGCTGCATGTGCACCACCGTGGAGGGCCTGGGGCTGCGGGCGTACTTGTCCGCCCAGGCGATCAGGGGCTTGTAAAAGTCGATGGAGTTCTCGGGGATCGATCGTCCCTTGAGCTCCAGTCGGCCCTGGTCCTCGTCGAACCGGACGGACGGGGTCTTGCTCGTGCCTTCGAGGATCAGCGGTTCCATGGTGCGTGCCGGTCGGACCTGTTGCGGAGGCCGGAGGCCGTGCGCTGCGTCCGCGCGTCATTCGCAAAGCAAGGCCCGTCGGCGGCGGCGACCGTCCGGGAGGGGCGCGAGTTATTCACGGGATTATCAACCCGAACCGGGTGTCGGCCACCGTCAGGTCGGCCCGCGAATTACAGCCGCTGCCGTAGTCGAGGGTCCGCTCCCGTTCGTCGGCAAGTACGAAGCTCAGGGTCCCCCCCTTCACCCACGGGCAGCCCGTGGTCACTTCCAGGTCGGTGCCCGTGGTGGCCGTGTACGCTGTGCCGAAGCGGTCCTGGCCGATCAGCTCCTCGTGCACGTCGTAAACGTCGTCGTTGGCGATGCTGTCCACCGCGCCCGTGCGGAGGGCATGGTCCAGGTTCCCATGGTATCGGCGGCTCCACGCCCCTTCGTACCACACGAAGGAACTGTCCACCCGCACCCGGTGCCGACCATCGGACAGGGGGCTCACCGAGGCGTCGCAGCGCAAGCGGAACCCCGCACAGGACAGGTCCGGCGTGCTGAAGGCCGCCAGGCGGGCGCGGCCGTCGCTTTCCAGGCTGTCGTAGCGCAGCACGAAGGCACCCGTCCGTTCCCGTCCTCCCGCGCCCGTGCATCCGCCGCCCAGGAAGCGCAGGTGCAGGGTCACCGGCCCGTTGCCGGGGAAGGAGCCGGTGTCGCCCACCAGGCTGTCCAGGCCCAGGCAGAAGGTCGCACTGTCCACCGCCCAACGGCCGGGGCCGAGGTTCAGGGCCTGTGCCAGCGGGAAGAGGGGTGCGATGAGGTTCTCCGCGAAGGCATGGTCGACCATGGTGTTGGCCTCTTCGCTGCCCAGGTCGTCCTCCTTTTTGCAACCTGCGACCAGCACAAGCGCGATGAGCAGGAGGGCTTGGTTCGGCTTCATGCGGCGAAAGTACGATCCCGTTCCGAGGCCGCGTATGGCGTACTTTCGGGCCCCGATCCCCGCCATGGCCTGGTACCGCACCTGGTTCGGCACGCCCTACTACAAGCTGCTCTACGGCCACCGCGACGAGGACGATGCGGAGGTCTGGGTGCGCTGCATCCTGCGGCGCACCGGGGTCGGCCCGGAGGCGGACGTGCTGGACATGGCCTGCGGCCGCGGTCGCCATGCGTACTGGTTCGCCCGGGCGGGTTGCCGGGTCAGCGGCATCGACATCTCGGAGGAGAGCATCGCCGAGGCCCGGCGCGACGTGCCCGGGGCTGTTTTCACCGTTCATGACATGCGGGCGCCGTACGCCAACGGGACCTTCGACCTGGTGGTGTGCCTGTTCACCAGTCTGGGCTACTTCGAGGACGAGGACGACGACCGCAAGGCCCTGACCGCCGCCTTCGCGGCCTTGCGCCCCGGCGGGCATTTCGTGCTGGATTTCATGAACAGCGAGCGGGTGCTGCGGGAACTGGTGCCCATGGAATGCCAGGAGGCCGGTGGGGTGCGTTTCACCATCGCCCGTGCGGTGGAGGACGGCATGGTGGTGAAACGCATCGTGGCCGAGGACGGGACCGGTCGCCACTGCTTCGAGGAGCGCGTGGCCGCCCTGGCCCCCGACCGCCTGGTGGCCCTGGTGCAGGAGGCCGGTTTCGTCGCCCTGGAACGGACCGACGGGCCCGAACCGACGCCGTTCGATCCGGCCCGCTCCCAACGCCTGGTCATCTGGGCCCGACGCCCGAACCCATGAGCCTGTACCCCACCCTTGCCCTGTTCCTGCTGCTGCCTTTGGCCGCCGGTGCCCTGGTGCGCGTGACGCGGCCCGAGGCCCGCTGGCTCAGCCTGCTGCTCTCCTTCAGCGGCGCCTTCCTGCTCGCCGTGGTGTTCCTGCACATGTTGCCGGAGCTCTATGCCGAGGAGGGCGCCCCCATCGGCTTCTGGGTGCTGGGGGGCTTCCTGCTGCAGGTGGTGCTGGAGTTCTTCAGCCATGGCATCGAGCACGGCCACATCCATCACCACAGCGGCAAGGCCCTTCCGCTGGCGACCCTGCTGAGCCTGTGCCTGCACTCCTTCGCCGAGGGCATGCCCTTCGCGGACCCCAAGGTGGCGGGCGACCTGCCCTTCCTGCTCGGCGTGCTGCTGCACAAGATGCCCATGGCCATCGCCCTGGCCACCGTGCTGTTGCGCGCCGGCACCAGCGGCGCCTCCAGCTGGGTGATGCTCGTGATCTTCGCCCTGGCCGCCCCCCTGGGCATCGCTACAGGGGTGTTGATCGGCGCCGGGGAAGGCCATGGTTTCCTGCACCACATGCTGGGCCTGGCGATCGGCATGCTGCTGCACATCAGCACCACCATCATCTTCGAGAGCGCCCCTGACCATCGGTTCAATGCGGCCCGTTTTGTGGCCGTGGCCGTGGGCATCGCGCTCGCCCTGTTGTCCGTGCACGCCTGATCCGGGAGGCCTGGGGGGGCATCGGGCGCCGCCGCCCGTTGCAGGAGGTCGTTGACGGATCCGCTCTGGAGCTCCGGCCCCGGACCACCGGCGGTCCCCGGTTCCCGGAGGAGGTTGGACCGGCAGGCCCCCCTTGGGCTCCACCACCGATCCGGAGGCGCCGTGCGCACTTTTTTTCAAGGCCGCACAACAGGATGAAAAGGATCCCGTTACTTTGTCGTGCAAAGTACTTTGAAATGACCCACACCGATCCCGCCCACGAGCTTGCGCAGATCCGCGGGTTGATGGAGCGCAGCACCCGGTTCCTCAGCCTCAGCGGCCTCAGCGGCGTGCTGGCCGGGGTGGTGGCCCTCGGGGGTGCCACCCTGGCGCGCCATCACATCACCGAGGCCCTTGCGGTCGGCACGGATACGCTCACCTACGGCACGCTGCGCGGTCAGGCACCTGCCGACGACCTGCGGTGGACCCTGATGGTGGACGCGTGCCTGGTGCTCCTTGCGGCCTTGCTCGGAGCCTTCTGGTTCACCTGGCGCCGCAGCCGCCGCACGGGCCAGCACCTCTGGGATGCCAGCGCCCGCCGCCTGATGGTGAACCTGATGGTGCCCCTGGTCGCGGGCGGGGTGTTCTGCCTGGCGCTCTTCTACTATGGTCTGCCGGGCCTGGTGGCGCCCGCCACGCTTGTGTTCTATGGGCTGGCGCTCTTCAACGCGGGCAAGTACACGCTGGACGAGGTGCGCTGGCTGGGCCTGAGCGAACTGTTGCTGGGCCTGCTCGCGCTTTTCTGGCTGGAGGCCGCCCTGCTCTTCTGGGCCTTTGGTTTCGGTGTGCTGCACATCTTCTATGGTGGGCTGATGTACCTGCGCCACGAGCGCGGCGCGACGCAGGCATGATCGAGCAGCTCAACAAGGCCTTCGAGAGCCGGGTCCGCCTCGGCATCATGGCCGTGCTCGTGGTGAACGAATGGGTGGACCATGCCCGGCTGAAGGAGTTGTTGAACGTGACCGATGGCAACCTCGCCAGCCACCTGGCCGCCTTGGAGGAACTGAAATATGTGCAGGTGCGCAAACGGTTCGTGGGCAGGCGGCCCAATACGAGCTACCGCACCACCGTTACCGGCGCGAAGGCGTTCCGCGCGCACCTGGACGCCATAGAACGTTTGATCCCCAGACCCTGACCCCATGTCCAGCTTCCCCGCATCGTCCATCCGTTCCCGTTGGTCGGCCCCGCTCATGGTGCTGTTGCTCGCCCTGCTCTTCGACCGTTTGTTCTGGGAAATGCGGGTGGGTCTCAACCTCGTTCTGTTCGCCCTGGCCGCCATGACGGTGGCCGTGGCCCGCCATGGCTGGAAGGGCATCTCGGTGCCTGCACGGGCGGCTCTTTCCGGATCGGTGGTGTCCGCCGCCATGGTCCACGTGCACCACAGCACCGTGGCGATCACCGCCACCGTGGTGGGCCTGGTGCTGTTCGCCGGGCTGGTGCACGAGCCGGCCTTGCGCAGCGTGCCCTTCGCCATTCCACAGGCCCTGCTGGCCTTCATGAAGTCGCCGGCCGCCGGGTGGAACGGCCTGGCGGGGCTGCGCGGCGAAGGTGTTCCCGCGGGCAGTGGCTGGCGGTGGACGCGCATCGCCATCCTGCCCGTCGTGGTGGCGACAGCCTTCGTTCAACTGTACCGCGTGGGCAACCCGAAGTTCGAGCGGCTCACAGCCGGGGTGTTCGACGGCCTCTTCGACCTGTTGGAGGAGCTGCTCACCCCGCACCTGTTCTTCTTCTTCTTCGCCCTGATGGTGTGCGCCACCCTGGTGCGGCGCATGGCACCGGAGCTCGTCGCCTGCTTGGAGCAGGGATGCACCGACACCCTGGTGCGCATGCGCATCCGCCGACCGCACTGGCTGGCGCCTCTGGCCATGGATGCGCTGGAACGCGAGCGCCGCGCCGGGGTGGTGCTGTTGGTGCTGGTGAACCTGGCCCTGCTCGTGGTGAACGCGATCGACATCGGCTGGGTGTGGATCGGCTTCACGGTGCCCGAGGATTTCAGCCTGAAGCAGTTCGTGCACGAAGGGACCTGGGCGTTGATCTGGAGCATCCTGTTGAGCATGGTGGTGCTGCTTTACCTGTTCCGGCGGAACCTCAACTTCCACCCGCGCAACGCCACGTTGAAACGGCTCGCGGTGGTGTGGGTGGTGCAGAACTTCATCCTCGGCATCTCGGTGTTCCTGCGCAACTACCACTACATCTCCTTCCATGGCCTGGCCTACAAGCGCGTGGGGGTGATCGTGTTCCTCGGGCTGGTCCTCCTCGGGCTGATCACCCTGTTCATCAAGGTGCGGGAGCGCCGCAGCTTCTTCTACCTGGCCCGGGTGAACGGCTGGGCCTGGTTCGTGGTGCTGGTGGGCCTGACCACCGTGGACTGGGACAGCCTGATCGTGCGCTACAACCTGCGGCACGACAACCCCGGCGAGATCGACATCGACAACTACCTGCACCTGAGCGACAAGGTGCTGCCGCTGCTGTACGCCGACCTGGACAAGGTGGAGCACCAGATGGCGCGCCATCGCAACAACCGCGTGCGCTGGGTGGAACACCTGGACCCTGCTGAGTTCCGGCGTGATCTGGATGCCAAGCGCATGCGCTTCCTGCGCCGCTACGCGGAACAGCGGTGGCAGGAGCGCAGCTGGGCGGATGACCGGACCATGGCCGCCCTGCTGGCCCAACGATCCCACGGCAAGCCATGAGCCGCGCCGACCTCCTTTACATCCGCCGCTGGTTGCTCTTCTTCATGGTGGCCTTGCTGGTGAGCGGCCTTACCGCCGTAGCGCTGGAATGGGGTACCCGGTGGCTGGCCGATCTCACACACGCATGGGGCGGGCCTTGGGCGGACTGGACCGCCCGTACGGCCGAGGCCTTGGCCCACGTGGGTGCATCCTATCCCATGTTGTTCTACGGCACCGACTGGCTCGCCTTCGCCCATGTGGTGATCGCCCTGGCCTTCATTGGCCCCTACCGCGATCCCGTGCGTAACAAATGGGTGGTGGAGTGGGGCTTGTGGTGCTGTCTGCTGGTGCTTCCATTCGCCTTTCTGTGGGCCCCGGTGCGTGGCATTCCTTTTTTCTGGCGTTGCGTGGACGCTTCTTTCGGCGTGATCGGCGCCCTGCCCCTATGGTTGGTGCTCAGGCGGATCGATGCGGCCATCGCCAGGATCCCCTCGCCCCATCCCCTCCATGAACAACGCTAAGTGCCGCGAACTCTGGGCCACGGTGGCCGTGCTTACCCTGGCCCTGGTCGGTGCCTTCGCCCCTGACGCCTACCTGCCCATGCTGTTCCGTGCGTTCATCGTGCCGTTGGCGCTGGCCCTGCTCGCCTTGGCCGCCGCAAGTGCGTTGTGGCGACGGTGGTGGCTGGCGCAGGGGGCCTTGTTGGGCGCCGCCATCATGCTGGCCCAGGTGCCGGCCGCCACCGTGGGTCAGGTCGGGTCGGGGCGTATGGCGCTGCGCATCTTCCACATGAACGTGCTGCAACCGAACACCGCGTTCGCTGAGGCCATTGCGGTGGCCCAGGCCAGTGATGCCGATGTGATCAGTGTACAGGAGGTGGGGTCTGAGTGGGCCGAGGCCCTGCTGCGAGGGCTGGTCGCGAGCCACCCGTACGTACACCTTGAACCACGCAACAACTGCTATGGGATCGCCCTGTTCAGTAAACGGCCTTTCCAGAAGGTGGAAGTGCTGGAGGTGGAAGGCACTCCGTTCCTCGAAGCCCGCATCGATATGGCCGGTAGATCGGTGCGGCTGCTGGCGGTGCACGCCACCTCACCGATCAGCTACGGCCATTTCCGTCGGCGGAACGCGCAATTGGACCGGCTGGGAACCCACTTGGCGGGTACGGAGGAGGCCACCATCCTCGTGGGCGATCTGAACACCGTGCCCTGGGATGCGGCCTTCGTTCGGTTCTGTGGACGTGCCGGGCTGCGCTCCACCACACCCTCCTTCCAGCGCACCTGGCCCGCACTGGGCCCACTGGCGGCCATCCCGTTGGACCATGTGCTGTTGTCGCCAGGGATCATCTGTACCGCAGTGCGCACCGTGCCCATCCCCGGAAGCGACCACAGGGGCCTGTTGGCCGTACTGAACCTATGAGACCATGCGTGCGGAAGTGAAGCGCCTTTGGGCTTGGATGACGGTCTTCTTCATCGCCATGGCCTTTCTGGAGAGCGCCGTGGTGGTGTACCTGCGGGAGCTCTACTACCCCGATGGGTTCCGCTTCCCCCTGGCACCCATGGACCCCGTGCTGGTGGCCACGGAGATGGGCCGTGAGCTCGCCACCCTGGTGATGTTGCTGGCGCCGGCGGCCTTGGTGACGCGCTCCGCCCTGGAGCGGTTCGCCTGGTTCTGCTTCGGCTTCGGGGTTTGGGACATCTTCTACTATGTGTGGCTGAAGGTGCTGCTGGACTGGCCCGCCTCCCTGGCCGAACCCGACCTGCTCTTCCTGCTGCCCGTGCCGTGGGTAGGGCCGGTGTGGGCGCCCTGTGTGGTTTCGATGGGATTGATCGCACTTGCCGTCCTGCTGTTGCGAGGAACAGTGGAGCGGCCGCAGGCGCCGGACCGACCGACCTGGGTGCTGCTGATCCTCTCGGCCACGTTGTGGATCGGATCCTTCGTGATCGAGCCGATGCGTCAAATGGCCAGCTCGTCATCGTCCTGGACCTTCCTGGACGGTTTTTTTCCTGATCACTACCCGTGGCCGGTTGCCCTGACGGCTGCGCTGTGCGGCGGGGCCGCTCTGGTACGGCTGGCCGTACGTGATGCAAGTTGTTAGGTTGCCTTTAAAAAACGTACCGCTGTTGATAAGTCCGAACCCTGACGTACACAACCTCGTATGAACCTCCCGTCTTTTCGATGGAAACCAAGGCCAAGATGGTCTACGAGGCCAAGATGTTCGTACGGCTGGCGTTGCTGTCCTTCCTCGGCTTCGTCTTCTACTACGCCCACCTGTTCCTCGGCTTCCTGGACAATGCCTTCGTGTTCAAGGCTCTGGCCGTGACCTTCCTGCTGGCCGCAGTCCCGCTGCCCATCATCGCCCTGAACAACAAAAAGCTCTTTCCGGAGCTCAAGCGCAACGGCAAGACCATGCTCGCGATGGCTTCCGTGCTGCTGCTGGCGCATCACTTCCTGATGACCTTCATCTTCGTGCTCTTCCTGCAGGGGCGGACGGTGTTCTGAACCTGCCGACCCGCCCATGGGCGAAGGCCCCCGTCCACCTCTTGGGCGGGGGCCTTCGGATCTTTCGGGGTTCTGAAACTTCGGGTTAATGGACAAAAGGGATGGTCCGAACCTCTGAAGCCCATGACTGGCATAGGTTTGGGGACGATGGCTAGGATGAGCAAAGAATCTGCCCAC
>JACTMO010000055.1 GCA_014584605.1 Bacteroidota bacterium | reverse complement strand
GTCGCTTCTTCATGCGCCAAAGAGATCGATCACGCTTCAGCTTGTCAAGATCTCAGCCGCAGGAGTTGTCAACAGGTTCTTCGAACCACCCTACAGTGAGTCACGTTCGCGCTTCAGTGCAGCATAGGCGAGGCTGGAAGCACGACGCAGACTGTCGACCCGATCTTGCGTGTCACGCAGGGCCGTTCCGCAGGTTTTCAGCTTAGCGGATAGCTGCTCGATGTGAACCGTGGCCTTCAGTATCGCTTCATGTTGTTGCTCGGCGATGCGGGAAATGCTGTCCAGCGCACTCCCTTGTGCGGCGATGATCTCCTTCTTCGATTGCCCTGTAGCGGCGACCCAGGCCAGGACGGACATCAGGAACACACAATGCCGCATGGATGAGGGCATTACTGCAGTTTGAAGATGACCGGCAGGTTGAAGCGACACCTCACGGGCTTGCCATCCAGATACCCCGGGGTCCAGCGTGGCATGGTGCGGATCAATCGGAGGGCTTCCTTGTCCAGGCCTTCTGAAACTCCGTGTAGAACTCCGGCATCCTGAATGGAACCATCCTCGGCCACCGTGAACTGGATGTACACCTTTCCCTGAATACCCGCATCGGATTCCATCGCAGGGTATTTCTGATTCTTCCGCATGAACGCGTACATCTGCTCCATGCCGCCCGGGAATTGCGGTTGTTCATGTACCGCTTTCAGGTCATGGACCTCGCCACCCAGGAAGCTGGGGGGCGCTTCCGAAGTCGTGCTGGCATCTCCTTGTGTCATGGCTTGTGTACCTCCGGACAGGCCGGCATCGAAGTTTGCCGACATGGCCAGGCGTTGTTGGAGTTCCGGCGTCAGTTGGTCATTGCTGAAGGGCAACAGGCCCATGATCACCCAAACGTTGCCGAAGCCCTCCAACTCGGCCTGCTTGCTCACGATCAGGAATTCATGACCAACGATGGACGGGTTGGTGAAATCCCCAGCGCCGAGCATATCACCTGCGGAGAGCTGCACATCACCGAAGCGGTTGGTGTTGCACACATAGGTGATCGGTGTGGGCTGCCCGTTGCGGATCTCCTGGAACGTGGCGCCGCATTCATCGCCGCAGGCATAGGAGCGGAAGGAACCGCGCCGGACCAGACCTACACCTTGGGCGATGCTGTCCAGGGAGTGGACAAGAGCCAGGTTTCGCGCATGTTCCTTCGCATTCCTCAGTTCTTCGAACCGGCTCATCCGTATCACGGAATAGATGCCCGGCCAGGCGTCCTTGTTCGCAAATTCAAGTGTCATGCTGTCCGGTGTGATAATGCTCCACGTAACACATTGATGGGCATCTCCCTCCGGTTCTTCATTGCACAACGTCACCTGTTGTGGTTCCTCTACCGCATCGTACCTGCGATCCAGCGTGACCTCAAATCGACCAAGGCCATAGTCGTACGCATAGGGTGGTAACGCGATCGCCAGTTCGACCCGCAGGTTCCCGTAGCCGTCCTCAGACTGGATCACGGGCCGGTACACCTCGAAGCTGAGCTCTGGGAGTTCATTCTCTACATTCTGAATAACCACCCAATTCGCCCCGCCCTGGATGTCTTTGAACCAGCCTTCCACCCGTGCCTGTTCATCGGTGGAGAGGGTATGGCGATGGCGGAGATCGAAGAACCACCACGCACCGAGGGCAAGGAGGGCGGCTACTCCGGTGCCGATGAGCAGTGGTTTAAGAAGAGGTCTTGCGTTAGCTGGGCTCGGGGTATGAGGGGTTGCTTGAGCATCTTCCCTTCGCGGCGTTGATGAACCTTGCCATGGAAGTGATTCTTTTGTTTGGTCGGCAGTTGGGGCGGATGGCGGCTTTCCTGCGAACCCGATTGGGGTCGAAACTTCGCCCTCTAAAGTCCTAGCAGAAGACGAAGACTCAAAGACCGCGGTGCTGTTCTGGTCGGACTGTCTGAACGCAAGGACACTCATCACGATCCCCGCCGCAGTAGTGATGAAGAGGCCGATTCCCGGCGAAGAGCTCCCTCGGAAGGAGGCACCACCGATGCTGGACCCGACGTCAAACAGGCTTGACGCATGAAGGCCGCCGAGAATGCTGATCGCGGGGATGGCCAAAGCAATCCAACCAGCCTTCTTGGCTTCCGCCCGCCAGAAAAAGTAGATCGATGCGAGTGCGGCCAAGAATGCCAACTCGCCATGCCAAAGACTGATTCCACTGGAGCTACCGAAGGAACTACTGTAGCTGCCGATACCCTCCACATGAGCGCTGGCACTGGTTGTCAACCATGGAAGGAATGTCCCCACGGCTGCCGTGGCAGCCGCAATGGCCAGAGGAACCGGGATCTTCGAATGAGGCCGTTGAGATAATGAAGAGCTTGGCGTGGGCTGGGTGACTTTGGTTGGTGTACTCGATGATGCGACCCGCAGCTTGTATTTCTGACCGCACTTGGGGCAGGCTACGGTCAGTTCATTCGATGGAGCAGGTGATAGGTCGACTGCGAACTGAGTACTACAGTTCTTGCAGGTGATGGAGCGGGTCATGGTCGGGAATTGAGCGGTACAGGGTCAAGGAGGTTGTTCTAGACCTCGTCCACGGCGATCACCTCATCATCATCGCCCAGTTCGATCACGATGGCCTCTTCCGATGGCTTCGGCCGCAGAGAACGCGTGTTATTGGCGATGCTCGCCATGACTTTCAGCAATTCCGCCATCCACTTGCCCAGGAGTACGATCAGCCATCCGATGATGGGAAAAAGCAGAACCCCTATCACGCCCGCTCGACGTATTTCGCTGAATTCCTCCAAGCCTGGTATCCGCATAAGTCCATGGGCATCATGACCCCAAGACAACAAGAAGATCAGGAGCGTGCCAGCTGCCCCAACAATACCGACCCATGCGCCGATCGTTTCTGCGGTCGTTTGAACAAGTAGGGCTACCAGCGGGGTTGCGGTGTACTCTTCCCCTGGCAGAAGGTCTCGGTTGATATGCTTCGCTCGACGCCACCAGATCAGCATGCAGAAGACCCCTGCCGCGAGTAGTATGCATGCTAATGCAATTGCGAACACGATCAACCGCAGTGCATAGCCGGAATTCTCACCCTTGAAGAGTGATCCAACATTGTCGACCTGATCATAGACCTCGGCTAAGAACGCGAACGTGGCGAGTAACGCGGCACCGCCCGTTGCGAAGAACAACCATGCTATCGGCCGGCGGAAGAAGCCGCCACGGTCAATTCCACGCAGGTAACGGTCTATTGGTGTGGTGATCTTGGAGAGAAGGGGAGTGTGGCTCATGTCGCGCTTCATTGAGGTTTATAGATCACCAAGCTGCTCGGTTCCATCATGTTGCCATCCGCGCTCAGTAGGAATTTCAGTTTCCCGCCACCCGAGACATCACGGACATAGACCCAACGGCTCACTTCGCTCTTGGCCGATCCGATCTCCAGCGTTCCGCCAAACACCAATTCGCCATTGCGATCGAACGCGCTGACCGTGCCATCATGGCCGAACTTCAGTCGGGCACTGCCGCCAGTGAAGGTTTTTCCTTTGAGGTAGTTCTCGCATGAGCTGGCAGAAGTGGCATCGAGCAAATACTCGTCAGAAGCATGAACCGCAGAGTTTCCATCGTCATTGCGACCGTCGCCACGAGCGTGTGTGTCTTGGCCAGCGTCCACTTCGTTTTGTCGTGCAGCCTCGCAACCATGGTTGAGCATCATGATGATGCACATACCAAGACACAGGTAACTTGTGGATTTCACGCTGGATGTGGTCTATGTGATCTCAGGCAATGGGGCAGAGGAATGGGTCAGTTGGAGCGGGTTCGCTCATTCATTAGTTCCTGCCACGCTCTTTCAAATTCTTCCTTTTTGCTATCGCGATCTTGTCTGCACTGCTCTCCCATGGCATCGAGCAGGTTTTCAAGCGTTTCACGGTCCTCATCCTTGGGGAAATCGATCGCGAGCTGAACCGCCATCGCTTGTAGTTCCTTTTCACAAACCGCTCCTTCGTTGTTTTCTTCTTCACGATGTTCTTCTCGCCATCTTCGGCCGATACTCTCGGCAGAGTCCTCGGGCCAGTTCACATTCTCCTTCATGGCACCAAGCATGGTCTCCTTCATTTCCGCCTGATATCGCCACTCAATACTTGCACATTCGCAATTCTTTTCACCGATCTCGCGGCCCCTGTCCTCCAAGGAGCTATTACCGCACGCAAGCAGGAAGAAGGTCATCAGGAAGTGGATGTGGTAATGGGTTCGTTGCATCTTGTTTTGTGGTGACTGTGGTAGCGGTCCATCGCATCCAAGCGGAATGGGTCCGGACAGCTTCTTATAGCGTGAATGATGCTCGGGTGAGTTTCGCCTGGATCTTCATCTGCCGCGACATGAACGCAGCTACGTCCTTGCATCCGGGGGCGGCATTGTCACTCCATGTCTTCGCCTCTTCTGCCATGTGCGTGGCACGTTGCATCAAGGAGAGATCGGTCGGGTTGCTTTTGTAGTCCTTTAGAAGTTGGATATAGTCGTCCACATACTTTTCATATCCGTCGAGGAATTGGGTGCATTCCGGACTGAGTTCTCCGGGATCTTCCGTATTGGACTCTGAGGTGGAGCCATCACACGCACTCAGGGCTGCGGCTATCAGGTAGAAGTAGAGTGACTTTCGCATGGTAGGGTCGGATCCGTTCAGACTCACATCAGTCCTGCTTGATGATGGCCCGGCTCCAGTCCGCAACGCGCAGTACATAAAGGCCGTTCGGCAGGCCGCTCAGGTCTATCGTGCATGAACCGGAACGAGGATCAGACATGGTCATGTGCGCTATGTATCGACCCGTGGCATCCATCACATGTATGTCCCCTGGGTCGATCCCGGGTGCCAGCCCATTGATAGCCAGGATCCCGCTGGTAGGGTTGGGATAGGCAAGCACCTCGGTCCGTTCAGGCGCAGCGGCCACCGTAGTCGTGAAGTCGCATATTGCCGCGATCTCCGAAGCCGAGAGCGCACAATCGTAGATGCGAACATCGTCGATAAGGCCTTTGAAATGTTCCGTGTTGAGCGGCCTGCTGAGCATCCCGATGTACGTGCTGATGTTCCCGGGACACATGTTCTCGAACCAATAGCCTGGATCAGGATCGCCATACGTGCCTACTTCAGCTCCATTGATGAAGAGCTTCGTTTCCGCGTCATCAGCGGTCATTGCCACGCATGTCCACACACCGGCCTGGATCTCGTTAACCGAGTTCCTGAAATACAGCGCGCTCCCGCCAGCACAATCCCTGAAGTCCGTTGCCTTGTACAGCTTGCTGGAATCCGGTTGGGCATTGATGTTCACCACCAGTTCCAGTGCGCTGCCGTTGACCGTTGTATCGCGACGGGAGAAAATCGGATTGTACTGGCTCAGCGCATCCGGATTGATCCATGCGGTGATCGTCCCGTTCAAGCCGCCCCAGACGCCTCCCAATTTGATGAAGTCGTCTATACCATCGAACTCGTAGCAGCCGCCACCGTCATGCCCGATGCCAACGGTCGCGCCATACACCACGCCATCATGCCCGTTGCCGGTGGTGTCCAAGGCATTGCCATCAAAGGGAAAGCTGGCGATGAGGCAGCTCCCTGGCCCCTCCGCTTCAAAGACGGATTGGATCTCGGCTGGTGAAAGCGCCCTGTCCCAAACGCCGATATCGTCGATCTCACCGTGGAAGTACTGGCCGGGAGACCCGCTCCATCCCACCAGGAACTCGGAGTTCAGGAAATACGGTGTCAGGCTGAAGGAACTTGCTTGAAGCACATTGTCCACATAGAGGTGCGTCGTGCCACCGCTCCGCCACAGAACAAGGTGATGCCATTGGTTCTGCGAGATCGGTCCATCGCTCCAGGCTGCACCGTAGTTATTGTTGCCCCATAGCGCGCTATCCTCATAGGCACCGATGACATCAGGGTTGATGAACCGGCGTTTCAGCAGATAACCAGCGTGGCCAGCAAGCGCACCCGAACTGCCCATGTAGCCAACAATGCCTTGGTCGTCGTTCAGGTTGGCATCCGCCTTCATCCATGCTGAGATCGTCCGATCACCAACGATCTCGAAGTCAGCATGTGATCCGCCGTTCAAGTGGGCTGCGGAGCCATCGAAGTGATAGGCGGCATCGAGCACGCCGAACCGATCCTCCGTGAGGTTGGCGCCATTCACCGACAGATCGTGGCCATTGCCGCTTTGGTCGAGCGCATTGCCGTTGAACGGCCACCAGCCGACAAGGCCCGATGCGGGGATGTACGCAGGTACTTGCGCTGTTGCAAGACCGATGCAGCAGAGTGCGATCGGGGTAGATAGCTGTCTCATTTGTCCGGGTGTGCATTCTTAGTAGCTGCGCCGAAAGAAAGGTTACCACCCCCTATCTTGCCTCCCGTGGAGCCCACCCTCCAGATCCCCGCCACCGCCCCCCACACCTGGTACCGCGCGCTCTACACGGAGCACCGCGATGCCTTCGTGAAATGGGCGCAGCAGCACTACGGAGTGCGGGAGGAGGAAGCGCGTGACGCCTTCCAGGAGGCGGTGATCGTACTGTACCGCAAGGCGCAGGGCGATGACCTGTCGCGGTTGGAATGTTCAATGCGCACCTACCTCTTCGCGGTGGGCCGCAACCAACTGCTCACCCGCATGCGTGTGCTGCGCAGGCAGGAGGCGCTGAACGAGGAGTTCCACGGTATCCCGGACGAGGCGCTTGCTACCAAGGGCATGGACGAGCAGGAAAAGGAAGCCACGGCCGAATTGGTGCGGCAGCGCCTGGCCGAGTTGAAACCAGACGACCGTCGTGTGCTGGAGTTGTACTACCTGGAGGGAAAGGACATGGATGCCGTGGCTGAGGCACTGGGCCTGAAGAACCGCAACGTGGCGAAGAAGAAGAAGCACTTCGCGCTGCAACGGCTGATCGCCCTGGTGCGCTCGGCGAAAATGCTGCTGTTATGAGCCACGAGCAGGAACCGGACCCGCGCCTGGAACGCGTCATCCGCTACGTGGAGGGCGACCTGTCCACGGCTGAGCGAACGGCCTTCGAGGCGGACCTGGCAGCGGATCCTTCCTTGGGCGAGGATGTTGAGGTGGCGCGCCGGACGATCGGTGGCCTGCGTACGTTGGCAGAGGAACGCCTTCGGCAGGAATTGAAGGCCGCCGATGCCGATACTGATGCGAAGGTCGGTGGAAGACGGACGTGGTGGTGGGCTGCGGCGGCGGTGCTCGTGGTGGGAATTGGTTCCTGGTGGGAGTTGAGGGACACGCCGGAGCGGTTGGCCGAGGAGTTCACCGTGGAAGAGCCCGGCCTTCCGGTGCTCATGGGTGGCGAATCGCGCATGGATGCGATCATGAATGCGTACAAGCAAGGCGACCTGGATGCCAGCAGGCAGCTCATTGCACAAGCGCTCTCTTCAAGCCCGGGCAACGACACGCTCATCTATTTCTCCGGCATCATCGCTTTCCGTCGGTCTGAATTCCGAGAGGCTGCAGACGTGTTGGAGCAGTTGGATGCCACTTCGGTCTTTCACGATCGTGCGCGCTACCACCGTGCGATCGCCTTGCTCCGCTTGGGGGAGGCGGATGCCGCGCGCAACCTGCTTCAAGCCACCACTATGGCGACGGATCCTCAGCTTTCCACCCGCGCGCGGCGCCTTCTCGACCGCCTGTAGATCACGGCACCTGCCATCAGCACGGCCACAGCACCTACGGGCCACCACGTGAGCCCACCGACCTGGGCCGGCTGCTGATCCACACCAGTGGCGATGATGCCGCCCCAATAGAAAGGATTCGCCAAGGGTCCATCAGCGTGCTTGCGCAGGTAGGCAAGCTTGGCTTCGTGCAGCGCTTGCGAAACAGTTTGACCTTGGTCCATCCCTTCATACATGCCGGCCAGCACTTCGCTCGTTGCCTGATCGTCCACCGGCCAGCAGGTCTGGACCACCAAACGCGCACCGTTGCGCAGGAAGGCGCGGCCCAGGCTGTGACCGCCTTCACCGATGAAGACCTGGCCATCTCCACTTGAACACGCGCTCAATACGACCAATGAACTCGCGCATCCCGTGCTGTCGATCGCGCCGATGGTGAACGGCCCATCTTCCAGCGCGATGAACGGGAGCGCGTCCGGTTCGCGGGGAGCTTCGGCGTGGGAGGCGATGTGCAACCAGCCGTTCTTGCGCATCAGTGCTTTGAGGCGGGCGCCTGTGAGGTCGAGAGCAACGCAATCGGCGAACCGGGTATTGCTTCCCATCCGGTCCACCAATGCTTGCGCGAAGGGCAGCTGCGAACTGCCACGAGCACGGGCCAGCGCCCAATGTCCGTCGGCCATGGCGAAGGCTTCGGCGGAGCGCAGGGCCTCCTCGATCGTACGCGCGTAGCGGATAGTCGCGTGTTGCAGCACATAATCCAGTTCTTCCCAGCCCGCACCCTTCGCGGAATCCTGGATGAGCGCCTCGAAGGGGATCCGCTCCATGGAACCAGCGGGAACAATGATCGCCTCCTCGTAGGATCCATGATCCAGGATGGGGGCCAAAAGGCGGCGGTGCATCTCATGCGCGATCCGCTTGAAGGAAGCCATATCGTTCAAGCGCATGGCCTCGTGCAGGTCCCGTGTCACCCGCGCGAACGGATAGGGTTCTTCGCTCGCTCGTTCCAGGCGGACCACACGCGCTCCTTGATCATCGACGACGAATGCCAGCGCGCGCGGGTAGGTGTGAAAAGAGATGCAGACCTTGCCATGTGGCAGCGTGTTCTCGGGCAGGATGACCGCAGGATCCGCTGGCCTGACGCTGGAGGTGCCGTTGCGCAAGCGATCGCGTTGCTCCAGGCCGTCGCGGTTCAGGTCGCTCCAGCGCAAGGCCTGCTTCAGTCGTTGCTCGTCGCCGGTAAGCATGTACAGTTCGGCGGCCAGGTAGGTGCCATAGTTGAACGGGAAGTGGCTGAAACTGGCGATCACCTTATGGATGTCGTGGCTCCGGTACTCGCGCAGCATGGCCGTCCAATAGGGAACCGCTGCCTCCAGGCTTTGCAGTGCGCGGCGCAGCCGCTCAGGGTCCGGGTTCTCCGTGTACGGCGGGACGAAGCACCACGAACGCAGGTAGAGCAGCTCCACCATCTGCGCTTTGTTCGTGATCCGCGGTTCGTAAGACAGGGGGTCGCTATTCGGTGGCCGACCAGCTCTTTGCAGCATGATGCTGAGCGCGTGATCGAACGCGTCGATCGCTTGTACGGCACTGTCGCCAGCATACGCATCCTTGTACAAGATCCCCATGCATAAGTGGTCCATCACCACGCTCTCGCTCGTTGGTCTCCCTGCGGCGATCAACAGCGCACTGGAGCGGCCATAGCATGCCCGAGCACTGTCCACCAAAGCTTGCAGCCGCAAGCGAGGGATCACCTGGTTGTAGCGGCCCACTTGATCCGTGTACGTATTGCCGATATCATGCGTCACCTGCGCCATCCGCAGGGTGTCGTGCGCACATCCGGCCACAGCAAGCGCCTCCCGGAAGTAAGCTCGGCACTGACGCAGGCAGAGGCTGTCAGGAGGCGGACCATGGATGTTGATGATCTTGAAAGCATAAGCGAACTCCCGCAGCACCAGCACATGCTCACCCACGTTGATCAGCGCCGAACGGCGAAGCAGTCGCTTGGCCCGCCGCGCCATGCTCCACGCCAAGGCCCGATGGTCAGCGCTTGAGCCGGCCATGAAATTGTGGTAGCGCGCTTCGTAGGCATAACCCACGGCGGCCTCGGCAGAACTGTCCCCATACACCTGTTTCCGAAAGTCCAAGGCCTCGGCCCACAGCCGCTGCGCCGCGCCGATATCGCTGTGGTTGTGGAGCTCCTCGCCCTTCGCTTCCAGCATGCGGATCCTGGCGAGTGCATCGGCCGGCCCCTGGGCGAGCATCGGCCCGCAGGCCAGCAGCGACAGAATGGATGATGGCAGCCTGCGCATGGAATCGTGGTGGAATTTATTGAGCCGGAGGGTCAAAGTTGTTGATCAGCGTTGCTCGTTCGGTACGGATGATGCCCGGCCAGCGGCGTCTCGATCAAAGCATTGATCCGCCCTATCAATAGAAAGCGCGGGGATCCGCCTTCGCGCGAGCGGGCGAAGCGCCAGCCCGGCGCCGAAAGGGCCTTGCAACCACGCGCAGCGAGGAGGCGACCAAAGGAAGCCACCGCAGCGCCATCGATGCTGGCCCGGACAAGTCCGGCTACAGCGCAGCACGCGACCCGGCTGCATTTGAGCCGGGGCATGCCCGATCCATCCCTCGCTCACTCTCGCACCCTTTCACCCTCCTACTTTCGCACATCAACTTTCACCTTGATGCGTTACCAACCCCTCAGCGCCGCCATCTACCGCGAGCACCGCGCCCGCCTCCGCCAAGCCATGGAGAAAGGCGGCCTGGCCGAGTTCCGCAGCAACTGCGCCGCACGATCATAAGAGCTTCATGCCGCTCAGCCTCCCGAAATCCCTGCGGTCGAGGGTGCGCAGGTGCGCGTCATATGCGAGGGCGGTGGCGACGATGAGGTAATCACTGAGGTGCCCGTGGGTGAGGCGCTCCCCGCCCATGACCAATGCGTTGAAGCGTTCCGAGACCTCCACCGTGAAGGGTATTACGCGGTAGGTTCTCGTGAGGTACTTGTACAGGTCGTCGTACTCCTTCCTGCTCCGCGCCCCCGCGAGGATCTCGCCGATCACCCCATCGCACAGTACAGGCTCCATACCCGCCACGCGTTCCGTGGCGTCCCGGGCGGCTTGCTGCTAGCGCGTCATGCCGATGAGCACATTGGTGTCGATCCGTACTTGCGCCAAGCCTTCTCGCGGATCTTCTCCAAGGTGATGTCGCGGTCCACCCAGATACCCCACAGGCCTTCGAACGGCACCTCTTCCTTCTTTCGCGCCGACTCGCGCTCCACGAATTCATCGAAAAGCCGTGAAATGCTGATGCGCCTGCGATCGCTCAGAATGCGCGCCTTGCGCTTGGTGCGTTCCTCAACGAACAGGGTGAGCTTGGTCTTCATGGTACTTGCAACGCTTGAATATCCGTACTTGTTCGGCATGGGTGCAGGCCCCGTTCTACTTTAGCGCACCGAACCGTACTCAAATGCGTTACCAGCCCCTCAGCGCCGCCACCTACCGCGAACACCGCCTGCGCTTCCGCCAGGCTATGGAGCAAGGCGGCCTGGCCATCTTCCACAGCAACGACATCATGCCCACCAGCGCCGATGGCACGATGCCCTTCAAGCAGGCCAGCGACATCTTCTACCTCAGCGGCATCGACCAGGAGGAGACGGTCCTGCTGCTCTTCCCCGATGCGGCGGACCCGAAGGACCGCGAGATCCTCTTCGTGCGCGAGACCAGCGAGCTGATCGCCATCTGGGAAGGTGCCAAGTTCACGCAGCAGGAAGCAAGCGAACTGAGCGGCATCGCCACGGTGCTGTGGACGAGCAGCTACGAGGCCACGATCAAGCGGCTGGTGCCGCAATGCGAGCACCTGTACCTGAACAGCAACGAGCACCTGCGCCAGAGCAACGAGGTGGAAACGCGCGAGGACCGCAGGAACAAGGAGATCCGCGCACAGTATCCCTTGCACAGCGTGAAACGCAGCGCGCCCATCATGCACCGCATCCGCAGTCGCAAGACGAAGGAGGAGGTGGCGCAGATCCAGCGCGCGATCGCGATCACGGGCAAGGCCTTCGAACGCGTGTGCGGCTTCGTGAAGCCCGGCGTGAAGGAGTACGAGATCGAGGCCGAGATCACGCACGAGTTCGTGCGCAACGGCTCGCGCGGGCATGCCTACACGCCCATCATCGCCAGCGGGTACAACGCCTGCGTGCTGCACTACATCACCAACGACCAGGTGTGCAACGACGGTGATGTGATCCTGATGGACTTCGGCTGCGAGTACGGCGGCTACGCGAGCGACCTCACGCGGTGCATCCCGGTGAACGGCCGTTTCACCAAGCGGCAGAAGGATGTGTACAACGCCGTGCTGCGCGTGAAGAACGAGGCCACGCAGTTGCTGCGCCCCGGCACTCTGCTCGCCGACTACCACAAGCAGGTGGGCAAGATCATGGAGAGCGAACTGATCGGCCTGGGCCTCATCGACAAGAACGACGTGGCGAAGCAGGACCCCGAGAAGCCGCTCTACAAGAAGTACTTCATGCATGGCACCAGCCACTTCCTGGGCCTGGACGTGCACGACGTGGGCCTGTGGAACGAGATGATCCAGCCGGACATGGTCTTCACCGTGGAGCCGGGCATCTACATCCGCGAGGAGAAGCTGGGCATCCGCCTGGAGAACAACATCCTGGTGACCCGCGACAATCCGATCGACCTCTTCAAGGACATACCCGTGGAGGCCGATGCCGTGGAGGAGCTGATGAGCCGGCGGAAGGTCCCGGCTTGATCCTTCGGACCTGGATACGCGGTCGCTCCGGTCAGGGCGGATCGCACGCGATGTGCCGTTACCTTCGCTCCATGCTCGACGACCTCATCAATGGCCATCGCCAGCAGTTCATCGACCTGTGCAGAGCACACGGAGTCAAGGAATTGTATGCCTTCGGCTCGGCCGCGAACGGTCCGTTCACGGCGAACAGCGATGTGGACCTGTTGGTGGATGTGCAGCAGGGCGATCCCGTGGAAACAGGGGAGCGGCTCTGGTCCTTCTGGGACCGGATGGAAGCATTCTTCCAGCGCAAGGTGGACCTGCTGACGCCCCGCTCCTTGCAGAACCCGGTGAAGAAGCGCGCGATCGAGGCCTCCAAGAAGCTGATCTACGATGGAGCGACTGGAAGGCTTCTATGCTGATATGCTGCGGGCGATCGAGCTGATCGAAGCCTTCATGGTGCAGGGTCGGATCGACGGGTTCGAGGCATACACCAGGCATGCCCTCGTGAAGAGTGCCGTGGAGCGCCAACTCGGGATCATTGGTGAAGCCGTGAACAAGATCCGGAAGCTGGATCCCGCACATCCCATCCCGGAAGCCGACCGGATCGTACAGTTCCGGAACCGACTGATCCATTCATACGATACGATCGACGACACGTTCGTGTGGCCCATCCTCCAGAAGCACCTACCTGCTCTGAAGAACGCCATTCAGCAGGCGCGGAAGAGCTGAACACCTGGGACAAACGCCTGGAGAACAACATCCTGGTGACGCGCGACAACCCCATCGATCTGTTCAAGGACATCCCCGTGGAGGCGGATGAGATCGAAGCGATGATGGCGAACAAGGGGAACAAGGTGGTGGCCTAAGTCGCTTTCCACAGCGAACACGGCGGCGGCGTCTGACGGCCTGAGCGCGCGCCAGTCAAGTTCTTCCCGTCACAGCTCACCTTGCACATGGCCGCCGCCATACCGACGGAACGGTACATGTCCGACCCTGGACGGCCGCGCTGCGCCCCGATCGCCGGTAAGCATCGGCCTACTGCTTGATCAGCCTCCCGGTGAAGACGGCCTTGGCCGTGTGTGCTTCGCAGGTGTAAATGCCGACCGCCAGCGATGCGATGTCGATCGTGTTCAAGCCTTGGACCAGTCGATGTGCGGACACCGCCCGGCCGGCGGCATCGCGGATCCGCAACGTAGCGCCTGCCAGTCCGGGCTGGGCATCCACTTGAACGTATGTTGATGCCGGCACGGGGAAGAGCAGGAGCACCGGCGCGGTGTGCTCGACCACGCCAGCGGGGACCACACCCCCACATCCGCCCTGGAAGACTTCGCGGGCGTTATCCCATAGCGGCAATGTTTGGGCGAATTGCGTGACCAGATCCACCCGCGCCTGTAACGCGCTGACGCTCGCGGCGGCACCGCCGGCATCCGCCCGAGCGAACACGTAGGCCAGCAACAGGTCCTCGTGCATCCCCGGCTCCAGCGTGAAGGGCCCGGCACTGCACACCGTGCGCCGGTCCAGCGCGTTGACGCCCGACTCGGACCAGGCCGGTTGCGGCACACCACCCGTACCCGCACCCACGGGATCACTATCGCCCGGGAAGGCGAAGGAGCAGGCCAGCGCATTGGGATCCGTAGAGTAGCCCGTAGCACCGTAGCTCAGGGGCGCACTGTCCTTCCAGATCCCCTGTAGGTATTTGTAGTAGTGCCAAGTGAATGAGGGATCGGTGCAGCATGTGTCACCCTGGCCGTACATGTGGATCGCCGCGCTCAGCCCGAACTTCTCGTTGTCGATCACGCCGTCGTTGAAGTCGGTGCCGTTCCAGGAGGGCAGCGCGTTCGGATCCTCTTCGTCCGCCATGTTGTAGTCACGGAAGGGACCTTTCAGCAGGACCATGCCGAAGGCGGGCGGCTGCGCGCCGTAACCCTGGACCCCCGAACAGCTCTCGTCCACCTCGTCGCCGTTGTACACGTAGGTCAGGTTCCGTGCGGCATCGGTGCCCACGAAGTCGTCCGCGCCGCAGCCGAGGTCGAAGTCATTGAACATCCCGATGCGTGACTCCACCAACGTTTGCGTGCTCCGGTTGATGATGTGGTAGTGGACGAAGACCGTTTGTTGCAGGGCGGGATCGGCGCTGTCGTACGCGAAGGCCATGGCCTGTACCTCCATGCCGATCGGCAGGCCGTCGCTGTGTGGATGTGGCCCACCGTTGTCGTTGAACACGAAGTACAGCGCCTGGTCACCGAGTATGCACGGGGCGTCGCCACTGCCCGGGGTGTAGTCGCCGTCGTTGTTCCAGTCGATGAACGGCGCTTGATAATGGTCGTAGCCCGGCTCGGTATTGATCGCGGGCCATTCGAAGAAGCTGGGAGGAATCGTGTACCCATTCGGGAACTCGGTGGCCAGGTCGCAATTCGGGTCGGACAGGCAGGTGAAGTAGGCGAGGTGCAGATCGACCTCCGCTTTGGTCGCTACCCACACATGATCGTAGGCGTCCATCATCACGGCGTCCGTAGTCGCGGTCCCGTCGTTGGTGAGCGGCCCGGTGTAGTAGTCGCTCGCGCCGTTGGCCTCGTATTGCATGGCCGCCAGGTGCAGTTGATAGTCGAGGGAAAGGCCACCCACCCAGAGCCCGGCGGAATACAAGGCGTTGGTGCTGTCCCCTTGCGGTACCTCGAACGCGGCCGTTGCCGTGAGCGGATCGTTCCCGATGAGCCCATGCGCATGGAACCGCACGCGAACATCATTGATGTCCAGTTCCCCGAAAGCCTGCGCCGGAAGCTCCATGCGCAAGAGGAAGGCACTGAGCAGAAGAGTGAAGGTGTGTTTCATGGCTTCGGGTCCGGAGGGTGATCGATCCGTAACGCAGACCGAACCTAACCCACCTGCCGGACCCGCATGCTGAGCGAACGAGCATCGGCCGTTGCGGGAAAGCCAATGGTGCAAGGTCCTCATCACAATGGATGAGCGGGGGCTGTACATGCGTGTTGAGATCAGGCCCACGTGCGCCTGGAGCATCAACGCGTTCCATGACCGGGGAATGGTGGCGAACGGCCGGTGCTATGCCTCGCCCCCCGCCACGCACACCACGAATTCGCCTTTCGGTTCCTTCGCACTGAAGTGGGCGAGCACTTCGCCGAGGGTGCCGCGCGCGTTCTTCTCGTGCAACTTGGTGAGTTCACGCGAAATGCCCGCCGGGCGGTCCGTTCCCAGTACCTCGCCCAGGTCGGTGAGCGTGCGCACGATGCGCTGGGGGCTCTCGTAGAGGATCATCGTGCGCGTTTCGGCCTTCAGTTCGTTCAACCGGGTCTGTCGTCCTTTCTTCACCGGCAGGAATCCCTCGAAGACGAAGCGGTCGCACGACAGCCCGCCGTTCACCGAGGCGGCGGCGAAGGCCGTGGGCCCGGCGGCGTTTCCACGGCGATACCATGGCGTGCGCATTCGCGCACGAGCACGAAGATCACCTCGACCTCCGCATCCAGGGTGCTGCCGCTCTGGAAGGCGGCATGGGGTGTGCCGGTGCGATCGATGCGCAGCACACCGCCGACGATGGTCAGGCTTCGGAACACCGGGCCTGTGGGGTCGCCGGCAAAGGTCTTCGGGGAGGGGCGCATCAGCTGGCCTTGCGCAGGTGAATGGGCTTCACCATGCTCACATCGCCGTCGAGCACCATCAGGTAGTACTCCTCCCCGTCGAGGTCGGTGAGGCGCACCTGGGTCACCGGGCCGTTGACATCGCCGGTCTTGACTATGCGGCCGCTCGGGTCCACGATGTCGAACAGGGCATCGCCGGAGGCCTGGTCGTAGTCGAACATCAACAGGCGCTCGATCTGGTCGATACGCACGCGGATCCCGTAGGGGTTCTGCTGTGGGTCCATGGTCCGGTTCTTCGGACCTTTCTACGCCGGAGAGGCCCGCAAGGTTGCCCCCGGAACGCCGGAGGGCCGACCCACCATGCAGCGGACCGGCCCTCCACACCAAAACCCGACATGAGCGTGGTTCAGCTGCCCTGGTCGGAGAGGATCCAGGGACCGCCGGAGAGGTTCATCGTGGCCATGGCAACAGGGTTTACGCGTTCAATGCTGAGCCAAGCTACCGCCCGCCAGTGCGGAAGGCCAGCGCGCGGCGAGCAACGGCCGCTGCGGACGCAAGAACGGTCGCTCGGCCGCCCCGGCTATTTTCGCCGGCATGGGGTTGCGGCGGATGCATGCGCTGATCGTGGACGATGAGGAGCCCGCGCGCGAGAACCTGCGGCTGATGCTGGAGGATCTCTGCCCCGAGGTGACCGTGGTGGGGGTGGCCGATGGGCCGGCCCAGGCCCGGGAACGCATCGCCGAGCTGGACCCGGACCTGCTCTTCCTGGACATCCGCATGCCCAGCGGCACCGAGGGGCTCGACCTGCTGGCCGAACTGCCCGACCTGCGCGCGCTGGTCATCTTCGTCACCGCCTTCAAGGACTATGCGCTGCAGGCCTTCCGCACCCATGCGGTGGACTACCTGCTGAAGCCGATCGATCCGGATGAGCTGCGGGCGGCCGTGACCAAGGCCCGGGCGAGCGTGCGCGGGATGCGGGAGCGCCCCGCCGAGGCCTCGGCCTACCGCGAACGGCTGGGTGCGGCCGTGCGCGACGCCGCCCTTCCGGCGGGCCGCATCGTGATCGACCACGCCAAAGGGTTCAAGCTCTTCGACCCCCGCAGCATCGCGCACCTGGAGGCCGAAGGCAACTGCACCAGGCTGCACTTCAGCGACGGCACACGCTACCTGGACACGCGCACCCTGCGGGTGTACGAGGAACTGCTGGACCCGGCCGTGTTCCTGCGCGTGCATCGTTCCCACATCGTGAACCTGGAGCACCTGCGCGAATACCTGCGCGACGACGGGCACTGGGCCGTGCTCCACGACGGGCGACGGGTGCCGATCGCGCGCGAACGGGTGAACGAGTTCCTGGAGCGTGTCCGCTGAACCGTCCGGAGGGTGGGCCCCACCGTCCGATCGATCGGGACCACGGTTCACACGACGGCCCGGACCCGGACACCGGGACGGTCTAGCTTGAGCCCATCAAACCCTACGGCCATGCGCGTACTGATCGTGGACGATGAACCCGATGCCCGGGAGAACCTGCGGATGATGATCGAGGAGCACTGTCCGGAACTCACGGTGGTGGGCCTTGCCGGAAGTGCCCGGGAGGCGCGTGAACTGATCGCGGCGGAAGCGCCGCAGGGGCTGTTCCTGGACATCAAGATGCCGGGCGAGGACGGGTTCGAGCTGCTCCATTCGCTGCATGGGCAGGACCTGCCAGTGGTGTTCACCACGGCGTACGACGAGTATGCGCTGCAAGCCTTCAAGGAGAACGCGCTGGATTATCTGGAGAAACCGGTCGACACCACCGAGCTCCGGCGTGCCGCCTCCAGATTGTGCCGCATGGCGGGCGACCCCGCCGGCGCGCCGCAACAGGCCGGGGCCATTGCCGCCCTGCTCCAGGACCCGGCCTCGCCCCTGAGCCACCGCATGGCCGTACCCGGCCGCGACGGCCTCACCCTGGTGAAGCACGAGGACATCCTCTACCTGGAGGCCAGCGACAGCTACACCACGATCCACACGCGCGACGGCAAGCGGCAGATCAGCAGCAAGCACATCCGCGTGTTCGAGAACAACCTCGACCCCAAGCGTTTCTTCCGCGTCCACAAGTCGTACATCATCAACCTGGAGCACCTGCGTGCCTTCAGCCGTGGGGAAGGCAACATGGCCGTCCTGGACAACGGCGCCATGATCCCCGTCTCGCGCCGCAAGCTGCCCGACTTCCTGGCGCTGATCCCCACCTTCTGATGCGCCGCGCAGCGCTGGTGCTCACCCTGCTCGGCGGTCCCTGGGGCCCCATCCGCGCGCAGCACTACGGGTTCATCCATTACAGCACCAGCGAGGGCCTCGCCCAGAGCCAGGTGCGCACCATCGCCCAGGACGGGCAGGGCTTCCTGTGGGTGGGCACCCTGGGCGGCGCAAGCCGGTTCGACGGGAAGAGCTTCCTCAACCACGCCCTGCAACAGGGCCTGCCCGACGCCCAGGTGAACGCCCTGCTGCCACGACCGGACGGTTCGGTATGGTGCGGCACCGGCGGTGGGCTGGTGCGTCTGCGGCCGGGCGGCAGTGCCGCTCCCATCGCCCTGCCCGGACCCGAAAGGCCGCGCATCACCGCCCTGGCCGCCGATGCCCGTGGCCGCGTGCTCATCGGTATGGAGGACCGCGGCGTGCTGGTGCACGATGGGGTGCGCGTGCGCGGCCTGGAAGGCTTCCCGACGGATACCGCCGGTACGGTGCGGTCCCTGCTGTGCCTGGCGGACGGCTCGGTGTACATCGGCCTGCGCAATGGCCTGTTGCATTGGGCCGACGGTCGATGCGACCCCGTGGCCCTGGGCGACATCACCGGTGCCAACGTGAGCAGCATGGCCCTGGGCGTCGACGGCACCGTATGGGCCGCCACATACGGGCAGGGCGTCTTCGCCCTTCGGGCCAACGGCACGGTGGACGAGATCGACGAGGGCGATGGCCTGCTGCAGAACAACGTGCGCAGCGTGGCCGTGGACCACCGCGGCCGCGTGTGGCTGGCCAGCAAGTTCGGCGTCAACGTCGTCGACGGCGGCCGCATCCGGGCCATGACGGTGAACCAGGGCATGCCCAACGACAACATCTGGAGCGTGTTCGTGGACAGGCATGGCGACCTCTGGTTGGGCACCGACGGCGCGGGCCTGCTGCGGTGGACCGGCGACCGTTTCGTCACCTGGACCCAGCGCGACGGCCTGTGCAGCGACCAGGTGATGTGCATGGTGGCCGACAGCGCGGGCGACCTCTGGCTGGGCACGTACGGCAACGGCATCTGCCGGATGGACGGCATGGCCCAGGTGAGCACCCTGGACGGGCTGACCAACAACACGGTGTGGACCGGGCTCCGCCGGCGGGACAACAGCCTGTGGTTCGGCACCAGCGACGGCCTGTGCCGCTTGCGGAACGGCCTGGTGGTGCCCTTGCCGGACAGCCTTTCGCTGCGTGACGACCGGGTGCTGTCCCTGCTCGAGGATCCCGACGGCACGCTGTGGTGCGGAACGCGCGAGGGCCTGTTCACCCTGCGGGACGGGCGCCTGACCCAGGCCACGGGCCCGGCGGTCGCCGGGCTGCGGTCCATCCGGGCCCTGCACCGCGACCGGAACGGGCGGCTGTGGGCGGCCCACGAGACGGGGGTGGCACGCCTGGGCCCCGCGGGCTGGCGCAACTGGTCGGCTGCGGACGGGCTTCCTCCCGGTGCGGTGTTCTGCCTGGCCGAGGACCTGCGCGGGCGCCTGTGGGCGGGCACGGCCGATGGACTGCTGTGCTTCCCGGCGGATGCCCCCCGCGTGCTGCGGCTGGCGAACGATCTCGGCTCGAACTACATCGGCCTGCTGCGGATCACCGGCGACGGCCGGCTGTGGGCGGGCACCAACAACGGCCTGTTCCAGGCCGATCCGGACAGCCTGCTGGCCAACGGCAGCGGGGCCGTCCACTACAGCACCGGCGACGGCCTGCTGAGCCTGGAGTGCAACCTGAACGCCTCGCACGTGGACGGCCGCGGCCGGCTGTTCTTTGGCACCTCCGCCGGGCTGGTGGTGCATGCGCCCGGGTCGGGACGGACCGACGACGACGGCACGCTTCCGCTGCACATCACCGGGCTGCGCTGGTTCCTGCGGCCCAGCAACTGGGCCGGGCGCGCCACCGGCACCGACACGCTGAGCGGCCTGCCGCAGGGCCTGCTGCTGCCCTACGAGCGCAACCACATCACGTTCGACTTCACCGGCGTCAGCCTCAGCGATCCCGACCACGTCGTTTATCGCTACCGCCTGTTGGGCCACGACAACGACTGGCTGCCCGGAACGGACGGTCGGTCGGCCAGTTTCAGCAACCTGCCGCACGGGCACTACGTGTTCCAGGTGATGGCCATGGGGCGGGGCGGGCGCTGGAGCATGCCGGTGGCGTACGCTTTCGACGTGCAGCCGCCGTTCTGGGCCCGTTGGTGGTTCTTCGCCCTCACCGGGGCGGTGCTGATCGGCACGGTGGGCGGGTTGGCCCGGTACCGCTCCGCGCAGCGCCAACGGTCGGAGCATACGCGCCAGCTCATGCTGCGCTCCCGCATGCTCCAGCTCGAACAGCAGGCGCTCAACGCCAACATGAACCGCCATTTCATCTTCAACGCCCTCAACAGCATCCAGTACCACATCAACAAGCAGGACCGGGCCACGGCCAACCGCTACCTCACCAGTTTCGCCAAGCTCATCCGCAAGAACCTGGATGCCAGCCAGGGCGACACCACCAGCCTGGCCGAGGAGCTCGAACGGCTGGAACTGTACCTGGAGCTCGAGCACATGCGCTTCAAGGACCGCTTCCGGTATGTGCTCACCGTGGAACCCGGGGTGGACACCCTGCAGGTGCGCCTGCCCGCCATGATGCTGCAGCCCTACGTGGAGAACAGCATCTGGCACGGGATCCTGCCCACCGGCAGGCAGGGACAGGTCACCATCAACGTTGCGCCGGGCGAGGCCGGGCGCGTGCGGATCGGCATCGCCGACGACGGGATGGGCATCGACCTCAGCAAGACCCGCAAGCAGGCCGGCGACCACATCTCCCGCGGCATCGAGATCACCAAGGGGCGGGCCGATGTACTGCGCAACCTCCAGGTCACCGACATCCGCATCTCCGGACCCGAGCAGGTTCAAGGCCCGGAAGGACGCTCGCAGGGCACCCGCGTCACCATCGACCTGCCGTGCAACGGTCCATCATGCAGCCCCGCCGCCGATTTGCAGTCCGGCGATGATCCGCCTATCTTTGGAACGTAATGGCCCGGAACCTCATCGCACTCCTGCTGGTGGTGCTTGCGCTGGTCGCTTGCACCAAGGAGCAGATCGCCCCCGCCGCACAAGTGCTGCCGGGTGAGGACAAGCGCTTGATGGAGGTGACCGATGGTCGGGTGCGCGGTGCGGCACGCGAACAGAAGGAGGATGCGGGCATGCCCGGCCTGGTGGTCCGCGCCGGCGAGACCGGCGATGAGGGCGGCGGCGATGACGGCATCTCCGACGACGGGGACGAGGACGCCGACGGCGAGCGCAACAAGAAGCGGAACAACGCGACGGCGGGCAACTGAGGCCACGTCCACCGCAAGCGAACGCCCCGGCAAGCACCGGGGCGTTGACTTTCCCGCCGCTGCCCGGCAAAGCGTGGCCGTTGCTCGCGACCGGGCGCGCTTCCGGCGCCGGCGGACCTAGCTTTCCCAGGAACACGTCCCCTCGCCATGACCAGCAGGGTCTCCGACCAGGTGCACCGGCTGATCCGGTCCATGAGCCCGGCCGAGAAACGCTATTTCAAGCTGTACGCCGGGCGGCACCGGATCCAAGGCGGCGGCAATCACCTGCTGCTCTTCGATGCCATTGGCGGTATGGAGGCCTACGATGAAGAGGCCCTGCTGCGCCGCTTCAAGGGGCGGGGGCTCACCGCCCGCTTTGCCGTGGCCAAGCAACGCCTGCACGACAGCCTCTTGCAGAGCCTTTCGGCGTTCCACGCCGCTTCCTCGGTGGATGCGCGGCTGCGGCGCCGCCTGCACGAGGTGGAACTGCTGTACGGCCGCGCCCTGTACGACGATGCGGAGCGGCACCTGTTGGGGGTCCGAAGGCTGGCGCTGCGGCACGAGAAGCTGCATGTGCTGATCGAGGTGCAGCATTGGCAACGACGCCTGATGGAACGCACCCATTACCACAGCGTCACCGCCGCTGCGCTCGAAGAACAGGACAGGGAGGCCGCCCACCTGCTGGAGCAGCTGGCCGAGCTGGACCAGTTCTGGGACCGCAAAAGCCGGGTGGCCCTCGCCCTCTATGGCCAGGGGCAGGCGCGCAGCGCGGGGCAGGTGGAGCAGGTCCGGGCCATCGCAGGATGCGAGGGTGGGACGAAGCCGTACGGAACGGCTCAGGCCCGGTATCTGCACCACCACCTGCTGGCCGCTACCGCCATCGCCACCGGCGACCTGGAGACCGGGCTGCAACACCTGCTGACCAACCGGGACCTGCTGGAGGAGCAACGTGCGGCCTTCGTCGATGAGCCCCACCGCATCCTTGCCGTGCTGAGCAACCTGGCCCATGTGTGCATGCGCACCGGCCGCTATGCCGAAGCCATCGGGCACCTGGAGGCCTATCGCAGGGCGCCGGCCGAATGGTGCATGCCGCACACCGGCGACCTGGCGCTGAAGCTCTTCGCCACGGGCACCACCATGGAACTGAGCATCCTCTGCGCCAGCGGCGCCTTCGAAAAGGCGCTCACCCTGGTCCCCGCCATGGAACAGGGGCTTCAACACCACGGCAACGCCCTGGGCACCCTGCGCCGGGCGGGCTGCCAGTTCCAGGTGGCCATCGCGCTGTTCGGCGGCGGTCGTGCGGCGGAGGCGCTGCGTTGGTGCCATCGCCTGCTGAACGATGCGCACGACAGCCCCGGCGGCTTCGCGGCCCATGCACGCCTGCTGGAGCTCATGCTCCTCCTGGAGACCGGGGACCAAGACCTGCTGCCCTACGCCCTGCGCAACACCGAGCGCTACCTCAAGGGGCACCTGCGCGCGCATCGCTGCGAACAGCTCCTGCTGCGCCTGGTCCGCGACCTGCTGAAGGCTCGGGACCGCGCGCAGGAGATCGCCGCTTACCAGCGCGCCCACGACGGGCTTGTGCCCCTGGCCAACGATCCCCTCGAGCAACCCGCCTTCGAACACCTGGACCCTCTCACCTGGGTGCGCAGCCGGATCACGGGCCGGCCGTACGGGCAGCTGGTGCGCGAACGGGCCGGAGGCCGACACGCCGCCTGACCACCGGGATCGAACCCTGCGGGCGGACGAACGTCCAACGGGATGAAACCCCGATGACCATGAACACCAGCATCGCCCTGGGCCTGATCGCCCTCGTACCGCTGACCGCACAAGCAGCCCCCCTGCCTTCGGACAGCACCGGCCTGCCTGGGGACGGCTTCGATCTGGAGCAGGCCGTGGAGCTCTTCCGGAACGCCGACGGGCCCGAAGCCTTCGAGCAGGCGCTGAACACCGAGGGCAACCATGTGAACAACCTCGACCTGGACGGGGATGGGCAGGTGGACTTCGTGCAGGTGATCACGCAGGTGGAGGGCGATGCGGCGGCCATCGTGCTGCGGGTGCAGGTGAGCCCCACGGAGAGCCAGGACGTCGCCGTGATCGGCGTGGAGAAGGTGGGCTCCGACAGCGCCGTGCTGCAGATCACCGGCGACGAGGACCTGTATCCGGACGGCACCATCGTGGAGCCCTTCGCCGAGGTGGAGAAAGCGGCCGCAACACCGCGCGGACCGGCAGCGCCACGGCTCGTCCACGTGGGCGTGGTGGTGAACGTCTGGGTCTGGCGCCCCGTCCCCTGGTTCTTCGGACCCTTGTATCGGCCCTATCACATCATCCGGCCCTGGGGCCATCATCCGGCCTGGTGGCGTCCCTGGCACCCGCATCCGTGGCACAGCTGGTGGGGCTGGCATGGGCACCACCACCACGGCTATCGTCCATGGCCCCACTGCCGCGTGGTGCACGTGAAGACCATGTACGCTCCCGGCCGCGCGCACAGCGGCCTGGTGAAGGCCCGCTACGCCGAAGCGCACCAACGCCACGCGCGCACCCGGGGCAGCCTGGAGGCCGCACCCGGGAGCACGAAGCACAACGCCACGAAGGCGGAGCCGGAACGCTACATCACCGAGCAGCCGCGGAAAGCCGGTACGGGCCGCATGGACCGGGGTGGCACCGAAGCGCAACGCGTCCGGGGTGCCGCCCCCGCACGCGATCATTCCGGTGCCAAGGCGGAGCGCCAGCGTGATGGCGACCGTCGGGGCGGGTCCGCAGCGCCGACCTCACGGAAGGCACGACGGGGCGGACGGTGACGTCGCACGCCGCCTCCGGGCAACGCGACACCCTGGGCAGCCGGTCATGGGGGCATGATCCGCTCCCCACGAACGTACAGAACACACGTCGCCGCCGCACTCCTGTTCACCGGCATCAGCACCCACGCCCAACAGGCCGCGTGGCTCAATGGCTGGAGCGTCAACTGGACCTTGAACCCCGGCATGCCGCGGCACGTGCTGGCCTCCTCCCCGGGCGGCGAACTGATGACCGCCCGGCTCGATGGGGTCACCCAACTTTACGGAAGCGATGTGTTCGGCGGGGTGGTGGTGCACCGCCTGGACCCCGGCATCGGCCAGCCGTTGTGGTCGTGCGGGCTGGGGATCACCGCCACGGTGGACTGCGGCGCAGTGGATGACGATGGCAACGTGTATGTGGCCGGGCGGTTCATGAACCCTCTTTCGCTCTGCGACGGGTCAACGCTTGTGCACACCGGCAGCGGACCGGACGTGGACCTCTACCTCATCAAGCTCGACCCCACCGGCATGCCCCTGTGGAAGCGGAACATCTCCGTGGCGCAACCGGACGCCAGCATGATGGCGGCCCTGGCGATCGACCCGAACGGCGACCTGTGGTACGCCACCAGCGACTTCATCCTCGCCCGGATCCACCGCGTGGACGCGGCCGGGAACGACGTGGAGCAGCGCTCCATCGACGGAGGCAAGACCATCGGGGCCATGAGTTTCGACCCCTGGGGCGGGCTGTACGTAAGCGGTGGTTGCGACAACAACGCGTTCGCCTTCGGCGGTCTCACCCCGGTCCTACCTGCCAACGAGCCCTATCTCATGTTCCTTTGTCGCTTCAAGCCCGACGGCACCAGCGATTGGGCGCAGTTCGCACACGACATCACCTTCCAGTTCCCGGTGGTGGTGACCGATGACGAGGGCCACGCCTATCTGGCCGGCAACGTGTTCGACGACACCAGCTGGGGCGGGATCCCGCTCCAAGGGCCGGATTGGACAAGCGCGATCTTCCTGGCCCGGGCGGACAGCACAGGGCAGTTCCTCTGGGGCTTGTCCAGCGCACCTGCAGGTGGTCCGATCACCGGCGACATCACAGCAGGGGTACGCGGGTGCCTCGCGGTGGACGGCAACGGCAACCCACGCATCACCGGCACCGTGCGCGGGGAGGTGGTATGGGGCAATGGAGTTGCAAGCGACGCCGGCACGATCACCGACCAGGCGCAGACCATCGTGGCCTTCGATACCAGCGGCACCCCGCAATGGGCCTCCACCAGCGTGCCCACGACCTATGTCACCAGCCACGCGGTCAACTGTCCGGACGACGGTACGTTGTTCTTCAGCGGGCATGCCACGGACGAGTTCGGCTTTCCACCCTTCCAGACCGGCGCTCCGGGTGTGCAGACGTACACCGTTGGGCGGATCGACGCCTTGTCCACGGTACTGCCGGAAGTGAACGATGCGGCATCGTTGGCCGTACACCCCGTCCCGACGGACGCGGAGCTCTTCGTGCTCGATCCCGACGAGGCCATGGCGTTCCGTCTGATCGCTCCATCCGGCGCCGTGGTACGGCAGGGTGTCCTCGATCGTGGTCGCAACTGGCTGGACCTCCGGGGACTGGCTCCGGGCCTGTACACGCTCGTCACGGGCAACGGGCGGAGCGCGCGGGTGGTGGTGCACTGATCGACGGTCCCGAAGGACCATTTGCAGGATCGGGGACCATCCCCGAACTTTTCGGCATGGAGGGCGGCAGGACCGAACGCCTCAGGGGAAAACCCTACCGTTTGCTCGCGTTCAGCGACGGCGTGCTGGCGATCATCATCACCCTGATGATCCTGGAGATCCATTTGCCGGACCTGCCCCCGCACGCATCTTCACAGGAAGTGCACAAAGCCTTCCTGGGAATGCTCCCGCACCTGCTCGCCTACCTGCTGAGCTTCACCAACCTGGCCATCTTCTGGATCAATCACCACACCCTCTTCCGGATCGTTCTCGAGGCGGACACCGGTCTGCTCTGGCACAATTGCCACATGCTCTTCTGGGCCAGCCTTGTGCCTCTGGCCACCGCCTTTCTTGGCGACCACTACCTGCTGCCGGAGGCGACCCTGTTCTACGGTGTGGTGCAGCTCATGGTGCTGTTGGCCGGCATGGCCATGGTCGCGCATCTGTTCTCCCGCAGGTTGGTGCACGGCGCCCTGTCCCCGGCCATGCGACGCTACTACACGCGGCTCAACGGCACCAGCGCTCTCCTGACCATTGCGGCCATGCTGCTGGGCTATGTTAGCACTTGGATCTCCATCGTGTGTTTCGTGGTGATCATCGTGCTGTACTGCGTGCCCAAGCCGGTGGAAGTACTGCAGGATGAGCAGCGCCTGGCCGAGGAAGCGCAGGAGGCGGGTCAGTGAACGGGTCCACCATCCGGGCTTCGGTACGCGACCATGCCGGAGTTTGTATGTGAGGATGGCCGAAGGCATTCTCGCCTTCATTACCACCATCATCCCGGTGCCGTGCCCCTGGGTCGCCCTTCCCGGCTCGCGAGCGGTCAGGAGGTCGGGGCCAGGAACGCCCCCCACCCCTGCGCCTTGAGCGCATACTGGCCTCCCTGTTTGCCCAACAAGTGGCAGCTATTGTCCTAGCCGAGCAAATGACCCGACATGGTGCAGCAGGGTGAACGCTCGCCGATCCACGATCCACTTGGACGGTGGCGAAGTGCAGTTCACGCCCTTCACCGTGGAAGATCACACCATTGTCGGTGTGTGCCTGCTCACTCCTTGATCACGCGGACCACCTCGCTGGTGCGCCCCGGAGCACGGAGTTGAACGAAATACACGCCTGCCGGTCCGTTCAACTCCACCTGCATGCGGCTTCCGCTGTTCATCGCCTGGCGCACGCATTCCTGTCCCAGCGCGTCGAACACCGTGATGGTCGCGCCCGTCCAAGTGGCATCGGGCACGATGTTGAGGCCACCCGTGGTGGGATTCGGCCAAAGGGCCACCCCGGCCCCGGCATGTTCCTCCACCCCGGTGCCGCCTCCTCCCCCGTTCATGCGGATGATCGCGAAATCAACGCCTGTATCCGAGGTGGCCAAGCCTGCACAAACCACCTTGCCATCCGGTTGGAAGGCCATGGCATAAGGCTGGTCGGCATAGCCGGACACGATGTTGTGGATCACCTGGCCATCGCCGTCGAACCCGTTGTCCAACGATCCGTCGGAATTGAAGCGCATCACGCCGAACGCGTTGTCGGAGTTCTCGCTCGTAGCCCCACCCAGGAGGATCCGTCCGTCCGGTTGTACGAGCAGGCATCTGCCGTAATCGTTGTACGGAATGTTTGAGAATCCGGAGATCACGCTGCCTCCGGTACCGAAGCTGGTGTCGAACGATCCATCCTGGTTCAAGCGGGCCAGGGCATAGTTCTGGTCCCAGCCGTACGTGTTGCCGCCCACCAGCACTTTGCCATCGGCCTGGATGGCCACGGCCCAGCCCTCGAACTGCCCGCCCATGTTCACCAGGGTCGTTCCACCGGTGCCGAAACCGGTATCCAGGCTGCCATCGCTGTTGAGCTGCGTGACAAATCCCGAGGTGTAGTCCGCGGTGCCCACCAGCACGATGCGGCCATCGCTACGGATGGCGATGGCTTCCACGGATCGCTCTTCATTCAGCTCGATCGCCACGCGACCATCCCCATCGAAATCGGTGTCGAGCGTTCCATCGGTGTTCAACCGCATCACGCCAATATGTTCGTCCAGGTCCAGATCGGCGTGGCCGGCAAGCACGATACGGCCATCGGCCTGCAATGCAATGGCATGTGCAGCGTGGTCGCCGTTCTCGCTGAACCCGTAATGGACCAGGCCATCCCCACCGAAGGTCGCATCCAACGTGCCATCGCTGTTGAAGCGCGCAGCGCAGAAATCGTCGTTGTCAACGTCCGTTGCGACATACCCCGCGGTCACGATGCGTCCGTCCGGTTGAAGGACCATGCCGTAGGTGATCCCTGAATAGTTCGATGCATAGCTCGCCGTGGCCCAGCCTCCGTTGCCGAACGTGGGGTCCAGGGTACCATCGCTGTTGAAACGCGCCACGATGACCGGCGCCAGCGGATTGTACTGTTCGTAGCCCGCCACCAGGATCCGGCCATCCGGCTGTACCGTTACCGCACGCGCCATGTCCGTGCCGGCGGCGAACGAATGGATCACCGAACCGCCGTTCCCGAAGGTCGGGTCCAGGGTGCCGGGTTGTGCCTGGGCGGGGATCAGGAGCGAAAAGAAAGTGGAGGTGAGGAGTATGCGGTCGTTCATGCGGTTTTGGTTGCGGCGTTCGTACGTGCCACAAAAGAAGGAGGTTCCGGATGCTGTCTTTACGGACCAAGCTGACATTCAGGTCATCGCGGACGAAGAACTCACCGTACCACGGATGCGTCCTTCTCTCCACTGGGGCCGGTTCCTCGGGCCAGAATACTCCTTCCGCGCAGGCAAGGAGAGCATGCGACGATGAGGGACATGGTCGCGGGGCTCGGGCCGTTCGGGAGTTCGATCGAAAACCGCGTATTTTTCGGAATGATCGGAAAAGGAACGGAACGCCCCAAGGGCAAGCCGGACCGGTTGCTCGCTTTCAGCGATGGTGTGCTGGCCATCATCATCACGTTGATGATCCTGGAGATCCACCTGCCGGAGGTATCGCATCAAGCTACTTCGCAGGAGGTATACACGGCCTTCTTGAAAACACTACCGCATCTGTTGGCCTACGTGTTGAGCTTCACCAACCTGGCGATCTTCTGGATCAACCACCACACCCTGTTCCGTATCGTCGTCGAGGCGGACACCGGGCTGCTCTGGCACAACTGCCATGTACTCTTCTGGGCCAGTCTCGTACCCCTGGCCACGGCCTTTCTTGGGGAGCACTACCTGCTGCCGGAGGCGACCATGCTGTACGGGGCCGTGCAGCTCATGGTGCTGTTGGCCGGCATGGCCATGGTCGCGCATCTCTTCTCCCACAAGCTGGTGCATGGCGCCCTATCCCCGGCCATGCGACGCTACTATACGCGGCTCAACGGCTCCAGTGTGGCCCTGTCCATCGCGGCCATGCTGCTGGGATACATCGCCACATGGATCTCCATCGTGTGTTTCGTCGTGATCATCGTGCTGTACTGCGTGCCCAAGCCGGTGGAAGTGCTGCGCGATGAGGAACGCCTGATCGCGGATGCGAAGGAAGTGGGTCAGTGAGCTGGCAACCACGACCCTGATCTTCGGTGGCAACGAATGCAACGGCGAGAACGTGGGGATGATGATCATTGACGAAGCCTTTTCCCTCCTCGATCACCATCTTCACCTCCGTGCCCGCCGATCGGATCCCACTTACCGAAATAGATGTATTCAGGGAGTTGGCTCGGGGCTTGCAACCCGGTTCTGTGCCATGGGGCCGGGGCTGTGACGTGGCGTTGTGGCGTACTACTGCGCGCTCGTTGGGAAGAATGCAGCAGATGCCATGAAAAGGCGCCATGAGCAACTGCTCGCTTGCGTTCTGAGTCTTCCTCCCACATCCATCGAGTCACACGCATGAACCTCCGTCCCACCCTGCTGCTTTTCACAGCGACGAGCATGATCTCCCTCACCGCCCAGCAACCCGACTGGCTCGTGGACTGGCCCGTGGACTGGACCTTGAACCCCGACATGCCCGAGCACGTGCTGGCCGTCTCACCCAACGGCCATCTGATGAGCGCCCGCCAAACCGTGGGCATGTTCAATTTCGGCAGTGGTCTTTTCGGTGGTATCACCGTGGAGCGGCTGGACCCCGGTACCGGCCAACCGCTCTGGTCCTGTGCGCTCATGGACTCGGCCTGCGCGGAAAGCGGCGCCGTGGATGCCGATGGGAACGTCTACGTCGCCGGTCGCTTCATGGGCGTGCTGTCGCTCTGCGATGGTTCCACGATGGTCGCGAGTCCCGGCTTCCTGAGCGACGACCTGTTCCTCATCAAATTCTCACCCGAAGGCTCGCCGCTCTGGGCACGCAACATCTCCTCCGAGGTTTCGGAGGGAGCAAGCATCCCGGTTCTCGCGATCGATCCCGATGGTGCCTTGTGGTACGGCACCACCGATTTCATCCTTGCACGCTTCGCCAAGGTTGACGCAGCGGGGAACGATGTCGAGGAGCGCTTCATCGATGGCGGAAAGACATTGGGCGGTCTTGCCTTCGATACGGACGGCGGCATGTATGTGAGCGGCGGCTGCGATCAGAACACCTTTGCCTTCGGCGGTCTCAACCCCACTCTCCCTGACGACTTCTACCTGATGTTCCTGGCCCGGTTCCGCCCGGATGGCACAGGGCACTGGGCTTCGTTCGCGCACGACATCACCTTCCAAAGACCCGCGGTCACGGTAGATGGCCAGGCGCACGTGACCATAGCCGGTAACATGTTCGACACGACGAGCTGGGGCGGCATCGCCTTCAATGGCCCGGATTGGGGCATGGCCACGTACATCGCCCAGGCGGACAGCACCGGGCAGTTCATCTGGGGGGCCGAATCCGACCCGCCCGGCGGACCCATCGAAGGCGACCTCACCCCTGCGGCACGCACTTGTATCGCATCGGATGGCATGGACAACATTTACATCACCGGCACCCTACGCGGCATCGTGGACTGGGGTGGCGGTGTGGTGTGCGACGGCGAAGAGGTGACCGAACGCACACAGACCATCGCGGCGTTCAGCAGCACCGGCAGCCCGCTCTGGGCTTCCACGAGCGAACCCGGCACTCCGTTCGTGAACGTCATGAACGTTGCTGCGCTCAGCGATGGCACGGTCTACTTCAGCGCGCAAGTGAACGGCCAGTTCGACTTCGAGCCGCACTCGATCAACGCCGGTGGCGAGCAGGCCTGCGCGATCGGCCGGATCTCCTCACCCACCGCGATGGCATCGTCACCGGACAGGCCACCGTTCACCGCCTGCCCGTCGATCTTCCAAGATGCGCTGCAGCTGTTACCCGCTCCGCATCCTACTGCACGTGTACGTGCGTTCGATCCCGACGGACGCGTCGTTTACGACGGACCGTACTCCGGTCGCATTGGAGGATCCTGGGCCCCCGGCGCCTATACCGTGGAAGTGCGCGACGCCGATGGGATCATCCGGCTACGCGCGGTGAAGCAGTGATCACCCCTTCTTCAGGAAAGCATCCCAGCCCTGGGCGGTGAGCTCGTGCTGGCCGCCGTGCACCTTGCCGTTCAAGTGATGAGCATCGATCAATAGGTCAAGTTCTTCCGCATTCAGTGACCGTTTCAGGAGGAGTGCCTTGACGATCTCCGCGAAGAGCCGTTTCTCCTTCTGCAGAAGCGTTCTCGCCAACACCTCCGCCTCTTCAAGCCACTGCATAGCCTGCTCCTCCACCTCCGGCCGCATTTCACGGAATCCAATGGTCGGGTCGCCTTCACGTGGTACATGGACGCAGGCCCTTCGACCGAACCCCTCCTGGTTGATCACCGAAAACGCCAACCGTGTGGCCTTGTTCAGATCACTTCCGGATCCTGCGCTCAAGCCGTCCTCGCCGTAGTGCAGGCGCTCTGCCACATACCCGCCCAATGCCATGGCCAATCTTCCGACCACCTGCGATCGTAACAGCGGACCCGTCCCATCATCATCCCAGATCACGAACCCTTCATGATCTGTACCACGCCTAACACATACCTGCAATGGACGCCAGCCCGAGACGAAATGACCGACCAGCACATGGCCGGCCTCATGGACCGCGACCCGCTCATTCACCGGCTCGGACCGAACAGGTTGACGCCCCGGCCAACGCAGCGGCATCGTCCCAGTAGATGATCGCACGACCACATCACCTTCTTCCACACAAAGGACCATTGCGCTGTCAGGAGAACTCCCGGCCGCCAGGTCAACAATGGCTTCAGCAGCAAGCTGCGGGACTACCTGTTGCACGGCAGTGACCAATGGCCTCGCGCCGAACACGGGAATGGCGTATTGGTCATATATGTGCGCGCAAAGCGAAATGGAGAACCGCAGGTCAAATCCCAACTCCTCCTTGATCTTCCCGCCGATCCGCTCCGCATGGACCTGGACAGCGCGGATGCCTGCTGATCGGTCCATGGGCGGGAACAGTACATGGTCCGACCCAAGACGACCGACCTGCTCGATCCTGAACAACCGTGCCAGTGCCTCCTGAACTTTACTCTCATCCATCCGCGCATGACGGATGCGCAGGATCCCCGCATCGATCTCGGGCCAGATCTCCTTCCCGGCCACATACATCTCGTCGAGGTTGCCGAGTACGACGATCAATGCTTTGGATGCATCGATCTCCTGCATTGAGCATGCCGCATCAATGAACTCATTCAGGCGAGCGATCGAGGCCGGACCATCCAATCCGCGAAAAGCGTGGCGCACCTCATCACGGGACCTGTTGCTGTTCCTCACCATATCGCGCACTTGGTCGATCCCCATGTCAGGCACGAACCAGGCATCGCGACCCGCTCTATCTTCGAGAATATGAGCCTCCTTCAAGCAACGGGCATGCACCTCCACCCCTCTCACCACCCGGCCGTCCTCCACTTCGACCCCTTCCTTGATCGTCGTGGCCAGCAGGTCCCGGAGGTCCTTGACACCCGAGACATGAAACCCGCTCGGCCAAGTACGGAAGCGCCCAGTGTCGATCAGCTCCCACAGTTCCCTCACGGCAGACGTCTCCGTGATCTCCTCGCCCTGGATGATCGTCCGTGCGTGCTGGAACTCATCGATAACCATGACCATGGGCTGACCGTCCAGCTGCGCACCCATGGTTGACACAGCTTCGCTCAACCACTCCCGGTCGCGGCTCTGCCCCGCATCCAACCAACAAGAGCGCTCTCTAAACCCGAGGAGGTCCAGGCACGCGCTGACCACGGCGCTCTTCCCGGTCCCTGTCATTCCCCACAGGCCGATGACCCGTGGCCTTGTCTGCACCTCTGGCAGGCAATACCACGATGCCATGGCATCAACCACCTGCTCGATCACCTCATCAAGCCCGGCGAACCTTGTTCTCAGCGCACACTTCGCCTGAAGCAGTTCCGCTCTTCGGCGTTCAATACGGTCCACCAGTTGCTGCGAATGTCTTGTGGCCTCCTTCGAGTTGACGTTGATCCGGTCCATGTGGACCAAGGTGACCCTTCCACTTCGACAAAGTGTGTCGTAGCGCCTATTTTCTGTACCGTGAAGCCGCATTTTTGTGCAGGTCACGGATCTCTTTCGCCAACCACTTCGGTTCGACCACCACCAGTCGATCGCCGTAGCTGAGCAATCGCTGCCGCAGTTCATAGTTGGGACGCACGAACCAGCTGAAACGCACCCCTCGTCCGGTGCTGCCCTCCAGCTGTTGGCTGCGGTGCCACGGCAGGGTCTCCAGGTACCTGGCTTGCTCATGATCCACTTCCACGACCACGCGCTCGGCCACGCCCGGTGAAGCGTCCACACCGATCATGGAGGCCAGTTGCGTTCTGACACGGTCCAGTTTGCCGGACCCGAATCGCTTTTCTGTGACAATGACAGACCCGATACGGTCCAGTCCGAAGGTGGTGGGTCCCTTGTACTTCAACGTCCACCCAAGCACATACCAGCGTCCCATGTACTCCTTCAATAGTACGGGCTGAATGCGATGCTCACACTCCCGGTCCGTCTGAAATCGCTTGTAGGTCAGTACTGCCTCTTTCCGTTCGCGGATCGAGCGGACCAGCAACGGCATATGATGCAGACCCTGCAAGGCTCCCAGCCCGTCAAGGTCCACCACCTGGGCAAGCTCCCGCACCTGACGGGGGTCATCGCCCACCAGTTCCAACAACTGCGCCCGCTCTATGAGTTTGAGCACAGCATCATTCTCCTCCCCTTCCGCGAGCCGATACACATTGTTCGGGCGGTCGTACTCCACTTCGATGCCCAGATCCACGCGCAGCCTCTCGATGTCCCGTTGTAGCGTACGATCGCTCAACTCGAAGCCGTGATCGGCCAGGTGTTCCTGTAACGCGGCGAAGGATGGCTGGCGCCGGACCTTTTCGAGGATGAGGAGGTAGCGCTTGAGGCGGGACGCGTTGGGCATAGAGGTGACGGGGACTCCCGGTAAAATTGACCTTCTGAAGATACGTCGTTCGCCTTCCTGCGATCATTTCAACAATAGAGGTCGCACCGCATGGATCATGCTGGCCACCATGTGATGTGCATTGATACTCGCCTGCGGATGCCACTGATAGATCACGATACGTTCACGGTCGGGATATGGGACCCGAGTTGCTTGCACTGTCCTGCTATAATGATCCCATACTACCTCGGCCCCGGCAAGGAAAGGAGTCTTGCCAGGATCGGACCCACACACCACAACAATATCAGGGTCCAGTATGGTGAATTGCTCTTCCAGCAATCTCATGTTCCGTGATGCCCATTGATAAACCACGTTCATGTTCGATCTTGTTCCACCCTGTGCCTTTTTCAGGTTGAAAACAGCAATGTCCTTCAGCTCCCGGGTCCGGTCATCAAGCTGTATCCAGGTAAGGCGATCATCCCAAAGTGTATCGATATCAAGCCTGGCATCATGATGAAGGGCGTCCAACGCGATTTTCCATCGTGTGACATTGTTCCATGTTCTCCAGTTACACCATTCCGTCAACACCACATCCCTCAAGTCCCAATCCTCCTCCTCCTCCCCCCAGGCTTCCTTCAGAATGAACATCGTTTTAGGCAGCTTCCTGTGTAAATAATGAAATGGGTTCATTGCTCCATCACGAATAAGCACCTCGTTTTGGGGTGCCGCCTGACGCCATCTGGCGAACAGGTCCTTCTCGCGTTCCTTCAAAGTTTCCTCGATCATTGCCCGCATTGTTTTGATCTGCGGTCAAGATACTTGAACCGATCCGTCAAAAGCTGTCGTCGTTCTTCTCCAAGCCCGCGCGATTCCGCGCTCACATGTCGACGATCGAGCAAGTACGGATCACGCTTGCCAGAACAACTAAGCACGCACCAAGTCCCGACACATCGCCCACCCACATCTCAGGTAGTGCGCGCACCTCGAACAAAATGCTCCCCTGCGATCGTGAAGATGGCCGTGGAGCAATCGTGTTCGACTACTGTTTCTTCAGGAAAGAATCCCAACCCTGGGCGGTGAGCGCGTGTTGACCGCCGTGCCTGTCGATGAGGGTGTGCCCGCTTGGCTCATCGGTCATGTGCCCGATCACCGTCAAGTTCGGGTTGCCCTTGATCTTGTCGAAGTCGCTCTGCGCGATGGTGAACAGCAGCTCGTAGTCCTCACCGCCGTTCAGGGCGCAGGTCGTCGGGTCCAGGTTGAAGTCGCGCGCGGTCCGGTGGGTGGCGGGGTCGATCGGGATCTTCTCGTCATAGATCCGCACCCCGAGGCCGGAGCACCGGGCGATGTGAATGACCTCGCTCGCCAGCCCATCGCTGATGTCGATCATCGCCGTGGGCTTCACCTCCAGCTTCCTGAGCAGGTCGATGATGTCCCTGCGGGCCTCGGGTCTCAATTGGCGCTCCAGGATGTAGTCGTGCCCGGCGAAGTCCGGTTGCGCCCCGGTCTCCCTGAACACGGCCTTTTCACGTTCGAGGACCTGCAGACCCATGTACGCACCGCCAAGGTCACCGCTCACCACCAACAGTTCGTTGTCCTTCGCCCCACCGCGGTACACAAGGTCCTCCTTTCTCGCCGCGCCGATGGCCGTCACGCTGATGACCAGCCCGCTGGCACTGCTGCAGGTATCCCCACCCACGAGGTCCACCCCGTAATTCCTGCAGGCCAGGAGGATGCCTTCGTACAGCTCGTCCACGGCCTCCACCGGGAAACGATTGCTCAAAGCCAGCGACACCGTGATCTGGCGCGGTTCCGCGTTCATGGCGTACACGTCGCTCACGTTCACCACCACGCTCTTGTACCCCAGATGCTTCAGCGGTACGTAGCCCAGGTCGAAGTGGACGCCTTCCAGCAGCATGTCCGTGGTGATCACTTGGTGGAGGCCTTCCGGATCGAAGACGGCGGCGTCATCCCCGATGCCTTTCACCGATGACCTGTGCTGAAGCTGGACGCGTGATGCGATGCGCGCGATGAGGCCGAATTCGCCAAGGGTCGACAATTCGGTGCGTACGGTGCTCTCTGCCATGGCCGGGGCCGCCAAAAATACCCGGCGGCCTTGTACGGCTGCAAAAGGCCCTCCGACGCCTACAAGCCAGGAAAAGCGGACAGCGGTCAAGCCAAGGGAGGGGCCGCCCCCTGGAGGCGGCCGCGCAACCCGGGAGGTCGCCTTTGTTCCGCGCTGCCCCAAGCCCTACCTTTGCCGATGCCTCTTGTTTAGACCGTTTCTAAATAGATGGAACGATGATCAAGGTTTCTGAGCCCGCCAAGGCGGAAGTCACCAAGCTCCTGGGTCAGGAAGGCCGTGGTCCCCGGCACTTTGTGCGGGTCGGCGTGAAGGGAGGCGGCTGCTCCGGCCTGATGTACGACCTCACCTTCGACGACCAGATGAAGGACGGCGACAAGATGTTCGAGGACAATGGGGTGAAGGTGGTGGTGGACAAGAAGAGCCTGCTCTACCTGCTGGGCACCACCCTCGACTTCAGCGGTGGCCTCAACGGCAAGGGTTTCCAATTCGTGAACCCCAACGCGAGCAGGACGTGCGGGTGCGGGGAGAGTTTCAGCATCTGAGCTCACCACAGAGGCACAGAGAACACATAGGAGATCCAAATGGCAAAGTCCACACGAGCAGCACGGTCGAACAGAGTATTCGCATTCTCTGCGTCCTCTGTGTCTCTGTGGTGAAGCATTCATGGCACAAGACACCGACGATATCCTCCGCGAGGTCACCGAGAAGGAGTACGCCTACGGCTTCGTCACGAACATCGAGAGCGAGAAGGCGCCCAAAGGGCTGAACGAGGACATCGTGCGCTTCATCAGCACGAAGAAGGAGGAGCCCGAATGGATGCTCGAATGGCGTCTGGAGGCCTTCCGCCAGTGGCAGAGGATGGAGGAGCCCGCCTGGGCGCACGTGCACTACCCGAAGATCGACTACCAGGACGCGTACTACTACAGCGCGCCGAAGAAGAAGCCCCAGCTCAACAGCCTCGACGAGGCTGACCCCGAACTGGTGAAGACCTTTGAGAAGCTGGGCATCTCGCTGGAAGAGCAGAAGCGCCTCGCGGGTGTCGCTGTGGACGTGGTGTTCGACAGCGTGAGCGTGAAGACGACCTTCCAGGCGGCGCTCAAGGAGAAGGGCATCATTTTCTGCTCGTTCAGCGAAGCGGTGCGCGAACATCCGGAGCTGGTGCGGAAGTACATCGGCAGCGTAGTGCCTCGCACGGACAACTACTTCGCCGCGCTCAACAGCGCCGTGTTCAGCGATGGCAGCTTCTGCTACATCCCGCCGGGCGTTCGCTGCCCCATGGAGCTCAGCACCTACTTCCGCATCAACGAGGCCATGACGGGCCAGTTCGAACGCACGCTGCTGATCGCTGATGAAGGCGCGTACGTGAGCTACCTCGAAGGCTGCACCGCGCCGATCCGCGACGAACATCAACTCCACGCCGCCGTGGTGGAACTGGTGGCGCACAAGGACGCGGAGATCAAGTACAGCACCGTGCAGAACTGGTACCCCGGCGACAAGGAAGGCAAGGGCGGCATCTACAACTTCGTGACCAAGCGCGGTATGTGTTTGGGCGATCGCAGCAAGATCAGCTGGACGCAGGTGGAGACCGGCAGCGCGATCACGTGGAAGTACCCGAGCTGCGTGCTCAAAGGCGCCCACAGCATCGGCGAGTTCTACAGCGTGGCGGTAACCAACAACCGCCAGCAGGCCGACACCGGCACCAAGATGGTGCACATCGGCAAGGGCACGAAGAGCACCATCGTGAGCAAGGGCATCAGCGCCGGCCTCAGCAACAACAGCTACCGTGGTCTGGTGAAGATCGGCCGGGGCGCGAAGGGCGCGCGCAACTTCAGCCAGTGCGATTCACTCCTGCTCGGCGACCGCTGCGGAGCGCACACCTTTCCCTACATCGAGAGCGAGAACCCGAGCGCCATGGTGGAGCACGAAGCCACCACGAGCAAGATCGGCGAGGACCAGATCTTTTACCTCAATCAGCGGGGCATCGAGACGGAGAAGGCCGTGAGCCTGATCGTGAACGGCTACTGCAAGGAGGTGCTGAACCAGTTGCCGATGGAGTTCGCGGTGGAGGCGCAGAAGTTGTTGGCTGTAAGCCTTGAAGGATCTGTAGGATAGGAGTTTGGGCGTGCCCCCTCGCAAAAGCCTCGGGGTCGCGCTTTTCGCTGCTACTCCTCGCTCCTTCGTCGCTGCGGGGTATTCGCTTCAACTCTACACTTGCTCGCCTCGTGGATACATCATCTTCGAGGGAAGATTTCCTCTGAAGGAGACTGAGCAGGATCGTAGGTGAACCAATCCGC
>JACTMO010000022.1 GCA_014584605.1 Bacteroidota bacterium | reverse complement strand
ATCGCTACGATCTGCGTCTCTGAAAATCTGCTCTTCTTCATCCTGATCAAGGTTAGGTGTTTCTACTTTCACCCGCACCTGTTTCAGGGGGTGCTTACAACACATCCTCTTGAATAGACCATCCTTCAGTTCATATTGGACCAAGCCGTCGCCTGCACCTAACACAGGCTTAATGCCTTCGATGAAGTCCTCATAGCTGAAGCTCTGATGGAAGGTAACGAGTGCTACACGGCCATCAGCGCGATACTTACTGAAGCGTTGCAGAACAGCCGCGCGACCCTCGGGTGTATCGCACTCTGTTATCACTAGCTTAGGTTCTCGTCCCTCCACAATAGCTACCGCATAGCTCGCTGAGGTGTAGGTCTTGCCGGTGCCTGGAGGACCGTAGAGAATGGTGTTCAATGGTATCTGAGGCATGCCTTGTGATATCGATCGCTCGTTCCAGAGCTCAACTACCTTTCGGCGGACGTTTTGATCTTGGACCCGTACTATGCCCTGCTGTAGACGGTATTCAAACGCTTTGTCAGCAGGTAGTACATACCAATCGGCATTAGCGACCAGCACTGCATCGCGATAGTCGATGTTGTGGTCGGCGAACGGCGCCATGAGTTCGGGCATCCTCGTAACAGGTACAGGAGCACCTGTCACTCGCGCAATTGCCCTGACACGATAACCGCTTGTAACTACGATCAGATCACCAATGGAGCATAAGTAGTCCGGGACCGTGATGATGATGGAACGCTCGCGGATCATGTCATAATAATCCGGTTGGCCTTTACCCCAGTTGCACCCGAGCTTGAAGATGTCCATAGCGCTTTGACTTTGGGCGAACCTGTCGATGGGTCGCATGGTCGAAATGTCTTCGTTCCGGTACACCGCATACTTCAATGCGGCGTTGGTGGTCTTTGACCCGAGTCTGATCTCGCTCAAGCGAGTGTCCTTCACGCGGTCGTATTCGAGCCTTACAGCTCTTTCGTTCTGCTCGAGCAATGCGGCTGGAATGTCCGACCATGAAGCGAAGCGCAGCGTTACCCATGAAGCACCCACGGGCCGGAAATGCTCGACTTCTGGACTCAGGGCCACGTCGAGTTGCTTTACGTTCTCATCAAGGAGCATGAACTTGACTTCGATGCCCGAGGATGTCTCCCGGTATTTGAGGATCGCGCGTGCACCCAATTCGAGCAAGCAGGCCTTTTCCGGGAGCGCCATGCGGATCACATACGGAGCGATGCCTATGGCCGTGACCAGATGGTTCGCGTGACCGAGGAACGCCTTGAATGAACCCGTATCACGCAGGTCCGAATGCAAGCGTTGGAGATCAGCCAGTTCGGTATTGTTGTATCCGAGCTTCTCCTCGATCCGGAAGCCAAAACGATCAGCGAACAATGCGCGCTTCGAGCCATCCGAAGCGAAGTCACTGACAGAGAGGTCATGCCCGGCTTTTCGCGCGACCTCCACCACAACGAACTTGAAGGGCAGTTCCTTTCCGTCCTTCTCAAGGTAATAGACCCCCTCGTTCTGTGCTGGTGCGGTCGCTGGTGCTTCATCACGCCACCAACGTTCAACCAGGTCTTGAGGTATGCTTTCGATGACCTTCTTGAGCTCCATCTGCTATTTCTAGGTTCGTTCTTGGTTGCGGGTTTCGGCAGACGAACCGGCAGGCAGCGCCGTGGGTGCCGGCCCTGACAAGTCCGGCTAAAGCGGAGCACGCGACCCCGCCTGCATTTGAGGCGGGGGCACGCCCACACTTCGACTTCGCTCGGTGTGACACGCGCCTAAGCCTTCGCCACCACTTCTCCCGCCTTCCTCAGGTGCGCCTTCTTCGTTTTCCTGATCCTGCAGCTCACCACCTTGTATTCAGGACACTTGGCCTCGCTGTCGTGCACGTCGCAGCGAGTCCTTGAACCCGTGTTGTGGCCGATGAACGAGCGGGTGATCACGTTGAGCATGATCTCCGGGAAGTGGAGGGTGCTTCATGACCGAGTGCCGTGATCGGGCACATGACCTTCAACAGGCTTGCCTTGCCAGGATTTTCGGCAACCCCTGCCAGAGCTGGGGTTTGACACGAATGGCTACAAAGTGAATTGTGTTCAAATCGCTGAGGCCAGGGTCTTGATCCCCAACATCGCAGGAGATAACTTTGACCAGAGAATGACATGTTGATGAACAAACTGGAAGTGATCGAGCTGTTCGCCGGGGTCGGCGGATTCCGTGTTGGACTTGAACGGGCTTCCGACCAGTATAAGGTGGTGTGGAGCAATCAGTGGGAACCTTCCACCAAGAAGCAGGAAGCGTCAGATATCTACGTCGTGCGCTTCGGTCCGCAAGGACATTCCAACCAGGATATTTCCACAGTTGCGGTGAAGGACATCCCGGATCACGATCTGCTCGTCGGCGGGTTCCCGTGCCAGGACTACTCGGTTGCCCGCACCTTGAATCAGGCTGAAGGGCTTGCTGGCAAGAAGGGCGTGCTCTGGTGGGATATCCATCGCATCCTGAAGGGCAAGAAGAACAAGCCCGGCTTCATTTTCCTCGAGAACGTGGATCGGCTATTGAAGTCACCAGCCAAGCAGCGCGGGCGCGATTTCGCTGTGATGCTGGCCTCGCTCTCAGACCTCGGCTATGTCGTGGAATGGCGTGTGATCAACGCGGCGGACTATGGCATGCCACAGCGGCGCCGTCGTGTCTTCTTCATGGGTTACCACAAGACCACCGCGATCGGCCAAGCATTGTTGAAGGAGAAGGGCTTCGAGGACTGGGTTCTTGAGGATGGCGTATTTGCTGAGGCATTCCCCATCACCACGCTTGGCACTCCCTTCAGTGAGTTCGTGATCAAGGGCGATCTTGCAGAGGTGTCGGACAAGTTCAATGCGAGTAAGACTGCAGGGACAAGTCCGTTCGAGAATGCGGGGATCATGGCCGACCGGAAGGTTTGGACCATTAACACCATGCCTGTTTACGACGGGCCGCGGGTCACCTTGGGTGACATCATCCTACCCAGCAGCAAGGTGCCCAAGGAGTTCTTCGTGGATGCGAAGCAACTGCCCCAATGGGAGTACCTGAAGGGAAGAAAGAGCGAGATGCGCACGAACAAGGCAACGGGCTTCACGTACCACTACACGGAAGGTGGCATGGTGTTCCCCGATGCATTGGACAAGCCTTCACGGACGATCATCACCGCCGAAGGTGGCGCAACGCCCTCTCGCTTCAAGCACGCGATACGCACCGAGAATGGGAAGCTCCGACGCTTGACCCCGATCGAGCTCGAGCGCTTGAACATGTTCCCGGATAACCATACCGCAGGCGCTTCGGATGGTCGCCGGGCCTTCCTGATGGGCAATGCTTTGGTGGTGGGCATCATTGAGCGTGCTGGGGCCGTGCTGGCAGCGCGCGCCGTTGATGCACCGGTGAAGAAGAAGCGAACTGCGGTAGTGCCAGCGTAACCTCACTTCATCACCACATCACCGGTCAGCTTATTTCCAACCTTGCGATGTTGGATGCGGAATGTGTCGAACGGCTCCAGGCCGATGAACAGGATCGGCACAGTGAGCACGGAGCCCAGCGGCTTGAGGTAGTCAATGAACTTTTCGTAGGTGCCCACAGCGCTGTCAAAGCCCCCTTCGCCTTTCAACGCTTCTGTGCAGGTAATGATGACCCCGGCTTGCGTTTGGATGGCCTTCTGCACGTGATTGAGCTCGCTGGCCAAAACGGGCTTTAATAGGTTCCAAGCCGTTGCCTCCCCGTGGTTGAAGGCTACCTCGACCGAGATCAACCCCTTGGCGAAGTCAAGCCGCCACTTGTCGCCTTCGTACTGTGTGTCTTGAAAAATGGGCGACTCGGCTGCCCAGCCACGATCCGTGAGGTGGCGCTTCAGAGTATCATTGATGGCTCTTGATAGGCTCTTCTGAGCACCACGGTATGTCTCGTGCTGTGCGATGATCTCTTGTTCGGTTATCCCGCGTAGGATGCCCATTAGTTCCTCGCTCTCCTGCTGGAATTCAGACTCCCGCAGGATGACCGAGGCGTGGCGGAAGGAATGCTCGACGAAAATCATGAAGGTTCAAACTCACCCCTTCACGCTCACCTCTCCCGCCTTCCTCAGGTGCGCCTTCTTCGTTTTCCTGATCCTGCAGCTCACCACCTTGTATTCGGGACACTTGGCCTCGGAATCGTGCACGTCGCTGGTGATCACGTTGAGCATGATCTCCGGGAAGTGGAAGGTGCTGCTGAGGATGCCGGGCCTCACCTCATCGGTGATGCGGGCCTTGATGTCCACCTTGCCGCGCGGGCTTTCCACGCACACCATGTCGCCCTCGGCGATGCCGTGGCGTTCGGCGTCGGCGGGGTGGATCATCAGCAGGTCCTCGGTGAGGATGGTGCTGTTGGCGGTGCGCCGCGTCATGGTGCCGCTGTTGTAGTGCTCCAGCTCGCGGTTGGTGGTGATGATGTAGGGATAGTCCTTGCCGTGGTCCAGCACCTCGCGGCTTTCCTGCCAGTGCGGGGCGATGAAGCGTCCCTTGCCGCGTTTGAAGGTCTGCGTGTGCAGGATCTTGGTGTCGGTGCCGTCGGCGGCCACGGGCCACTGCTTGCCGTTGTCCCCGAGGTTCTCCCAGCGGATGCCCTTGAAGAAGGGCACGATGGCGCTGATCTCCTCCAGCGCCCAGGAGGGGTGGTACGCGGTGCGCGTCACGGTGCGTCCGTCCTGCTGCTCCTGGTGTTGGTATTTCACGATGCTGGGTGCCGCGCCGCTCCCGTTGCTGAAGGGGTTGGGCAGGCCGAGGCGTTCGGCCACGCGCTCGGTGATGTCCACGATGATCTGCCCATCGGACTTGGTGCCGGGCAGCGGTTCCACGGCGGCTTGCACACGCTGTACGCGGCGCTCGCCGTTGGTGAAGGTGCCGCTCTTCTCCAGGAAGGTGGCGCCGGGCAGGATCACATCCGCGTAACGCGCCGTCTCGGTCATGAATATCTCCTGCATCACCAGTAGGTCCAGCCCTTCCATGGCGCGGATCACCTTGTTGGTGTTGGGGTCGGTCTGCACCACGTCCTCGCCGATGAGCCAGAGGGCCTTGAGTCGACCGTCTATAGCGGCGTCGAACATCTCGGGGATCTTCCAGCCGTTGTGTTGCGGCACGGGCACGCCGTAATGCGCACCATAAAGCCTGTTCACCTCGGCCTCCTCCACCTCCAGATAGCCGGCGCCCTGGTGCGGCTGGGCCCCCATGTCGGCCGCGCCCTGCACGTTGTTCTGTCCGCGCAGCGGGTTCACGCCCACGCCGCGGCGGCCGATGTTGCCGGTCATCATGGCCAGGTCGGCGATCTGCATCACGGTGAAGGAACCCTGTGAATGCTCGGTGACACCCAGTCCGTGGAAGCTCATGGCGGCGGGCGACTTGGCGTAGGCGATGGCCGCACGGCGCACCTGCTCGCGGTCCACCCCGGTGACCTCCTCCATCCGGTCCACGTCCAAGGCCAGCAGCTCCCTGCGGAAGTTCTCCCAGCCTTCGGTGCGCTTTGCGATGAAGTCCGTGTCCACCAGATCCTCCTTGATGATGTAGTGCATCATCATGTTCAGCAGGGCCACGTTGGTGCCGGGCCGAAGCTGCAGGTGGTGGTGGGCGTAGCGTGCCAGGTGGATGCGCCGCGGGTCGATCACGATCAGCGTCTTCCCCTTCATGACCTGCTGCTTGATCCGGGCGCCGGTGACCGGGTGCGCGTCGGTGGGGTTGGCGCCGATCAGCAGGATGGTGTCCGTGTCGGTCAGGTCGTCGATGCTGTTGGTGGCCGCGCCGGTGCCGTAGGTCTGTTGCATGCCCAGGGCGGTGGGGCTGTGGCACACGCGTGCGCAGCAGTCGATGTTGTTGGTGCCCACCACCGCGCGCATGAATTTCTGCATGAGGTAGTTCTCCTCGTTGGGGCATCGGGCGCTGCTGATGCCAGCGATGGCGTCGGGGCCGTGCTCCTCGCGGATCTTCGCCAGGCGCTCCACAATAAAGTCGTAGGCTTCATTCCAAGTGGCGGGCTCGAGCACGCCGTTGCGCTTGATCAGCGGGGTGCGCAGCCGGTCGGGGTGGTCGTAGAAGCTGAAGGCATAGCGGCCTTTGAGGCAGGTGTGGCCCTGGTTGGCCTCCGCACTGTACGGTGCGCGGATGCTCACCACCTTGTCGTCCTTCACGTTCACCTCCAGGTTGCAACCCACGCCGCAATAGGTGCACACGGTGCGCACCACCTCGTCGGGGATGTTCTCCTTGCTCTTGAACACATCGGTGATGGCGCTGGTGGGGCAGGCCTGCGCACAGGCGCCGCAGCTCACGCAATCGCTGTCGAAGAAGCTCTCGTCGGTGCCCTTCACGATGTGGTTGTCGAAGCCGCGGCCGGCCATGGTGAGCACCATCTCGCCTTGCACCTCGTCGCAGGCACGCACGCAGCGGAAGCAGCCGATGCACGCGCTGAGGTCGCTCACCATATACGGATGGCTGGTGTCCATCGGCGTGTCCAGGTGGTTCTTCCCCTTCGGATAGCGCACGCTGTCGATGTCGAAGCCGATCTGCCGCACCACATTGTACAGCTCGTTGCGGCCGTGGTCCTCGGTCTTCAGCCGTTCGGTGTCGTAGTCGGTGAGCACCAGCTCCACGATGTTCTTCCGCAGCCGCTCCATGCGCGGGCTGTTGCTGGTGATGTACATGCCCTTGCCCACGGGGGTATGGCAGCTGGCCATCACCTTGGTGGGGCCGTCCTCCTGCAGCGCCACCTCCACCGAGCACACACGGCAGCTCCCGAAGGGCTCCAGGTTGGGCGCATCGCAGAGCGTGGGCACCGGGTTGGGGCCGATGTGCCGGCGCATGAACGAGAGCATCGTCTCGTTCTTGTTGATGGGATAGGCCACGCCGTCGATGTAGGCGACATCCACGTCAGCTATCACTTGGTTGGACGTGGTGGGAGCGCTTTGTGTACGCGCTGTCGGAGCGGAAGGGGTCCCGTGCTTGGCGTGGGGCGTGCTCATGGGCTGCTGGGCTTCAAGGACGAAGATAGGAACCACGTCAAGGTAGGCGTTGGGACCGCGCGACAGAGGCCTTGGGCTGCCACGGGGGGAGAGGGATCTGCGATGGAATGATCATCTTCGTGGGAAACCGCATCCGAATGAAACGCGTGATCGACCTGCACGCCATCGGCGAGCGCATCCATTTCAACGATGCGCGCGAGCGCACCAACGGCCAACGCAGCGAGGCCACCTTGAGCCTGGGGCCGGGCAACAAGGGTCCCGGAGCTCACATCCACATCGGGCAGGACGAAGGCTTCAAGGTGAACAACGGGAGGTTGATCGTGATCGTTGGGAAGAAGGAAGTGGCGCTCGGCCCTGGGGAAAGCGCCGTGATCCGCTCCGGGGAACCGCACAACTTCCGCAACGCGAGCGATACCGAACGTGTGGAGGCCGATTTCTGGTACGAGCCCGCCTTGCACATCGAGTGGATGCTGCAATCCATGGGTGACACGGCCATGGAACGCGGTGGCGATTGGAACAAGGTGCCACCCCTCGCTGCCATGCACCTGCTGTGGAGGATGCGGAAGGAATACCGTCTGGCGGGCATGCCGTTCTGGTTGCAGGATGCGCTCTTCGGCTTCGCCTCGCTGCTCGCACGACTCACCGGTGCGCACAAGCTATGGCCGTTGCCGCCTGGGTTGAAGTGATCGGGCGCTTCTGGGAGCCGGTGCTGGGATCCAAGCTTCGCCACTGGAAGGGGAGTCCCATGTGGATCTCGTGCTCATGCAATGCCAACGAAGAACATCTCAAGTTCCCCTTTCCCCTTCGCCTGCACTCTTCCTCACGGCGTGAAGACGAACTCGGCCATGTGCCGTATCTGTTCACGGGACGCTTCCCTGATGTTCACTCTTCCCGCCTCGCCGGATGATCCCATCCGACTGGCCATGTTCACCGTGTCGCCCCGGATGTCGTACTGGAACTTCTTCACGCCCACGATCCCCGCCACCAAAGGTCCGGTGTGGATGCCTGCGCGCGCAGCAGGTGTTGCCGGTGGAGGAGCCGTACTCCGCGTTGGGGTATTTCTACGTGGGGGATGGTGGCGGGGAGCAGGTGCGACCCGGCGTGCCCGATGCCGTGGGCGACGACGCCATCGTGGACCGGGTGGTGGTGGAATGGCGCGAGGCCGTGGCCAACGGATCCCGCGTGGCCACCTGCAGTACGTTGCTTCAGCGTGATGGCGATGTCGTTGGCATGGATGGTGTTTCGCCCATCACCTTCACCGTGGCCTTCGACCTCTATTACCTCTCCATCAAGCACCGGAACCACCTGGGGGTGATGACGTCCATCGCGTACTTCCTCGGCCCGGACGCCGTAACGCTCGATCTCAGTGATCCGCTCCTGGTGGTATGGGGTGCAGGTGCCCGGAAGTTCATCGGGGACCGTGCCGTGCTCTGGAGCGGCGAGGCAAACGGCAATGGCCAGGTGAGATACACCGGCGTCGGCAACGACCGCGATCCCATCCTGAACCTGGTCGGCGGGGCACAACCGAACGTCCTTGTGACCGGGTATCACCGCCAGGACGTGAACATGGACGGGCAAGTGAAATATACCGGTGCGGGACATGATCGCGACCGGGCCCTGCTGTCCATGCATCGTGCCCGGTATGGCGCCTGTTCCATGCCCATCCCCGTTCACAAGGATGTATCAGGTGATGCCGCGCTGGTGGTCGGCGGACGTATCGCGTCCGATGTGTGCCTTGCGCCGTGGTTGAGTGGAGGGATGAACAGTCTCGATGGTGCGTGTTGATGTGCGATGCATGCCTTGTGCGATCGCTTCCTCGACGGATCGATCGCTCGCCGGGGACAGAGGATCCGCAGGTCCGATCAAGGACAGAGCTTCGATAGCGGGGACAGGTGTTGTCCGGAATGCCGCTGATGGCAAGGGTTGTAGAAGGTCGGTGTGCGCGTGATCGATCGCATCACATCGTGTGGCATGCAGTTGGTCGTTGATCGACCGGCAGCGTTATCAACAATATTTGGTTGGAACATCTTTGCAACCTTTTGATGCGCAAAAGCGTTCGAGGTGATACGTTTGTCTCAAACCCTTAACCGTCATGGCAAAGAAGGCAGCAAAGAAGGCCACGAAGAAGGCCGCGAAGAAGGCGACCAAGAAGGCCGCCCCGAAGAAGGCCGCGAAGAAGGCCACGAAGAAGGCCGCGAAGAAGAAGTGAGGAGCTAAGCTCCGAACGTTCGAAGGGCCCGGTCTCCGGGCCCTTCGCCATTTCAGGCGCAGCGCATCGCGTTGCGCCGTTCTTATGTACGGGCCGTTCACCCGGTGTCGTACCGACCGATGCGGAAAGACCGCGCGCCGATCAGGCGAAGGCGGTCCGCAGTTCGTCGGCGAAGTAGCGGAGCGCATTCCGCACACCAAGCGGCAGGCCTCCGCCGAGCGCGCACAGCGAGCCGATCTCCATGGTCTCGATGAGGTCCTCGAAGAGCGCGCGGTCCATCGGCCGGCCTGCACGCACCCCCTGGATGAGCTCCCGGCCCCGCACCGAACCGATGCGGCAGGGGAAGCACTTGCCGCAGCTCTCGGCTTCGGTGAACGCGAAGAGGTGCTCCAGGTATTCGATCATGGGAAAGCCTGCCGGGATGCTCAGCACGCTCGCATGCCCGAGCAGGAAGCCTTCCTTCTGGAAGCTCTCGAAATCGATCGAGAGGGCGTTGACCTTCTCCAGCGGCACGATGCCGCCGAGCGGACCGCCGATGTGCAGCGCCTTGGTGGGGCGGGCAAAGCCCTGACCGAGCTCGTCGATCACACGGGCGAGCGGCGTGCCGCACTCCACCTCGTACAGGCCGGGGCGGTTGAAGCCGCTGTCCAGGCACACGAGCTTGCTGCCGTTGCTCTTCTCACTGCCGAGGCGTGCGAAGGCCGCCCCGCCATGTTCCACCACCCACGGTACGCACGCCAGCGTCTCCACGTTGTTCACCACCGTGGGCCGGTTGAACAGGCCCTGCTGGGCCGGGTAGGGGGGACGGGTGCGCACCTCGCCGCGCTTGCCTTCGATGCTGTTGAGCAACGCCGTCTCCTCCCCGCATACATAGGCACCCGCCGCCTTGATCACCTTGAAGCGCCAGTTGACCCCGCTGCCCTTGATGTCCTTGCCGGTCCAGCCGTTGGACTCCAGTTCGCGCAGCGCCTCCCGCACGGCGGCGATGGCCTCGGGGTACTCGGCACGGATGTACAGCACCCCGGTGTCCGCCCCCACGCAACGACCGACGATCATCATGCCCAGCAGCACGCGGTGCGGGCGCTGCTCCAGCAGGTAGCGGTCGCTGAAGGCCGCCGGGTCGCCTTCGTCGGCGTTGCACACGATGTACTTGCGCGGGGTGCCGTTGCCGGTGACATCCTCCGCGTTGCGGCACGCCTCGAGCTTGAGGCCCATGGGGAAGCCTGCGCCACCACGTCCGCGGATGCCGGCCACCTTGATCTCCTGGAGCACGTCCGCCGGGTCGCTCCTCAGCACCCTTTCCCACAGGGCGTAGAACTCGTGCAGGGGCGGCATCGGGGCTGTGAGGATGGGCTGCTCCATGCTGCTGCCCACATGATGGACGCCCCCGGCGGGAACCGAGGCGTCGTGCTGCGCCCTCACCACTTCATCCAGGCGGTCGATGGCGCTCCCGCTGTAGTTCCGCCCACCCACATGGAAGGCGCTGTTCTCGTGGCAGCGGCCCAGGCAGCACATGTGCCCGATCTCCTCCTCCGCGAAGTGCCGGCGAAGCGCATGGTGCACCTTGTCCTGCGTGCCGGCCACCAGGCAGGCGCTGCCGTTGCACACGTAGGCCTTGAGGCCCTTGTTCGCCGGCTTGAGGAAGTCGTAAAAGGTGCTGGTGCCGTACGTGACGGCCTCGCCGACCAGGAATTCATCCGCGATGGCGGTGAGCGCATCGGTGGAGGGGGCGCCCACCCCGTCGGCCGCCTGCTGCAACCGGTCCCACAGCGCGTCGTCCAGCTCCTTGCCGTCCCGGCCGGAGAGGGAGGTGATGTTCTTGGACATGCGCTCCGAAGGTAGCGGACCTGCCGGATCGGATGGACACCAAGCTGCCCGGATACTTGCACGACGATCGCCCTTTCTTCAACTTCGATGGACCAAACCCAACAGGACATGAAACGGCTGTTGAAGATCTTTGGCATCCTCCTGGCCCTGGTCGTTGTCGCCGGTCTGGGAGGCTATCTCTACCTCACGCAGGCCCTCCCCGACGTGGAGGCTCCGGCGGACCTGAAGGTGGAGCCGACCCCCGAACGCATCGAGCGCGGACGCTATCTGGCCAACAGCGTGTGCGTGTGCATGGACTGCCACGCCCAGCGGGACTGGAGCCTGTTCAGCGCACCGCCGAAGCCCGGGACCATGGGTGCCGGTGGGGACAGGTTCGACCGCAGCATGCAGTTCCCGGGCGAGTTCTACGCACGCAACATCACGCCCTTCGCATTGAAGGACTGGACCGACGGCGAGCTGTACCGCGCCATCACCAGTGGGGTCAGCCGGGATGGGCATCCCTTCTTCCCGATGATGCCCTACCTGAACTATAACCGGATGGCCACCGAGGACGTGTACGCCATCATCGCCTACCTGCGCACGGTGGATCCCATCAGCACCCCGCCGTATCCGGAGAGCGTGGTCGATCTTCCGATGAACCTCATCATGCGGACCTTCCCGAAGCCCGCAGAGCCCGTGGAACGTCCCGCGCCGGATGATCCGCAGTATGGCGCCTACATGGTCAATGCGGCCGCCTGCATCGAATGCCACACCAGGTCCGATAAGGGCGAACGGACCGGAGAGCTCTTCGCGGGCGGCTTCGCGTTCAACTTCCCCGACGGTTCGGTGCTGCGCTCGACCAACATCACCCCGCATCCCACCGACGGCATCGGGGCATGGAGCAAGGCGGACTTCATCCGCAGGTTCAAGCAGTACACGGACAGCACGTATGTGCCGCAAAGGGTCGGCCCGGGCGGGTTCCAGACCGTCATGCCCTGGACCATGTACGCCACGATGACCGAACGGGACCTGGGTGCGATCTACGACTACCTCGCCGCGTTGAAGCCGGTGCCCGGCAAGGTCGAGAAGTGGACCCCGGCCTCATAGGCCGTCTCATTCGGTGGCGCCGCCCCGGTGCTTGGGTCGGCGCGCATAGGTCTTCCGGCTGCGTACCACGCGCGGGCGGAAGCGACCGTCGAAGGCGCCGGCCTCCTTCTGCGCCGCGCGCTTGGCCGAGCGGTCCACCGAGGCGGGCGTCCGGCGCCGGGGTCTGCGTTTGGCGGTCATGTGCGCAGGATGCCGTAGTACAGCAGATCGCTGAACGTGCCGTCGCCGCTGCGGAACTCGCCCCGGAGCACGCCCTCACGCACGAAGCCGCACTGCTCCACCACCCGGATGCTCGCCACGTTGTCCGGGGCGATGCGGGCCACCGCCTTGCGCATGCCGAGCCGTCCGAAGGCGTGGTCCACGGCCCACATCACGCCCAAGGTGGCGTAGCCCTGCCCGCCGTGGGCCTCGCTGATGAAGTAGGCCACTTCACACTTGCCCAGGGCCTGGTCGAACTGTTTGAGGATGAGCGCGCCGATGGGGTCGGAGCCTTCATAGTCGCGCAGCATGAAGCAGTGGAAGGTGCCCGCCTTCGCCAGGGCGACGAGCTCCTTGAGGTACCTGCGCGTGGCACCCACGTCGGTGCACCGCCCGACGGTCATCGGGAAGTACGGGCGCAGACGGGTCTGCTCGCGGCTCACCAGCCGGTGGAAGCCGGCATCGTCCGCCTTGCTGGCCGGCTCGATGATGACCGAATCGCTCATGTCGCGTCCCGTTGTCGCACGGCCGCTGCACGCAGGGCCGCAGCGCGCTCCGTGCCAAGATAGCGCTCCACGCCGGCGTGTACGAGGTAGACCAGCGGGGTGCTCAACACGGCAACGACGAGCTTGTAGGCGTAGGCCGTGAGCACCAGGGCGGTGCACAGGGCGAAGCTCCAGCCCTTGAACACCCAGAAGGCCACGTAGGTCACAACCACGCTGTCGATCAGCTGGCTGACCAGGGTGCTGCCCGTGGCCCGCAACCAGATCCGCCGGTCGCCCGTCAACCGCTTGATCGCCCGGAAGCAAAAGGCGTCAACGAGCTGGCCCACGATGAAGGCCGTGAGCGAACCGACGATGATGTTCATGCCCTGTCCGAAGATGTTCGCGAAGGCCGCCTGCATGTCCGGCACCCCCTGATCGGCGCTGCTCGTGGTCCAGAAGTCCGCCGCCGGCATGTGGATCGCGCACCACAGAACAAGGAAGGCGAAGGCGATGAGCGCCGCCGTGAGCATGGTCAGGAAGCGCACGCCGCGCACCCCGTAGTAGTCGTTGATCACATCGGTCATGATGAACACCACCGGCCACGGCAGTACCCCCACGCTCAGCACGAAGCTCAGATGCGGCTGGCCGAGCAAGGTGAAGTCCGCCCGGGCGGTCCCCAGCGCATCCTCCAGCTGGAAGAGCTTCACGCCGATCATCTCCGCGACCAGCGCGTTGGCCACGAAGAGCCCGCCCAGGACGAGGTAGAGGCGGGTGGCCTTGTCGGACAGGAGGGCGTGGATCATCGGCCGGTAAGGTAGCCGATGCCCTTGAGCGCTGTGCTTCAACCGCATGGGCGTGGTGAAGCCACGGGCCTCCTGCACACGCACCTGGCAGCAGCCCGGAGCGACCCCATCGAGGGCAGGTTGAGCGGACGGGGCGGATGGCTGGACCTTTCTTTGGGACTCCATTCAAGCACGGATCGAACGCATGCACTGGCAGGACCTCAGCACCCTCGACCGACTGGACCACGTGGACGCGCTGTCCGCGGAGCGTCCGGTCATGATCTTCAAGCACAGCACACGCTGCTCCATCAGCAAGGCCGCCTTGAACCGGCTGGAGCGCAACTGGAGCGGCGAGGATGCTGCCCGGCATCCGGCCTTCTTGCTGGACCTGCTGGCGCATCGCGCCGTCTCCAACGCCGTCGCCGAACGCTATCAGGTCCGCCACGAGTCGCCGCAGGTGCTGGTGATCCGGGATGGGCGTTGCACGTACAGCGCCACCCACACGGCCATCACCTACGCGGATGTGCTGGAGGCGCTGGGTGCGTGAACCCGGCCTGCGCGCCCGGCGCCGACCCGGCAGCAAGGTCTGTCCGCGGTCCTACAGCCCCACGGCCAGCGGCATCCCCACCCGCAGCACACCCGCTTCCGGGCCCACGGCGTTCTTCCCGAACATCATCTTGCCGTCCCTGCTGCGATACCGGGCCAGGGTGCGGATCGGCTCCTGCCCTCGCAACCCCGTGCGCTGGTCGGTGGTGGGGATGACACAGCGGGCGCAGGGCTTCACGAGCCTGAAGGGCAGGTCCCCGATGCGGATGCTGCGCCAGTCATCCTCCTGGAACGCCGCTCCCCCCGCGATCACCAGGTTCGGTCGGAAGCGGTCCATGGGCACCGGTGTGTCCAGCCGCGTGTTGAGGTCGTCCAGCGAGGCTTGGGAGAGGAGCAGGTAGGGAAAGCCGTCGGCGAAGGAGACCGGTCCGGTGGCGTATTGCGGGTCCACAAGGCGCCGTGTCTCTTCCGGCAGATGCACCAGGTGTACGGCGCGGTCCAGGCGATCGCTGAACCACGCCGCGTACGCTCGTTCCGCTTCGCGCGCGCGCACGCGCGTTCCCCATATCTCCACCGTTCGTTCCGGGCCTTGCGCGAGCACCCACGGCAGCCGCAGCCTGCGACCGTCCCGCCGGTCGGTCACCGTGAAGCCTTCGTCGTCCGGAGCAGTGGCCAGGCAGGCCATGACCGGAAGCGCGCGCTGGGTGATGAAGCGTCCCTGCTCATCCACCAGCATCCAACGGCGGTCGTGCTCCAGCCCGCGGTCCGTCAGGCGTGCTTCCCGCACAGCGTGCCCCCCGAGCGACTTCACCGGATAGCGGTGGATGGAGGCGAGGATGTGCATGGGCCTGATGCGCCGTCGCTGCGGCAGGCTGCCCTGGCACCGACGGAACAGGGTCGCAAGGTAGCCGGGCCCCTTGTGCCGCACGCGGATCGGGCCTCCGCCTTCGTTCCATACCCGACACGGTGCGCGTACTTGCCGGTACTTTTGGCCCATGCCCTTCCCCCTTCGCCGTTGCATCCCGTTCCTGCTCCTTGCGCCGGGAACGTCCCCTGCCCAATCGGTCCAGCCCTTCGTGGACCACTGGGACAGCACCCGCACGGTGAAGCGCAGCGAGGGCCTCTTCGTCAACGGGCGCGAATGGGGCCTGTGGCGCTTCTGGGACCCGCAGGGCCATCTGTACGAGGAGGCCGAGTTCAAAGGCGGTGAACGCGACGGCCATGTCCGCATCTTCTACGACAATGGCCAGGTCAGGCACGACGGTTGGTTCACACGCGGGGAACAGGACAGCCTGATGCAGAGCTTCTACCAGAGCGGCACGCCCATGGAGCGCGGGCACTATGCACAAGGCCGGAAGAAGGGCCTGTGGGAGTACTGGTACGCCGATGGGAAGCCCTACATGCGCGAACAATGTGCCGATACGATCTGCCTGTTGCTCGATGCCTGGGACAAGGCCGGTGCGCGCACCGTGAAGGACGGATCGGGCACCCTGCACACCTGGTTCGCCAGCGGTGCGTTGCGCTCCGGGACCGGATATGTGGGCGGGGTGCCCAGCGGCGCCTGCCGCGATCTGTACCCCGCCGGCAATCCGCAGGTCACCGGCACCCATCTCGGCGGTGTGAAACACGGCGCCTGGTCCTATTTCTACAGCGACGGCCGGCCCGAGAAGGAGGAGCACTACGTGCGCGGACGGCTGGACGGTCCCTTCCGGCTGCTCTTCCGCAGCGGGCAGGTGAACATCACCGGGCGTTACCGGGAAGGCCTCAAGGACAGCACCTGGACCTGGTACACCTCCACCGGCCAGGTCGACATGCAGGGCGGGTTTGTGGCCGACAAGCGGCAGGGGCTCTGGAAGTACTGGTATCCCAGCGGGCAGTTGAGCAGCACGGGCACCTACGCCGGGGACCGCGAGGAAGGGGAATGGGTGTACTTCTACGAAGGCGGCCAGTTCTGGAAGAAAGGCCGCTATGCGGCGGGAGCGAAGCAGGGCGTGTGGACCACCTGGTATGAGAGCGGGCAGAAGCTGCAGGAGGGTCCCTACGTGAACGACCTCAGCGAAGGCCAGTGGACGAGCTGGTTCGAGAACGGCCGCATGAAGGACCAGGGCGGGTTCACTGCGGGGCGGATCAGCGGGGTATGGAAAGGCTGGTACCCGGACGGGCAGCAGGAGTACGAGGGCGGTTGGAAGGACGACCTGAAGGACGGCGCCTGGAAGTTCTGGTACGAGAACGGCAAGCTGAAGGAGGAGGGCTACTATGCAGCGGGCAAACGCGCCGGGCGTTGGGCAGCCTTCAACACCGCAGGCCTTCCGATCAGCGAAGGCATGTACGAGAACGGCATGCCCACCGGCCGATGGACCTACTTCGATGATGCCGGTGTGAAGCTGCGCGAACAGGAGCTGCTGAACGGCGACCCGCACGGGCGCTGCGAGGTGTACGACCACCGCGGCCGCGTGGTGCAGCGCATGAGCTATGTGCAGGGCCGCCTGCACGGCACCATGGAGTTCCTCGACACCGATGGCCGCGTCACCCGGTCCATCGAGTACCGCGACGGCTCGCAGGTGAAGGAACCACCGCCGGCCAAGCAGGAGCGTGCGCCCGCCTCGGTGCCCGGCATGGACCGCCGACGCTGAGGCGCGACAGGTCCCGGCGATCCGGTAACTTGTCCGGACCAACCCCTTGCGCCATGCCGCGCCGTGCCCTTTCCGTGCTTCCCGCCCTGCTCGCCGCCGCCCTGGCGACCGGCCAGACCAACCGCATCTACCTGGCCCCGGACGACCACACGGACTACCTCTGGAGCGGCACGGTGGCGGACTACGAGCAGTGGATCCCGCAGATGATCGACCACTACCTCGACCTCAACGACGCCACCGCCGGCAACCCGGCCCCCTACCGGAACAAGTGGAACTGCGACGGCTGGTACTGGGTGGAGATCTACAAGCGCAACCGCCCGGCCGCGCAGTTCGACCGCCTGATCGCCCAGCTGCAGAGCGGCCAGATGACCGTGCCCCTGAACGGCCTGGTGTGCACGCATGGGGGCAACACCACCGAGGGCGTGATCCGCAGCGGCTACTATGCCGGACGCCTGCAACGGCAGTACGGCATCGACATCCCCATGGCCATCAGCATGGAGAACCAGACCCAGCCGCTGGGGCTCGCCTCGCTCTGGAACGGCATGGGCGCCCGCTACAGCTGGAAGGGCGTGTGCGGCTGTGCCACGCAGGTCACCGGACTGGGCCAGCGGCAGCATGAGCTCTACCGCTACACCGGCCTCGATGGCTCCAGCGTGCTGATGAAGTGGTACAGCCTCACCTACAACCAGGGGCTGGGCGGCTATGCCGAGGCCTTCGTGCCCAACACCGCCGTGGACCAATGCCTGGACAAGCTCAACAGCGTGGCCTTCCCGCACAACTACCCCTACACCGTGGCCGGGGCCTTCGGCCGCGGATGGGACAACACCCTCACGCTCGACAGCAGCTTCCCCACCGTGGCCCAGGCCCGCAGCAACGCCACCACGCAGTGCCACGTGAGCAACATGAAGGACTTCTTCCAGGACATCGAGGCCACGTACGGCGGCACCTTGCCCAGCCAGTCGTTGAGCTTCGGCAACGAGTGGGACCTCGACTGCGCGAGCATCGCAGAGGTCACCGGCCGCATGCGCCGCGGCATCGAACGCCTGCGCAGCGCCGAGGCCGTGGCCACGCTGGCCGCCCGATATGATCCGGCCGTGTGGTCGAACCTCGCGGCGCAACGTGAACAGGCCCACACCGCCATCAGCCTCTACTGGGAGCACAACCTCGGCGGCGGCGGCGTGGTGTCCGCCAACGACCGCGCCCTCTGGCAGCGCGGCCTGGAGGCGCAGGTGACCGGCTACGGCACGCAGCTGCTCAGCAATGCGCTGGCCTCGCTGGGGGCGCAGATCGACGCGGGCGGTGAGCAGCGCTTCGTGGTGGTGAACCCGCTGGGGCACCTGCGCACCGACGTGGCCGATCTGCCCTACGCCGGCCCGCAGCCCGTGCAGGTGGTGGACCGCACCACCGCCACGGTGATCCCCTCGCAGGTGATCCTCAAGGACGGCGCCACCTTCGTGCGCATCCTGGCCACCGATGTGCCCGCGGCGGGCTACAAGGTGTACACCGTGCAACCGGGCGACCCGCCCGTGGCGCCCAACACGGCGACGCTGGACATCCACCTCTTCGAGAGCGATCGCTTCCGCATCAGCATGAGCGGCGAAGGGGTGATCACCAGCCTGCGCGACAAGCTCGCCAACCGCAGCTATGCCGGCACGGTGAACGGACGCATCATGAACGACCTGGGCGCCTACACCGCCCCCGGCGGGATCAAGTACCTGGTGAACAACGGGCCCATCAGCGCCACCGTGCAGACCGAAGGGGTCATCCCCCTGGGCCACGATGTGCGCGTCACCCTGTACAAGGACCTGCACCGTGTGGACGTGGAGGACCGCATCACCGACAACTTCAGCAGCACGCTCGACTGGGCCTACGGGGTGCAGATCGTGAACGCCACGGTGCGGCACGAGGAACTGGGCGCCATCCTCACGGCCAAGCCGAGCAGCACGGGCGGCCACTACGCCACACAGAACGCGCGCTACGACCAGCTCACCCTGGGCCACTTCGCCGACATCAGCAACGCGACGTACGGCCTCACGGTGAGCACCAGCGGCCCGGCCTTCATGAAGCTCGGCAACAGCACCACCGGCACGTTCGACAGCGGCAGCAGCCAGCTGCGCTTCACCGCGGGCGGCAACTTCCAGGGCAGCGGCCCGGGCATCCCCGACCAGCACGGCGACACCCTGTTCCACTACGCCTTCAGCCTGCGGCCGCACGAGGGCGCCTACGACCAGGTGGCCGCGATGCGCTTCGCGCTGGAACACCAGAACCCCTTCGTGGTGGGCCCCTGCACCGGCAGCGGAGGACCTTACCCCGCCACCAGCTTCGGGGCCTTCACCTTCAGCGATCCCGATGTGCTGTTGTGGGCCTTGAAGCCCGCCGAGGAGGGCATCGCCAGCGGCATCATCGCCCGCCTGTGGAACGTGAGCAATGCGGCGCAGAGCACCGGCATCGCCTCCGCCTGGGGCCTCGGCGCAGCACAGACCGCCACCCACATCGAAACGAACACGGGCGCCGCCCCGCTGGTGAACGGCACGCTCACCGCCGCCTTCGCGCCGCAGCAGTTGCGCACCTTCCGCCTCACCCCCAACAGCCCCGCCGTGCAGCTGGCCCTCCGCGTGGTGCTCGAAGGCCCCTGGTCCTCCGGCGCCCAACTGATGCGCGACGACCTGCGCGCCGCCGGCCTGCTTCCGCTCACCGAACCCTACACGGCGCTGAGCTACGCGCATGTCGGCGGGGGAGGGGAGACCACCACACCGACCGTGCTGCAGACCAGCGGCGCCAACGCGGTGGTGGACTGGGTGGTGGTGGAACTGCGTGATGCCACCACGCCCGCCACGGTGATCGCCACGCGCTGCGGCCTGCTCCAACGCGATGGGGATGTGGTGGCCGCGGACGGCGTATCGCCGCTCTCCTTCACCGCCGCCACGGGCGGTTACCGCATCGCGGTGCGCCACCGCAACCACCTGGGCGCGATGACGGCCACCGCCTACACCCTGAGCGGATCCCCGCTCGCCGTGGACCTCACCGCGCCCGCCACGGCCACCTTCGGCACCGACGCGCGCAAGAACCTCGGTGGCACCATGGCGCTGTGGGCGGGTGATGTCACCTTCAACGGGCAGGTGAAGTACGCCGGTGCGGCCAACGACCGCGACCCCATCCTGGCCGCCATCGGCGGTGCGGTGCCCACCGCCACCCTCCAGGGCTACCTGCGCGAGGACGTGAACATGGACGGGGTGGTGAAGTATGCCGGCGGAACGAACGATCGCGACCCCATCCTGGTGAACATCGGGGGCAGTGTGCCCACCGCGGTGCGCGTGGCGCAGCTGCCGTGATCAGGGTTCGCCCTCGCGGTCGCGGAAGAGGCGCTGCAGGAAGCCCGGTCGCTTGCTGGTGTCCGTCGGGTCCTCGGGCGGGCCCTCGAAGAGCCGCTCGAGCCAGCCGGGCTCGTGCCGGGGCGGGCAGTCCAGTCGGTACAGCGCGGAGTCCGGCGCGGTGAAGGGACGCATGTAGCGCCGGCGGAGCTCGGCGCTCGCCTCGATGCCATGGAAGACCTGGCCGGCGATGGGAAGGGCCAGTTGCGAACCGGTGCCCAGCGCGCCGCGGAAGTGGACGGCCGGGTCGCGCGCACCCACCCAGGTGCCCACCACCAGCCCGGGCGTGTAGCCGAAGAACCAGGCATCCCGCTGGTCCTGCGAGGTGCCCGTCTTGCCGGCCACCGCCCCGCCGACGCCGTGGCGTGTGCGCAGCGCCGTGCCCGTGCCCTGGTCCACCGCCCGGCGCAGCATGGCGTTCATCGCATCGGCCGCCCCGGTGGTGAGCGCCCGATGGCTGCGCGGCCGCGGGGCCTCGTACAGCACCTTGCCGTCCGCGTCGGTGATGCGCGTGATCAGGCGCGGCCGCGGCCGCTGACCCCGGGCGGCGAAGGCCGCGTACACCGGCACCATGTCCAGCAGGCTCAGGTCCGATGCGCCCAGGCACACCGCCGGATGCTGCACCTGCACGCCCGGGATCCCCAACGCCCGCACCACGTCGCGGAGCGAGTCCTGGTCCAGCCGGAAGTAGAGGTCCACCGTGGGCAGGTTCATGCTGCGCGCCAGCGCCGCCCACAGCGCGACCTCGCCGCCGGTGGTGTCGCCGTCGAAGTTGCTCGGCGCCCAGTCATCGTACGCCGCGTAGGTGCGCGGGGCGTTGCTCAGGTAGGTGCACGGCGCATGGCCGGCCTCCAGCGCGGCGGCGTAGATCACCGGCTTGATCGCGCTGGCGATGGAGCGACGCGCCTCCACCAGGTCGTAGGGCAGGTAGCGGTGGTGGCCGCCACCGACCCAAGCGCGCACGTTGCCCGTGGCCGGTTCCATCATCAGCACCGCGGCGTTCAGCAGCCGGTGGTAGTGCCACAGGCTGTCGCGGTGGCCGATCGTGTCCACCCGCACCCCCTGGTGATCGTAGATCTCGCGTGGTGCGGTGGCATCCGTCCTCCAGGCGCGGTCGGCCTTCTTCCCCTTCGCGCGCTCCCACGCCGTGCGCGCCTTCGCCGCCTTGAGCTCCGCATCGAGCTTCGGCTGCATGCGCGCCAGGTGCGCCCGCGACGCCTCCACGGCCAGGTGCTGGAGCTCCGGGTCCAGGGTGGTGTGGATGCGCAGGCCGTCCTTGCGCAGGTCGGGGATCATCGCCGGCGGGGGAGCGGGCTGCTTGCGCTTCTTCCGGTCGCGCGCGGGCTTGGGCGCCGCCTGTTCGCGCAGCAGCGCCTCCGCCTCCTCGGCCACGCGGGCCACGAAGTAGCCGTAGACATCGTACGCGTCGAGGCCGGTGTAGCGCAGCCGCAGGGGCAGGGCCTGCAGGCTGTCGGCCGCGCGCGCGTCCAGGTGCCCGTGCCTTTCCATGAGGGACAGCACCGTGTTGCGGCGTTCGCGCGCCCGGTCGGGGTGCAGCCGCGGGTTGTACGCCGTGTTCGCCTTCAGCATGCCCACCAGCACCGCGGCCTCCTCCACGCCCAGCCGCGCCGTCGACCGGCCGAAAAAGCGCCGCGCGGCGGACTCGATGCCGTAGAGGTTCTCGCCGAAGGGCACGCTGTTCAGGTAGAGCACCAGCACGCCGCGCTTGTCGTACACGCGCTCCAACCGCTGCGCCACCAGCGCCTCCTTGATCTTGTTCACCGGCACGGTGAGCAGGCCATGCCGCTCGCGGCCGTACAGGTTCTTGATGATCTGCTGGCTGATGGTGCTGCCTCCGCCACCGCTGCGGTCGCCACCGAGGATGGTGCGGAAGAAGACGCGCACATAGCTCGTGCCGTCCACCCCCTGGTGCTCGAAGAAGCGCGCATCCTCGGTGCTCACCAGCGCATCGATCAGATGCTGCGGCAGGTCCTCGTACCGGATGTTCGTGCGGTCCTCGGCGAACAGCTTGCCGATGAGCGTGCCGTCCTCGGCGAACACCAGCGTGGCCTCCTCGTGCTCGATCGCCGCCAGTTCGGCCTGGCTGGGCAGACGCCCGAACACGTTGAACGAGACCAGCGCCACCAACAGCACGGACGCGCACACCGCCGCCAGCGCGACCAGCAACAGGATGGCGCCGATGCCCGGCGCCTTTCGTTTTCCCTTGCCGCGTTTCCTCGCCATCGGTGCTTGTGCAACGCGGGCGGCGCGCCGGGGCGTATGCGCCCGGCACACCCCTCCCGATCACTCCTCCTCCACGCGGCCCTCCAGGTAGGCGTCCTTGAACAGCAGGTCGCTCTCGTACGGATAGCGCGCGATGTGGAGGGCCTTCACGCGGTCGTACAGCAGACGACGGAGCGCGTCGATGTTCGTCCGCCGCGCGGCGCTGATGAAGATGCACTCCGCACCGTCCATGCTGGACATCCACGTGCGTTGCAGCTCCTCCAACGAGAACTGGTCGCGGCGCTTGGGCGCCAGGTCGTCCGGGTCGTGCGGGGCCGGGCGGTACGCGTCGATCTTGTTCAGCACCACGATCACCGGCTTGTCGCCCGCGCCGATCTCGTTCAGCGTCTGCTTCACCGTGGCGTACTGCTGCTCGAAGTCGTGGTGGCTCACGTCCACCACATGCAGCAGCAGGTCGGCCTCGCGCGTCTCGTCCAGCGTGCTCTTGAAGCTCTCGATCAGCTGGTGCGGCAGCTTGCGGATGAAGCCCACCGTGTCGCTCAGCAGGAAGGGCAGGTTGCCGAGCACCACCTTGCGCACCGTGGTGTCCAGCGTGGCGAAGAGCTTGTCCTCGGCGAAGACGTCGCTCTTGCTCAGCAGGTTCATCAACGTGCTCTTGCCCACGTTGGTGTAGCCCACCAGGGCCACGCGCACCAGCTTGCCACGGTTGCCTCGCTGGGTGGCCTTCTGCCGGTCGATGTCGCGTAGCTGGGCCTTCAGCAGCGCGATGCGGTCGCGCACGATGCGGCGGTCGGTCTCGATCTCCTTCTCGCCCGCCCCGCCGCGTGTGCCCGTGCCGCCGCGCTGCCGTTCCAGGTGTGTCCACAGCTTGGTGAGGCGCGGCAGCATGTACTCGTACTGGGCGAGCTCCACCTGCGTGCGGGCGTGCGCCGTGCGGGCCCTCCGGGCGAAGATGTCCAGGATCAACCGCGGACGGTCGAGCACCGGGCGTCCGAGCTCCTTCTCGAGGTTGCGCTGCTGCGCCGGCGTCAGCTCGTCGTCGAAGATCACGCTGTGCGCGTCGTTCGCCTCGATCCACGCCTTCACCTCCGCCAGCTTGCCGCTGCCCACGTAGGTGCGCCCGTCGGGCCGGTGCAGTTTCTGCGTGAAGCGCTTCACCGTGCGGATCTCCGCCGTGGTGGCCAGGAACTCCAGCTCGTCCAGGTATTCCTTCACCCGCTCGGCGTCCTGCTCATCGGTCACCAGGCCCACCAGCACGGCCGTCTCGGCCTTCGCCCGCGTCGTCTCGATCATGGCCGCGCCGAAGGGGTGGCCGACCGCAGGGCCATCACATGGTCCACCACGGCATCCAGTTCACCGGGCTTGAGCACGTTGCGGTACCCCACCATCTTGCCCTTGCCCCCCGCCACCACCGTGGACACCTCGTCGCGCGTGAGCACCGACAGGGTGAGGTCCTTCGCTCCGCTCAGCCCCAGCCGGCCGTCCTTGCCGTGGCACAGGGTGCAGTGCATCTGGAACAGGGCCGTGCCGTTCGGGGTGCCGTCCGGGTGCGCCTCGGCCATCACCGGGTCCTCCGTGGAACCGCCCGCCGTGCAGGCCAGCAGCACGATCGCCGGCAGGGGAAGAAGGCGCCTCCTCATAGCCAGCCCAGATCGCGCCCCACCTCCTTGAACGGCCAGGGCGTCGCCCACAGCATCAGCACCAGGGCGATCAGGAAGAAGATGGCGATCAGCCGCTGCTTGCGCGGCTCCTCCTTGGCCCGCTTGCTCATCGCCCGCCCCACGGTCACCAGCACGATGGCGATCACCATGGTGCCGATGTGCTCCATCTTCCAGAAGCGCTGATGCGCCGGCTGCATCATCCCGAAGGCCTTGAAGCGCATGAAGTAGAGGATGAGGCCCAGCACCAGCTGCACGTGGCAGAACACCACGGCCACCATCGCCAGCGTGCGTTCGTAGACCAGGATGGGCCGCCCGCGCAGCAGGCCGTTGAGCGCCGTGAGGCCCGCCGCGGCCACGAAGGCCAGCACGCCATAGCGCAACAGGCTGTGGAAGAAGCCCAGGATGTTCGTTTCCATGCGGATGCTCTGCTGGCCGGCAAAGGTAGCCGCCGTCGCGACCGCAGCGCCCGCGCCCCTATTTTCGCCGGCCATGCGGTCGCTCCTGGTCCTTGCCTCCGGCCTGCTCGGTGCCGTCGCCGCCCACCGACCGGCCCTGGCCCAGGTGACCGCCCCGGTGAACGGCCCGCACGACCGCAACGTGCCGGTGCACGCCTTCGTCCACGCCACCGTGCATCCCTCGCCGGGGCGGACCCTGTACGATGCCACCGTGGTGGTGAGCGGCGACCGCATCACCGCCGTGGGCCAGGGCGTCAGTGTGCCGAAGGACGCCGTGGTGCACGACCTGCACGGGGCGCACGTGTGGCCCGGGCTCGTGGAGCCGTACGGCGACCTCGGCATGCCCAAGGAGGCACCGGCCCCCGCCCGCGCGCCCGCCGGGGCCCACCACTGGAACCCGGCCGTCCGGGCCACCCAGCGCGCGGCCACCCGCTACGCGCCCGATGCCGAGCAGGCGGCCCGTCTTCGCGCTCAGGGCGTCACGGCCGTGTGGGTGCACCAGGCCGATGGCATCGTGCGCGGCACCGGCGCCGTGGTGCTCCCCGCAGGCCGCTCGCCCCAGCTCGATGTGCTGGTGGCCGATGCGTCCGCGCATTTCTCCTTCCAGAAAGGCAGCTCCACCGATCCCTACCCGTCCTCGCTCACCGGTGCCATCGCCCTCTTCCGGCAGACCCTGCTCGATGCGCGCTGGTATGCCGAAGGAGGTGCCGCCGACCTGCGCGATGCCGAACTGGAGGCCCTCGCCGCGCAACAACGCCTGCCCTGGGTCTTCGAGGCCCGCGACCGCGACGACGTCCTGCGCATCGCGGCCCTGGGCCGTGAGCACGGCTTCCGCGCCATCGTCAGGGGTGGAGGGGATGAGTACGCGCGCTGGCCCGAGGTGGCCGCCGCCGGCCTCGACCTCATCCTGCCCGTGGTGCAGCCCGATGCGCCCGATGTCCGCGATCCGCACGATGCCCTCGAGGTGCCCATCGCCCGCCTCAAGCACTGGGAGCTCGCCCCGCACGGACCGCGCATCCTGCACGAGGCCGGTCTGCGCTTCGCCTTCACCCGGCAGGGCCTGAAGGACCCCGACGACTGGTGGCCCGCGCTGCGCCGCCTGGTGCGCTGCGGCCTCGACAGCAGCATCGCCATCGCCGCCTGCACCACCGTGCCCGCGGCCTACCTCGGCCTGCAGGACCGCCTGGGCGTCCTCGCCACCGGAGCCCTGGCCAACCTGCTGATCACCACGGACCACCTGCTGGCCGAGGACAACAGCGTGCAGGAGACCTGGGTCGCCGGTGAACGCTTCGTGCACACCGACCGCGGCCTGGCCGATGTGCGCGGCACCTATGACCTCAACCTCGATGGCCGCACCCTGCGCCTGGAGGTCTCCGGCGGACGCTGGCGCGATCGCAAGGCGGTGCTTCAGGGGGCCTCCGGCGACACCGTGAAGTACGCCGTCGACCTCACGCACACCGGCGAACGCATCGGCCTTCGCTTCGATGCCAAGGCGATCGGCCGCGCCGGCGATGTGCGGCTCAACGGCACCGTGCACGCCGATGGCGCCATCTGGGACGGCCAGGGGGTGCTCCCCGGCGGCACCTGGGCGCCGTGGAGCGCGGTGCGCCGCACCGATGCCGGGCCCGTGAAGGAGCCCGTCGCTCGCCGCTCGGCCCTCGACAGCCTGCTCGCCGGCGCTCCCGGGACCGTGTGGGCGCCGTTCTCCGCCTTCGGCGACACGCTGGTGCCCGACTCCGCCACCATCCTGTTCAAGGGGGCCACGGTGTGGACCAACACGTCCCAGGGCGTGCTGCGCCATGTGGACGTCCTGGTGCATCAGGGCCGCGTGGCCGCCGTCGGCACCGCCCTCGATCCCTTCACCGTCCTCACCGCCCGCACGCCCCCCGTGGTGCGGGAGGTGGACGCCAAGGGCCTGCACCTCACCCCGGGCATCGTGGACGAGCACTCGCACATCGCGCTTCGCCGCGGGGTCAACGAAGGGGGCCAGGCCATCAGTGCCGAGGTGCGCATGACCGACGTGATCGACCCGGACGACGTGGACATCTACCGCCAGCTCGCCGGAGGGGTCACCGCCGCACAGCTGTTGCACGGTTCCGCCAACCCCATCGGAGGCCAGAGCGCCGTGGTGAAGCTGCGCTGGGGCCTGCCGGCCGACGCCTACCCGGTGCAGGGCGCCAAGGGCTTCATCAAGTTCGCCCTCGGCGAGAACGTGAAGCAGAGCACCTCCCCGTACGGCAGCCGCTACCCGCGCACACGCATGGGCGTGGAGCAGCTGATGCTCGACGCTTTCCTCCGCGCCCGCGACCACCGCGCGCTGCATGATGCCCACGCGGCCGCGACCGCCGGGACCCGGGCCCGTCGACGGCGCACCGCACCGCCGCCCGCTCCGCGCCGCGACCTGGAGCTGGAGGCCCTCGGCGAGATCCTCCGCGGCGAACGCTTCATCAGCTGCCACAGCTATGTGCAGAGCGAGATCGAGATGCTGATGGACCTGGCCGACAGCCTCGGCTTCACGGTGAACACCTTCACGCACATCCTCGAAGGCTACAAGATGGCCGCGCGCATGCGCGAGCACGGCGTGGCCGCCAGCACCTTCAGCGATTGGTGGGCCTACAAGTGGGAGGTCTACGAGGCCATCCCCTACAACGCGGCGCTGCTCTGGCAGGCCGGCGTGCTCACCGGCATCAACAGCGACGACGCGGAGATGGGCCGCCGGCTCAATCAGGAGGCCGCCAAGGCCGTGAAGTACGGCGGTGTGCCCGAGGAGGAGGCGCTGAAGATGGTGACGCTCAACCCCGCCCGCATGCTGCGGCTGGACCACCGCATGGGCACCGTGGAACCCGGCAAGGACGCCGACCTCGTGCTGTGGAGCGCGCACCCGCTGAGCATCGACGCCCGCGCCGAGATGACCCTGGTGGACGGTCGCCCCCTGTTCGAGCGCGCACGGGACGAGCGGCTGCGCGCGGCGCTGCGCGCCGAACGCGAGCGGTTGACGGGCAAGGTGCTCGCCGCGCAACGCCTCGGGGCCCGCACGGAGAGCCCGGCGCCCCGGAAGGACGGGCACTGGCATTGTGAGACCATCGGCGAGGAACCATGAGGACCGCAATGACCCTTTTGGCGGCCCTGGCCGCATGCCTGGTCCTGGCCCAGCGGCCGGCCCCCGCTCCGCCCCAGGCGCGCAGCGTGCTCATCCGCGATGCACAGGTGCATACCGGCGATGGCCGGCTGATCGCCGGGGGCTTCGTCGGCTTCCGCAACGGGGTGATCGATCATGTGGGGCCCACGGCCCCGGCGGCGCGCTACGACACGGTGATCGATGCGGCGGGCGGCCATCTCTATCCCGGCTTCATCCTGCCCGATGCCACGCTCGGCCTGGCCGAGATCGATCAGGTGCAGGCCACCATCGACGAGGATGAAGCGGGGGACATCACGCCCGAGGTGCGCGCCTCCGCCGCCTACAACGTGGACTCGCGCATCATCCCCACCGTGCGCCGCAACGGCGTGCTCATCGCCCAGGTGGTGCCCCGCGGCGGGATGGTCAGCGGGCGCAGCAGCGTGGTGCAGCTCGATGCCTGGGACCGTCGTGACGCCCTGATCGTCCGGGACAACGGGGTGCACCTCAACTGGCCCGGGGCCTTCGCCCGCCATGGCTGGTGGGCCGAGCCCGGACCCGTGGTGCGCGAGAAGGCCGAGGAACGCCAACGCCGCCTGCGCGACCTGGAGACGCTCTTCACCGAGGCCGCCGCCCGCGCCCGCCGGCCCGAGGCCGCGCCCGCCGATGTCCGCGTCCAGGCGCTGGCCGGTCTCTTCACCGGGGCGGCCACCCTCTTCGTGCAGGCCGAGCAGGCGCAGGACATCCAGGAGGCCGTGCTCTTCGCCGACCGCATGGGCGTGAAGCGCACCGTGCTCGTGGGCGGCTACGATGCCTGGCGCGTGGCCGACCTGCTGCGCGACAAGCGCGTGGCCGTGGTCCTGCGCCGCCTCCACAGCCTGCCCCTGCGCAACGACGACGACGTGGACCTGCCCTTCCGCCTGCCGGCCCTCCTGCACGAACGCGGCGTCCCCTTCTGCCTGAGCTACACCGGCGACATGGAGCGCATGGGCGCGCGCAACCTGCCCTTCGTGGCCGGCACCGCCCGCGCCCACGGCCTGCCTCCCGAGGAGGCCGTCCGCTGCGCCACGCTCGCCGCCGCCCAGGTGCTCGGCATCGATGCCCGCTACGGCAGCCTCGCCGTGGGCAAGAGCGCCACCCTCTTCCTGTCGTCCGGTGATGCGCTCGACATGCGCACCAACGCCGTGCGCCACGCCTTCATCGATGGGCGCGCCATCGCCCTGGACAACGTGCAGGAGGAGCTCCACGAGATGTACCGCTCGCGCATCGCGCGCCCCTGAGGCCGCCGTGCACACGCGCTGTTGATGGAACGGCCCGACGCCGCGGAACACCCGCTTCGGGCGCGGCTACCTTTGGCCCCCGATGCAGCACACGGCCCCCGGTGACCTGCTCGGTCCGGCGATCGCCGCCGCGTTCGATGCAGGCCGCGCGATCCTCGAGGTGTACGCCGGCACCATCGCCGTGGAACTGAAGGACGACCGTTCGCCCCTCACCGAGGCCGACCGCCGCGCCCACCAGGCCATCGTGAGCGCCCTGTCCGCCACCGCACTGCCCGTGCTCAGCGAGGAGGGGAGGACGCTGCCCGTGGAGGAGCGCCAGCGCTGGCACCGCTACTGGCTCGTGGACCCGCTCGACGGCACCAAGGAGTTCATCAAGCGCAACGGCGAGTTCACGGTGAACATCGCGCTGATGGAGCGCGACGGGCTTCCTGCCGGCAGCCTGGGCGCCGCGCGGCCCATCGCCGGGGTGCTCTACGTGCCGGTGAAGGACCTGCTGTACTTCGCCTGGCCCGGCGGCGGCGCCCATCGGTTGCAGCAGGCGGCAACCCGCGGCAGCTCATCCCCGTATGAACTCGCCGCACAGGCCGAGCGCCTGCCCCTGCCCATGCCCCAACGCCCCTTCACCATCGTGGCCAGCCGCAGCCATGCGAGCCCCGAGACCGAGGCCTACATCGACCGCATGCGCGCCCGGCATGGTGAGGTGGCCCTCACCAGCATGGGCAGCGCGCTGAAGATCGCCCTGGTGGCCGAAGGCAGCGCCGACGCCTATCCGCGCTACGCCCCCACCATGGAGTGGGACAGCGCCGCCGGTCACGCCATCGCCCACGAGGCCGGCCGCACCGTGGACGACATCACCACCGGAGGCCCCCTGCGCTACAACAAGGAATCCTTGGTGAACAACTGGTTCATCGTCCACTGAACAACCAAAACCACGGGCGATCGAACGTCGCCCCGATCCCATGGCCAAGAAAAGCACGAAGTCGAGCGGAAAGAAGCGCAAGGTCGCCCTCATCACCGGTGTCACCGGTCAGGACGGCGCGTACCTGAGCGAACTGCTGTTGAACAAGGGCTACGAGGTGCACGGCGTCAAGCGGCGCAGCTCGCTCTTCAACACCGACCGCATCGACCACCTGTACCACGACATGCACGAGAAAGGCCGTCCCTTCCACCTGCACTACGGCGACCTCACCGACAGTGTGAACTGCCTGCGCCTGGTGCAGCAGATCCAGCCGGACGAGATCTACAACCTCGCCGCCATGAGCCACGTGCACGTGAGCTTCGAGATGCCCGAGTACACGGCCAACGCCGACGGCATCGGCACGCTCCGCTTCCTGGAGGCCATCCGCATCCTGGGCCTCGAGAAGAAGACCAAGTTCTACCAGGCCTCCACCTCCGAGCTCTACGGCGGCGTGCGTCCGCATGCGCAGAACGAGGAGACGCCCTTCCACCCGCGCAGCCCCTATGGCGTGGCCAAGCTGTACGGCTTCTGGATCACCAAGAACTACCGCGAGAGCTACGGCATCTTCGCCTGCAACGGCATCCTCTTCAACCACGAGAGCCCGCTGCGCGGCGAGACCTTCGTGACCCGCAAGATCACCCGCGCCGCGGCCAAGATCAAGCTGGGCCTGCAGGACACGCTGTACCTGGGCAACCTCGACGCCAAGCGCGACTGGGGCCACGCCAAGGACTACGTGGAGGGCATGTGGCTGATGCTGCAGGCCAAGCGCCCCGATGACTACGTGCTCGCCACCGGCAAGACCTACACCGTTCGCCACTTCGTGGACCTCGCCTTCGGGGAGGTGGGCATCAAGCTCGAGTGGAAGGGCAAGGGCGAGAAGGAGAAGGGCCACGACAAGAAGACCGGCAAGGTGCTCGTGGCCATCGACAAGCGCTACTACCGTCCCGCCGAGGTGGACCACCTGGAGGGCGACCCCCGCAAGGCCATGCGCGAGCTCGGCTGGAAGCACAAGTACGACCTGAAGGCCCTGGTGAAGGAGATGATGGCCAGCGACCTGGAGCTCTTCAAGCGCGACGTGTACCTCAAGAAGGGCGGCCACAAGATCCTGCACGAACAGGAGTGACCGGTTGACAAGTTGGGAAGTTGACAAGTTCGCAAGTTGATGGCCGCGCTCAGCGGCTGAGGAACCTGGCAACGTTCGAACCTGCCAACTTGAAACGGATCCGATCATGAACAAGCAAGACAAAGTCTACGTGGCCGGCCACCGCGGCATGGTGGGCAGCGCCATCGTGCGCAAGCTGCAGGCCGAGGGCCACACCAGCATCGTCACGCGCACAAGCAAGGAGATGGACCTCATCGACCAGCAGGCCGTGCGCGACTTCTTCGCCCGGGAGAAGCCCGCGTACGTGTACCTGGCCGCCGCCAAAGTGGGGGGCATCCACGCCAACAACGTGTACCGCGCGCAGTTCCTGTACGAGAACCTGATGATCGAGAGCAACATCATCCACGCCGCCTACGAGAACGGGGTGAAGAAGCTGCTCTTCCTGGGATCCTCCTGCATCTACCCCAAGATGGCCCCCCAGCCGTTGAAGGAGGAGAGCCTGCTCACCGGCCTGCTCGAGCAGACCAACGAGCCCTACGCCATCGCCAAGATCGCGGGCATCAAGCTGGCCGAGAGCTACCGTCGCCAGTATGGGTGCAACTACATCAGCGCGATGCCCACGAACCTCTACGGGCCCAACGACAACTACGACCTCAACAACAGCCACGTGCTGCCCGCGCTCATCCGCAAGTTCCACACCGCCAAGGTGACGGGCGCGCCCAGCGTGGAGGTGTGGGGCACCGGCTCGCCCATGCGCGAGTTCCTGCACGTGGACGACCTGGCCGATGCGTGCTACTTCCTGATGGGGAACTACGACGAGGAGCTCTTCCTCAACATCGGCACGGGCGAGGACCTCACCATCAAGGCCCTCGCCGAGATGATCAAGGAGGTGGTGGGCTACACCGGCGAGCTGAAGTGGAACACCGAGAAGCCCGACGGCACGCCGCGCAAGCTGATGGACGTGGGCCGCCTGCACAACCTGGGCTGGAAGCACCGCATCGGGCTGCGCGAAGGCATCACCGCCGTATACGCCGAGTTCGCCCAGAGCGAGCTGGCGAAGGTGTGAACCGTCCGTTCCGCACGCATCTCAAGGCCCCGGTCCGCCGGGGCTTTGCTTTTCCGGCATCGTCTACCTTCGGCGGGCCTTCACCGCCGATGCGCCGCCGCCTGCTCCTGTCGCTGCTGCCCCTGGCCCTGCACGCCGCCGCGCAGCAGAACGACATCCCCCTGCAGCGCGACATCTACCTGGACGTGGAGCGCAACGCGGCCTGCCGCACCGCCCGCATCCACACCGGCCTGAAGCCCGTGATCCAGAGCCGCGCCGACCTCACCGGCGTGATGGGCTTCCGGTCCGACAGCACCCGCCGCTACTACTGGCTCACCGAGGTGCTCTTTCGCCGCCACCTGCTGCAGGTGCGCCAGAAGGGCGTGCGCCTGCACGCCGACCTGATGCTCGACCTGCAGATCGGCCAGGACTTCCGCGACAACACCGGCTTCGCCGACACCACCCGCTTCTATCAGAACACCCGCGGCTTCTGGGTCGCCGGCGACCTGGGCCCGCGCCTGTCGTTCCAGACCGCCTTCTTCGAGAACCAGGCCCTGTACCCGCAATACCTGTGGAACTGGACGCGCGAGGTGGGCGTGGTGCCCGGCCAGGGCCGTGTGAAGCCCTTCAACGGCCGCGCCTACGACTACGCCTGGGCCATGGGCAACGTGAGCTGGACGCCACGCCGCTGGCTGAACGTGCAGCTGGGGCAGGGGCGCCACCAGGTGGGCCACGGCTACCGCAGCATGCTGCTGAGCGACGCCAGCCCCACCTATCCCTTCCTGAAGCTGAGCCACCTGGGCTGGCAGGACCGGCTGCAGTACAGCACCATCTACGCCCAGCTGAACATGCTGAAGCGCCTGCCCACCGGCGAGAGCAGCGAGAGCCTCTTCCTGTGGAAGCGCGCCACCTTCACCCACCTGAGCCTCGACCTGGGCCGCGTGACCATCGGCCTCTTCGAGGCCTCCATCTTCAAACGCATCGACAGCACCGGCGTACGGCCCTTCAACGCCCTGGTGCTGAACCCCGTGATCGGCGTCAACACCCTGGTGAACGGCTTCGACGGCGACCACAAGCAGGTGCTGGGCCTCGACCTGCGCGTGAAGCTCACCGACAAGCTGTACGTGTACGGCCAGGGCGTCACCGACAAGCCCGGGCGCTACGGCTGGCAGGCCGGCTTCCGCTGGTTCAACCTCTTCGGCCTGGACATGCACCTGCAGGCCGAGTACAACAGCGCGCAGCCCTTCCTGTACATGCAGCGCGACGCCCTGACGGCGCACACCCACACCCAGCAGCCCCTGGCGCACCCCTACGGCGCGAACTTCGACGAGGCCGTGGTGGTGCTGGACCACCGCATCCGCGGCAAGGTGCTGCTGCAGGCCAAGCTGAACCTGGCCACCTACCGCACCGACGGTCCCGACAGCCTGGGCGCCAACCACGGCAGCGACCTGCTGCGGCCCGACCAGCTGAACGCCCTGCCCGACGGGCCCATCCTGCGGCAGCTCACCTACCTGGACCTGAACGCCAGCTACCTCATCAACCAGATGAGCAACATGCGGTTCACCATCGGCTACTGGATGCGCGACCTGAGCCCGGCGCCCGACCAGCAGAACACCGGCTACCTCTACGCCGCCTTCCGCATGGCCCTGTTCAACCGCTATTACGACTTTTGACCGCGGATGAAGGAGCACGGCTACATCCTGGTCCTCGGCGCGGTGACGTCCTTCATCGTGGTGCTCTTCACCATGCCCAGCCTGATCAAGGTGGCCCGCCTGAAGCACCTGGTGGACGAGCCCGGCGATGCCCGCAAGGTGCACCACCGCAGCGTGCCCACCATCGGCGGCATCATCATCTTCGCCGCCGTCATCTTCTCCTACGCCCTCTGGTTCCCCCAGGCGGCCCTGATCGGCGAGGACGGCGAGGGCTACAAGGCCCTCTACCTGGCCATGGGGCAGGCGTACAAGGACTTCAAGTTCGTGCTGGCCGCCATGGTGCTGCTCTTCTTCATCGGCGTCAAGGACGACATCATCGGCTTCAGCCCCGTGAAGAAGCTGGTGGGCCACATGATCGTGGGCTACATCCTGGTGATCACGGCGGACATCCGCATCACCGACATGCACGGCCTGTTCGGTGTGTACGAGCTGCCGGCGGCGATGAGCATCGCGCTGAGCTTCTTCACCTACGTGGTGCTGGTGAACGCCTTCAACCTCATCGACGGGGTGGACGGCCTGGCGGGCGGCATCGGCCTCATCGCCGCCACGGTCTACGGCGTGTGGCTGTACATGGCCGGCGACATCGCCCTCAGCCTGCTGGCCTTCGTGCTGGCCGGCGCGCTGGTGGGCTTCCTGGTCTTCAACTTTCACCCGGCGCGCATCTTCATGGGCGACAGCGGCTCGCTGATCATCGGCGCCATCATCGCCGTGCTGGCCATGAAGGTGGTGGACCACGACACCAGCCGCCTGCCGCTGGCCCTGCGCCAGATCCCCACGCCCATCTTCACCATGGCCGTGATCGCCTACCCGCTGGTGGACACCCTGCGCATCTTCATCGTGCGCACCGCCCGCGGCGTGTCGCCCCTGGCCGCCGACCGCAACCACATCCACCACCGCCTGATGGACATGGGCCTGGGCCACCGCCGCACCACCTTCGCCCTGTACGCCTACGCCCTCACCATCATCGGGCTCAGCCTGCTCACCCGCAAGTGGCACCCCAACGTGGGCCTGATGGTGCTGGGCAGCACGGCCGTGGTGCTCGCGCTGCTGCCCTTCGCCCTGCCGCAGAAGCGAACCACCCCATGAGGCCGCTGCCGCTGTATGGCCTGCTGCTGTGGGCCGGCCTTGTGCACGCCCAGCCGGGCCTCTTTCCGCTGAGCCGCACCCTGGAGGCCCCCTACGCCGCCGGCCTGCACCGCTGGAAGCGCGGCCACCACACCGCCGTGCGGCCCTACCTGCGCGCCGACATCGCCGCCCTGCCCGGGGCCGACACGCTGCCCCGCCCCGGCGCGCTGCCCTTCCTGGACCGCTGGGCCCGGGGCGATAGCGGCCGCTTCCGCGGCGCCCCGCTCGTGGACCTGCTCGGCGGCCTCTCCAGCGCCCGCACCACCGACCCCGCCTACCGCCTGGGCGCCGGCGGCTGGGCCGAGGTGGACCTGCACCCCTCCCTGACCCTGCACGCCGACGGCATGGGCTGGCTGGAACGCTTCCCCGCCCACCTGGACACCCTGGTGCAGGCCTCCGGTGCGGCGCCCTCCGAGGGCTACGCCTACGGCACAAGGCCCGCCTACGCGCACTACGACTGGAACGCCCACCTCAACTGGACCACCTCCACCTACTTCAACATCACCGTGGGGCGCGGCCGCAACTTCTGGGGCGAGGGCCACCGGTCGCTGATGCTGTCGGACAACGCCACCAGCTACCCCTACCTGCGCATCGCCACCACCTTCTGGAAGGTGCGCTACGTGAACCTCTACGCGCTGATGGACGACATCCGCGGCGCCGACGGTGTGCCCCGGCGCTTCCAGCGCAAGGCCACCAGCATGCACTACCTCAGCTACAACGTGACCCCGCGGATCAACTTCGGGCTCTTCGAGGCGGTGATCTGGCAGGACAACGACCCCGACCATCCGCGGGGCTTCGACATCAACTACTGGAACCCCGTGATCTTTTACCGCCCGATCGAGTTCGGACTGGGGTCGCCGGACAACGCCATCATGGGCTTCGCCCTGAACGTCAAAGCGGGCTGGAACAGCCTCTTCTACAGCCAGCTCGTCCTGGACGAGTTCCTGCTGCGCGAGGTGCGCGGCGGGGAGGGTTGGTTCGCCAACAAGCAGGGCTTCCAGCTGGGCTGGGTGGCCTACAACGCCTTCCGGGTGAAGGGCCTGGACCTGCGGCTGGAGTTCAACTACGTAAGGCCCTTCATGTACACCCACAGCGACACCCGGCAGAACCACGCCCACTTCGGTCAGCCGCTGGCGCACCCTTACGGCAGCAACTTCCACGAATCGCTCGCCATCGTGGATTGGCGCAAGGGGCGATGGAGCCTGCGCGAGCACCTGAGCTTCGCCGTGATGGGCCTGGACACCGGCCAGTATTCGTGGGGCAGCGACATCTTCCGTCCGGAGAAGGACCGGCCCGTGCGCGATGCCGAAGGCCGCCTGCAGAACTACGGCTTCTACCTGGCGTCCCCCGTGCAGGCCGAGCTGCTGCACAACGAGCTGCGCGGCGCCTACCTCCTGAGCGAGCGGGCCGGCCTGCAGCTGGAGGCGGCCTACGTGCTGCGGTCCTTTGTGGGCGGGCCGGACGCGGCGCTCCTGCAGCACTGGGTGCGCGTGGGGGTGGCCGCCACCTTCCGCGACCGGTACGTGGATCAGCAGCTGCGCACCGGCAGGCCCTGAGGCGCGAGCCCGGGAAGCCCGCGAAGGCCTACCTTCGCGCCGCCCCAAGCCGTCCTGCCGTGCCACGCCCCGCCGCCACCGCCGTCGCCGCCCGCACCGGGCTGCTGCGCGATGTGGCCATCCTGTTCAAGCTGCGCCTGGCCAGCCTGGTGGTGCTCTCGGCCGGCCTGGGCTACGCGATGGGCAGCCCCGCCGGTGCGATGGACGTGGGCGGCCTGCTGTTGCTGCTGCTGGGCGGCACCCTGGTCACCGGGGCCAGCAACGCCTACAACCAGATCTGGGAGGTGAACACCGATGCCCTGATGCACCGCACCGCGGACCGGCCCCTGGCGCGCGGCAGCATGAGCGTGGGCACCGCCCTGGCCCTGGCCTCCGGTGCGGCCCTTGCCGGCCTGTGGACCCTGTGGGCCGCCTTCGGCGCGCTCACGGCCATCCTCGGCCTGCTCAGCCTGTTCATGTACGCGGCCCTGTACACCCCCATGAAGCGCGTGAGCCCCTGGGCCGTGTTCGTGGGCGCCTTCCCCGGCGCCTTCCCGCCCATGCTGGGCCACGTGGCCGCCACCGGGCACTTCGGCCTGGCCCCGGGCCTGCTCTTCGCCGGCCAGTTCATGTGGCAGTTCCCCCACTTCTGGGCCATCGCCTGGGTGTTGCACGAGGACTATGCCCGCGCCGGTTTCCGCCTGCTGCCCAGCGGTGCCCGCGACCGCTCCAGCGCCTTCCTCATCCTGCTGTACACCCTGTTCGTCATCCCCGTCGGCCTGCTGCCCTGGGTGTTCGACCTGGTGGGGCCCCTGGCCATGACCGTCTCGGTCCTGGCCGCCCTGGTGATGCTCGTGCCCGCCTGGCAGCTGTTCCGAAGCTGCGACACCCGCCACGCCCGCCGCCTCATGTTCGCCAGTTTCATCTACCTCCCGCTGGTGCAGCTGGCATACGTGCTGGACCGCCCATGACCACTTTCTCCTATTCGCCGACCATCGAGGACCTGTCGCGCAAGTTCAGGGCCCGCCAGCTGCTCACCTGGTTCCTGATCATCGCCATCGTGATGTTCTTTGCCGGGCTCACCAGCGCCTATGTGGTGAGCATGAGCGGCGGCTACTGGGTGGACATCCGCCTGCCGGACGCCTTCCTGGTCAGTACCGCCTGCATCGTGGTGAGCAGCCTCTTCCTGCAAATGGCCCTGCACCGCACCCGCCTGGGCCGCACGGCGGGCACGGCCCTGCTGATCGCCCTGGCCCTGGCCTTCGGCGTCGGCTTCGCCATCAGCCAGGTGCAGGGCTGGGGGCAGCTGGTCGGCAAGGGCAACTTCGTGGTGGGCAAGGTGCTCCAGAGCACCGGCACCTACGGCAAGGACTGGAGCATCCGGTTCCAAGGCCAGGAGCTGGTGCTGGAGGACGGCAAGTTCTACCTGCCGGACGACACCGGGCGCAGCCACGCGCTCAACGCCGACCTCCAGGAACAGAAGAACACGGCAAGCTCCTACATCTACGCCCTAACGGCCGCCCACCTGGCCCACCTGGCCCTGGCCCTGGTGAGCCTGCTGGTGATGCTCGTGCAGGCCGCCCGGGGCGCCTATTCCAAGGCCGACCATGCCGGGCTGTGGGCCGGGACCATGTTCTGGCACTTCCTGGGCTTCCTGTGGATCTACCTCTTTTTGTTCTTGACCTTCGTTCATTAGGTTTGCGGCCGGACAATCCGAACCCATGGCAGGAGAAGCGACCAAGGCCTTGAGCAACGACGTCCTTTGGGGCGGCGGGCGCTCCCCGTTCAGCATCAGCTACGGGAAGATGATGATGTGGTTCTTCCTGGTGTCCGATGCGCTCACCTTCTCGGGCCTGCTGGTGTCCTACGGCTTCGCCCGGCACAGCACCACCGAGGCCTGGCCCATCGGCGAGGAGGTCTTCCGCGCCCTGCCCTTCCTGCACGGCAGCTATCCGTTGGTCTATGTGGCCCTGATGACGGCCATCCTGATCTTCAGCTCGGTCACCATGGTGCTGTCCGTGGAGGCCGGCCACCGGATGGACAAGAAGGGCGTCATCAAGTGGCTCTTCCTCACGGTGATCGGCGGCGCCTTCTTCGTGGGCAGCCAGGCGTGGGAGTGGAGCCACTTCATCCACGGCGGTGGCGGCTACATCACCACGCCCGACGGCGGCAAATACTGGGTGCACAACGACACCCACGACACGCACGACCCGGCCAACGCCCCCGGTTTCCACCTGGTGAAGGCGCGCCCGGGCCACTACCTGCTGCCCGCCGAGGGTGAGCACGCCCATGTGGAAGGCGCCCAGGCGAAGGCGCTGTGGGATTCGCGCGTGGCCTACATCGACGGGGCCAACATGACCCGCAACGAGTACGGTCCGCCGCAGTACGCCAACTTCTTCTTCTTCATCACCGGCTTCCACGGCTTCCACGTGTTCAGCGGGGTGGTCATCAACCTCATCGTGCTGCTGATGGTGATCCGCGGCGTGTTCCACCGCCGCGGTCACTACGAGATGGTCGAGAAGGCGGGCCTGTACTGGCACTTCGTGGACCTGGTGTGGGTGTTCGTCTTTACCTTCTTCTACCTGCTCTGATCCATCCCTCCAAACGCTTCGCCGGGGCTTCGGCGCATCGACATGGAACGCGACGACATCATCGAATACAGCCTGGACGCCCACCACGGTGAGGAGGAGGGCCGCAGGATCCGCCGCAAGATCTGGATGGTGACCCTGCTGCTGGCCGTGGTCACCACGGTGGAAGTGGCCCTGGGCGCCTACTGGAAGGAGTGGATGCCCGGCAGCTGGCACCTGGTGAAGTGGACCTTCGTGGTGCTCACCATCGTGAAGGCCACCTACATCGTGATGACCTTCATGCACCTGGGCGACGAGCGCCGGAACATCCGGGCGATCATCCTGCTGCCCTACGCGCTCTTCCTGCTCTACCTGGTCTTCATCGCCATCTGGGAGTCGAACTACATCCACCGCGTGTGGACCGAGTTCCTCTGATCCTGCCGTGACGGCCCCGCTCCCTTTCCGGCGCATCACCATCCCCGCGGCCGGCCTCCGGGCCCTTCCGGTCCGGTCGTTCGTTGGCGCCCCAGCAGGGTTCCGCCATGGCTGAACCCGGGGTCATGCGCCCGGCGCCCCGCTGGAAGCAACGCGCCATCCTCGGCGGCATCCTGCTGTTCATCGTCGCGCTCTTCCTGTTCTTCTCGCCCGTGCTCGGGCTGGTGAAGCACCGCTTCGTCTTCCCGCCCTACTACGGCCCCAAGGAGGTGAACGCGCCCGGCGACACCACCTACTTCACCGTGCCCCCCTTCGCCTTCACCGACCAGTTCGGCCGTCCCTTCAGCGACCGCGATGTGGAAGGCCGCATCCTGGTAGTGGATTTCTTCTTCACGCGCTGCACCACCATCTGCCCGCGCATGACGCGCCAGATGCAGCAGCTGCAGCTCAAGCTCGACGATGAGGCCTTCCGCGACGTGGTGTTCCTGAGCCACACGGTGGACCCGGAGAACGACACGGCCGAGGTGCTCAACGCCTATGCGCGGCGCCACCAGGCCGATACCGCCCGCTGGAAGTTCCTCACCGGCCCCAAGGCCGACCTCTACCTGCTGGGCAGCGAAGGCTACTTCCTGGCCGCGCGTGAGGACGTGATGGCCCCGGACGGCTTCCTGCACTCGGAGATGTTCGTGCTGGTGGACAAGGACCGGCACATCCGCGGTTATTACGACGGCACCCGGTTCGCCGAGGTGGACCGCCTGGCGGGCGACATCAAGATGCTGCTGAAGGAGGAGAAGCTGCGCAAGCGCGAGGCCGCCCGGCCGTCGTCGTGAGCTCCGCCGCCCGCTGAAGGTCCGCCCCGCATGCCCCCCCGCGAAGCCCATCCCGCCCGCAGCCTCCGCCTGGAGGAGCGCCCCGCCCGGCGCCTCATCTGGACCTTCTCGGCCATCGTGCTCACCGCGGTGGTGGTGCTGGACCGCGTGCAGGTGCCCGCCCCGGACGGGCTCGACGTGCATGTCTTCGCCCGCATCAATGCGGTGCTCAACAGCCTGGTGAGCGTGCTTCTGCTCATGGGCCTCTTCGCCGCCAGGGCCGGCCGCTGGGCCGTGCACCGCGCAGCGATGTTGGGGGCCATGGGGCTCAGCATCCTCTTCCTAGGGAGCTACATCCTCCACCACCTCTTCGCCGGCAGCACACCCTACGGAGGCACCGGCGCCATGAAGGTGCTGTACTACGTGATCCTCTTCACCCACATCGTGCTGGCCGGCCTCAGCCTGCCCTTCATCCTGTTCACCGCCTACCGCGCCCTGTCCGCACAGTATCCCGAGCACCGCCGGTTGGCCAAGCGGGTTTGGCCTGTGTGGTTCTACGTGAGCGTCACCGGCGTGGTGGTGTACCTGATGATCAGCCCGTATTACTGAGGGGGGCGCAGTGCGGTGCGCTACGGCGACACCACCACCCGTTCGTGGAAGCTCGCTGGTGGCGCCACTGGGCAGCGGACGCTGGAACAGGAGCCGACCTCGGCCGTCGTACACGCTGTAGAAGCTGTCCGCACGGAGCGGGTCGGTGAACTTGATGGTCACCTGACCTTGGCTGGGATTCGGCGAAACGCTTTGTTGCGGGCTCTTGCGGGCACTAGGGACAAGTGCGTTGGTGAAGTCACACGCATCGTATTGTGCTATCGGGTTGAAGCTCGTATCTCTCAGGGAGATGCTGAAACGGATGCCCCCATCAACGGCGCTCAGCATGAAGCTGCTGTCTGACGGGAAGAGCGAATTGACCTCCACGGTATGGATCCGCTCGGAACAGGGTAGTTGCCCGAGCGCATTCGCCTTGAAGATATAGGGTGAACCCAGCCATCCCTGCGGCATGTTGCCGCGGACGACCCCATTGAACATGTATCCACCGTCATAAGTTGCTAGCAGATCAATCGTTCTATATCTGTAACCGGCCTCCCCCGCACTGTTCGTCCACAACGTATCGCCGTTCGAGTCGGTCTTCATCAAATAGGGTCGGTATGCCGCACTGAAGCCGGGGCTGCTCAGCGTGGCCAGGACCACGAAACCGCCATCCTGGCTTTCGACAAGCCGGGAAGAACTCAATGCCCACCACAAGTGGGGGGCACTGTCATAGCCTTTGCACCACAAGACGTCCCCATCACCATCCACATTCAGCATGAAGAGCTGCGGATGATATCCACTTGGGATGGGTTCAAAGGGGTTCGTACTGGACAGACTATCCGTATAACCGGTAACTACGAAGTTCGTATCTGATAAAATGATGGCGTCGTGGATCATACCCTTTGGTCGGAAATAGCTCTTGCACCAGAGGAGTTCGCCCTGTGCGTTCATCCGGGCCACCACCGCACCCGCATTGTCCATGTTCAGCCCTGCCAGCAGATCCCCGGAGGGGAGCTCCTTGATGAACTGAAAACTGCCGTGGGCACCGTAGTGCTTGCCCCAGACCACCTCGCCGAACGGATCGGTGCGCATGGTATAGAAGCTCCACTGGATACCTTCGCCACCACTGCCCCAGATGATCACATCACCGTTCTGTGCGATCTCAAGGTCCGCAACCCTCGACCAGCATCTATCTGTGTTCGGCTGGTAGCAGTTGACCGATGAGATCGTTCCAAGGGAATCCATCCTACCGATCAGAGCGTATGTGTACGGTACGGTGAATGTGCCATTCACAGTGCACGAATCACGCTGGTATCCGGTAACGAAATAGTAATCGTTCACCCCTGCGGGTCGTATCGATGCTTGCACCAGGATCGAGTCGCTCCAATAGTGATCCGAATAGATGATATTCCCGTCCGGGGCCAGCAGGGAGATCCCAGGGCCCCATCCCATCCCCACGAAGACATTCCCACTGGGCAGTTCATGCATGTTCATCCTGTCGGCGGCACCTGAGAGGTAGACGCGCTGGAAGGTGGATTGGCCATGGAGGCAGGCACTACCCCCAAGCAACGTGGTCATGAGAATGGCTCTCCCTTTCATCCGTCAGTTGATGATCAGTTTCTTCATTCTCTGGCCTGATCCGGATCGGACCTCAACCAGATACAGGCCTGGTTCCATGTCGGAAAGTTCCATTCGATAGGCCGAACCTCCAGATCCAGATCTCGCTCGGATCATCCGACCGGTTTGATCGTAGAGGGTGATCGATGCGATCACATCATCATCACGAACGGCAATTGTCGCCCCTCCTTGTGAAGGGTTTGGATATATACTGAAGTCATTGCTGTCCGGTTAAAAGTCGAACAAAATCAACTGGTTCGGGATGTTGGCTGGTTCTACTGCTGATCGATCCTTCTGGAAGGCCTGCTGG
>JACTMO010000067.1 GCA_014584605.1 Bacteroidota bacterium | reverse complement strand
ATCGAGGTGTCAACCTCTCCCAGGACGAAAACACGCTTGTAAACCCAAGACAGGAACTACAACACTAACCCGTCAACTTTTTTCAGGACGAGACAGGCCCCACGCCTCCGCGCTGCCTTCCTGGTCGGCCTTTTCACCGTTTCACTTTTTCACCCTTCATCCCTCTTCTCCCAAGCCCCCTACATCCCGCCCTCCGATCCACTGGTCAAGGAGAAGCTCGCCCAATGGCAGGACCTGAAGTTCGGCCTGCTGATGCACTGGGGGCCGTACAGCCAATGGGGCGTGGTGGAGAGCTGGAGCATCTGTCCGGAGGATGAGCCCTGGTGCCGCCGCGACTCGTCGCACGGGAAAACCTACACCGAGTACGTGAAGAACTACGAGGCGTTGCAGACCACATTCAACCCCACGGCCTTCGATCCGGGCAGGTGGGCCGAAGCCGCGAAGGAGGCCGGCATGAAGTACGTGGTGTTCACCACCAAGCACCACGACGGCTTCTGCATGTTCGACACCAAGCTCACGGACTACAGGAGCACCTCGTCGCGCTGCCCCTTTCACGTAGATCCCAGGGCCAATATCGCGAAGCACGTCTTCGATGCGTTCCGTGCCGAAGGACTGTGGGCTGGCGCCTATTTCAGCAAGCCCGATTGGCACTGTCCGTACTACTGGTGGCCTTACTTCCCTCCCAAGGACCGCAACGTGAACTACCTGCCCTCGCGCTATCCCGAGCGTTGGCAGCGCTTCAAGGATTTTACCTACGGACAGATCGAGGAGCTGATGTCGGACTATGGGAAGATGGACATCCTCTGGCTGGATGGCGGTCAGGTGCGGCCGCTGAACACCGTGGACACCACCGTGGGTTGGCAGCGCGACCTGCGGATCGACCAGGACATCGACATGCCGCGCATCGCCGCCATGGCGCGCAGGCACCAGCCCGGCCTGCTCGTGGTGGACCGCACCGTGGGCGGCGAGTACGAGAACTACATCACGCCGGAAGGCCATGTGCCCGACAAGGATCCCGGCGTGCCGTGGGAGACCTGCATGCCCATGGGCACCAGCTGGAGTTGGGTGCCGAATGAGCAGTACAAGAGCACCGAGGAGATCATCCGCACCCTTGCGCAAGTGGTGACGCGCGGCGGCAGCCTGCTGCTGAACGTGGCGCCCGGACCAGATGGACAGCTGGATCCCACGGCCTACGTGCGGCTGAAAGAAGTGGGCGTATGGCTGAAGACCAACGGCGAGGCGGTGTACGGAACGCGGGGCGGCGACTGGGAAACGCACGGCGCCATCGGTTGCACCCAAAGCAAGGACGGCGGCGTCCACTACCTCCTCGGCGAAGCGAAAGGCGCACCTTGGTCCTTCGCGTGGAAAGGCCGCGAAATGCCCAAGGTCACGCTGCTGGCAACAGGCCAGGTGCTTCCCCTGAAGACCGGACAGCCTGGTTTCCTGATGCTGGAGCTACCGCCCGGAGCGGAGCAGGGAGGCGTGGTCGTGGTGAAGATCGAGGGGTAACACAAGTCTTATTTGCGTGCTATCTGGTGCTGATGTTAATCAGCCGTTGGAAATCGTTCTGATCTCGCAGCCTAACAGCGCCCTTCGTCATCTTCAGCACCACGTGCCGTGAAGAGTTCCGTCGGACCGCCGATCGCACTATTTTTGAGCAACGCAACTCCGCCACCATGACCTACCTGATGGACCGCATCACCGTCGACCCTCAAATGTGCGGAGGTCGGCCATGCATCCGCGGGATGCGCATCCGGGTGGTGGACGTGCTGGATCTGCTGGCCTCAGGTCTGAGCAGGGCGGAGATCCTGGATGAGATGCCCGACCTGGAGGACGCGGATATCGATGCCGCGTTGCGCTTCGCCAGGTCCCGTGTCGACCATCCGATCCTCGCCGCATGAGGATCTGGCTGGACGCACAGCTTTCCCCGAAGCTTGCCAACTGGATGCGTACCACGTTCAACGTGCGTGCCTTCTCCTTGCGCGACCTTGAGATGAGGGAGGCGAAGGATGAGCGGATCTTCCTTCGTGCGAAAGCAGAGGTGGACGCCATCCTGACCAAGGACGAGGACTTCCTTCGACTTGTCGAGAAACATGGACCTCCACCCAGCATCATTTGGGTGACCGCCGGCAACACGAGCAACCAGCGCATGAAGGAATTGCTGACTGCCCGGCTACCGGCAGCCATGCAACTCATCACAAACGGTAGTGCGGTCGTGGAGATCGCAGGGTGATCGATGCGCGTCGCTCTGATCGTTGCGATTCTGCTGGTGCAAGTCTCGGCCTCGCATGCCCAGCACCGATCCCCCTTCTCCTTCCGCATGGTGTATTACGGCCCGGCCAAGGACAGCGCCTACGCCGCGGAGCACCACATCCGGCAGGTCATCCAGACCCGCGATTCCGAGGACCCCGAATGGGGCCTGTGGGTACACACCATGCACCGCTTCGTGCCCGCGACGCTGATCGATGCGCATCCGGAATACTTCGCGGAGCGGAACGGGGTCCGCATTCCTGACCAATTGTGCCTGAGCAACCCGGAAGTGTTGCGCATCACCGTGGACAGCCTGCGCGCGATGATGGCGCGCAAACCGGCCGCGCGCTACTGGAGCGTGAGCCAGCTGGACAACTTCAACCATTGCCAATGCGCCTTGTGCCAACGGGCCGACAGCATCGACGGTTCGCCCAGCGGCAGCATCCTGCGCTTCGTGAACGCCGTGGCCGACAGTTTTCCGGACAAGGTGATCAGCACCTTGGCCTACCAGTACAGCCGCACCGCGCCCAAGGTGACCAAGCCGCGGCACAACGTGAACATCATGCTCTGCAGCATCGAGGAGGACCGCAGCAAGCCAATCGCGGAACGCGACGGCCCCGGCAGCTTCACCTACGACCTGCGCCAATGGGCCCAGCTCACCCCGGCTCAAAGGCCGGGGCAGGCTCCCAACATCATCGTGTGGGACTACGTGATCAACTTCTCGCACCTGGTGCTGCCTTTTCCGAACTGGAAGGTGCTGCAGCCCAACATTCGTCTGTTCCGCGGCAACGGCGTGCCCATGGTCTTCGAGCAAGGGCTCTCCTCACCCGGTGGAGAGATGCCCGAGTTCCGCTGCGAGCTGTTGTCGCAGTTGCTGTGGAACCCGGACCTTGACGTGGATTCGCTGCGCACCGCGTTCCTCAACGGTTTCTACGGCCAGGCCGGCCCTTTCATCGATCGCTACACGCGGCTGATGGAGACCGAATTGGACAAGTCCAAGCTGCCGCTCACGCTGTACGAGCATCCGCAAGCGCACAAGACCGGCTACCTCAGCCCCGCCAATATCGAGCGCTACAAGGCCCTCTTCGACAGCGCCGAGGCAGCCGTGATGGACGAGGACACCATCTACCATTGGCGCGTGAAGGATGCACGACTCGGCATCATGTACGCCGAACTGGAGATCGCCCGCGCCATGCCCCGAGCCCCTAACGGCCTGTTCGCGAAGGATGCGACCGGCACCTGGCATGCGAAACCGTATTACACCGCCCTGCTGGACACCTTCGTGCTGCGCCTGAAACGGCACGGTCACCGGTTGCTGCATGAAACGCGCAACACGCCGGACGAATACTTCGCCGAGTTCTGCGCGCACCTGCGGAACGGTGCCGTGAACCACCTGGCCGTGGGCAGGACGATCCAGTTCGCGGAGCCGCCTGCCGCCAAATACAACGGCGGAAGCGCCGATGCCCTGATCGACGGTTTCCGCGCGGGCAACAACTACCAGTTCGGCTGGCAGGGCTGGTGGGGCAAGGACCTCGTGGCCACGATCGACCTGGGCACTGCCACGCCCGTGAAACGCGTGGAAACGGCCTTCCTGCAGGATCAGGCCAGCTGGATCTTCCTGCCATCCCAAGTCCAAGTGGAATACTCGAACGATGGGATCACCTGGGCGCCTTTCGGAACGCAGGAGCTGCCCTTGGCCAAACAACAAGGTCCGCCAGCCCCTCATGCGGTGCGCATCGCGGCCCGATCACCGGTGAGCATGCGCTACCTGCGCTTCACCGCACGCAACCGCGGGGCATTGCCGCCATGGCACGGCAGCAAGGGCGATTGCTGGCTGTTCTGCGATGAGATCGTGGTGCGGTAAATGCCTTCACCACAGAGACACAGAGGACACGGAGAAATGCAAAGGCAATCAATACGATTTCTTCCTCTGTGCTCTCTGTGCCTCTGTGGTGGCTCACGAAAACCTACTCTGTACCCTCTGTGCCTCTGTGGTGAGAAATTCAATTTTCCCTCTGTGCCCTCCGTGCCTCTGTGGTGAACAACAACCACGCGATATACTTGCCGCATGCCCCGCGTCTTCGTCTCCGGCTGCTTCGACCTGCTGCACAGCGGCCATGTGGCCTTCCTGAAGAGCGCGGCGGAATACGGCGAGCTGCACGTGTGCATCGGCAGCGACCGCACCATCCACGGCATCAAGGGCCGGTGGACGGTGAACGATGAACACGAGCGTAAGTTCATGCTCGAGGCCCTGGCCTGCGTCCATGCGGTGCACATCGGTTCCGGCTCGGGGCAAATGGACTTCGTGCCGGAGTTCGAGCACGTGAAGCCCGACTTCTTCGTGGTGAACCACGACGGCCATGCGGACGCGAAAGCCGCGCTCTGCAAACAGCACGGCGTGCGCTACGTGGTGCTGGAACGCACCCCGCACAGCGGCCTTCAGGCGCGCAGCACCACCGCCCTGCGCGAGGCCTGCACCATCCCCTTCCGCCTCGACCTCGCCGGCGGCTGGCTTGATCAGCCCTTCGTCTCCAAGCACCATCCGGGCAGCGTGCTCACCATCAGCCTGGAGCCCACGCACCCCTTCAACGCGCGGAGCGGCATGAGCAGCAGCACGCGCGAGAAGGCCATCGCCCTCTGGCGCACCCGCCTGCCCCACGGCGATCGCGAGCAGCAGGCGCGCATCCTTTTCAGCTACGAGAACCCGCCCGGCACGGTGGAGGTCAGCGGATCGCAGGACAGCATCGGCATCGTCTTCCCCGGCCTCAACCAGCTGCACTATAACGGCGGCTACTGGCCGGAGCGGATCGAAAGCGTGGAGGACGAGGCCGTGCTGCGCTTCATCGAGACGCATCTGCACCTGCTGCCGCTCGGTCCGCGCCACGATGGCTTCCGTGTGTTGCAGGACACCCGCGTGGATGCCGCTGGTGCCAAGGCCCTGGCCGATGCCGCCGAAGCCTGCTGGAACGCCGCGCTCGCGATGGATGCACGCGCGTTCGGCACGGCCATGCGCAGCTCCTTCGAGGCCCAGGTGGCCATGTTCCCGCACATGGTGGATGCCTCGATCCGCGACACGATCGCCGCGAACGCCGACAAGGCCCTGGGCTGGAAACTGAGCGGCGCGGGCGGCGGAGGTTACCTCGTGCTGGTGGCGGGGAAGCCGGTCCCGGGCACCCTCCAACTGAAGATCCGCCGCGCCGACCTGTGATGGAGCCCCGCAGCACCCGTTTCGCCATCGTGCTGGTCACCGGCCTGTTCTTCCTGTGGGCGCTGGCGCACAACCTGAATCCGATCCTGATCCCGCACCTGCGCCGCGCCCTGCAGCTGAACGACATGCGTTCCGCGCTGGTGGACTCCGCCTTCTTCATCGCCTACTTCGTGATGGCCCTGCCCGCCGGCGCGGTGATGAAGCGCTTCGGCTACCGCAGCGGCATCGTGGGCGGGCTGTTGCTCTTCGCCACCGGCACCCTGCTGTTCTGGCCGGCCGCCACATTGCGTTCCTATCCCTTCTTCCTCGGCGCGCTCTTCGTGATCGCCAGCGGCCTCACCTTCCTGGAGACCGCCGCCAATCCGTACGTCACCGCGCTGGGCAATCCCGCCCATGCCCATCGCCGGATCAACTTCGCGCAGGCCTTCAACGGACTGGGTGCCGCGCTGGCGGCCTTCTTCGGCGGACGCTTCATCCTCAGCGGCGAAACACCGAACGAGGAAGTGCTGAAGGCGATGTCCCCGACGGCGCTCGATGCCTTCCTCACCCAGGAGGCCCTGGCCGTGCGCGTGCCTTACCTCATCATCGGCTGCATCGTACTGCTGGTGGCGCTGCTCTTCATGCGCGCGCAGCTGCCCGAGATCAGCGAGGAGAGCAACACGACTTCTGAAGGATCCGGCCGCCTGACCGGTCGTCTGTGGATGGGTGTGCTGGCGCAGTTCTGCTACGTGGGCGCGCAGGTGGGCGTGGCCAGCTTCTTCATTCGTTTCGCGGGCCGCACCGCCGGCATCGGCGAGCAGGATGCGGCTTACCTGCTCAGCATCGGCCTGCTGCTGTTCATGTCCGGGCGCTTCATCGGCACGGCGCTGCTGCGTTGGATGAAGGCCGCCGCATTACTCATGTCGTGCGCGATCGCGAGCGCAGTGCTCGTGGCCGTGGCGGTTTCCACGACCGGTCCGGTGGCGGTGGGTGCGTTGATCGGTTTGCAGCTTTTCATGAGCATCATGTTCCCCACCATCTTCTCGCTCAGCATCCAAGGCTTAGGCAGACGCACCAAGCTCGGCAGCTCGTTGATCGTGATGAGCATCGCGGGCGGCGCGGTGATCCCACCGATCATGGGCGCCATTAGCGACCGGCACGGCATCCAGCTGGCCTACCTCGCGCCGCTGTGCTGCTTCGCGGTGGTGCTGGTGTTTGCGCGGAGGGTGGGGGCAGTGAAAGGGTGAAAGGGTGCGAGCCCGCAACCTCACCCTCTCACCTACCTTTCGGCATGCCCACCCGCATCGCCATCGTATTGGAGCCGTTGGAGCATCGCGGGCAAAGACGCGTAGCCCTGCGCATTCCGAACGAGGACGCCCTCACGGCCATCGCGCGGGAACTGGGCGCGGAATGGAGCGGTACGCTCCGCACCTGGCATCTGCCCCACGAAGCATCTACCGTGGGTAGGGTATTCGAGGCATACAAGGGCAAAGCCTGGGTGGACTATTCGGCGATGAAGAAGGTACCACTCGCCGCGTCCCCCGCTGTTCCCCGCGCCTCTGGACCTCCAAAGCCGACGCTCAGCGCTGCGCAGGAAGAAGCGATCGCTGCCATGCAACGGAAAATGGAGATCGGTCGCTACAGCCCCACCAGCATCAAGACCTATCTGAACGCCACCCGGCAGTTCTTCCTGCACTTCCCGGAAAGGCATCCCGCCGAGTTGACCACCGGAGACATCGAAGCCTACCAGCATCACCTGGCGCAAGGCACGGCGAGCAACAGCTACCTGAACCAAGTGGTGAATGCCATACGCTACTACTACAAGGACGTGCTGGGCGATGCCGGTCGTGTCACCTTCATTGAGCGGCCGCGCAAGGAACGCAAGCTGCCCACCGTGCTGAGCGAGGGGGAAGTGAGCGCGTTGCTACGCACCGTAACGAACCTGAAGCACCGGTGCATCCTCATGCTCATCTACTCCGCTGGCCTGCGCCTGAGCGAACTGATCAACCTGCGCCTGGGCGATCTTGCCGCCGACCGCCAGCAATTGATCGTACGCGGAGGCAAGGGCAACAAGGACCGCATCACCCTGTTGAGCCCCAAGGCGATGGCCGCCCTGGAAACCTACCTTGCCGAGTACAAACCCAAAACGCATCTGATCGAGGGTGCCGATGGCGGTACCTACTCCCCGCGCAGCGTGCAGCTCCTCTTCCACAAGGCCAAGGATGCCGCAGGCATCACAAAGCCGGCAACCGTGCATACCCTGCGGCACAGCTTCGCCACACACCTGTTGGAGAAGGGAACGGACCTACGCTATATTCAGACCCTGCTGGGCCACTCCAGCAGTAAAACAACGGAGATCTACACCCACGTAAGCACCAAAGCCCTTGGCAAGATCCGCAGCCCACTCGATGACCTTGACTTGGACTGATGTTTCGCCTTACACCACAAATTGGCGGTATTTACGCAACTCACCGAACAGTTTGGTTTACTACATTTGTTCACGGTTGCGTCAACCTGCAGTTACAAGCAACCCTAAAAGACGACA
>JACTMO010000078.1 GCA_014584605.1 Bacteroidota bacterium | reverse complement strand
TTCGTGGTGAAGAAGGCGGTGAAGGTGGCGCGATAGGATGACACAGAACGATGGCCGAGGGCCGCTTCGCTTGCGCGGGGCGGCCCTCGGCATTGGGGTGCATGAGCACTCGGCCTAAGCCCCCTCCTTGTGCGGCGTGTGGAGCGATCCACGCGCAGGAGGGGTGTTCATCCGTGCAGGTGCACACCCATGTGGCCGTGCGGGATGGACACCTGATCGCCTGAGCACAACGTGTCCCGCTCAACGAGATGGCCATGCCCAAGATCGCGGCGCTGTGCCCGCCCGCCCCGCCGATCTACCTTCGCCCCATGCCCGCGTCCTTCGACCCCCGGCAGGAGCAGCGCGCCGCCAGCGACAAGGAACTGGAGCAGGTGCTGCGCCCCCGGCAGTTCGGCGAATTCGCCGGGCAGCGGGCGGTGACGGACAACCTGAAGGTGTTCGTGCAGGCGGCACGGCAGCGGGGCGAGGCCCTGGATCATGTGCTGCTGCATGGCCCGCCGGGGCTGGGCAAGACCACGCTGGCCAACATCATCGCGGCGGAGATGGGGGTGGGCATCCGGATCACCAGCGGCCCTGTGCTGGACAAGCCGGCCGACCTGGCGGGGCTGCTGACGAACCTGGAGCCGCATGACGTCCTCTTCATCGACGAGATCCACCGGTTGACGCCGGTGATCGAGGAGTACCTGTACAGCGCGATGGAGGACTACCGGATCGACCTGGTGATCGATGCCGGGCCGAACGCGCGCACGGTGCAGATCGCGCTGAACCCCTTTACGCTGGTGGGGGCCACCACGCGGAGCGGCCTGCTGACGGCCCCGCTGCGGGCGCGCTTCGGCATCAACAGCCGGCTGGACTACTACGACGCGCCCACCCTCACGGGCATCGTGAAGCGCAGCGCGGGCCTGCTGAACGTGCCGATCGCCGAGGAGGCGGCGGTGGAGATCGCGCGGCGCAGCCGCGGCACCCCGCGGATCGCCAACGCGCTGCTGCGGCGGGTGCGCGACTTCGCGCAGATCCAGGGCGACGGCACCATCACGCTGGCCATCGCCCAGCACGCGCTGAAGGCCTTGAACGTGGATGCGCACGGGCTGGACGAGATGGACAACCGGATCCTGGGGGCCATCATCGACAAGTTCGGCGGCGGGCCGGTGGGGCTGAACACGGTGGCCACGGCGGTGGGCGAGGAGGCCGGCACCATCGAGGAAGTGTACGAGCCCTTCCTGATCATGGAGGGCTACCTACAGCGCACGCCGCGCGGACGCCTGGCCACCGAGCGGGCCTACCGCCACCTGGGGCGGGTGCCGAGCGTGAAGCCTGGAAGCCTGTTCGAGTAAGGCGCGGAGCGCGGTCCAGTAAGGTTTACATCTGCGGCGGATCGGGGGCGAAGGTGCGCCGCGTGCCCGCGTACATCTCGTAGCGCATGAAGCGGCATTCGAGCGCGCCGTTGAAGAGCTTGATGCGCGGCCTGGGGGTGAGGTGGACGTGCTTGGCGGCCTCCATGTTGCTGGTGATCATCCAGGCGGTCCACCCGGCCCAGCGCTTCTTGAGCGTGTCCCCGATCATGGCGTACACGGCGTTGATGTCCTCGTCCTTGTCCATGCGCTCGCCGTAGGGCGGGTTGAGGAGCAGGGTGCCGCCGCCTTCAGGCGGTTCCAGCTCCTGGAAGGGCCGGTTGACGATGCGGATGCGGTCCTTCAGTCCGGCGCTGGCGATGTTGCTCTCGGCCTTGCGGGCCACGTGGGGGCTGAGCTCGCCGCCCAGGATGAGCGGCTTGTTCCGCGCATCGATGCGGGCCAGGGCCTCGGAGCGGACGGTCTGCCAGGTGTCCGGCTGAAAGCCCTTCCAGCCTTCGAAGCCGAAGCGAGGACGGTGCATGCCGGGCGGGATGCGGCCGGCGATCATGGCCGCTTCGATGAGCAGGGTGCCGCTGCCGCACATGGGGTCCACCAGGTGGCTGCGGCCGTCCCAGCCGGACAGGAGCACCAGCCCCGCGGCGAGCACCTCGTTGATGGGGGCCAGGTTGGTGTGGTCGCGGTAGCCGCGTTTGTGCAGCGAGCCTCCGCTGCTGTCCAGGGAGACCAGGCATGCATCCCCGCGGATGTGCAGGTGGATGCGCAGGGTGGCGTTGTCCAGGTCCACCGAGGGGCGGCGGCCGAAGCGCGCGCGGAACCGGTCCACGATGGCGTCCTTGGCCTTGAGGGCGAGGAACTGCGAGTGCGTGAAGCGGTCGGAATGGAGCGTGCAGTGCACCGACAGGGTGTCGTCCACGTCCATGTAACGCTCCCAGGGCATGGCCTTGATGCCGCGGTAGAGGTCCTCCTCGTTGCGGAGCCCGAAGTCGTGCACCGGCACCAGGATGCGGAGGGCGGTGCGCAGGGTGAAGTTGGCGCGGTACATGCACGCTTCATCGCCGCGGAAGGCGACGGCGCGGTTGTGCTTCTCGATGTCGCGGGCACCGATGGTCCCGAGCTCGGCCACCAGGAGGTCCTCCAGGCCGAACATGGTCTGGGCGGTCATGGGGAACAGGCCGTCGGACATGGGGTAAAGGTCGGGAAGGATGGTCCAAGCCCCCGGTCTTCGGCCTCGGGACTCACGCCTCCGGTCTTCCCGGCGTTCGCATGCAGCAAGATGTGGGTCCGGAGAAGCACCGTGTGAACGAATGCGCCAACGGAACTCCATGGCCACGGGTGAAGGACAGGGGGCGCACAGGGGCTTCCTGATGCGCTTCCCTGCTCGGCCGTTCCAGGGGGTCGGCGTGGCGGCGCCTGGCGGCGGCTACCTTGCCCGCATGGATGCCCGAGCCCGTTCCGAGGCCATCAAGCGCAAGGCGCACGAGCTCGGCTTCCTGGCGTGCGGGGTGGCGCGGGCCGGCTTTCTGGAGGAGGAGGCGCCGAGGCTGGAGCGGTGGTTGCGGCAGGGGCACCATGGCAGCATGGGCTACATGGAGCGCCACTTCGACCTGCGCCTGGACCCCACCAAGCTGGTGCCCGGTGCCCGCAGCGTGATCAGCCTGGCGTACAACTACCACACGCCGCCCAGGCAACAGGACCCGACGGCCCCCAAGCTGAGCACCTACGCCTACGGCCGCGACTACCACAAGGTGCTCAAGCAGCGGCTGAAGGCGTTGATGGCCTTCATCACCGAAAGCTTCGGTGCCGTGGCGATGCGGGCTTTCGTGGACAGCGCCCCGGTGCTGGAGAAAGCCTGGGCGCAGCAGGCCGGCGTGGGCTGGCGCGGCAAGCACACCAACGTGATCCGTCAGGGCACGGGCAGCTGGTTCTTTCTGTGCGAGCTGATCACCGACCTGGAGCTGGAGCCCGACGCGCCGGCCACCGACCATTGCGGCACCTGCAGGCGTTGCATCGATGCCTGTCCCACCGAAGCCATCACCCCTTACGGCGTGGACGGCTCACGCTGCATCAGCCACCTCACCATCGAGCTCAAGGACGCGATCCCCGAGGAGTTCTTGGGCCGGCTGGCGGGTTGGGCCTTCGGTTGCGACATCTGCCAGCAGGTGTGCCCGTGGAACCGCTTCGCCACCCCGCATGCCGAGCCGCAGTTCGCACCGCGGCCGGAGGTGATGGCGCTGACCGGCGAGGAATGGCACGGCCTGACGGAAGTGGTCTTCGACCGCCTGTTCGAGGGCAGCGCGGTGAAGCGCGCCAAATACGGCGGCCTGCGCCGCAACCTCGACTTCCTGCGGCGCTCGGCGCAGTGACCGGGCGTGGCCGCGTCAGCTTCGCATGGTGGTCTTGAAGACCTCCAGGATCACATCCTTGTACATGTGGCCGAAGGTGGCCAGGCACCAGGCCTTGAGCACGAGCTGGTCGTGCTGGCCGAGCCATCGGCGGGCCTTGATAAGTTCCTTGGTGAACAGCCGGCGGTCAAAGCTGACCTTCTGGAGCACCTGCTTGCTGAGCTCCATCATCTTCCTTCCCTGGTCCATCATCACAAAGCGGTTGGTCAAGCGGTCGGTTCGGGGGAACGAGCGCATGAAGGTAAGTCAAGGATCGGCCTTTCGGACCCCGGTGGGCCGATCGGTTCTCCACGGGGCGCGAACCGGCGGTCGGCCACAAACAACGGGCCATGTCGGGCGATCCGTATCTGGAAGGGCCTGGGGGCCGGTCAGGGCTGGAACTTGCGTTCCTCCACCTGCATCACCTCCTTGGAGGTGGCGTCGTACACGTAAGCCACCAGGGCGCAGTTGTCCGGGTTCAGCACGTTGCCCGGCAGGGGGGTGTTGTACGTGAACACAAGGGTGTCGCCGGCGGCGGCCGAGCCCACGATGGCGGGTACGCCCCAGATGCCGTTGAGGTTGCCGCGCAGCATGTGGCGGTGGTCGTAGTCGGGCACTTCGGGCGGGGTGGCGTTGGCGTCGATCTGCCAGTCGATCACATGGTCCTCGGTGAGGGCCACCACCAGGTTGTGGTCGCCGGAGACCGGGCCGAGGAGCGCCAGTTTGACGGTGGTGTTCACCGTGCCGCCCCCGTAGGTGAGGCCGTCGAACCATAGGTGGAAGACCGTGCTGTCGCCGATGATCTCGTTCACTGCGCTGCCCCAGTCCCCGTCGCTGATCTGCAGCACGCTGTTGTAAGGCCTGCGGCTGATCAGGCCGGTGGGCAGGAAGGTGATGCCGAAGGCGGTCTCGTAGGTGTTACCCTCGGGGGTGCGGTGGTCACTGTCCAGGATGTTGTCGCCGATGGGGGGCAGGGGTGCTGCGAAGCCGGCCACGCAGTGCACGGCGATCACCACCAGGTCCTCACCGTGCACGGCCTGCAGGGCTGCGGCCTGGGCGGCGGCGTCCGGGCAGTTGTTGCAGCGGTGGCCGGTCATGTCCTCCAGCAGCACCTTGCGCACCACGGCATCGCCGTTGTTCCCGCCGTTCTGGACGGCCTGGTAGGGGTGCTCCACCTTGTCGCAGGCCGCAAAGGGCAGGGCGAGGACCAGGGCGAGGGCCGGGTGGGCGAGGGAGGGGCGCATGGTCAGAAGGTGCTGGTGATGGACAAGGTAAGGCCGTTGGCGGCGGGCACCTGGCGGCACACACCGCCCACGCAGAAGATCCCGGCGCGCTGGCGGCCATAGCTCAGCTGGAAGCGGTTGCCGCCGCGGATGTAGCCCACCGCACCGATGGGGTAATGGATGCGCTCGGCTTTCACCTCCTGGCCGTCGCGCACGAAGGTGTCCCCGAAGGTCTCGTAGTTGTACTGGTCCTGGGCGGCCACGAACCAGTGCGGGCTGAAGGTGAGCTCCGCCACCGCCGTGGCCCAGTTGCCGTGGTCCTGCTTGGTCCACAGGTGTTGCACCTCGAAGCGCAGGGAGGTGCGGTCGCTGAAGTTGTGCAGGCCCTCCAGCACCACCATGTCGGCGAACACGAGCGGTTTGCCGGGTTTGCCCTGGATCACGTCGATGTCGTACTCGAAGTAGAGGTAGGTGAGGGCCAGCTCCCAGTTCTCGCTGATGCGTTTGCGCAGCTCCACGTTGAGGTCGGTGAAGTACTTGCCCCCGATGCCGAGGTCGCCGGCGAAGAGGCTGGAGCGGTAGCCGGTGCGGGCGCTGTCGGTGAGCAGGTCCACGGTCGTGGTATCCAGGGCCATGGCGGTGCTGCCGTTGAGGGCGATCTTGGTGCCGTACCGGCCGCCCAGGGGGGTGCCCTTCTTGAACTTGTAGAACAGTTCGGCCTGGTAGCTCACCTCGCCGTTGGGCTGGGTGGCGTAGGGGTAGAGGGTGGCGGGCAGGTTGTAGGTGTGCTGCTTGGTGAGGGGCGGCAGGAAGTTGATGTTGAGGTCGAAGGGCGTGGGGGCGTTGCGCACGCTCTGGTAGAGCATGTTGTCGTAGGAGTGGGCGCCCACGCTCACGCCCAGGCCCTTGGTGGAGTAGGTGGCGTTGAGCAGCAGTCCCTGGCCGGGCTTGTAGATGTAGTTGTTGCGTCGGTTGGGGTCGTTGATCTTGTAGGCGTATTCGGCGTACACGTTCCACCGGGGGCTGGTGAAGTTGAGGCGCCCGGCCCAGGCCCCCACGTTGGCGGGCATCTCCAGCTGGGCCACCGAGCCGTCAGGCTGGGTGACCAACTGCGAGGCGGCCGCCTGGTACTTGCTCACGAAGCTGCCGCCCAGGATGAGGTTCCAGGTGTGGCTCCAGGCCGAGTCGAGCTCGCTGATGCTCAGTTCGACATCGGCGCCACGCACCAGGCCCTCGCCCTTCACCGTGCCGTCGTTGAAGGCCAGGCGCTGGCGGCCCATCACGCCCTTGAGGTAGAGGCCGGGCAGGGGCCGGTATTTCACGCGCACGCCGTCCATGGCGTTGTCCACCCCGAGGTAGCGTTCCTCGTAGCTGCGGAACACCATGCCCTGGCCGAACTGCTCGTAGAAATTGCCCAGCGTGACGTCCAGGTCGGCCTGGTGGTAGTTGATGTAGCGGTAGCCAAGGCCCGTGCCGGAGTAAGGGGTGCCTGCGGGGTAGCCCAGCAGGGAGGGTTCGTAGCTCTCCAGGCGCAGGCCCGCCTGGAAACGGCCCATGGTCACCACCACGTTGCCCCAGGCGTTGAGGCCCCATTGCTGGGCCGGGGGCACCGCGCCGATGTCGGGGTCCTCGTTGTAGTACTGCCCGTCGGCGCTGAAGTTGCCGTGCACCTCGGGGGTCTGCTGCGCGACGGCGGGCTGCAGGGCGGCCAGGGCGGTGGCCAGCGCGATGGTCGCCGGGCGGAGGGTGGGGGCCTTGTGCATCACGTCACTTGCCGGCGGCCTGCTTCACCTTCTGGTAAAGCTCGTTCTCGTCGCCGGGCTCGTAGTTGTTGTGCTGGTACACGATCTCGCCCTTGCCGTTCACCAGGAAGGTGTGCGGGATGTTGTTGACGTTGAGGGCGCGCTTGAGGTCGCCGTTGGGGTCCAGGTAGAACTCATAATCCCAGTCCTGGCCGTTGACGTAAGGTGCCACGCGGGCCATGCTGCGCGCGTCGTCGATGCTCACGGCGATGAGCTTCACGCCGGTCTCCTTCCGCCAGGTGTCGTACTTGTCCGCGATGGCGGTGAGCTCGCGCTTGCAGGGAGCGCACCAGGTCGCCCAGAAGTTGATGATGATGGGCTTGCCGTCGTTGCTCCAGGTCCTGCTGTCCACCTTCTTGCCGTCCAGCGATTGGAGGGTGACGGAGGGCACGCGGCTTTGGGCCAGGGCGCAGGAGGCCAGCAGCAGGGCCAGGGCGATCAGGGAGGTCCTCATGGGTGTTGGGGTTTGGAGCGGGAATGGAAAGGTCGGCGATCGGATGCAGATCCCGCACCAGACCGCCGACCTTTCCGGAACACCGCTCAGCTTACTTGTTCAGGGTCACCTTGCGGGTGCTCTTCAGGTCGCCTGCGGTGATGGTCATGTAGTAAATGCCGTTGTTGAGGCTGCCGAGGTCCACCAGCTCGCGCTGGGCACCGGCGCCCACGTTGCGCGTGGCGCTGTACACCACCTCGCCCAGCACGTTGGTCACCTCCAGGGTGGCCGTTTCGCCGGCGGGCAGGTCGAACACCACGTTCACCAGACCGTTGCTGGGGTTGGGGAACACGCGCAGGCTGCGGTCCAGCAGGTTCTCCTCCACGCCGGTGGCCGTCACGTTCACAAAGTCGGCGTTGAGCACCTCCTTGGTCGTGTTGTTCTGCACGAAGGCCACGAGCGACACGCCGTCCAGGGTGCCCCACAGGTTGTAGTTGCCCTGGGCGGGACCACCTTCGTTGAAGGTGTAGGTCTGGGAATAGTTCTGTGTGTTGCCGGAGGTGAGGGTGACGGTCGTTCCCTGCGCGTTGGGCATCATCTTGCGCATGGCGAAGTGGAACTCGTCCTGGCTGGTGGTGCTGGCCGGGTAGCTGTAGAAGTCCTCGGTGGCCACGATGTGCAGCTTGTAGCTGCCGGCGAAGTCGGCGTAGGATGTCACCGCCACGTTGGCCGTGAGGTCAAAGCCGGTGAGCGTGTAGGTGAGGTCCACGTTCACGTAGGCCGGGTTGGCCTGGGCGGCGGTCAACGCGGCGTTGGTGCCGTTGGTGGGGGCGCCGTCCAGGTAGGGGTCGGGGATGCCCGTGACGCCGTAGTAGCCGCGGCGCGAGTTGCCGTCGGGGTTGTAGCTGGGGTCGTTGCCCGGGCTCGGCCAGTTCATCTGGTACTTCACCGCCGCGAAGTTGGAGGTGCCCACGTTGGTGTTCAGGCTGTTCAGCAGGGGGTCGAAGTTGCTGTTGAAGCTGGCGCAGGGGGCGCAGGTGCTGGAGGTGAACTCCTCGACGAGGGCCGTGCGCGTCACGCTCTGGGTGGCCACGCCCACAGCCTGGGTCAGGCTGTTGTTGGCCGCATAGGCATCACCGCCCACGCCCGAGAGGGTGACCACGACCGAGTGGCCGCCCACCGTGGCGTTCCACGGGGTGCTGAAGGTGTAGGTGTAGGCCGCGCCGGGCTGGACGGTGTTGCTGAAGTTCTGGCTCACCGGGGTGCCGCCGTCCACGGCGTACTCCAGGGTGAATCCCGTGATCGGGGTCAGGCCCGAGTTCACCACCTCACCCGTGACGGAGAGGTTGCCCTGGGGCACCACGGCGGGGATGTTCAGGCTGTTGACCCCCAGGTCGGTGCCCAGCACCACCGTGGCCGTTTCGGAGCTGCCGAAGGACCCGCCGGTGGCCACGTCGTTGCCGCCGATGTTCACGGCCCAGCCGCCGTTGCCGTAGTTGCAGCACATGCCGTCACCGTAGCTGTCCTCCACGGTGATGACGATGATCGAACCGTCGGGAACGCAGAACGTCGCCGGGGTCTGGGGGTAGGCGCCGGCGCTGCCCTGGTTGCTGTACGGACCGCCGGAGGCGTACACCGGGCTGCCGCCCGGGCCGGTGATCTCCCAGGTGGTCTCCGAGCCATAGGCATCGGTGGAAACGGACATGGTGACCTCCGTCTCGCCCGGCGGGCACTGGGCGAAACCCTGGAGCGAGGCCAGGGCCGCGAAGGTGGAAAGGAGTAGGGCCTTCTTCATGGATGGGGTTTTGGGTTCGGGTACGTGGAGCCTCTGGTCCGCCAGCCGATCCAGCGGGGCGAACCTTCAGCGTCGGCCAAAAGTAGGTGGCCCGTACGGCCGTCCAAGGGGGTTGTAGGGTTCAGCTTGGGATCCTACGCGGTGGCCGTGGCCTGTTCAAGGAGGCGTTCACCGGTTCAGGACGCGACCCTGGGGAGTAGCTTTGTGGCCGAGGTCCATAGTGCATGTGACCAACCCGGAACGACCATGAAAAGAACCTTCCTCTCCCTCTCCCTGCTCTCCCTGGTCGCGGCAGCACAAGCCCAGTTGGCCGAACTGCGCGATGAATGGGGCAATTTGGTGAACGGCCAGGTGATCGAACATTGGGGCGACAACGCCACGCCGAGCCAGGAGGTGGATGTCCACCTGACGCTCAACGGTACGGGGAACAAGACCTTGAACGTGCGCCGCTACGAGCTCTCGGTGGTGCCCAACACCGAGAACTATTTCTGCTGGGGCGTGTGCTACGCGCCGCAACCGGCCGGGGCCATGCCGGTATGGGCCGCCCAGGCCCAGCACGCCATCCAGTGCCAGCCGGGGGTGGAGGTCACCAACTTCCACGCCTACCACAGCCCTTACGGTGCCAACGGGTCCAGCACGTACCGCTTCGTGTGGTACGACGTGGCCGAGCCCACGGACTCGGTCTGGTGCGACATCCGTTACCAGGTGACGGCCGTGAGCGTGCCCGAGGTGGCGGTGGAGCGTTTCAGCGCGTGGCCGAACCCGGCCGTGGGGCAGGATGTGCAGTTGCGCCTGGACCTGACCGGTGAGGCGGGCGATGCGCAGGTGGTGGTGCACAACATGGTGGGTGAGCAGGTGATGCGCGTACCGGTGCGTGGCGCCAGCACCCGGATCACGGTGCCCGCCGCCCAGCTGGCGCCCGGCCTGTACTTCGCCTCCCTGGAGCGCAGCGGCAGCGCCTCCACGAGCATCCGCTTTGTCGTGGCGGGGCGTTAAGCGCACGCCAACAGCCGGGAGGCCAGCATCGGCATGCCGATGCTGGCCTTCTGCTTGATGTGCTCCACCTGCGGGGCGCGCAGGGGCACGTCGGAAGGGTCGATGAGATGCACGGGGCGGCCGGGCGGCAGGTGATGCACCAGTCCCGCCGCAGGGTACACCTGCAGGCTGGTGCCCACGATCACCAGGCGGTCGGCGCCGAGCACCAGGTCAGCGGCCTCCACGATCAGGGGCACGGCTTCGCCGAACCACACGATGTGGGGCCGTAATTGGGATCCCAGCGGGCAAAGGTCCCCGGGTCGGAGGGTCGGGCCGTTCACCGGGGTGATGAACCGGGGGTCGGCGGTGCTGCGTGCCAGCAGGATCTCCCCGTGCAGGTGCATCACCCGGGTGCTGCCGGCGCGCTCGTGCAGGTCGTCGATGTTCTGGGTCACCACATGAACGTCGTGGGCCTTTTCAAGGCTGGCGATGGCCCGATGGGCGGCGTTCGGGGCGGCGGCAAGGACCTGGGCGCGGCGCTGGTCGTAGAACCGCAGCACCAAGGCCGGGTCCCGTTCCCAGGCCTCGGGCGTGGCCACATCCTCCACGCGGTGCTGCTCCCACAGCCCGTCGCCGTCGCGGAAGGTGCGCAGGCCGCTCTCGGCGCTGACCCCGGCGCCGGTCAGCACCACGATCCGTTCCCGGTCCATGGCGCAAAGGAAGCGGTGACCGGGCAGGTCCCGGATCGGGGGAAGCTCCTACATTCGCGCTTCCGCAAACCGCGCTGCATAGCAGGACCCCTACCCCGGAACATGCGAGCAGAACCCATTCCGGGCGATCGATGATCGAGAGCCTGAGCGGAACCCTTTTGGAGAAGGCGCCCGGCCATGCCGTGGTGGAGTGCCATGGCGTGGGCTACCTGGTGCTGCTGCCTGGATCGGCCTACGAGCAGCTGCCCGCCGAGGGCCGCCAGGTGCGTGTGCCCGTGCATTACGCGGTGAGCGTGGACGTGCGCAGCGGCCAGAGCGAGCACCGGCTCTTCGGGTTCGTCCATGCCCAGGACCGGGCCCTGTTCCGGCAGCTGATCACCGTGCAGGGGGTGAGCACCACCCTGGGCCTGGCGATCCTGGGCGCGCGGCGTACCGAGGACCTGCGCAGCGCCATCGTGGCCGGGGACGAGAATGTGCTGCGCGGCATCAAGGGGATCGGTCCCAAGCTGGCCCAGCGCATCCTGGCCGAGCTGGGGCCGCAACTGGCCGGAGCCCCCTTCGTCCCGGGCCCTGCAACGGGCAATACGCTGCGGGCCGAGGCGTTATCGGCCTTGGTCTCCCTGGGGCTGGACCGGGTGAAGGCCGAGCGCGCGCTGCAGGGCGTGCTCAAGGAACATGCGGATGGACCACCGCCCTTGGAGGAGTTGATCAAGTTGACCCTGAAGAACCTGTGAAGCGGTCCGTGCGCATGATCATGGGCCGTTCGGCGGCCTTCCTCACCGCAAGGGTGTGGCGCCTGCTGCCGGTGCTGGCCCTGTGGCTGGCCTGGTCCGCTGCCGCTGGGGCCGCCTTCGAGCCCGCCTTCCTGGTCCAGGCCGTGGACAGCCCCGAGGTGGAGCTGGTGTGGCCCATCACCAGCGATCCCGGCACGGGACAGGGCGAGGGCGGGGTGGACCTGCAGGACCCGGACAACATCGAGAACGAGGTCATCTACGACCCCGAGACCGGCCAGTACATCCTGAACAGCAGCGTAGGCGGCTCCTTCGACTACCGGCCGCCCATGAGCATGTCCCTGGACGAGTACCTGCAGTACGACATGGAGCGGGCCATGCAGACCTATTGGCTGGACAAGAGCACCAGCGAGAGCGAGCGGGCCACCAAGGGGCTGATCCCCTCGCTCAACGTGAAGGGCGAGCTCTTCGACCGGATCTTCGGGGGCAACACGATCGACATCCGACCGCAGGGCTCGGCCGAGATCATCTTCGGGGTGAACATCTCCAAGACGGAGAACCCGCGGATCCCGGTGGACCAGCGGCGGATCACCACCTTCGACTTCGACCAGCGGATCCAGCTGAACCTCACGGGCAACATCGGGGAGAAGCTCAAGATCAACACCAGCTACAACACCGAGGCCACCTTCGATTTCGAGAACCAGGTGAAGCTCGATTACACGGGCTACGAGGACGAGATCATCCAGAAGATCGAGGCCGGCAACGTGAGCCTGCCGTTGCAGGGCCAGTTGATCCAGGGCAGCCAGAGCCTCTTCGGCATCAAGACCGAACTGCGGTTCGGCCGCCTCACGGCCACGGGCGTCTTCAGCCAGGAGAAGGGCCAGCGGCGCAACATCCAGACACAGGGGGGGGCGCAGACCACCAACTTCGACATCAAGGCGGACGAATACGAGGCCAACAAGCACTACTTCCTGGGCCACTTCTTCCGCGACATGTACGAGCAGAGCCTGCGCACGTTGCCCACGGTGAACAGCCCGGTGCAGATCACGCGGGTGGAGGTGTGGGTCACCAACACGCGTTTCGACTTTGCACAGACGCGCAACATCGTGGCCTTCACCGACCTGGGCGAGAACGCCGACGCCGCGGCCATCGCCGCCGGAAAGGTGAGCGCCGACCTTCCCCCCGGCCTCCTGGTGGACGGTCCGGGCGGCCTTCCCGACAACGACATGGCCAGGGGCGGGAACTCCCTGTACCAGACGGTGGCCAACAACGCGGCCATCCGCAGCTTCACCAACGCCAGCCAGGCGCTGCAGGCCTTGGGACTGGTGGCGGCGCGCCACTTCGAGAAGCTCGAGAGCGCCCGTCTGCTGCTGCCCAACGAGTACAGCCTGAACGACCGCCTGGGCTTCATCAGCCTCAACCAGAGCCTCAACAACGACGAGGTGCTGGCCGTGGCCTATCAGTTCGTGTACAACGGGCAGACGTACCAGGTGGGCGAGTTCAGCACCGACGGGGCGGTGGGCACCAGCGCGCTGATGCTGCGCCTGCTGAAGGCCACCATCACCAACCCGCGGATCCCCCTGTGGGACCTGATGATGAAGAACGTGTACACGCTGGGCGCCTTCCAGGTGAACAGCGAGGATTTCCGGCTGGACCTGATCTACAACAACCCCGCCACCGGGGTGGACCTGAACTACGTGCCGCGCGCACCGATCGACCAGATGCCCCTGCTGCAGGCCGTGGGCCTGGACCGGCTGGATCCGCAGAACGCGCCCAACCCGGACGGATGGTTCGACTACATCGACGGGGCGGCCAGTACGGGCGGGACCATCAACAGCCAGAACGGGCGCATCTACTTCCCGGTCCTGGAGCCCTTCGGCACCACTCTGGACCAGGCGCTTGCACCGGTGCAGCCGCCGGCCGTACGTCAGCAGGTGGTGTTCCAGGTGCTCTACGACAGCACCAAGGTCGCGGCGCAGAACCAGCCCGAGCTCAACCGCTTCCGGCTCAAGGGCAGCTACCGCAGCGCCAGCAGCGATGTGATCTCGCTCAATGCCGTCAACATCCCCCAGGGCAGCGTGGTGGTCACGGCCGGCGGGGTGCGGCTGGTGGAGAACCAGGACTATACGGTGGACTACAACCTGGGCCGGGTCCGCATCATCAATCAGGGCATCCTGGAGAGCGGCACCCCGATCAACATCAGCCTGGAGAGCAACTCGCTGTTCAGCATCCAGACCAAGACCCTCGCCGGCGCCCGCTTCGACTTCCGGGTGAACAAGGACCTGACCCTCGGCGGCACGGTGATGAACCTCTACGAGCGGCCGCTGACCCAGAAGGTGAACGTGGGCGATGAGCCCATCAGCAACACCATCGTGGGCCTGGACGCCAACTGGCGCACCGAGAGCAACCTGATCACCAACCTGGTGGACAAGCTGCCCTTCTTCGCCACCAAGGAGATCAGCACGGTGAACGCCAGTGCCGAGGCGGCCTACCTGATCCCCGGCCACAGCAAGGCCATCGGCAATGCGGGCACCAGCTACATCGACGACTTCGAGGGCAGTGTGAGCACCATCGACCTGCGCCAGCAGAGCCTCTGGTTCCACGCCGCCACCCCGCAGGGCAATCCGGACCTGTTCGACGAGGGCGACCTCATCAACGACCTGCGCACCGGCTTCCGCCGGGCCAAGCTGGCCTGGTACGTCATCGACCCGCTCTTCTTCCGCAACACCAACCTCACCCCGCCCAACATCACCGGCGACATGCAGGCCGACCACCGGCAGCGCGAGGTGCTCGAGCTGGAGGTGTTCCCCAACCGCCAGCTCCAGGCGGGTGCCCCGGCGAACATCCCGGTGCTCGACCTGGCCTACTACCCCCGGGAGCGCGGCCCGTACAACTACACCGTCAACGGCCTGGGACCGGACGGCTTCCTGCTCGACCCGGCCGACAACTGGGCCGGCATCACGCGCCGCATCACCACCACCGACTTCGAGGCCAGCAACATCGAGACCATCCAGTTCTGGATGATGGACCCCTTCAGCGAGGGCACCGGTGCCGGCAGCAACGAGGACAGCCAGAACAGCACCGGTGGCGACCTGTACATCGACCTGGGCAACATCAGCGAGGACGTGCTGCGCGACGGCCGCAAGGGCTTCGAGAACGGCCTGCCGCCGGACGGCACCGACCTGAGCTACACCACCGGCGCGACCAACTGGGGCGTGGTGCCCACCACCCAGAGCGTGGTGAACGCCTTCGCCATCACCGAGAGCAACAGCAACCGCTACCAGGACGTGGGCCTCGACGGCCTGAGCGACCAGCAGGCCGACGTGGAAGGCCGCACCGAGCAGTCCTTCTACCAGGCGGACTACCTGACGCCCGTGGCCACGGTGGTGACCGATCCCGGGGCCCTGGCGCGCATCCAGGCCGACCCCTCGGCGGACAACTACCGGTTCTTCCGCGGGGACGATCACGACGGCAACCCCCTGGCCGACATGCTGTTCCGCTACAAGGCGTACAACGGGCCCGAGGGCAACAGCATCACCGACGTGGACAGCCCGGAGGACTATCCCACCCAACAGTCCACCCTGCCCACCTCGGAGGACATCAACCAGGACCAGAACCTGGCCGAGACCGAGAGCTACTTCCAGTACCGGGTGAACCTGCGACCCAACGAACTGCAGGTGGGCAGCGGCTACGTCACCGATCGGGTGCTGGGCACGCACCCCATCAGCGGCAAGCAGGTGTACTGGTACCAGTTCAAGGTGCCCATTCGTCAGCCGGACCGCGTGGTGAACGGCATCCAGGACTTCCGCAGCATCCGGTTCATGCGCATGGTGATGCACGGATGGCCGCAGGAGGCGGTGCTGCGCTTCGCGCGCCTGGAGTTCATCCGCGGGGAATGGCGCAAGTACAACTTCTCCCTGGAGACACCCGGCGAAGGCATCGGCACCGACCCCGACCCCACCACCTTCGAGGTGGCCGCCGTGAACGTGGAGGAGAACGGCAACCGCGTGCCCATCAACTACGTGGTGCCGCCGGGCATCCTGCAGGAGGTGGACGTGGCCAGCGCCAACCTGCGCAACCTCAACGAGCAGAGCCTGCAGTTGCGCACCTGCAACCTGCGCGATGGGGATGCGCGCGCCGCCTTCCGCAACGTGCAGTTCGACATCCGCAGCTACAAGAAGATGCGCATGTTCATCCACGCCGAGAGCTCCGATGCGGGCAACCCGGTGGAGTACGGTGACGTGACCGTGTTCGTGCGGCTGGGCAACGACTTCGACCAGAACTACTACGAGTACGAGGTGCCGGTGACCCCCTCGGCCTTCGGCAACAACGACCCCGCCAGCGTGTGGCCCGAGGCCAACAACATGGAGATCGAGTTCGCCCAGCTCAACGATGTGAAGATCGACCGCAACCGCGAGGGCTTCCCCACCAACCAGCGCTATATCCGCTTCGTAGGCGACCGCCGGATCACCGTAAAGGGCAACCCCAACCTCAGCCAGATGCGCACGGTGATGATCGGCATCCGCAACCCCAAGAAGGACGGGGTGGAGGCCAACACCTGGGCGGTGGACGACGGGCTGAGCAAGTGCGTGGAGGTGTGGGTGAACGAACTGCGGCTCACCGACTTCGACCAGCACGGGGGCTGGGCCGCCATCGGCCGCATCAACACCACGCTGGCCGACCTGGGCAACCTGAGCGTGGCGGGCAACTACAGCACACCCTACTGGGGCAGCATCGACAAGCGCGTCAGTGAGCGCCAGCGGGAGACCAAGTACGGCGTGGACCTGGCGGCCAACCTGGAGATGGGCAAGTTCCTGCCCGAGGAGAGCGGCGTGAAGGTGCCGGTCTTCGTGGGCTACAGCGAGCAGGTGAGCAACCCGCAGTATGACCCCCTGAACCCCGACATCGAGTGGGACGACGCCACGCGCAACCTCACCCCGGAGGAGCGCAAGGAACGCCTCAAGCAGGTGCGCACCTACACCCGGCGCCGCAGCATCAACCTCACCAACGTGCGCAAGGACCGCGAAGGGGGCAAGAAGGAACATTTCTGGGACGTGGAGAACCTGTCGCTCACATACAGTTACGCCGACCAGGAGTACCACGACGTGAGCACCGAGTTCGACAACACCGTCACCCACCGGGGCGCCATCGCCTACGTGCACAACCCCCGGGCGCGCGAGGTGAAGCCCTTCGCCAACATCAGCCTCATCAACAAGAGCAAGTGGCTGAAGCTCTTCAAGGAGTTCAACTTCAACTTGGGCTTCAAGCAGTTGAGCCTGCGCAGCTCCATCGACCGGGGCTACAACGAGCGCCTCATCCGCGCCAACCCGGACATCGCCTCCCTGCCCCCACGCCCCACCTACAACAAGAACTTCAACTGGAACAGCCAGTACGGCTTCCGGTACGAGATCACCCGGAGCCTCAAGGTCGATTTCTCGGCCAACAACAACGCCATCCTCGGCGAGCCGCCGGGCCGGGTGGACCCCAAGGTGAAGGGCGAGTACGAGGTGTGGAAGGACAGCGTGCTTACCAGCCTGAGCGAGTGGGGCGAGACCACCGGTTACGACCATACGGTGAACGTGACCTACGCCCTGCCCTTCGACAAGCTGCCGCTCACCGACTGGATCACCTCCAACGCCGCCTACGCCGCCGGCTACCAGTGGGACCGGGCGCCGTTCAGCCAGGACACGCTGGGCGCGGTGATCCAGAATTCGCAGAACGTCAGCATCAACGGCCAGTTGAACTTCGTGAGCCTGTACAACAAGTGGAAGTACCTCAAGAAGGTGAACGACCGGGGGCGCACCAACAACCGCAGCCAGAGCCGGAAGGCCAAGCCCGGGGACAAGCCCAAGGAGGAGGAGGAGCAGGACAAGGAGAAGGGAAAAGGCAAGGACAAGGAGGGTGGTGAAGGCGGGTTCAAACCGCTGGACGCCCTGGCGCGGCTGTTGATGAGCGTGCGCAACGGGAACATCACCTACAGCCAGACCTCGGGCCTGCTGTTGCCGGGCTACGCGCGCAAGACCAACGTGGTGGGCATGGACGACTTCACCGCGCCGGGCATCGGCTTCGTGCTGGGCCAGCAGAACCACGACCTCAGCGATGCAGTGGTGCGCGACTACGCCTCCTACGCCGCCGGGCAGGGCTGGCTGGTGCAGACCCCCTCGATCTTCACCCCGCACACCCAGACCCGCACCGAGAACATCAACGCCCGCCTGTCCATCGAGCCCTTCAAGGCCATGCGCATCGAGCTGAGCGCCAACAGGGTGTACAGCGAGAACCGCAGCAGCTTCTTTCGGTGGAACGACACGCTGGGCACCTACGTGAACGACAGTCCGCGCGAGTTCGGCAACTTCAGCGTCAGCACCATCACCTGGGGCACGGCCTTCAGCGTGGACGACGACAACTTCGTGAGCCCCGTGTTCCAGCAGCTGCTGGACAACCGCGCCATCATCAGCGCGCGGCTGGGCCAGGAGCGGGAGGGCAGCGTGTTCGTGCCCGACAGCGGCTACTTCTCGGGCTACGGCCCCACCAACCAGGACGTGGTGATCCCCGCCTTCATCGCCGCGTACACGGGCCGGGGCGCCGACAAGGTCAACACCAACCCCTTCCGCATGATGCCCCTGCCGAACTGGGACGTGACCTACGACGGCCTGTCGCGCACGGCGCCCTTCAGCAAGTGGTTCCGCACCTTCACCCTGAAGCACAGCTACCGCAGCACCTTCAGTATCGGCAGCTACCAGACCAACCTGCTCTTCCAGGAGGGCGGTGCCGAGCTCGATGCGGCCTTCAACTACATCCCCGAGCGGCAGATCGGCACGGTGAACATCACCGAGGTGATGCGGCCGCTGGCCGGCGCCGACATGACGCTGCAGAACAGCCTGCTGGCCAAGTTCGAGTACAACCGGGACCGCAACCTGAGCCTGAGCATCAGCAACTACCAGGTCACCGAGGTGCGGGGCAAGGAGTACGTGTTCGGCACGGGCTACCGGTTCAAGAACGTGAAGTTCCCCTTCACCATCGGCGGCAACCGGCCCAAGAGCGACCTCAACCTGCGTGTGGACGTGAGCCTGCGCCAGAACAACACGGTGATCCGCAAGATGCAGGAGGGGCAGAACCAGGTGACCGCCGGGCAGAACATCACCTCCATCAAGGCCTCGGCCGACTATGTGATCAGCCAGCGCCTCAACGTGCGCCTGTTCTACGAGCGCGTGGTGAACAAGCCGGTGATCTCCACCTCCTTCCCCAGCTCCAACAGCAACTTCGGCCTCAGCCTGCGTTTCACCCTCACCCAGTAGGGGCCTGACGGGCGCCTGACGGCCAATGCGCGATCCGGCCTATTTTCGCCGCAACGAGCAACCAAGCACCGCATGAACTTCCCGGCAGACCTGAAGTACACCAAAGACCATGAGTGGATCCGCCTCGAGGGCGGCGAAGCCGTGGTGGGCATCACCGAGTTCGCCCAAAGCGAGCTGGGCGACATCGTCTTTGTGGACATCGGCACCGAGGGTCAGGAGGTGGACCAGCACGCCGTCTTCGGCACCGTGGAGGCCGTCAAGACCGTGAGCGACCTGTTCATGCCCCTCAAGGGCACGGTGCTGGCGGTGAACCCCGCCCTGGCCGACGACCCCGCCAGCGTGAACAAGGACCCCTACGGTGCGGGCTGGTTGGTGCGCATCAAGCCGACCGACCCGGCCGAGGCGGCCTCCCTGATGAGCGCCGACGAGTACCGGGCGCACGTAGGTCACTGACCTCCATGCTGCGGCATCTGCGCTGGGCCCTGCTGTGGGCCCTGCTCATCCTGGTGCTCTGCCTTTTGCCCGGGGACCGGCTGCCCGAATGGGGCTGGTTCGACCTGCTGGACCTGGACAAGCTGGTGCATGCGCTGCTCTTCTTCGGGCAGACGGTGCTGCTGGCCTCGGCCTTCCTGGGCATGGGCCGCCCGCAGCAGGCCCTGGGATGGGCCGTGGGGCTTGCGGTGGCCTTTGGGCTGGGCACCGAGCTGTTGCAGGGGCTGGAGGCGCTGGGCCGCCGCACCGACCCGGTGGACATGCTCGCCAACAGCATCGGCGCACTGGCCGGTGCCTGGTTCATCGCCCTGCGCCGGCGCAAGGGACTCCCGATCGTGCCGGCCTTCCTGCGGTAGGCGGCCGGCGGTCACACGATCATGCCGGCGGCCACGGTCTCGTGGGTGGCCTCGTCGATGAGGATCAGGCTGCCGGTGCTGCGGTTGCGGGTGTAGCGGTCGAATTGGAGCGGCACGGAGCTCCGCAGCTGCACCCGTCCGATGTCGTTCATGCCGATGGTCGTGTCCGGGGCCTTGTGCAGCGTGTTGATGTCCATGCGGTATTTCACCTCCTTCACCACGCACCGTGCGTCGCGACCGGTGTGGCGTAAGGCGTAGCGGCCGCCGGGCTGCAGGGGCCGCTCGTTGAACCAGCAGAGCATCACGTCGATGTCCTGCCCGGTCTCGGGCAGGTTGTTGGGGCTCACCAGCATGTCGCCCCGGCTGATGTCGATCTCGTCGTTCAGGGTGATCAACGCGCTCTGCGGCGCGAAGCACTCCGTCACTTCGCGGTCGCCGATGAAGATGCCTTTGATGCTGCTCCGGAGGCCGCTGGGGAGCACCTGCACGGGGTCGCCCTGGCGGAACACCCCGCCGGCCACACGCCCGGCGAAGCCGCGGAAGTCGTGCCACGTCTCGGTCATGGGGCGCACCACGTACTGCACCGGGAAGCGCCGGTCGATGTGGTTGTGGTCGCCGGCGATGTGGATGTTCTCCAGCAGGTACATCAGCGTGGGGCCCTGGTACCACGGCATGTTGCTGCTCCGCTCCACCACGTTGTCGCCCTTGAGGGCGCTGATGGGGATGAAGCTCAGGTCCCGCACCTCCAGTTTGCTGCTGAAGTCCTCCAGCTCCTTGTGGATCCGTGCGAAGACCTCCTCCTGGTACCCCACCAGGTCCATCTTGTTGATGCAGAACACCACGTGCGGGATGCCGAGCAGCGAGGCGATGAAGCTGTGGCGGCAGGTCTGCTCCAGGATGCCCTTGCGCGCGTCCACGAGGATGATGGCCAGGTTGGCGGTGCTGGCACCGGTGACCATGTTGCGGGTGTACTGGATGTGGCCCGGCGTGTCGGCGATGATGAACTTGCGCTTGGGCGTGGCGAAGTAGCGGTAGGCCACATCGATGGTGATGCCCTGTTCGCGCTCGGCGCGCAGACCGTCGGTGAGCAGCGACAGGTCCACTTCACCGGAACCGCGCTTGGCGCTCGCGCGTTCCACCGCTTCCATCTGATCCTCGAAGATCTGCTTGGTGTCGTACAGCAGGCGCCCGATCAAGGTGCTCTTGCCGTCGTCCACGCTGCCCGCCGTGGTGAAGCGCAGCAGGTCCATGTCGAGGTAGCCGTGGTTCGAAGTGTCTTTCATTTCCGATCGTTGGGTGTTGCCGTGTTGCGTGTTGTTGATCCAGCGATCCGTCAACACGTAACACGCAACGTGCGGCGGGCGAGGGCGTGGTCAGAAGTACCCCTCCTTTTTCCGGTCCTCCATTGCTGCTTCGCTCCGCTTGTCGTCCATGCGGCTGCCGCGTTCGGTCACCCGCGATGATGCGACCTCCTCGATGATCTCCTCCAGGCTGCTCGCTGGCGAATCCACCGCGCCGGTGCAGCTCATGTCACCGATGGTGCGGAAACGCACGCGCTTCGTGTAGGGCTTCTCTTCCGGCTTCAGGCGCATGAAGGGCGAGTTCGCGTAGATCACGCCGTCGCGGTCGAACACCTCGCGCTCGTGGCTGAAGTAGATGCTGGGGATGGGGATCCCCTCGAGCAGGATGTACTGCCACACGTCCATCTCGGTCCAGTTGCTGATGGGGAAGGCGCGGAAGTGCTCGCCGGGCCGTTTCCGGCCGTTGTACAGGTCCCACAGCTCCGGCCGTTGGTTCTTGGGGTCCCAGGAGCCGAACTCGTCGCGGTGGCTGAACACGCGCTCCTTCGCCCGGGCCTTCTCCTCGTCACGCCGCCCGCCGCCGATGGCGCAGTCGATCTTGTGCTTCTCGATGGTGTCGAGCAGGGTCACGGTCTGCAGTTTGTTGCGGCTGGCGTAGTAGCCGGATTCCTCCTGCACGCGGCCGGTGTCGATACTCTCCTGCACGCTGCCCACGATCAGCGTGGCGCCATGCTCCCGCACCAGCGCATCGCGGAAGGTCATGGTCTCCTCGAAGTTGTGGCCCGTGTCGATATGCACCAGGGGGAAGGGCACCTTGGCGGGGAAGAAGGCCTTGCGGGCCAGGTGGAAGCAGGTGATGCTGTCCTTGCCGCCGCTGAAGAGCAGGGCGGGGTTGTCGAACTGGGCGGCCACCTCCCGAAGGATGTGCATGCTCTCGCTCTCGAGTTCCTTGAGGTGGGTGAGACGGTAGGAATGCATGTTGTCAGTTCATTTTCACCCCTGTGGTGAACGCATTGGGTCAGTTGCGCGAAGCGCGGGGAAGGACGTATTGGAACAGTTCGGACGCGGTCTCCGCCTCGGATCGGCCGGCGGTGGCGAGCCGCACATCCGGTGCGGACGGTGCTTCGAACGGCGCGCTGATGCCGGTGAAGTCCTTCACCTCACCGGCACGGGCCTTCGCGTAAAGTCCCTTCACATCGCGGCGCTCGCACTCCTCCAGCGGGGTGTCCACGAACACCTCGACGAGGTCGGCCGCGCCGATGATGGCCTTCGCCTGCTCCCGGATGGCGATGGTGGGGGACACGAAGCAGCAGATCACGATGGTGCCGTTCTGCACGAAGAGCCGGGCCACCTCGGCGATCCTGCGGATGTTCTCCGTGCGGTCGGCCGCGCTGAAGCCCAGGTTGCGGTTGATGCCCGTGCGCACGTTGTCGCCATCGAGTACCACGCAATAGCGGCCCCGGTCGTGCAGCATGCGTTCCAGGGCGATGGCGATCGTGCTCTTGCCGCTGCCGCTCAGGCCGGTCATCCACACGCACAGGCCGCGCTGGCCCAGCAGGGCCTCCTTGTCCGTGCGCCCCAGGAGGCGGTCGAACACCGGATGGATGTGTGGTGGGGTGGGCATTCCGGAGCGGCGCGAAGGTACGCGATCGCCGTCGGGAAAGCCGCGCTGGGCGCGGGGTCAAGCGGGGCGGGACCGCCGGGCCAGGTGGCTGTGGCGGTGGCCGTAGGCGAAGTAGCAGGCCAGCCCGATGAGCAGCCAGGTGCCGAACCATTTCCAGTTGCTGACGGCCATGCCGGTGAGCAGGTAGCAGCAGGAGGCCAGCCCCAGTACCGGCACAAGCGACCAACGGTGCAGGAAGCTCAGCAGGGCCAGCACGGCGCAGAGGGCCCAGTACAGCAGCAGGGGGATGCGCTGGTCGCCATGCCGGCCGGCGGGGTCGAGCAGGTCGCCGAAGTAGCCCGGCAGGCCCAGGTGCACCAGCAGCACGGCCAGCAGCAGCAGGGCGGGCACGGCCCAACGGCCGTTGATGTAGGGCAGGTGGAAACCGCCCGTGCCGCGTGGGCGCCGGGGCAGGAGCAGCACACCACCGCACACCAGCACGAAGGCGAACAGGGTGCCTATGCTCGTGAAGTCCAGGATGAACGCCTCGTCGGTGAACAGGATGGGCACGCCCACCACCAGGCCGGTGGCGATGGTGCTGAAGCCCGGGGTGCGGTAGCGCGGATGGATGCGCGCGAAGGGCTTGGGCAGCAGGCCGTCGCGGCTCATGCTCATCCAGATGCGGGGCTGGCCCAACTGGAACACGAGCATCACGCTGGTCATGGCCACCACGGCGGCGATGCTCACCAGGAACAGCATCCACTTCACCCCGGTGAGGGCGAAGACCTCGGCCAGGGGGTCGCTGACGTTGAGCTGGTGGTAGGGCACCATGCCGGTGAGCACCAGGGCCAGCGCGATGTACACGGCCGTGCACACCACCAGGCTCAGCACCATGCCGCGCGGCAGGTCGCGCTGGGGGTCGCGGCTCTCCTCGGCCAGGGTGCTCACCGCGTCGAAGCCGATGTAGGCGAAGAACACCGCGCTGGCGCCGGCCATCACACCGCTGAAGCCGTTGGGCATGAAGGGGGTCCAGTGGGTGAGGTCCACATGGGCGATGCCCACGCCGATCACCAGGGCGATGATGGCCAGTTTGACCACCACCATGGCGTTGCTCGCGTTGCGGCTCTCGCGCAGGCCCACGTAGCACAGGGCGGTGATGAGGACGTTGATGGCGAAGGCGGGCAGGTCCAGGATGATCCGCAGGCTGCCGACCACGGGCGCGGTGGCCCAGGCGGTGAGCCCTTCGCCGGGGGTGTTGGCGGCCTGGGCGGCTGCGGCGCTGCGGTAGTTGATGGTGAGCCATTCGGGCAGGTGCAGGCCCACGGCATCCAGCAGGTTGGTGAAGTACCCGCTCCAGCTGAAGGCCACGTAGATGTTGCCGATGCTGTACTCCATCAACAGGGCCCAGCCGATGACCCAGGCGAAGATCTCGCCGAAGCTCACGTAGGCGTAGGTGTACGCGCTTCCGCTGGCGGGCACGCGCGCGGCGAACTCGGCGTAGCACAGGGCGGTGAAGCCGCAGGCCACCGCGCACAGCACGAAGAGCAGCACCACACCGGGGCCACCGCTGGCGCAGGCCTGGCCCATGCTGCTGAAACTGCCTGCGCCGATGATGGCCGCGATGCCGAAGAAGGTGAGGTCGCGCAGGCCCAGATGGCGACCGAGCACCGCACCCCCGTGTATCTCACCCTCTGGGGCAGCGTCGGGCGTGGCGGACTTGCGGCGGAAGAGCTGGCGCATCGGGCATCGTCCGGCGGGCAGTATACCCCCGCCGGACGATGGCGGGGGCGTTCACCACCCCCCGGGCGGCGCGGGCAAGGTAAGCGGTGGCATCGCGTGGGCGCAAAGAGCGGCCAGGCCCTTGCGCCTGGGCCCTACGGAGCGGCGGGCAGGCTGCAGTCCTTGGCGGCCACGCCCTGCAGCTCCTTGGTGAGCAGCATGTCCGAACCCTGCTTGGTGTTGCTGGTGCCGGCGTTCAGTTCCTTGAGCTTCTCAAACCAGCATTTGGCCATGCCCATGTCCTTCTCCTTGCTGAAGTGATAGAAGCCCAGGTAGAAGTACGCCTCTTCCAGGTCCACCTTGTACTTGGCCTGGTCCTCGGGCTTGAGGTGACGCACCACTTCCTCGTAGAAGGGGCGGGCCTGCCAGGTCTTCTTCTCGGGGTCCAGCCCCACGTTGGCACGGGCGCGGCCCAGGTAGCCCTGGTGCAGGCCGGGCTGCTTCTCGATGTACACGGCCCAGGCGCTGTCGGAGGTGGCGTAGAGCCTGGCCTTGTACGCGCTGCCGCCCAGGTAGTAGTAGTCGTTCACCTCGGGGGCCGTGGCGATCTTCTCCTGGAAGGCCTTGGTGGCCAGGTCATGCCGTTTGGCCTTGCCGAAGGCCTTGCCCGCCTCGGTGAAGAGGTAGGCCTTGGCGCGGTCCATGCGGGCGGCCTTCAGGTAGCTTTCGGCCGCCAGGCTGTCGTAATTGGTCAGGCTGACGTTCACCGTCGAGGTGCCGTCCGGTTTGTTCTCCACGGTCGCCTGGGCGCCGGGGTCGTTGATCCGGACCGTGCCGTTGGCATCGGTGGTGACGACCTTGGTGGCCAGGCCCGCGTAGATCTTGCCCATGTACTCGTGGTCGCTGGCGATCACCTTGTCGGCGGGCTGCTCGGCGAAGTAGGTCGCCATGGCCGTGCGGGCGGCCTCGAGATCGCCCGCTTCGCAGCGCGCATAGCCCTCGATGCGGCGCAGGTTGTTGTCCTTCAGGCCCTTGCCGCGCAGGGCGTCGATCTCGGCGATGCACTCGGTGTATTTGCCCACCAGGAAGAGGAACTTGGCGTAGCGCACGCGCGCGCTGACGTTGCCGGCGTTCAGCTCCAGGTAGCGGTCGTAATCGGCCGTGGCCTTGTCGTAGGCCCGGGCCATGAAGTGGGCCTCGGCCCGGCCGCTGTACGCCGGGGCGTAGGAGGGGTCGATGGCGATGGCGTGGTCGAACTCGGCGATGGCGGCCTCGTAGTTCTTGGCGCGGTGGTACATACGGGCCTTGCGGGCCACCGGGCGGGCGGCGCTCGGCATCAGTTCAGCGGCGCGTTTATAGGCGGCCACGGCCTCGCTGGCGTCGAAGGAACCCCGGGCCATCAGCAGGTCGCCGCGCAGCACATGCGCATCGGCGTCGTTGGGCGCGAGCTCGATGGACTTGTCCACCCAGGTGATGGCGGTGGCCACGTCGGGGTCGGGGCCGGCGCCGTAGGCTTCAGCCACTTCCCGGTAGGTGAGGGCCTTGAGCTCCTTGGGGTGCTTGGCGTTCTTGTCCTCGGCCAGGGCGATGGCCTCGTTGAGCTTGGCCTTGGCCTCCTCCCGGCGGGCCTGGGCCTCCTGCAGGGCGCCGCCCGTGGCGTCGTCGGGAATGCCCTGGGCGAAGAGCACCTTGCCCAGGCCGACGTGGTTGAGCGGATGGCTCGGGTTGAGCTCCGAACCGCGGCGGTAGCACAGCTGGGCGCTGTCGGGCTGCTCGTTCTCCCAGTGGTTCTCGCCCATGAAGTACCAGTAGGCGCCGTTGTTGGGGGCGCCGGCCAGCAGTTTGTGGAAGGCGGCGTCGGCGGCCTCGAACTGTTCGCGGTCGGTGAGGCGCTGGGCCTCCTCCAGGGTCTGGGCATTCGCCCCACCGGGGAAGGCGGCGAGGCCGAGGCTGGCCGTCAGGGCCAGGGTCAGTGGAAGTTCGGTGCGGTAGGTCATGGTCGTTCAGGGGGCCACGATCATCACGTCGCGGGCGGGTACGTGTGCCGGGGCGATGCCTTTTTTGAGCAGGATGCGTTGGCCCTTGTGTCCGGCCACAAAGGAAGCGAACCCCGTGCCAAGCCCGCTCTTGCCCTCGGTCACCAGCATCATCAAGGGCCGCCGCAGGGGGTAGCGGCCGTCCTTCAGGGTGCCTTGGGTGGGGGCCAGGGCCGGGGCTTTCCCGCGGTGGAGGGGCACCAGGCGCAGCCCCTGACGAAGGGCGCGGCAGGCGGGGTCGTCCAGGTCGCTCAACAGGCTGAAACCCAGCAGGCCGATGGCGGTGCTGTCGGCGCGCAGGCGGCGCACCAGGTCTTCGGGTCCCTGGGCCAGTCGGACCTTCAACGGCAGGTCGGTCCGGCCGCCGAAGAGGCTGTCGATGAGGGTACGGGCCACCCCGCTCCCGGGGTCGTCCAGCAGGGCGGTGCAGGGCCCGGGGCCCAGGCGGCCGTCGCGCATGATGCTGCGGAGCTCGTCCAGGCTCAGGCTGTCGGGCCCGCTGGGGTGGGCCAGCACCGCGATGGCGTCGAAGGCCACGGCCTCCACATGGGGGCTGAGCCGGCGGGTGCGGAAGTAGGCGTGCTGGTCGGCCCCGGGCACGAAGCTGCCGAACACCGCGCGCACGCTGTCGTTGAGCATGGCCTTCACCAGCGCCCTTTCGGGCAGGTAGCGCAGGTCCACCCGGGCCTTGGCGTAGAGGGCCTCGAAGGTGCGGCGCTGGTCCTCCAGCACGGGTCGCAGGTCCTGGTCGGCCATCACCAGCACGTGGCCGAAGGTGGGGCTGTCGTCGTTGCGCGGGTCGGGCGGGCCGCTGGAACAGGCGGCCAGGAGGAGGATCAGCGGGCCGAGGCGCGTCATGGCTCAGGTGGAGGCGTCGCGGCGGCGTTTACGCCAGTACAGCAGCAGGCGGAGCAGCCCATAGCCGGTCAGCACCATGGCCAGCGCCGGGCGGTAGCTGGGCAGCACGTCGCTGGCAAAGGGGGTGAGGCCGATGACCAGGCCGGCCAGGACGTAGAAGCCGGACATGCCGACGGCGAAGGCGGTGCGCAGGTCCATCCCCCGGCCCGGCGCCTCAGCGCAGGTCGAAGTTGATGGGGATCACATAGCGGACCTTCACCGGGCGGCCGTTCTGCTTGCCGGGGCTCCACTTGGGCGAGGCCTTCATCACGCGGGTGGCCTCCTTGTCCAGGCCGGCGCTGACGCCGCGCACGGTGCGCACCTCGGTGATGGAGCCGTCCTTGTCCACGACGAACTCCACGAAAACGCGGCCCTCGATACCCTGTTCGGCCTCCATCTGGGGGTACTTGACGTTCTTGCCGAGGTATTTGTAGAACTCGGCCTCACCGCCCGGGAAGGTGGGTTTTTCCTCCACGGCGGCGAACATCATCACCTCTTCCTCCACGGGGGGCGGGGGCGGGGGGGCTTCCTCGCTCTTTTCGCCTTCCTGGGTCACGGTGCTGGCCACGGTCTCGGCCAAGACCTCTTGGGTGGGCGGGGGTTCCTCCACGGGCTCGTCCACGGCCTCCAGGGCGGTGAACTGCACGGTCTCGATCTTGGGGGGAGGCGGCACTTCCACGGGCGGGGGCGGGGGTTCTTCTTTCTTCTCCTCTTCGAAGAGCTCGAGGTTCACGTCCACGATCTTCTTGGCCTCCACCACCTCGTGCTCACCGCCACCCAAGGCCTCGATGATCTTGGGGGTGCCGATGGCCAGGCCGAAGAAGACCATCGAGCCGACCACGGCGGCCATCAGGCGTTTCACGTAGTCCCGGCGCAGCACGAAGGCGCCGTACAGCTGGTTGCGTCCCTCGAACACCACCTGGTTGCGCACGGTGGCCAGCACGTTGTTCCAGCTGAAATCCAGCGTCATCACCAGGGAAAGGACCAGCAGGATGCCGGTGATCAGGAGGTATTCCATGGTTCAGAGGGTTGATCTCTCGACGTCGAGCAGGGCCTGTTCGGCGGCCTTGAGGCTGTCCAGCACGCCGTAGGAGCCAATGCCGCTGATGTCCATTTCATCGACCATGTCGATCATGTTGCGGTACTTGGCGTCCTTGTCGGTCTTGATGATGGCCTTGAGGTTGGCGGGGTCGCCCTTGGTGGCCTTGCGCAGGCTGTCGTAGGCGGCCTCGTCGATCTTGCCCGCGTTGAAGTCGCGCGCCAGCTGGTTGAGCTTGCCGACGGCTTCCTTGTTGCGCTCCAGCAGCACCTGGCGCACCTTGCTGAAGTCGGTGCGGGTGAGGGTGGTGGGCGGCTTGCCGCTGCCGTCGGTGGCGGTGTGGAACTCGCCCAGGTAGTAGAAGATCTGGTCCTGGGCCGTGAGGATCAGGGTGATGGCGTTGCTCAGCTCGGTCTTCTTGCTCTCGGCGGGGTTATCGTCGGGCACCGGGAAGGTCATTTGCAGGGTGCTCGGCTTGTACATGGTGGTGGTGAGGATGAAGAAGGTGAGCAGCAGGAAGGCCAGGTCCACCATCGGCGTCATGTCGATGCGGGTGCTGCCTTTCTTGGCGCGTTTCTTCTGGTGGCGTTTTCCGCCGCCTCCTTCTTCGCCTCCACCGGGTGCGTCTGCCATGGTCGGGTCTGGTTGGGCGGGTCGTTCCGGAACCCCGTACACGCATGTCGGGGAAAGGTTCGACCGTTTGTTACATCCTTGATTCCTCCAGGTCGGTGATCATCTTGAAGCGGTTGATCTGGATGCCGGGGGATTGGAAGATCCGGATCACCTGCGCCACCTTGGAATAGTTGGTGTTGCCATCGGCCTTCAGGGCCACCAGCGGGTTGATGCCCGCCTCTTCGTAGAACAGCAGGCGCGTGGTGATGATCCAGTCGCGCAGCTGGTTGTTGGTGCTGTCGGTGGGGATGCCGTTGAAGCCCTTGTCGAACTCCTTGCGCGCCGCGCCGCTGGGCAGGGCCAGGTAGGCGGGCAGCTGCTGCACGGGGATCCCCACGGCGCCCACGTTGGCGAACCGCACCTTCTCCTCGTCGGTGGGTGTGTAGTTGATGCGTTTGCCCATCTCCTCGAGCACTTTCAGGCGCACCTTCTTGTCGGTCATGTCCCAGTACACCTTGCCGGTGCTGTCCACCACGATGGTCATCAGGTTCTCCGTGGGGATGGGGCTCTGGCTCATGGACGAGGGGGTGTCCACGGCCACGGCCTCCTCGGGCCGGAACTGGGCGGTGAGCATGAAGAAGGTGACCAGCAGGAAGGCCAGGTCCACCATGGGGGTCATGTCCAGCTCCGGGCTCTTCCGGGGCATCTTCAGCTTCGGCATGCGTCGGGGGGTCTGGTTGGTTGACGGTGAACGCCCGGTCGCCGGGGGGTACTGCCACCGGCGGCCGGTGCCGTGCCGATCACTTGTGGCTGGCCAAGGTCTGGCTCACGCTGAAGCCGGCCTCGTCGATGCCGTGGGTGATGGCGTCGATCTTGGTGCTGAAGAAGTTGAACATGATGATCGCCACGCAGGAGCCGGTGATGCCCAAGGCCGTGTTGATCAGGGCCTCGGAGATACCGGTGGACAGGGCCGAGGCGTCCGGGGTGCCGGCCGTGGCCAGCGCGCTGAACGCGCGGATCATCCCCAGCACGGTTCCGATCAGGCCCAGCAGGGTGCTGATGCTGGCGCAGGTGCTCAGGATCACGAGGTTCTTGCTCAGCATGGGCAGCTCCAGGGCGGTGGCCTCCTCCAGTTCCTGCTTCACGGCCTGCAGGCGGGTCTCCTTGTCGTGGCTCGCATCCCGCAGCACCTGCTTGTACTTCTGCAGCCCGCTGCGCATCACGTTGGCCACGCTGCCCTTCTGCTCGTCGCACACGTTCACGGCCTCATCCACCTGGTCGTTGGAAAGGTAGCTGCGCACCTGGCCCAGGAAGGCCTCGATCCGCCCCTTGCCCTTGGCCCGGTTCAGCGTGATGAAGCGTTCCACCGAGAAGATGATGATGATCAGGTTCACGCTGATCAGGATGGGCACGATGAAGCCGCCCTTGTAGATGGTCCCGTAAAGCTTGCCGGGGTTCTCGGCGATGGGGTGCCCCTTCACGGGGTCCCCGTTCTCGAAGTTGGCCGGGTCGCCAAGGACGAACATGTAGATCGCCACGCTGACGATCAGGACCAGGGGGAACACGATGGCTACGAAGAGGCTCGATCCTTTCCCGGTGGATGTTTCGTTGCTCATGAGAGGGGGTTCGGGTTTTCGGTTGAAAGCGTTGGTCGGTGGTGGAAGGTGCCCGCAGCGATCCCCGGGCATCGTTCACGCAAGGGTTATGAACAGGTGGGCAAACATAGTAAGTCTGTCCATCCGCGCATGTTAAGCCGACGTGATCGGTCCGGACCCCGACGGGCGCGGGTCCGCAGGCGCCGGGCGGGGGGTGGGAGCACGGGCGGGGGCAGGGGCCGCCGAAGTAACGGCCGGACGGCGGCGATCGGTGTTCCCTGGGGCTTTTGAACGGGGAGCGGTGGAGCTCCCGGCACGAACGGCGTGGGCTATCTTGGCCCCATGGGACGAAGCATCCTGGCCGCCACCCGCCCGCCCGCCCCCCGCCCCATCCCCGCCGTGGACCAGGTGGGCATCGAGGAGCGCGTGGCCCGCATCAAGACCCGCAGCATCAAGAAGGAGGCGAAGGTGCAGGGCATGAAGCTGGCCTTGAGCATGATCGACCTCACCACGCTGGAAGGGCAGGACACGCCCGGCAAGGTGACCCAGATGTGCTACAAGGCCCACCACCTGCACGACCAGCTGCCCGGCCTGCCGCACGTGGCCGCGGTCTGCGTGTACCCCACCTTGGTGAAGGTGGCCAAAAAGGCCTTGGGCGACAGCGGCGTGAAGGTGGCCGCCGTATCCACCGCCTTCCCCAGCGGGCAGGCGCCCCGCCCCGTGAAGATCGCCGACACCAAGTTCGCCGTGAGCGAGGGCGCCGACGAGATCGACATGGTCATCAGCCGCGGCAAGTTCCACAACGGGGAATACAACTTCGTGTTCGACGAGATCGCGGCCGTGAAAGAAGCCTGCGGCGAGGCCCGGTTGAAGGTGATCCTGGAAACGGGCGAACTGGGCACCTACGACAAGGTGCGCTTAGCCAGTGACATCGCCATCGCCGCCGGCGCCGACTTCATCAAGACCAGCACCGGCAAGATCAGCCCCGCCGCCACCATGCCCGTCACGCTGGTGATGCTGCACGCCATCCGCGACCACTACCTCAAGACCGGCCGGATGATCGCCATGAAGCCCGCCGGCGGCATCCGCACCAGCAAGGAGGCCCTGCACTACCTGATGATGGTGAAGGAGGAGCTCGGCCCCGAATGGCTCAGCCCGCACTGGTTCCGCTTCGGCGCCAGCAGCCTGGCCAACGACATCCTGATGCAATTGGTGAAGGAGGCCACCGGCCAATACCAGAGCGCGGACTACTTCAGCGTGGATTAGACTGGCGCCATCCGCCCGCTGTTCACATCCCGGCACCTTCACCGATGGGAGGTCAGGAAGCCACTGATCCATTCGCTCTCAACCGATCACCCCATCATGAGGACACGCTCCGCACTCATTGCCTTTTCCTTCGCCGCCGCTGCCACCGCCCAATGGACCCAGGTGAACAATGGCATCGCCAGCCTGGCCAATGGTGCCTATACCCTTGGCACCTCCGACAGCCATGTCTTCGCGAAGACGCTCACGGCACTCTACCGCAGCGCCGATAACGGCGACAACTGGGAGGATATCGATCCGCCCATCCCGGCCAACACCACCGAGTGCGGCATCTTCTTCAACGGCCGCTACTTCGCCGGGCTGAGCGCCTCCACCGCCTGCATCTACTACACCGACGACAACGGCGACAGCTGGACCGAGGCACCGGGCGCACCCTCGGCCACCGTGGTGCGCGGCTTCCTGGCATACGGCGGGGCTCTCTACGCCTACACCAGCAGCGTGGGCATTTACCGCACCATTGACGGCACCAATTGGACCGCCGTGAACAACGGCCTCACGAACCTGAATGTGATCGGCATGAGCGCCGCCGGCCCCTACTTCCTTGCGGCCACCATCGGCGGGGGCGTCTTCCGTACCATCAATGCCGCCTCATGGACCCAGGCCACGGGCATCGCCCCCGGCGACCTCAACGGCGAGAACACCTGGGCCATGGGGAATTTCCAATACTACACGGCTCAGGGCGGGGCCATCTACCGCTCAGCGGATCTCGGCTCCTCCTACACCGCATGGACCGCGCCGGCGCAGTTCGGCCTCGGCCTGCTTGAGGTGAAGCGCTTTGGCACCAGCCTGTACATCGAGTCACGCCACTTCGCTGGTGGGCAGCGCGACAGCCTCTACTGCTCCACGAATGAGGGCGCCAGCTGGGTGAACATCACCGGCAACCTGAACGCCGCCGACCTCAACGGCAGCGGCATCCTGCAGCACGACGGCTATGTGTTCATCGGGTATAACATGATCTCTCCGGGACAGGGGATCTACCGGTACGCATTATCCACGGGCATGGACGAGGCGGATGTAACGGTGCAGCCACGCGCCCTCCCGAATCCCACCGCCGACCGCGTCACGGTACAGCTGCCGCAGCAGGCCATCGGCTCGTCCTACCACGTGCTGGGGATCACCGGTGCCGAGGTGCTGCGCGGGCGTATCGGTGGTGCGCAGGTGGAGCTGGACCTGTCGGGGCTTGCTGCGGGCACATACGTCCTGCATGTGGAAGGCGCGGAAGTGTTGCCGGTGAGCGTGCTGAAGCGCTGATCCGTTCGCCGGCCTGTGGCGCGTGGTCCTACCTTGGCGGTATGATCGCCCCCGACGTGTACGCGAAGATGGCCGTGAGGGAGGCGAAGAGCAGGGCGTAGGTCCACCACATGGCGCGGGGCTTGTGGACAGATCTACCGGGCACATCCCTGGGTGCGTCGATGACCGATGCGCTGTGGATGGTGCGGAGCGCGCAGACCATGCACCTGCACCGCACGCGATGGCCGGGCCGATGAAGCCGACGGCCCTGGAGCGGTAAGTGTCGGGGCCTTGCCGGGAGAGAGGGCCCCTTGGGTTGGAGGAGAAACCCGCCCGCTGCCGCCATGCGCCGGGAAAGCCCGGTCTTGCTGCCATGCGCGCAGCATTCGTGATCCTGCTCATCTGCCTCGCTCTTGGTGCACGGGCGCAGGAGAACAGCCTGCTGAGGGTGCTGCGCGGCCTGCCGAACGACACCACGCGGTTGCCGGTGCTCACGGAGCTGATCCGCGCCACCGTCTTCTCCACGCCCGAGGAGGCACTGGGCCATGCACAGGAGTACACTCATGTCGCCAACGCCGCCCGCAACGACTTCCACATCGGCAATGGGGAGAATTTCCAGGGCATGTGCTTTGCCACCATGAGCCGGTACGATGAGGCGATGGAGCACTACAGCAGGGCGTTGGAGCGCTTCGAGCGGGTGAAGGACCAGTGGTACACGGCCATGCTGCACAACAACATCGGCGGTGTGCTGATCGAACAGGGGCGGTTGGACAAGGCACTGGTGCGCTTCGGCAAGGCACGTGCGGGATTCATGGCCGCTCAGGACACCATCTGGACCGCCAACGTGCTGAACAACCTGGGCAACATCCACCAGGAGAACGGGAACTATGACAGCGCGGCCGTGATCTACCAGCAGGCCGCCATAACACTCGGTGCCATCGGGCAGAGGACCCACGCGGCCGGTGCGTGGCTCAACCTCGGGAACTCGCACGCCATGCTCGGCGACGAGCTTGCCGCACGGACGGACTATCAGGCCGCACTCGACCGAACGGCGCACAACGAGGACGACCACACGCGCGCCATGGCCTTCCTCGGCAAGGGCCGCATGTTGATGGCGCTGGACCAGTGGCCGGAAGCGCATCGTGCCCTGGACAGCGGCCTGTTGTTCCCCACGTCCACCAGCACGCCGTTCCCCTTTGTGGGTACGCGCTACTTCCATCATGTGGATGCGCAGGGCAATACCATGGCTTCGAAGGTCTTCACCCATCCTGTGAGCGCCTATGCCAGTGCCAATGTGCTTCTTGCCGGTCGGGCGGACGGCGCGGTGGGCGTTTGCCACCTGAACGCGAAGGACACCTTGCTGTTCACCACGATCGACTGCTACATCCAGCCCGATACCATGATCGATGCACCGATCACCATTTCGCGCTTCACCTTCCTGCCCCACTACCTGGAACATCCGTTCGTGTTCACGGACACGCTCTTTCCTCCCTTCCAGCCCGTGCCCTTCACCACGCTCCCGGTATGCGACTTCTCCACTGCTGTGGAAGGTGTGCCCGCTTCAGTCGCCGCCGTCTTCTCCAACCCCTCGAAAGGTCACGTGACGGTCGCGCATACTTCGCCGATCACTGAACTGGTGATCATGGATGCGCTGGGACGGGTCGTGCATCGCTCGCAGCCGCGACAGCACGACATGTCCTTGGATCTGCCTATTGCAGGGGTGCACTTCATGCTGGTGAGGGCGCATGGTCGAGGGCGAAACCGAGTTCAAGGAGGTGGGATGGGTGGATGGTGCGGGCAACAGCCAACAGACGATCGCTTACACGCACCTTGATGACAATGCCGCCAATGGAATCAGCTACTACAAGCTGAAGCAGGTGGATATCGATGGGCAGTACGAGTGGAGCGAGATCGTGGCAGTGGAGGGGGCGGCCCGGGGTCAGGACCTGCGGGTTTATCCGAACCCATGCACGCATGTGCTCTTCATTGGTGGGGACATCACCGAAGGGTCACCACTGTTCGTCCTTGACGCCCTCGGTCGGACGGTCCTGGTGATCGATCATGCATCAGGCGGTGCGGTGGATGTTTCACAGCTGCCGGCCGGTCCCTATTACCTGAGGGCAGCACAGCCTTCCGACCAGGGCACGGTGCCCTTCCTCAAGCGGTAGCGCCCATCCCGCCGCACGTGCGATGCGGCCGGGCGCCATGGCTTGTGGTCCCCACCGACCGTGGCCGACAACCTGTATCGCCGTCTTCCCGGGGGGCGGTTCCGGCATCGGGCGGGCCGGTAATGCTGCGGCGGGGTATCAGCCACGACCCTGCACCCAGGTATGCAAGGCGAGCAGACCACCCATCGAGATCAGCAGGGCCATCCACCACAGGAAACGGCTGAACCGTTCCAAGCGTGGCTTGCCATGGGGTTGTTCGTTCAAGGCGGACATGATCGCTGCAAAGCAGCGCAGCGCCCGGGTGCGGGAACAGGTGGTTTTCCACCTCCCGCACGAGGAACAGAGGGATCGTCCGGATCACCGGGGTCCGGGGACGAACGACCGTCAGGGGCGCTCGGGGAGCACCAACACGGGCGTGGTCGTGTGCAGGGCCATGCGCCGGGCCTTGCTCGAGGTGAACAGGCGCTGCCAGAAGTTCCGGCGGCGATGCACCAGGGCCACCAGTTGGACGCGCCCTTGTTGCGCCAGTTCGTCCAGGGTGCGGGTCACGTCGCTTCCGATCACGGTGACGAAGGAATGCCGGATCCCGGCGAGCAGGGCGCCCAGCACGCGCCGGTCGCTGCGTTCGTCAAAGGTGACGGCGTTGTCGCGCACGTGGGCCACCACCACTTCGGCACCCGTGCGCCTGGCGATGTCGATCAGCGGCACCAGGGAGGCCTTGCTCAAGGGTCCACCATCGCTGGCCAGCAGGATGCGCTTCACGGGGGTCGGTCGCCACTGGGCGGGCACCGCGATCACCGGGACCTGCGACCCGAGTACGACGGCCGTCGTGTTCCGGCCGACGAGGCCGTAGTTGCCCTCGCCCTGGGTGCCCATCACGATCAGTTCGCCCCGGCCCTTCGCGACCAGCCCGTTCAGCACATCCGCCAATGGGGAAGGCGAGGTGCGCCTGGCCAGCATCACGCCATCGGCATGCTTGCGGCAACGTCGCTCGAAACGCCGGAGCTTGTTGGCGGCCTCGCGCCCGGTGTCCATCCTCGGCAGCAGCGCGTTGCGGTAGGCAGGCTTCAGGTAGGCATGCACCAGCGTGTAGCGGGTGTGGTCCGTGCCGAAGAGCGTGATGGCGAAGCGTGCCGCGTTGAAGGCGGTGTCGCTGCCGTCCGTTGGGATGAGGACGTGGTGCATGGCGCAAGCGGATCAGGGGGATGGCAAAGGAAGCATGGCTCACGTATTTTCAAGGTGACGGGCATCAGCCGGCCTGAAGGACGATCATCGGTCCACGCGGTTCGGTCCGGATGCATATGGGCGGCAGGAGCCGTTGTGCCCGACTTGCGCTGTACTTCCCATCTTCGCGGCATGCGTTCCCTCCTGGCCCTGATCGGACTCGTACCCGCGCTCGTCCGCGCACAATCCTTCACGTCCTACTTCACCGGCGATACCGCTGACGCGGTGACCACGCCGCAGGGTGGCCTTTGTCTCATGGGCGGCGCCACCGAGAGCGATCCTGCGATGGTGTGGTTCCTGGAGCGGGCCTCGGGCGGCGATGTGCTCGTGCTTCGCGCCTCGGGGAGCAATGGTTACAACGACTACATGTACAGCGATCTGGGCGTCACGCTCAACTCGGTGGAGACGATCGTGTGCAACAGCGCAGCGGCCTCGAACGAACCCTACGTGCATCAAAGGATCCAGCAGGCCGAGGCCATCTGGTTCGCCGGTGGGGATCAATGGAACTACGTCTCCTATTGGCAGAACACACCGGTGGACAGCCTGGTGCGTGCCGCCATCGCGCAGCGCAACGTAGTGATCGGCGGCACCAGTGCGGGCATGGCCATCCTGGGCGGCTACCGCTTCACGGCGCAGAACGGCACCGTGACCAGCTCCACCGCGCTCAACAACCCATATGGACCACAGGTCACCCTTGGCAGCAGCCCTTTCATGGGTGCGCCTGGCATGTACAACGTGGTCGCCGATTCGCACTTCGATGCACCCGACCGTCGTGGCAGGTTGCTCACCTTCATCGCGCGGTCATACGTGGATAATGGCACGCCCGCCTTCGGCCTGGCCTGCAACGAGTACGTGGCCGTGTGCATCGACGATGACGGGATCGCGCACGTGTACGGCGACTACCCGAACTACGACGAGTTCGCCTGGTTCGTGCAGGCCAGCTGCGATGTGATGCTGCCGCCCGAGACCTGCACACCGGGCACACCGCTCACCTGGGATCACAATGGCCTGGCGGTGAAGGTCTGTAAGGTGCCGGGAACGCAAAGTGGCACTTACACCTTCGACATGAACGACCGCAAGACGACCATCGGCGGCACATGGGAGGATTGGAGCGCGGTGGCGGGCGCGCTGGTCACTGCGCCCGGTGCGGCGCCGGAGTGTGTCACGGGCGTTTCGGATGGACACGCGGTTCAGCTGTGGCAGTGCCTGCTTGAGGACGCTGGCGCGCGTTTGACCGGCGTTCCTGCGGAGGCAGCGGTGACCGTGTTCGATGCATCGGGCCGTAGGCTGCCTGCTGAGTCCTTCGTGCAATCTGATGGGATCCGTGTACGCTGGTCCGCGAAAGGTATGGCGTTGGTGCGCGTGGTGGTGGGGAAGGAGCAGCGGGCTTTCCGGGTGGTGCGGTAGGCCGAACGCGTTAGCAGGCACTCCACGCTGCAACGTAGCTTCGCATCATGGCCACCAAGAAGAAAACCCTTGACCGGGCACTCGCGCCAACCCCCGAGTTCAAGGACCACGTTCGTATGAACTAACGTCCAGGGTCAATCCGGGATCGCGGCTAGCACAATGAACCAGAATAGCGTGCCACCGATCAACATCGCGACCCGTTGCCTATACTTTTTCCGGTAATTCCTCCTGTCCAATTCCGAAAGTCCCAGCTTCACATTCAGGAAGAACTTCCTTCCAATGATCTTCCCGATGATCAGGAGCGGAGCGACCAGGAAGATGCCCAGTAGTTGGCGAGCGGAATAACCCTCTTGGGCATGCCGCTCGTGCAGTTCAATTTGAGCGCGAAAGGCTTGTTGGAACGCCTCTTCACGTACACGGATGTCTTCATCCTGAAACCCGCGTTTGTTCAGCTCCATCCGCGCGAGCGCCTGTGCCTCAGGCTGCCATGTCGCGGCATCGACAGCAATTTTCAGCAGATCCGCCGTTGGGCGGCTTGCTAGGGGTGGATGGAAGTCCATCGCGGACAAATTACGATGGCCACTTCAACAGAACAGCCCGCCTATCTTTGAACCAATGGCTACCAAGAAGAAGGCGATCGACTGGGCACTCGCGCCCGCACCGGAAAGCAAGGACCACGTCAAGATCAACGAGCAATACGAGCTCTTCATCAACGGCAAGTGGCAGAAGCCGAAGAGCGGGAAGTACTTCGACACCATCAACCCCGCCAACGAGCAGAAGCTCGCGCGCATCGCCGAGGCCAACGCCGCCGACGTGGACGCCGCCGTGAAGGCCGCCCGCAAGGCCTACGACACCGTGTGGAGCAAGATGCCCGCGGCCGAACGCGGCAAGTACATCTACCGCATCGCACGCTTGTTGCAGGAGAAGGCCCGCGAGTTCGCCGTGATCGAAAGCATGGACGGCGGTAAGGCCATCCGCGAAAGTCGCGACGTGGACGTGCCGCTCGCCGCCGCGCACTTCTTCTACTACGCCGGTTGGGCCGACAAGCTCCACTACGCCTTCCCCGGCAAGTCAGTATCGCCGCTCGGCGTGGCCGGCCAGGTGATCCCTTGGAACTTCCCGCTGCTCATGGCCGCGTGGAAACTCGCGCCCGCCCTGGCCTGCGGCAACACCGTGGTGCTCAAACCCGCCGAGACCACCCCGCTCACCGCCCTCAAGCTCGCCGAGATCCTGCAGGAAGCCGAATTACCCGACGGTGTGGTGAACATCGTCACCGGCGCAGGGGCCACCGGCGCGGCCGTGGTGAACCACCCCGACGTGAACAAGATCGCCTTCACCGGCAGCACCAACGTGGGCAAGCTCATCCAACGCGCCACCGCGGGCACCGGCAAGAAGCTCACCCTCGAGCTCGGCGGCAAGGCCCCCAACATCATCTTCGCCGATGCCACCATCGACCAGGCCGTGGAAGGCATCGTAAACGGTATCTGGTTCAACCAGGGCCACGTATGCTGCGCCGGCAGCCGCCTCTACGTGGAGGAAGGTGTATACGACGAAGTGGTGCGCAAGCTGAAGCACCGCATGAAGAGCCTGGTGGTGGGCGATCCGCTGGACAAGAACACCGACATCGGCGCCATCAACAGCCGCGAGCAGCTCGGCACCATCAACAAGTACATCAAGATCGGCGTCAACGAGGGCAGCGAGCTTTACCAGAGCAGCTGCGAACTGCCCAGCAAGGGCTTCTGGTGCCGCCCCACGCTCTTCACCAATGTGGCGCAGAGCGCGCGCATCGCGCAGGAGGAGATCTTCGGCCCCGTACTCGCCATCCAGACCTTCCGCACCATGGACGAGGTGATCCAGAAGGCCAACAACACCCCCTACGGCCTCAGCGCCGGCGTGTGGACGGATAAGGGCAGCAAGATCTTCAACCTCACCACCAAGCTCCGCGCGGGCGTCATCTGGGCCAACACCTTCAACAAGTTCGATCCCACCTCACCCTTCGGCGGCTACAAGGAGAGCGGGTATGGACGCGAAGGTGGTGTGCATGGCTTGGGGGCGTACTTGAATTTGAATTAGGGCGTGCCCCCGGCTCAAATGCAGCCGGGGTCGCGCTTTTCGCTGTACTCCTCGCTCGTTCCTCGCTGCGGGGTGCCGCTCCAACTCTACACTTGCTCGCCTCGTGGATACATCATCTTCGAGGGAAGATTTCCTCTGAAGGAGACTGAGCAGGATCGTAGGTGAACCAATCCG
>JACTMO010000074.1 GCA_014584605.1 Bacteroidota bacterium | reverse complement strand
AAAGGCCCTGAAATGGGCATAAAATGCACAAAATGACCCATGCCCGCATCCAGCCTGATCACCCCCTCTGCTCGTATTCGGTTCTTCGGACCACCCTGTTGTGGTTGAATCTGAGCGCGATCGATTTGTTGAGCGCAGCGTTGTTGAGTAGCACGAAGATGCGCCTGCTCACCTTCTTCCTATTCGCGATCGCTAATGGTCTGGTCGGCCTCGCCCAGTTCTATCCCGAAGCCAAGGCATATTGGAGGGGCGTAGATGACAGTGGCGGGCCACCGTTTTTCAACGTGGCTCAGGTGATGCCCATATTCCCCGATACACTGATCAATGGAACGACCTACAAGAAGATCCGGGAGAACAATGACGCATCCGGCTCGTCGCAACTGATCAGGGACCACTTTGTTCGGTCCGACACCAGTGGCAAGGGCTATGTCTACATCCCTGACTCCGCTGCGGAGTTCCTTACAGGTGATCTGAACGCCCAGGCCGGGGATACGGTGCATGATGTACTCGTCAGTCTTACGAATTCAACGGATATCGACTATTTCTATCGTAACCTGGTCGTTGATTCCGTCGTCACCTTGCTGGTCGAAGGCGAGCCTCGCACACGGTGTTACATCAATGGCGATGACTCTGGGGGAATGCTACTTTTCTGGCAAGATGGAATGGGAACGATCTCTGGCCCCATGCTCGAAATGAGCGGGCTGTGGTGGTATTGTTGCGTGAATGACACCGTACAGTTTGGTTCAGGGCCTTGTCCGCAATGGATCACTGACGTAGGTGAACCCTTGGATGCAGCTCCTGCGATCGTGGTCGGGCCGAACCCATCGAGCGGTACTTTCCGGTTTTCCGGGGAGTACCCGCAACGCTTCACAGTGCTGAACGCCCAAGGTGCGTTCCTCCTCACCGACCACTCATCGGTGATCGACCTCACTGGCCGACCTCCCGGCTTGTACTTGGCCGTAGTAGCTACTCCATTGGGCAACTACCCCCTCCGCTTGGTTGTTGAGCGATAGCTTTTTCCATGGTGGGCAGCACGGCGTCGATCCGGTGCTTCCCGATGGATCGGGATGAAGACATCTTCAGGATCTCCTCGATGCTCTCCACGGTGAGCGGCTTCAGGTACACGTTGTCGGCCGTGACCGGGTCGGTCATGATGGTGGCCAGGCGAAGCCGGGTTGCTGTTGATCAGCGTGACCTCGATGCCTTCGTGGGGCCTGACTGCCTGAATAATCGAACTCGCAGGCCTGGCCGATGACGATGGGGCCGCTGCCGATGAGCAGGACGGACTTGATGGAAGAGTCTTTGGGCATGTCCGGTAGCTGGGTACCGGAGCACAAAGCTGCCCACGGGCAGCGCGCGGGGCCGGGATCTGCGGAAAAGCCAGGAGGATCGTGGAGAAGATACACCCCGCCCTGCATGGACCGCCCCCGAGCGACCACCCGGCCGAAGCCCCCGATCTTCGCCCCATGGCCGGCGACCGGCATTTCACCCACGGCCCCCTGTCCATCGCCCACCGGGTGACCGGGTCCGGGCCGGTGCAGGTGCTGGCCTTCCATGGCTACGGCGGCTCGGTGCGCGACTTCGACCCGGCGGTGGCGGCCTGGGGCGATCGGGTGACGCTGCACGCCTTCGACCTGTGGTTCCACGGCAGCAGCCGTTTCCCACCGGGGCGGACCGTGCATGAACCGGTGCGACCGGAGGAATGGCGCGACCTGATGCGGGCCTACCTGGACCGACAAGGCATCGGGCGGGCGTGGTACGCGGGCTTCAGCCTGGGTGGCCGCATGGCCCTGAGCCTGATGGAACAGCTGCCCGACCGCGGTGCCGGTCTGCTGCTCTTCGCACCGGACGGCCTGGTGCGCAACCCGTGGTACCGCGCCCTGAGCCGCTACCGCGTGGGCCGCCAGCTGTACCACCGCTTCCTGCACAACCCCGAAGGCTGGTTCCGCGTGGTGGACACCGTGCACCGCACCGGCCTGATCAGCACCAAGTTCCACCAGTTCCTCACCCAGCACACGGACAACCCGGCCAAACGCCAGCTGGTGCACGACGTGTGGCTGAGCCTGCGGGCCATCGAGCCGGACCTGGCCCTGGTGATGCGCCACCTGCGCGACCACGACCTCCACGCCCACCTGCACCTGGGACGCTTCGACAAGGTGATCCGCCTGCCCTGGGGCCAGGCCTTCGCACGCCGCGACCCGGCCCGCATCCACCTGCACGTGCACGAACGCGGCCACCTGGTGATGGCCCCTGCGGTGCTGGAGCCCATCCCCGCCCTGTTGCGCTGGACCTGAAAGGAAAAAGGGGGCCGCAGCCCCCCCTTCGTTCCGGGACCGGGATACCCCGGCCGACGGTTCACTTCTTGCCCTTGGCCTCGTCGCTGACGGTGAGCTTCTTGCGGCCCTGCTTGCGGCGGCTGGCCAGCACGGCACGGCCGGCGGCGGTGCTCATGCGCTTGCGGAACCCGTGCTTGTTGGCGCGCTTGCGACGGCTGGGCTGGTACGTGCGTTTCATGGCTACGGGTCGTTCGTTGGGGGCGCAAAAATAATCCTTCCGCCCGATCCGGCAAGCCCCCCGCTCCGGCCACGGGCGCGAGCCCCCTACCGCGGCCCGAAACGGAGCCGGTCGAGCCCGTAAGGACTGACACCCCCGCCGGCCAGTTCCACCAGCAGACGGCCGTCCCCGTCCACCTCCAGCGGCCGGGCCTCCACGGGCGCACCGTCCAGCTCCATGGTGAGCCAGCGCCCCCGGCCCCAGAGCGCGTCCCGGTAATCGGCCTCCAGCCCCTGCCGGTGGCCCTGCGCCTGCCGCCAGCGCAGCTCCATGCGGTCCAGCAGCAGGGCCAGCAGCTCCTCGTGGTCGGTGGTGCGGCCCAGCTCCAGGCGCATGCTGGTGGCCAGCGCGCCCTCCACGGCCCCGCTGCTGTTGACGTTCAGGCCGATGCCCACCACGGCATGCCGCACCCGGCCGCCCTCCAGTTCGTTCTGGATCAGGATGCCCGCCACCTTGCGCGGGCCCACCAGCACGTCGTTGGGCCATTTCACCTGCACATCCTGCAGGCCGCTGCGCAGCAGGGCGTCGCGCACGGCCAGGGCCGCGAACTGGGCCAGGACGAACTGGTGCCCCGCGTCAAGGTCCTCCGGGCGCAGCACCACGCTGAAGGTCAGGTCCAGACCGTGCTCGCTATGCCACGACCTGTCGCGCTGGCCCCGCCCCTGTGTCTGCTCATGGGCCAGGATGACCGTGCCGTGCTGCACTTCCGTCAGCCGCAACAGATCGGCAGCATGCTTGTTGGTGCTGTCCACGGTGGCCAGCTCGATGCGCACCGACCCGATCATGGTCCACAGGCGCCCGACCCCTGCGACCTTCGGCGGCGGCGGGGGAACTTGCTACCTTTGAACGACCAAGATACACCGGATGAAGGAAGCGCAGGGCGCGGGGAACAGCGCCCGCTTGGTGGAAGCCGTGATCCATGGCATCCAGGAGGTGAAAGGCAAGGACATCGTGCGCATCGACCTGAGGGGCATGCCCAACCGGGTGTGCGACCAGTTCGTGGTGTGCCACGGTGACTCGGCCACCCAGGTGGAGGCCATCGCCGGTTCGGTGGAGAAGTTCGCCCGCGAACGCGCCGGGGAACGCCCCTGGCATTCCGAGGGCCTGCGCAATGCCGAATGGGTGCTGCTGGACTTCGTGGACGTGGTGGTCCACATCTTCCACCGCGCCAAGCGCGAACACTACGGCCTGGAGCACCTCTGGGCCGATGCCGCCAGCCAACGCTACGACAACGTGGCCTGACGAACCGACCCTATCGTGGAGCAACCCAGCAACGAACGCCCCCGGACCGACAAGGACCGCCCCAAGCGATCCTTCAACTTCTACTGGATCTACGGCATCATCATCGTGGTGATCCTGTCGATCAACCTCTTCACCATGAGCGGTGGCATGGTGGAGATCGAGCCCACCGAATACAGCGGCTTCGTGGCCGCCGGTGACGTGGACCGCGTAGTGGTGGTCAACGACCAGGTGGCCCATGTCTACATCAAGAAGGACAGCCTGAACAAGGCCCCCCACAAGGACCGCATCCGCAGCAGCATGATGGGTGGCGCCAACGTGGCCGGACCCCACTACGCCTTCAACATCGGCAGCATCGACGCCTTCCAGGAGGAGCTCAAGAAGGACTATGCCGAGCAGAAGGTGCGGTACAGCTTCAAACAGCAGGAGAACTGGGGCCGCGAGATCCTGCAATGGGTGCTCTTCGTGGCCATCATGGTCGCCATCTGGATGTTCATCATGCGCCGCATGGGCGGCGGTGCCGGACCCGGCGGCCAGCTCTTCAACATCGGCAAGAGCCGCGCCCAGCTCTTCGAGGGCGGCAAGAGCACCAACGTCACCTTCAACGATGTGGCCGGCCTGGACGAGGCCAAGGAGGAACTGCAGGAGATCGTGGACTTCCTGAAGAACCCCAAGCGCTACACCGACCTGGGCGCCAAGATCCCCAAGGGAGCGCTGCTGGTGGGCCCGCCGGGCACCGGTAAGACCCTGCTGGCCAAGGCCATCGCCGGCGAGGCCAACGTGCCCTTCTTCAGCCTCAGCGGCTCGGACTTCGTGGAGATGTTCGTGGGCGTGGGCGCCAGCCGGGTGCGCGACCTCTTCAAACAGGCCAAGGAGAAAGCCCCGGCCATCATCTTCATCGACGAGATCGACGCCATCGGCCGCGCCCGTGGTCGCAGCATCAGCATGGGCGCCAACGATGAGCGCGAGAACACCCTGAACCAGCTGCTCACCGAAATGGACGGCTTCGGCACCAATACCGGGGTGATCCTGATCGGGGCCACCAACCGCGCCGACGTGCTGGACCGCGCCCTGTTGCGCCCGGGCCGCTTCGACCGCCAGATCTTCGTGGACATGCCCGACCTCAACGGGCGCATGGCCATCTTCAAGGTCCACCTCAAACCCCTGCGCCTGGACACCACCGTCGACGTGGAGTTCCTGGCCAAGCAGACCCCGGGCTTCAGCGGCGCCGACATCGCCAACATCTGCAACGAGGCCGCCCTCATCGCCGCCCGCAAGAAGAAACAGACCATCGACCGCCAGGACTTCCTGGATGCCGTGGACCGCGTGATCGGCGGCCTGGAGAAAAAGAACAAGATCATCACCGCCGAAGAGAAGAAGGCCATCGCCTTCCACGAGGCGGGGCACGCCACGGTGAGCTGGCTCGTGGAGCACGCCTCGCCCCTGGTGAAGGTCACCATCGTGCCCCGCGGCCGCTCCCTGGGCGCCGCCTGGTACCTGCCCGAGGAACGCCACCTCACCACCACCGACCAGATGCTGGACGAGATCTGTGCCGCCCTCGGGGGTCGCGCCGCCGAGGACCTCATGTTCGGCCAGGTGAGCACCGGTGCCCTCAGCGACCTGGAGAAGGTGACCAAGCAGGCCTATGCCATGGTGACCATGTTCGGCCTGAACGACCGCGTGGGCAACATCAGCTACTACGACAGCAGCGGCCAGAACGAGTTCGGCTTCGGCAAGCCCTACAGCGAACACACCGCCCAGGTGATCGACGAGGAGGTGAGCAAGATCGTGGAAGGCCAGTACCAGCGGGCCAAGCACATCCTTGCGGGCAACAAGGACAAGCTCACCGCCCTGGCCGGACAGCTGCTGGACAAGGAGGTGATCTTCAAGGAGGACCTGGAGAAGATCTTCGGCCAGCGCCCTTTTGAGCGGCCCGCCTCCCCGGCCTTGAACGGCAACGGCCCGGCCAGCACCGCACCGGAAACCGCCACCGATGCACCCCCCGCCCAACCCCAGCAGACCTGAGCGCCCGGAACCCGTTTGGACCGTGGTGCTCACCGCGGCCCAACGCCCGGAGGCCGAACTCATCGTGGGACGCCTGCGGGCCGAAGGCATCCCGGCCGTGCTGCTGGACCAGGGGTCGAGCGCCTACCCCTCCATGCTGGGCCAGGTGAGCGTGCTGGTGGACCGCACCTGGGTGCTCAAGGCCCTTCACCTGTTGCAGCAGCCCGCCCCGTGAACGAGGTGCTCGTGCGCAGCCTCACCGGGCTGGTCTATGTCGGCCTCACCGTGGGCGCCGCCCTCGCCGGCCCCTTCACCAGCCTGCTGCTCTTCCTACCCGTGACCGTGCTCGCCACGGGCGAACTGCACCGCCTCCACTGGCGCACCGACGACGCTCCGCCCGCGTTCTGGAGCCAGCTGCTGGCCCTGGCCCTTTACCTGGCCATCGCCCTCTCCCCCCTCGCGGCGGGCCAGCACGCGAACCTGCTGCCTCTCGCGGTGCTGCTGCCCCTGCTGCTCGGCATGGCCCTCACCCTCTTCCGCGGCGGCAAGGCACCGCTGCAGGAGCTCGGCTTCCACGTGCTGGTCCTGCTGTACCTGGCCCTGCCCTTCGGCCTGGTGCCCCTGCTCGTGGCCCGGGGGTGGGAGCTCTTCCTGGGCTTTATGGTGCTGCTGTGGACCAGCGACACCGGCGCCTATGTCGTGGGCCGCCTGGTGGGGCGCCACCCCCTCTTTCCACGCGTTTCGCCCAAGAAGACCGTGGAGGGCCTGCTCGGCGGCCTCGCGTTCACCCTGCTCGTCGCCTGGGTGATCGCCCGCTCCTGGACCATCCTGCCCCTCGCCCACTGGCTGGTGCTGGCTGTCGTGGTGACCATCACCGGCACCCTGGGCGACCTGCTCGAGTCGGCCTTCAAGCGCGCCGCCGGCGTGAAGGACTCCGGGAATCTGCTGCCCGGCCACGGCGGCCTTCTCGACCGTTTCGACGGCTTCCTGCCGGCCATGCCCGCCGCCTGGGCGTACCTGCTGGCGGTGTCCTGAAGGCCCGGATGGCCGAGCCTATATTTGGCCGTCACCGCACCATGGGCATACACCGCGAAGGCACCGCCACCCTCCTGCTGGCCATCGCCGTGCTGTGCTTCGCCCTGTACGGGTTGTCGCAGTGGTCCTCGGCCCCGTCCGCCCTGCGCCTCGGCATTGCGGCCGTGCTGCTGATGCTCCTGCTGGTGCTGCTCTGGTTCTTCCGCGTGCCGCGCCGTGACCGCACCGTGGACGACGGCGCCATCCTGGCCCCCGCCGACGGCAAAGTGGTGGCCATCGAAGAGGTGCACGAGCCCGAGCACTTCCGCGACCGGCGCATTCAAGTGAGCATCTTCATGAGCCCGCTCAACGTCCACGTGAACTGGTATCCCGTGGCCGGCACGGTGAGCTACGCGCGCTACCATCCGGGCAAGTACCTGGTGGCCTGGCACCCCAAGAGCAGCACGGAGAATGAGCGCAGCACCGTGGTGGTGCGCCACCCGCGGCACGGCGAGGTGCTCTTCCGCCAGATCGCCGGCGCTCTGGCCCGCCGGATCTGCACCTACAGCAGCACCGGGGCCGATGCGGCACAGGGCCACGAGTTCGGCTTCATCAAGTTCGGATCGCGCGTGGACCTCTTCCTGCCCCTGGACGCCAAGGTGCAGGTGGCCCTCGGCGAGTCCGTTCAGGGCTCCACCACCGTGATCGCCCGCTTCCACAACGCCTGACCATGCACCACCGGACCTTCCTCGCCCCGACCCTCGTCGCCCTCCTCCTGTCCGCCTGCCGCACGAACGACACCGCCAACGATCAAGGGACCGCGGGCACCACCACCGTGGACACGCTCCAGCACACCGAAGCCTCCGCCCCCCCGCCCCTGCCCGAAGGCATCGTGCGGACCGACGGCGTATATGCGGCCACCATGGGGGGCGTGGGCTACGTGATGCGCTTCTTCCCGGACGGCTTCGTGATGAACACCGCCGGCATGGCGAACGACCGCGACGGCCTCAAACCGCTGCTGGTACCCACCACGCCCACCGGTGGCAACAGCTCCGTACATCGGTCTCCCGTGCTTGTCAAGGGCGACAGCGTGCTCTTCGTGACCCAGGGCATGAAAGGCAACATCGCCTACTTCGGCCTGCGCCTGGGCACCGACTCCATCCGCTTCCGCAAGTACAGCCACATCAATGGCAGCGAGGCCACCCTCACCTATTTCTTCGAGGTCGACGGCTCAGCCGCGCAGTAGGCGGTGCAGTTCGCCGTAGTGCGTGAAACGGTAGGTGGCCTCGGGATCGGGCACCGTGCCCGCCTCCTCCACGAAGTGGGCCTGATCGAGCCCGGCAGCACGCGCCCCACCGGTGTCGTTGCGCGCATCGTCGCCCACCATCAGGCTCTCCTGCGCCTGCGCACCGGCGAGCTCCAGGGCACGCCGGAAGATGCGCGGGTCCGGCTTGGCCGCGGCCGCCTCCTCGCTGGTGAGCACCACGTCGAAATGCCGTTCGATGCCGCTGCACGCCAGCTTCACCCGTTGCACCTCCTTGAACCCGTTGGTGATGATGTGCAGCCGGTGGTCGGTGGCCAGGTCCTCCAGCAGCGCCCGCACCCCGCCATGCAGCGCCGGTTTGCGCGGGCAGCGGTCCAGATAGGCCGTGGCCATGCGCTCCGCCAGCCGTCCGCCGCGCACACCGAAACGCCCGAGGGTGTCGCGGAACCGGAGCACGCGCAGCACCTCCTTGGGGATGCGGCCCGCCTCATAGCTACGCCACAGGCCGGCGTTCACCTCCTCGTAGCTCTCGATCAGCTCCTGCGCCGAGCCGATGCCCTGCCCGGCCAGCGCCAGGTCGGCATAAAGCTCCCGCAGCGTGGCCCGGGAGTTGGCCCGGAAATCCCACAAGGTGTGGTCCAGGTCGAAAAAGATGTGGCGGTAACGCTTCATGGGACTGCCCGGAGGATGCCGCCCACCACCCCGGTGAGCGCTGCCGATACGCCCAGCGCCTGGGCCAGCACCGAAACGAGCAGGGCGGGAAGGGCCCGACGGTCGTGGTGGAAGAAGCGCGCCGCCAGGATGCTGCCCACCGGAATGGTGAGCACCAGCGGGGTCAGTGCCGCCACACCCAGGTATCCGCTGGCGCGCTTCACGCGGATGATCCACCGGTTGCGCCGGGTGAAGATGCGCCTCGCGGCCACACCGCGCCGCAGGGCCAGCGTGCGGCGCCTCAGCCAGCGCAGGCGCCATCGCTCGCTGAGGCGCTCGCTGAGGCGGTAGAACAGCAGCACGCCCGCACAGCCTCCGGCGGCCGTCCACACGAAGGTCTCCAGGAACGAAAAGCCGAAGCCCACACCGAAGCCTGCGGCCACCAGCATCTTCACCATGCCCCAGGCGAAGACCACCGCTATCTGCGCCGGTTCATGCACCGCTCACACCTTGCGGCCATAGGCCAGGTCGCCTGCGTCGCCCAAACCGGGCACGATGTAGGCCTGGGCGGTCATCTCCTCGTCGATGGCCCCGATCCAGATGCGGGTATCGGCAGGCATGTGCCGGCGCACGTACTCCACGCCCTCGCTGCTGGCGATCACCGACACCACGTGCATCGCCTTCGGCCGGCCCAGGCGCAGCAGGGCCTTGTATACCAGCAGCATGCTCTGTCCGGTGGCCAGCATGGGGTCGCAGAGCACCACCACGCGGTCCTCCAGGGTGGGACTGCTGAGGTACTCCACCTCGATGTCGAAGCCGTCCTCGCCCTTGCGGTGCTTGCGATAAGCGCTGATGAAGGCGTTGTCCGCACGGTCGAACACCGACAACATGCCCTGGTGCAGGGGCAGCCCCGCCCGCAGGATGGTGGCCAGCACGGGCTGCTCGCGGAGCACATGCACCCGCGCCAGGCCCAGCGGCGTGGTCACCTCACGCTCCTCATACGCCATGGTCCGGCTCAGCTCGTAGCCGAACACCATGCCGAGCCGCTCCAGGTTATGCCGGAAACGCAGCGGGTCGCGCTGGACCTCCACGTCCCGCATCTCCGCCAGGTACTGGCTCACCACCGAACGCTCCTTGCCCAGCTCGACGATCATGCCTGTGTTGGTTGGCCTCACGGACCGACGGGAAAGCGTCGCAGCAAGGCGTGTAAATATAGCGTGGCCTCCGCGCCGAAGCCCGCGTAGAACCGGGCCAGGGCCGGGTCGCTGCTTCCGGCGAGGTCCATCCACCGCACCTGCCCGGCCCTGGATCCCAACACCCGGTCGATCAGCAGATGCATCGCGTTCAGCGAGCGTGCCTCGGGCAGGGACAATCCCTTCAGGAAGATGATGCGGTCGCCATGTTCCACGAAGCAGCCCGCCGCCACGGGGCGCTGCCCGTGCATCACCGCCACGCACCGGCCCTCCCCACGGCCGACCGCCAGGCGTACCAGGCGCTGCAGGGAGGCCAGCTGCCGGTCGCCCACCCGCCACGCGGCCCACTGTGGCGCTCCAGTGATGAAGGCCAGGAAGTCCTCCACCCCCATGGCCGGGTCCAGTTCCAGGCCCGAACGCTCCGCCTTGCGTATGCTGCGCCGGTGGTTCTCGCTGTACCCGCGTCGCACCGTTCCGATCGGCCGGTCCAAGCGCACCAGCTGGTCCTGCCGTTCGGTGAAGCGCCAACGCGCACCGGCACCTTCCACGACCGCATTGTTGAGGTAGATGTCCACCAGCCGGAACCGCGCAGGAACGGCCCGCAGGAACGCCCCCGTCGATCGCGCGTCCGGACCGCTGGCGAACACCCCGAGCTGTTGCAGCGGAAAGGGCTGGTACAGGTAGGGGATGCCCCATCGTCGGTGCTGCGTCAACGGCATCAGGGCGTCCCGCTCCGCGTCCCACAGGGCCTCCCAGCCCGGACAGGCTGCGTCGAGCACAGCGCTCCGCGCGTACCACACCGGGCCTGCGCAGCGGTCCAGCAGAGCGTCCCAGGCGCGCTTGTCGATCTCGCCGTGCCGTAGGTGCCGGATCATGCCCTGGCGTGCTGGACCACCCGCTCCAGGACGGCGGGCCATGGTTTGAACTCGCGGTGGCCGCTCAGGTAGCGGTCGTGCCACACGCTCACGAATGTGCCGCTCACGGCGCGTACCTCATCGCTCGCCGCGCACATGGCGTCGGTCACCGCCTGCACCCCGCCGTCGCCCTGCCCGATCAGCGCGCTGTCCATGGCGGCGAAAGGCCACAGCATCAGCCCGGTCGCGCGTTCGTGCTGCAGGTCGTACCACGGGAAGGGGGTACAGGTGGCCGCGCGGAAGCCCCACCGGTCCACGAAGCCCAGGCTGTGCTCTTCGACGAAGCCCGAAGCTTCCAGCCAGCGCAGTGTATCAGGCAGTCGCCAGCGCAGGAAATGCTGCCGGGCGACCAGGCGTTGCGGTCGCAGATGTTGCCTGAACAGCGCCACCTCCGCCGCCAGAAGTGCCTCGTTCTCACTGGTGGTGTAGGAGGGGTGCAAGCCGAAGCGCAGCGGTGCTGCCTGCTGCAGGCGTCCGCACAGCGCAGGCGTCCAACGCTCCGGGGGCACCGCATGATCGTGGGCCCCTTCCCCGCGCAGCAGCAGGAAGAGGAGAAGGTCAGGCACATCGGCGGCGGTCCGTTCCACCAGGTCCAGGGCCCGGAGAAAGGGGTCGGGCCGCACCCCCCATCGCACCGCCCAGCGTTCCAGCACTGCGGCCGGACGCAGCCGCAGCAGGTCAAGTACGGTGGCTCCTACCGCCCGGCCCAGCGGCCTGCCCGCATAGCGCAGCAGGTTGTCCATGTCCACGGTGACCACGTGGCGGTACGCCCGGTCGATGGACAGCTCCGGCCAGCGCTGGTGGAGGCGTTCGCCCAGCCCGAGCACCCAACGGTCCACCCAGGGCTTGTCGGCCAGCGCGCTGCGGACGGTGAACAACGCGGAGGAGGGTATGCGTCCATGCGCATCGCGTGCGGGGCAGCGGTGCTCATCCACCAGCGCCAGCAGGAAGAACACGGCGGCGAACAGGTCGAAGGAGCCGTCGCACGGGAACAGCACCGGCATCGCCTCCACCGTGGCCTGCGGCGGATCGTGTTCGGGCAGGGCGGTCAGCCCCCCGCTCCACGGCACGTGCAGGGCTCCCGCCACGGGGTGGGTCCCGTAGCTGAGCCGGGGGCCTTCCGACCGTCCGAAGGCGGCGGCATCCTCGGTGATGCACACGGTGAACCCGAGCATCCGCCCCAGGACATGCTCAACGACCCAGTGGGCGCGCGGCGATGGGTGCTCCAGGAGAACGTGCAGCATGGAGGCGGTGCGCCGCTTCAGGGAAAAGTGCGGCCATCGGCACAAAGTAGGGCGTCGGCCAGGTACTTGGTGGCCCAGTTGGGGCAGGCGAACTTCTCGTAGCGCCCCCAGAGCGGGTAGGAACCGCTGAGCGCCCCGCGGGCATCGGCCGGCCCGGACGCGGTCCGTTCCTGAACGGCGATAAGGAGCCCTCGCATGCGCGCGGCGGCCTCGGCGAAGCGCCCGCCACCACCGCCGGCCGCCAGCCGCTGCCACGCCACCGCCAGCTGTGCTCCACCGGTGGTGATGAAGACCTCGCTGCCGTTCCAACTCCGGTCGTAGCGACCGTGCAGGATGCCGTGCTCCAGGAATCGCCCGCACAAGGGCCCGGCCGCCGCCTGTGCCATGGCGGTCCATCGCGCCTCGCCCAGCAGTACCCCGCATTCCGCCAGTCCGTCGATGGTATAGGCCAGGGTATGGAGTATGGGACGGTCGTTGTGCCGCAGGGTGTTATCCGCATCGGCGAACCAGCCGTTGGCCGCCTGCCGACCGGCCACCCACTCCAGGTTGCGCAAGGCGGCCTCGCGCAACCCCGGCGCTCCGGTGCGTTGATGCAACAGGAGGAGCGGGGCATCCACGTAAGTGTCGTACACCCGGGCGGCGCCCATGAAATTGTGCTTCGACCAGCTTCCGTCGCTCTCCTGGACCGAGGCGATCCACACGGCCGCCCGTACGGCCGCATCCAGGTAGCGCTGGTCCCCGGTGCGCCCATGGGCCGCCAGCATGCCGCGGATCACCTGGGCGGTATTGAAGACCACCGGCCCGCGCGGCTCTCCCACCCGACCACCCTGCCAGCCACCTTCGGGCCGCTGCAGCGTCAGCAGGGTGTCCGCCGCACCCAAGGCCCGCTCCGCAAGGTCCGGCCGACGCAGTTTGTCGCTCGCCGCCAACATCGTGGGCACCAGGTAGCCCGTCGTTTCCGGATAGGTCCTTCCCCAGCCATGCACCAGATGCAGGCTGCCCACGCCCCCGTCGCCGCTGCGGTCCTGGGCGCAGGCCACCCAGGCCATGGCGGCCGTCAGCGCGGCGTCCATGGTCTCCGCCGTCGGCGCTTGGGGTCGCGGCGCCCTCCGGGCATGCGCCAGCAACAGCCTCCGACCTTCCCCTCGGACCAGCAGGTGGCTCCAACAACGGAGGTAATCGACGAGGCTGCGGACCATGGTTCAAGCGTGGCCGAGCAGAGCGGCACAGATGCGGTCGGCGGTGTCGCCATGGCCGTACAGACCGGCGGCGTCGGGAAGCTGCCGGCCCAGGTCTCGTACCACCGCATCGGCGATGCGATCGGGATCCGCGTCGGCCAGGCTCACCCGCCCCGTGGCCACCAGCTCCACCCATTCGGTACGGTCGCGCAGCACCACGCAGGGCCGTTGAAGGATGGCGGCCTCCTTCTGCAGTCCTCCCGAATCGGTGAGGACCACGGCGGCGTGACGGGTGAGCAGCAGCATGTCCAGGGGACCTTGCGGCTCCACCACACGCAGCCCGTTCCCCCCTTGCAACGCCCGGGCGGCGCGCGCATGGGTCGGCCTGGTGAGCAGCTGGCGCACCCGCGGATGCATCGGCAGCACCACGGGTAGGCCCGTGGCCCGGGCGGCCTTCAGCAGCCCTTCGGCAAGGCCCGCAAGTCGATCGGGATCGTCGCTGTTGGCCGCCCGATGCACCGTGGCCAGCAGGTATGCGCCCGTGCGGAGGCCGAGGTCGCGCATCACCGCCGAGCGTTCCCCGGCCAGCGGCAACGAGCCCAGCACATGGTCGCACAGGATGTCGCCCACCAAACGAACGGCCGGCGCATCCGGGCCGGTCACCGCTCCGCCCGCATCCCGGATCCCTTCCCGGGCCAGGTTGTCCACCGCCGCCGCCGTGGGGCAGAACAGCCAGGTGGATAGGCGGTCGGCGACGATGCGGTTGACCTCTTCGGGCATGCTACGGTCGAAAGCGCGCAAGCCGGCCTCCACATGGACCAGGGGCACCCCGCTCTGCGCGGCGGCCAACGCACCCGCCAGGGTGCTGGTGGTGTCGCCGAAGACCAGCACCAGGTGCGGCCGGTACTGCGCGATGGCCCCGGCGATGCCTTCCAGCATGCGCGCGGTCTGCACTGTGACCGGTGCGGCCCCGATCCCCAGGGACACCTCGGGTGCGGGCAGGTCCAGCTGTTGGAAGAACACATCGGAAAGCGCCGGGTCGTAATGCTGCCCTGTGTGCAGCAGGTGCTGGTGCAGCCGACCCTTGTACGCCTGGTCGATGCGGCGGGCGAGCACCGCGGCCTTCACCAGCTGGGGCCTGGCCCCCACCACCGTCAGGATCCCGAGCGTGCCGGCCATGGTCAGAGCGCCCCGTTGTCGGCGAAGCTGTAGTAGCCGGTGGCCGTGATGATCAGGTGGTCGTGGACGGTGATGTCCAGCAGCCGGCCCCCTTCGACGAGCTTGCGTGTGAGGCGGATGTCCTCCTCGCTGGGCACGGCGCGCCCGCTGGGGTGGTTGTGGGCCAGCACCACGCCCGAGGCGCGGCGGTCGATGGCCTCGCGGAAGATCACCTTGGGGTCGGCCACGGTGCCGTGCATGCCGCCATGGCTCACGCGCACCCTGCCCTGGACCGCGTTACCGCGGTCCAGCAGCAGCAGCCAGAACTCCTCGTGCATCAGGTCGGCCATCAGGGGGTGCAGCAGATCGAAGGCCACCGCGCTGGTGGTGATGCACACACGTTCCTCGGGGGCCGAGTTGCGGCGCCGGCGGCCAAGCTCGAGGGCGGCCACCAGGGCGATGGCCTTGGCCTCGCCCAGGCCTTTCACCCGCACCAACTGGCCAACGGACATGCGTCCCAGCCGGCCCAGGTCGTTCCCGGCCCGGTCCAGCACGGTGCGGGCCAGGTCCAGCGCACTGGCCTCGGTGGTGCCGGTCCGGATGAGGATGGCCAGCAGCTCGGCATCGCTGAGGGCGCCCGCACCCAACTGCAGCAGCCGCTCGCGCGGGCGGTCGTCCTTGGCCCACTCACGGATGGTGAGGCGTACCGGGGTGGGGCTCTGCTCGTCGGCCATGGCCTAAAAAAAAGCAAAGGTCCCCTTGCGGAGGACCTTCACCGGGAGGGTGACGACCGCAGGGGTCACTTCAGCTTGTTCACGTGCGTGGCCAGGGACGACTTCAGGTTGGCCGCCTTGTTCTTGTGGATCACGCTGCGCTTGGCCAGCTTGTCCAGCATGGCGCTCACTTCCGGCAGCAGGGCTTCGGCGGCCTTCCGGTCGCTGGTGCCGCGCAGCTTGCGCACCGCGTTACGCGTGGTCTTGTGCTGGTAGCGGTTCCGCTCGTTGCGGGTCTCGGTCTGACGCACCCGCTTGAGGGCCGACTTGTGGTTTGCCATGGCTGTTCAGGCTCTGAAAAGGACGGCAAATATAGCGCTTCCGACCGGTCCGGCAAGCCCCGGCAGCCTTCAATAGGCGTTGGGGTCCTTGCGCAGCATGTTGGTCACGGTCCGCACCACGATCCGCAGGTCCAGCCCGAAGCTCCAGTTCTCCAGGTACCACACGTCCAGCTCGATACGCCGTTCCATCAGCTCCGGGGTGCGCGTCTCCCCGCGGAAACCGTTCACCTGGGCCCAGCCCGTGATGCCGGGGCGCACGAAGTGCCGCACCATGTACTTGTCGATGATGTCCCGGTACTGGTCGTTGAGCCGCAGGGGGTGCGGCCGCGGGCCCACCACGCTCATCTGCCCCATGAGCACGTTGAGGAACTGGGGCATCTCGTCCAGGTTGCTCTTGCGCAGGAAGGCGCCCACCCGGGTGACCCGCGGGTCGTTCTTGGTGGCCTGCTTGGTGTCCGCCTCGGCGTTCATCCGCATGGAGCGGAACTTCCAACAACTGAACTCCTTGTTGTCCCGGCCCAGCCGCTGCTGCCGGAAGAAGACCGGCCCACGCGAGGACAGCTTCACCAGCACGGCCAGGATGGGGAAAAGCCAGGTGAAGACCAGCAGGATCACCAGGGCGGAGAACAGCACGTCGAAACTGCGCTTCAGGACCCGGTTGCTGCGGATGTCCAGGGGCTCGCGCCGCAGCTTGCTCACCGGCACCGAGCCGTGGAACTCCAGGTCCGTGGTCTGCACCACCGGGATGAAGCTGTCCGCGCTGGGGATCACCCGGAATCGGATGGTGTTACGCTCGCAGAACTCCATCAGGTCGGTGATGTCCGCCCGCCGCGTGCCCGGGAGCGCGCAGTACACGATGTCGATGCGGTTCTGCACGGCGAAGACCTTGGCATCCTCCACATCACCCACCCGCTGGGCACCCAAAGGGCCGCGTACCTCCTGGTCGTTGAAGAGCCCGCGGAACCGGTAGCCCCGCACGGTCTGGTCCTGGCAGTACTGGAAGATCTCCTCGGCCGCAGGTCCCTCACCCACGATGATCAGGTCCTTCACCGAGGTGAGCGGCTCCAGGGTGAGCACCTTGCTCAACCCGGACCCTACCTGTTGCAGGGACAGCCGTTTGGACCGGAGCAACGCCGCCAGGTCGCCCATGCCCTCCGGACGGGTGGCCGTTCTACCGGGTTCGTTCAGTTCCATGCGCAGGAGCGGATCAAGATCGATCGTTCGGATAACGGCTTCGGTCGCTTCCTGGCCGGTCGTTGGGGGAGGTCAAAACTAAACCCGGCATCTTCCTTTGTCAAGATTTGTCGAAGAAAACATCCAATTCGTCGAAGTGGCGCTCCTTTCCTCAAGCGGCGTGCCGGACCCCGTTCAACGCGTCGGTGTCGCCAGATCATGCCGGGCGGCCACGCGTCCGGTACCGCCCCCGGCGACCCTTCGCCAGGCGTCCCGAACGGCCAGGCCCAGGAAGAGGGTGTTGGTGACCAGGTAACGCTTCCAGAGGCGCCCCGGTTCCAAGGCCAGGCGGTAGGCCCATTCCAGGGCGAGGTCGCGCATCCACTTGGGCGCCCGGGTATCGACGTCGGCATAGAGCAGGAAGGCACCGCCCAGGCCGATCATCAGGGCATGCACCGCCGGGCGCATGACGGCCATCCACCGTTCCTGCTTGGGGCAGCCCAGGGACACCATCACGATATGGGCCCCGCTGGCGTTGATGCGGTCCGCATCGGCCTGCAGTTCCGCCTCGCTCAGGGCACGGAACGGCGGGGCGTGCATCCCGGCGATGCGCAGGGTCGGGAACTCGTGCGCGGCACGGTCGCGGATCCGTTGCAACACCTCCTCGCGACCGCCGTACAGGTACACCGACAGCCCCTGCTCGGCCGCGCACCGCAGCAGCGCGGGCATCAGGTCGTTGCCCGCCACCCGTTCCTGGCGTTCGCCACCGAACCATTGCAGGCAGCGCAGCAGGGGCATGCCGTCGGCCGTGGCCAGGTCGGCCTCGTTCACCACCCGGGCAAAACCGGGGTCCCGCGCCGCCTCCACGGCCATGTGGGCGTTGACACAGCATACGTACGAGGAACGCCGGGCCGCTCCCAAGGCGACCATCCTGTCCACGTGGGTGGCGAACGGGCCCAGGGTGATGCCCACCCCCACGACCTCCTGCTTGGGCAAGGCCCCCGGTATGATCGCGTTGTGCTCAGCCATGGCCCACCACTTTGCGCACGGGATGTGCGATGCGTTCGCTGCCGCCATCGTACCAGTCCACGGTGGCCTTCACCCCCTGCTCCACGCTGAACGGTGCGGGCCCCAGGGCCTCGATCGTCCGGTCCATCGGGGTGATGTAATCGCTGGTCATCGAGCGGAAGCGGCCGCTGGTGATCGGGAAGGGCAGCCCCACGGCCTTGAGCACATCGCCGACGAGGGCCAGGCCGCGCACCATCCAGGTGGGGATGTACCGCACCGGACGCCCCGTGAGCGCCTGGGACACCGCCTCCACCCAGGTGCGCAGGTCGAACGGGGGATCGCCCACATAGAACACCCGTCCGTTCATCCGTTCGGCCGGAAGACGCAGGATGCGGTCGATCTGCCAGACCACGTTGCCCACGTACCCGTAGGAACGCACCACCTTCCTCCGCGAAGGATGGAAGTAGAGCCCCTTGCGCATCACCTTGAACATCACATCGCGGTAGCGCAGGCTCCACGGCCCCCAGATGGTGGTGGGGCGGATAATGGTCCAGGCGCAGCCCAGCCCGGCCTCGCGCACGGCCAGCTCGGTGAGCCGTTTGGACTCGCCGTACAGGGTGAACGGCTTGAAGTCGAGGTCGTCCTTGGGCTGGTACCCGGCCTCGCAGACGAACTGGGTGCTGGTGACGATGATGCGCTCCACCGAGGGGCAGGCCCGCACGGCGGCCAGGAGCAGCCGCGTGCCCTCGTGGTTCTGGATGTAGGCGTTGAGGTCCTTCTGTTCCTCGGTGTCGGTGCGGGCGGCCAAATGCACCACGTGCGTGGGCCTGAAGGCGGCCATGGCCTCGGCCACGGCCTTCCCGTCCATGAGGTCGAGCTCGCGCCAGGTGTCGCGATGCTGCGGGTCCAACGGCGGGTTCCAGTCCACATTGAGGGCCTCGGCACCGGACGCACGCAGATGCTGCATGAGGTTGGTGCCGATGAAGCCTGAACCGCCGGTGACAAGGACGCGCATGGTCGTTCGCACTATGGGCGCAGGCCGAGGAGCGCCTCCTCCATGCGCCGATGGAAGCGTTCTAACGTGAACCGCTCCTCAAAGATGCGTCGGCCGGCCTCCCCCATGCTGCGGCGCAGGGTGGGATCGGCCGCCAGGCGCGCCAACCGGTCGGCCACGGAGCCGGGGTCCTCCACGGGCACCAGGAAGCCGTTGACGCCCTCCTGCACCACCGAGGGGATGCCGCGCCAGCGCGTGCTCACCACCGGTTTGGCGAACTGCATGGCCTCCACCAGGACCAGGCCGAAGCTCTCGGCGTCGAAGTGCGAGGGGAAGCAAAAGATGTCGCAGCCGGCGAAATGGGCCAGCTTCTCCGCATCGCGTTTCACGCCGAGGAAGCGTACCCGTTCCCGCAGGTCGTGGCGGGCGATGAACCCCTCGCAGGCGGCGCGGAAGTCCGGGTCGCCCCACTTGCCCATCAGCTCCAGGCGGGCGTTCACCCCACGGGCGCACAGACGCTGGAAGGCCTCCAATAACACCATCACCCCCTTGCCCGCGATCAGCACGCCGGTGAAGAGCAGCACCAAGGGCTCGTCCGGCGCGGCCGTGCGCTCCTCCACCGCGCCGCGCCCATCGGGCACGCCGTTGGGCACCACGATGGAGCGGTGTGCGCCGAGGGCCGCACCGTCATCGGGGTTCTGTTCCGCCGTACGGATCGCCAGGTCGGGGCGACCGTAGGCCATGCGGAACAGGGGGCGCAGCACGGCCGGCAGCTGCGGGGCGAAGCCGGACACCCCGCTGGCGTGGAAGTGGAACACCGTGCGACGGAACATCCAGCGCACCGCGCACAGCAGCACCAGGTCCCGCAGCACCGGCACCTTGTTGGGGCCGGCCGGCGGGTAGTACAGCACGGGGGTCCGCTTCATCAGGCGGGCGCGCCATACGGCCAGCACGGTGGTGAGGAGCACGAGCAACTTGCGCGGCTGGAACCGGCCCACGCTCTCCATGTCCTCCGAGAAGGCCATGCGCACGTGATGCAGTTCCACGTCCCGGTACCGCCCTTCGAGCATGGCCTGGATCATCACGGCCTGCCCGCCGAAGGGCGGCGGGGTCTGGCCCACGACGAGCACGCGAAGGGGTCGGCCGGTCATCGGCGGCCAAAGGTATCCGGTCGGGCGGCCCGGAACGGGCGTTCGTCGGATGGCGGGCCCGGATCCGTCGAAAGAACCCAACCGGTGCAGCGGAACCGGGGTTCAACGGAACGAACCACCGATGATGCGCAACAGCTCACGCCCCCTCCTGCTCACCTCCCTGCTGATGGCCCTCCGCCTGTCGGCGGCCACGTACCACGTGTCGCCCACGGGGAACGACGCCAACAGCGGCACCGGCCCTTCACAAGCCTGGCAGACCATCGGCCGCGTGAACCAGATCGCCGGCCAGCTACAACCCGGCGACCAGGTGCTCTTTCAGCGCGGAGGCGTGTACCGCGGCAAGCTCACCGTATCCGCCAACGGCTCGGCCGGCAACCGCATCACCATCGGCGCCTATGGCACCGGTGCGGACCCCGTGATCAGCGGCAGCGTGCCCGTGACGGGCTGGACGGTGCACAACGGCAATGTGTGGCGTGCCCCCTTCACCCAGGCCATGAAGCACCTGTACGTGAACGGGCAGTTGCAGACCCTGGCGCGGTACCCCAACAGCGGCTGGCTCCGCAACGACCAGGGCACGGCCACCACCACCCAGGACGCGGCCCTCACCCAGCCTGCCGGATACTGGACGGGCGGCACGATGGTGATGCGCACCACCAACTGGAGCTACGACACCGCCCGGGTGACCGCGTTCACGGGCACCGCCCTCACCCACACGAGCACCGGCAACAACATCGGCGACGACCATTGGGGCTACTTCCTGCGCAACAAGCTCAGCGAGCTGGACGCGCCCGGGGAGTGGTTCCACGATGCGACCTCCGGACAGCTCTACCTGTGGTGCCCCAACAACGCCGACCCGAACGCCCAGCTGGTGGAAGCGAGCGTGACCGACCATGGCGTCTCGGTGAGCTGGCAGCGCCACCACATCCTGGTGGAGCACATCGCCTTCCGCCACCAGACCGGAGCCAGCCTGCGCCTGAGCGGATCCACCCAGTTGGAGGCCGCCCACTGCAGTTTCAGCGACACGCACCAGGCCATCCTCAGCACCGGTAACGACCAGGACTTCCACCACCTGAACGTGCAGCGCACCTATGCCACCGGCGTGTACCTGATGGACAACAACAGCTCGGTGACCAACTGCGTGTTCGAGGACGTGGCCCTGCAACCCGGACTGGGGGAGAACAACTGGGGCTACTTCGGCCTGCGCCTCACCGGCCAGGGCATGACGGTGGCCGACAACCGCTTCGAGAACATCGGCTATGTGGGCATGGTGGTGGAGCAGGACGCCCTGGTGGAGCGCAACATCGTGGTCCATGCCCTGGCCATCCTCAACGACGGGGGCGGCATCGCACTGGACAACGCCGACGGCATGATCATCCGCGACAACATCGTCATGGACATCAGCGGCGACCTGGAGAGCTCGGCCCCGAACTTCAGCAACTACGAGCCCATCTGCCACGGCATCTACTTCGGCAACATCAGCATCAAGAACACCCTGGTGCAGCACAATACGGTGGCCAACTGCCTGGGCAGCGGTATCCACGTGGACCACACCATGGTGAGCACCGGCAACCAGATCAAGGACAACGTCCTGTTCAACAACACGGTGCAGCTTTCCATATCCGACTTCAGCAACTGCAACGGTCCGGGGGCCACCGCGCCCTACCACGTGCCCGCCTTCAACGATGTGTACACCGGCAACGTGATGTACGCCCTGAGCGTGGACCAGCTCTGCATGCGCCAGTACCATGTGTACTCGGCGAACTGGGTGGACTACGGCACCTTCAACAACAACTACTACTTCAACCCCTACAACGACCGCAGCATCCTGCAGTTCAACACCTATGCGGGCGTGATGAAGTACTTCAGCCTGGAACGCTGGCAGGCTGAACGGAACGAGGACGCCAACTCGTTCCGCAGCCCGAAGACCATGAGCCCCTATGAGGTGACCGACGTGCTGAGCGCCAACCTGGTGCCCAACGGCAACTTCGCCTACGACGTCAACGGCTGGAGCGGCTGGCCGTCCCAGGGCCAGATCACCCACGACTACGGCCTGCTGGACAACGGCGCCCTCAAGGTGCATTTCGCCAACAACAACACGTACAACGAGTTCACCCTGAAACACACCCAGACCGCGAGCGTGCAGAACGGCCAGTGGTACCGCCTGCGCTTCAGCATCCAGAGCAACATGCAGGGCGAGGTGAAGGCCGGTTTCAAGGGCCTCACCCAGCAGACCGGTCCACAGATGGTCGCCAGCCGCTTCATCCCCTTCAGCTCCGTACGCCGCGATGTCACCCTGTTCTTCCAGAGCGACCTCACCGATCAGGGCAACTGCACCTTCACCAACCACTGGACCGAGAGCACCTACTGGCTGGACAACGTGGAGCTTCACCGCGTGGACGTGACCCCGCTGGACCCGCTGGACCGTCAGCAACTGCTGGTGAACGACCAGCCCACCGCACAGACCTTCTCGCTGGACGGATGCTGGAGCGATGTGCAGGGCGACCTGCACAGCGGGTCCATCACGGTGCAGCCCTACCGCTCGGTGGTGCTGGTGCGCGAGGAGGACATCCTGTGCGGGCTCAGCACGGGCATGGCCCCCTCGACGACGGAAGGACCCGATGCGGCACTGGCCCATCCCAACCCGGCCGAGGCCGGTGGAACGATCCACCTCCATGGCGAGGGCGCGGCGGACCTGCACCTGATGGACCTCAGCGGGCGCATCGTCTGGCGCACCCGTGCGCACATGCCCGGACCGCTGCAGCTGCCTTCCGACGTACGCCCCGGCACCTACATCCTTCTCATCGACAACGGCACGGTCCGGCGTGAACAGAAGTTCGTGCTGCGCTGACGCCGACCACGATATCCCCGCCATACACCGAGCGCGGCCCCTGGTCCACCGGACCGGGGGTCGTGCGTTTCAGGCCTGGCGCCGGCGTGGCACGATGCGCGCCGGGTTGCCCACGGCGACATGCCCGGAAGGCACATCCTTCACCACCACGGCCCCGGCCCCGATCGCCGCATCGTCGCCCACGACGACCGGCCCGATGATCACCGCGTTCGCACCGATGTCCACCCGGTCCCCGAAACGCGGGCTGGCGCTGTATGTGCCGTCGGGCAGACGCTTGTTGCCGATGGTGGTGCTGTTGCGCACCGTGCAGCCCGCACCGAACACGGTATGGTCGTTCACCACCAGCCCCTGGCCATGGTCGATGCGGAAGCCCGGTCCGATCCTCGTCTTCCAGGGCAGTTCGATGCACAGCACCCACTCCACAAGGACCCGGTACAGCAGGAAGCCGGGCAGGAAGAGCAGGAAGGTGATCATGCTCTGCCGCAACAGGTGTGCGGTGCGGAACATCAGCATCACCAGCCGCCCCTTGGGGTTGCCCCGGTTGGCGGCCCAATCCTGGGCGATGTTCCACACGCTGGCCATTCGGTGCGCTCAACGACGGTGGCCAAGGTACCGGTTCAGCCTCAGCTTCAGGAGCTGCGGCACATACAACGCCGTGCGCACCACCTGGCCGGTGAGCACCCCGACCGGGCCCATGCCCACCGACCGGCTCACACGCGCGCCCTCGCGCAACACCTTGCGCAGCGGGATCGTCATGCTGGCACCGCCTGCGGTGAAGTGGGCCAGGACGCGCGGCAGGTACAGGAACTGCCGCGGATCCTCCATCCAGGCCCGCAGGGTCCACTGATGGTCGCCGCTGACGCGCAGCTCCGGGTCGAAGGGCCGGCCCGCGTAGTAACCGCGCCGTACAAAGAAGGAGGGATGGTTCAGCACCATCTCCCAGTGCTTCAGCAGAAAGCCGCTCGTCCTGGCGTGCTTCACCTTGCTGATCCCGCCCGGATAGTGGACCAGGATGTCGCCGTGCACGATGTTGATGTCGGGCCGGTCCCTGACGGCGGCCACCACCTGCTGCACCGCGTCCGCCGCATACCAGTCGTCCGCGTTGATCAGCCCCACCCACTCGCCGGTGCAGAGCGCCACGCCCTTGTTCATGGCGTCATAGATGCCGCGGTCCCTGGCGCTCACCCAGTAGGCGAGGCGGTCGTCGTGAAGCCGCAGCAGCTCCAGTGTGCCGTCGGTGCTGCCCCCGTCCACGATGATGTGCTCGATGGCCGGATGTCCCTGTTCCTGCACACTGCGGATGGTGCGCTCCAGGGTCGCGGCGCCGTTGTACACCACGGTGACGATGCTCACCAGCGGCGTACCGGCCGGTGGGGCCGCACCACGTGTCCGAAGACCTCCTTCCAGGGGTGCGTTCATTGCATCCATGCGCCTTCCAACGATCGTTTGCGGCGGGTGATCGCATCGGGGCGCAACGCCAGCGGCGCCATCATGCAGAACAGGATGGCGTGCCCGATGTCCACGCCGTAACAGAAGATGTCGATCTGCCAGATGAAGAGGATGTACACCAGGCCGGCGAAGAGGGGCGCCTGGTCCGTACGCATCAGGTACTCGTTCCGGTAGTGCCTGAAGCCGCGCCAGAGAATGAGGTAGAGCAGGACCACGCCGAACACGCCCTGGGCGACCACCACTTCGGTGAAGGTGCTGTGGGAATGCAGGTTGTACGCGTGATCCTCGCCCCAGAGGCGGGCCACGAAATCGAGCATGTGCAGCTTGTAGTGGCCCTTGTAGCCGTTGCCGAAGAGCAGGCCGGTGCGGTCGTTCCAGGCCCAGTCCGCCACGGCGTTCCAGATGTAGCTGCGCCCGTTGAAGGTGGTCACGTCCTCCTTGCTCACCCGTTGCAGGATGGCCTGGAAGAAGGGCAGGCTCAGCACCTGGTACACGAGCAACGAGAAGCTCAGCAGCAGCGGCATGGTGAAGAGCGAGATGGTGTAGAGGCCCCGCGCCACCTTGATCGCCCGGGTGAGGAACAGGATGGCCAGCAGCAGGAAGATCATCAAGGACAGGCGGCTGTTGATGCTCACCATCATGGCCAGGTTCAGCAGCACGGCCCCGATGACCAGGGTGACCGCGACGGGCCGCCGGGCGAAGTCGCGCAGATGGAAGAGCAGCATGAGGGTGATCACCGAGAGCACGTGGGCCCCGGTGTAGATGCCGCGGATGAAGGGGAAGTTGGCCCGGCCCTCGAAGCTGTGCCCGAACGAGCGCACGCCGGCGGCATACCCCAGGACATTGATCAGGATCAACAGGCCTAGCGCGCGCAGGAGCAGCATGGCATAGTCGAACCCGTCATCGTCGCGATGGTAGAACTGCACCACCACCGCCGCGTGGAAGGGCAGGGTGAAGAGCAGGATGGACAACAGCACATTGCCCGCATTGAGGCCCGGGATGCCCCCGCGCAGGCCCACCACCATCGACACGGCCAGGGTGATGATGTACAGCAGGCAGAGCCAGTAGGTGCCCGAAAGCATGTAGCGCACACGCTGGCGGTACACCGCATCGATGAGGTAGAACAGCACGATGCACAGGAAGGGCAGCGTGGACACGATGAGGCCCTTGGACAGACCCTGCTTCATGCCGACGTAGTTGCCGAACCCGTAAACGGCGAAGCCGAGCAGGAACAGCAGGTCGACCAGGTCGCGCTTGCGGATCATCCGGCGTGGGCCTATCGCCCGCCTAACTTAGCCTTGATGGCCGAGAGGGCCTTCAGGACAGGACCCTGGGGCCCGCCCAGTGCGGCCTTGATGGAGCGCTTGAGACGGTATGTCGGCGTGCTGCCGATGTAACGGTGGAAATACGCGCGGTCCCTCCGGGCATCGAGCATCATGAACCGCGGGTGCCGCAGGGGAAGGGCGATGTCGCGTGCCGTGTCCTTGTTGCGCGGGTCGCTCAGGTCCACCGTGTGCGTACCGTCCATCCCGAAGCCGATGTTGCGGATCAGGTTCACCGCAGGCAGGATGTTCAGCCCATGGTTCATCACGCGCGTGATGTCCAGCTGGTACGACCAGGAGTTCATGAGGCCCATGTGCACGTGGTCGAACATGCTGTGCACGTCCTCCTGCTCACGCCGGTCCAGGAAGAAATCCTTCAGCAGCGGGCTGCGCTTGAGCTCCGGCCAGGCCCCCATGTCCACGTCGTAGTGGGCCCACACCCGGCGCCAGCTGGCCCAGCCCCAGGGAGCCCCGTAGCCGTGCGCGCTGAAGTAGTACGAGCCGTCGGTGCCTCCGGGCCAGTCGTCCATGAGGTTGTTGCCCATGATCACCCAGACCCGCTCATCGTTCCGGTAGCGCTCCAGCAGCTCCTGGCAGAAGCGGAAGAAGCTGGGCACCGGCAGCGTGTCGTCCTCCAGCACGATGCCCTCCGGCTCGTGCTCGAAGAACCAGGCGATGGCACTGCTGACCCCCTTGCGCAGGCCCATGTTGTGCGGGTTGAAACGTACGTGCAGCTCGCAGGGCCAGTCCACCTCGCGGGCCAGCGCACGCACCTCCTCGCAGCGCACGGCCTCGGCCTGGTCGCGCGGGCCGTCGCAGGCGAAATAGAGCCGGGTGGGACGGGCCGCGCGGATGGCGTTGAACACCTGGCGCGTGGGCGCGATCCGGTTGAAGGCGATGAGCAGCACCGGCGCGGTCAGCTGCGGGGCCTGTTGCGGTTCGGACATCGCGGTCAGAAGATGTTGATGCGGTTGTTGCGGTGAAAGACCCGGTGGTCGGCGAACATGGAGACGGCGTGCCGGGCCACGGCGGCCGGCGTGGCGTACTCGTCCACGAAACGATAGAGGAAGAGCTGCATCACATCGCGCTGGCGCACGGCCACGTCCTGCACGATGTTGCGGTAACGGTCGTAGGGCAGCACCTCGATGCAGCCGCCGGCGAGCACGGTGGGCAGCAGCATGTTGGAGCCGTGCACGCCGATCACGAACTGGCTCTCGGCATAGGTGCGGCACCAGTCCCGCTCCACCTCCACCGTCATCCGCCGGGTGCGCAGGTCCCTCACCCCGTCGCGTTCGGGGCGTGCATCGCCCAGGCCCGTGAAGGTGGCTTTCACGTCGGGGTAACGCCTGCGGATGCGGCGCAGCGTGGCCCTGGCCAGACGTTCCTGTGCCGCGATGAACAACGGCCCCGCCAGGTCTCCGGGCCCGAGCTTGCGCAGCACCCGGTGCAGGGTCCGCGCGGCGCGGGAACAGTACCACAGGCGGTCATCGCGCAGCACGAAGGTGATGTGGCGGGGCGCACGGTCGAAATCGTCCATGTTGAACGGGGCCACGCCGCAGAAGCGTTCGATGTCGATCGTGCTCTTGTCCGGATGGGCGTACCCCTTGCCGAAGTACACCTCGTCGTACTCCCCGAGCCGCTCCTGCACGAAGCGGTCGATCGCGCGGTACCACCCGTGCGCCTCACCCAGGCGCAGGTCCACCTCCCACACCTCGGCGGTTCCCTCGGGCACCATCCAGGCGAAGCTCCGGGGCACGATCAGCACCAGGCCCAGGTCCTTGTGCGCGTCGAGGTAGTACTGCGCGTTCCACAGCTTGAGCAGCACATGGCCGTACAGGAAGTCCAGCGTGTTGAGCAGCACCACGCGCTTCGCGGGCCGGAGCACCCGGCGTTCGATGCGCACTTCGCGGTCCGACGGGGCGTGGAAGCCCTCGAGCAGCGGCCCCCACACCCAGCCTTCGGCGCCACGGGCATCGTGGAGGCTGCCGTCCGCGCGTCCGATGGCCACGTCGTGGTCCACGGCGAAACCCACCGGCAGGTCGTGCAGGAAGGCGTAGCCGCAGGCGCGGCACCGGTAGTCGCCCAGCACATGCACGCCGGGCACCACCACGCCCAGCGCCTCGGGGTCGGCCGCACCGCAACGCGGGCAGCAGCGCTCGGCGAAGAGCTTCGGTCGGACGGGGACGAGGTGCCGGTCCATGGCTCAGGTGGCGCGATGGAACCGCCAGAACGTGAACATGCCCTTCAGCATCCAGCGGAGGTTCACCCGGGTGCGGGGGAACAGCAGGTCCAGCAGGAAGATGCTGACGAGGAACGAACCGATGGTGGCCCAGATGGCGCCGATGGACTTGAACGGCGGGATCAGGAAATAGTTGATGGCGATGTTGAGGCCGGCACCGACCACCGCGGTGAGCAGGGAGTAACGGAAAAGGCCCTCGTTGGTGATGAAGCTGGCCTTGGCCACGCCCATGTTGGTGAAGAACAGGCGGATGGCGAAGAGCGACAGCAGGGCGCCGGCCGGTGCGAAGGTCTCGCCGTAGAGCAGGATGATGAGGGGCTCGGCCAGGAAGTAGAGCGGCACGGAGGTCAGCAGGAACATCAGGAACATCAGCCGGTACTGGTTCAGCAACCGGTCGGCATAGAGCGCCGGGTCCTGCACCTTGGCCCGTGTGATGGCCGGGGCCAGGCTCTTCTGCACGATCACCGGCAGGAAGCCCATGGCCTCGATCATCTTCAGCGCCACCGAATACTGGCCCACCTCGGCATAGGCGGCCTCCTGCCCCATGGTGGCCGTCAGCAGGTCGCCGATCATCACCTGGTCGATCTTGGCCTGGATATAGAGCGCAACGCCGTACACGAGCATCGGCCAGCTCTCGCCCACCAGGTACTTCAGGGTGGTGCGCGACACCTTCCAGGCCCTCCAGCTGCCGCCGTCGCGCGCCAGGGCCAGCGCATAGCCCACGGCGAGCACGAAGGTCTCGAGCACGTACACCCAGGCGAACCAGACCAGGGAGGCCTGCATCGCGATGAGGGCGAGCTTGACGGCGGCACTGGTCAGCACTTGCACGAACTGCACCTGCACGGACCGTCTGGCCTGCACCCGCGCCATGAAATGGTGCTCGATCACGCTGAACGGACGCAGCAGCTCGGCACCGGCGATGATGACCACCAGCGTGGCGGTGAGGGCGTCCATGCCCCTGGCGAAGGTGGCGACGAGCACCACGGCCAGCAGCAGCATCGCGCCCACGAGCTTGATGAAGGCGGCCGTGCCCAGGAGCTCATCGCGACGCTCGGGCCGCTGCACCAGGTCGCGCACCACGATCTGGTCCACCCCCATGGCGCTCAGGGCGAAGAACATGCCCACGAAGCCCGTGGCGTAGTTCAGCTGGCCGAAGAGCGAATCGCCCAGGTAGCGGGCCACGTAGATGCCCGTGACCAGCACCACCACCAGCCGGACCACCTGCTCGCCGAACAGCCAGGAGGTGTTGCCCAGGTACTTGCGGAACCCCTCGGTGCGCAGCATGCGTCCGTCGGGCCTATTTGGTGTAGTAGCCGTAGCCGTCGCCGTAGCCCTCACCGGCCTTGACATCGTTGAGCAGCAGGTCCACGCGGCCCACCTTGCGCTCGGTGTACATCTCGTTGATGATGCGCAGCGCCTTGCGGTGGGTGCGGTTCTGGCGCACCACGTACAGGGTGACGTCGATCTGACGGGCCAGGATCACGTACTCGCTCACCAGCCCCATGGGCGAGGCGTCCACGATCACCTGGTCGTAGCGCGACCGCAGTTGCTGGAACAGTTCGGCCAGGCGCGGCATCTCCACCAGTTCAAGCGGGTTGGGCGGTACGGGGCCGGCCGTGATCACGTCCAGGCCCTCGACGTCGCTGCGCCTGATCATGGCATCCAGGGTGCATTCGCCGATCAGGTAGTTGCTCAGGCCGGGGCCGGGCTTCAGCTCCAGGGTCTCCTCCAGGCGCGGTCGCCGCATGTCGGCATCGATGAGGATGGTGCGCTGACCGCTCATGGCCATCACACTGGCGAGGTTCACGGCACAGAAGGTCTTGCCCTCGCCGCTGGTGCTGGAGGTGAAGCCGATCACCTGGCGCGCCGCGTCGGCGTTGAGGTATTGCAGGTTGATCCGCGCCGTGCGGAAGGCCTCGGCGAGCAGCGACTTGGGCTCGCTGGGCAGCACGCGCTTGCGCTTGCCGCCGGGGATCGTGGCCAGCACGGGGATCGGGCTCACGCGCTTGAGCTCGTCCAGGTGCTCGATCCGGTCGTTGAGGAAGTCGCGGATCAGGATGAAGCCCAGGGGCAGCAGCAGGCCCAGCAGCATGGCCCCCCCGAGCACGGTCTTCTTGTCGGGCGCCACCGGGCCGAAACCGGCCATGCGCGCGTCGTCCACCACGCTCTTGTCCACCTGGTCGCTGGCGATGGCGATGCCCGCCTCGGCGCGCTTCTCCATCAGGTAGTTGTACAGGTTGTCGCTCAGCTTGAACTTGCGCTCGATGTTCACCAGGCGGCGCTCGTTCTCGGGCAGCTGGTTGAACTGGTAGTTGATCGAGCCCAGCCGTCGGTTCAGCTCGGCGATGCTGATGTCGGCCTGGCTCACCAGGCCCTCCGCGGTCTCGATCAACGAGCCCTTGATGTTCTGGATCTTCCGCTCCATCGCGATGATGGTCGGGTTGCTGCGCACGGTGCTCAGGTTCTGCGCGGCCAGGTCGGCGTAAAGCTGGGTGAGCTGGATCACCAGGTTGTTGAGCACGGGGTCGTCGATGCCCGAGCTGCTCGGGGCCGCCACGTTGCGGAAGTCCTCGGCGCTGCGCAGCTTGCTGAGGATGGTGAGGCAGTACTGCCGCTTCTGCATCACCGCACTGCGCTCATCCTCCAGTCGCGAACGTTCCTGGAACAGCGCATCGCTGGTGGTGCCCGCGCTCATCATGCCGCCGCTGCTGCCCCGGAAGCTCTCCATGCTGCTCTCCACCTGCCGCAACGAGTCGCTCACCGTGCCGATCTGGTTGTCGATGAAGTTGATCGTCTTGAGACCCTTCTGCTGCTGCTTGTACAGCTCGCCCTCGATGTAGGTCTCCATCAACTTGTTCAGGTAGTTGCGGCCCTTGCTCACCACCTCGCCCACCACGCTCAACTGCACGATGTTGCTGTTGTCGCTCGCCGGTTCGGCGAAGGTGATGCCCTTGTACAGCTTGGTGAGGCCGTCCAGGCTGTTGATGTAGAAGTAGTAGTCGCTCTCCGGGTCGTAGCGCCGGTCCTCCGGGAACTCAATGCGGAAGCTCAGCTTCTCGCCCACGAAGGGCTCGCCCACCCGCGTCGTCTGGTCGATGTCCACCTTCTCCAGGAACTCGCTCACCACCTCCTGCGCCTTCACGTTGTACAAGCGCACGTTCCGGCCCTCGGCCCGCACCCGGTAGGTGCCGGCGGCCAGGTCCACCGCCACGTGGATGGGCACGCCCGTGAGCTGCAGCGAGGCGGTGTCCAGCGTGATCTTGAACGGGGGGTAGTCATAGCGCTCCTGCTTCAGGAACCGCCGCTCCTCGTAGAAGGTGATGCCGAAGTCCAGGCGCTTGAGCGTCTTCTCCACGTTGGTGCGCGAGGTGAGGATCGCGATATGGTCCTCGATGTCACCGCCGCTCCGCAGGAAGGACATGCCCTTGAGGAACTCGTCCTGCCCGCCTCCGAAGCTGTTGCGGCTCTTCTCGCCCATGAGCATGGTGGCGCTGACCAGGAACTGCTTCGGGGTGGTCTTCAGGTAGGCCACGGCCCCGGCCCCGGAGATGCCCATGGTGATGAGGAAGAGCCACCACTTGGCCGCCAGCTTGCGGAAGATGGCCCGCAGGTCGATGGTGTCCGCCGTACCGCTCTGCGAGGCCATCAGTTCTTCTGGTTGAGGATGAACACATTGGCCACCAGGGCCAGCGAGCTGATGGCGCCGAACAGCACCGAGAGCAGCTCCAGGTTCATCCGGCCCGCACGGGCCTTCAGCGTGGGAACGTACACCACGTCGTTCGGCAGCAGGTAGTAGTACTCACTGGCCAGCACCTCGGTGTTGGACAGGTCCACGTACAGCGCCTGCACCCCCCGGTCGCTCTGCCGCATCAGCGTCACCTTGCGCTTGTCCCCGTATTCGTTCGGACCGCCCGCCATGGCCAGCGCGTCCAGGATGGTGATCTGGTTGTTGTAGATGAAGTACATGCCCGGGTTGCGCACATCGCCCAGCACGCTCACCCGGAAGCTCACCAGTTTGAGGATCACCGTGGCGTTGGTGAAATACTCGTTGATCTTGCGCTGCACCAGGTCCTGCGCCTCGCCCACCGTGAGCCCCTGCACCTTGATGCGGCCCACCGTGGGCAGCTGCACCTGGCCGTTCTTGTCCACAGAGAAGCCATTGACGTACAGCGCCGCGTCGTTCACCCCCTGGAAACCGTTCTGGCTCTCCACGTTGAAGAAGCGGTGCGTCGCCTCGTCGAGCCCCAGTACACGGATGCTGAGCACATCGTTCACCTGGATCCGGTACTCGAACTTGCGGTTCTCGAAGAGCTTGGCTGAACCGGGGGTCAACGACCCGTCCTGGAGGTAGTTGATGTTGCGGCGCCCCCCCACGCAACCCGTCAGCAACAGCAGGGCCATCAGCAGCCCCCATCCCTTCCCCTTGAACACCTTCATGCGTTCGCGTTATACCGCGGACCACCTTCCCGCTGCGGGCACCGACGCCTGCCGCGGAAGGCAAGTCCTTGACGGACAAGCGCCAAAGATACGCGCGGAGCCGTGCCAAGGTTGCACCCCGTTCCCCCTGGATCAACCGGGCCCCGTGCATGACGGGGTGGGCGCTTGGGCTGGCCCACGTCCTTGCACCCGAACCCACCGGGCTGCGGGCGCCGCCGGATGATGCGGGAGAAAAGAGGACGGGCGCCGTGGCGGCGCCCGTCCTTCCACACTTGATGGGCTCCCGTCACCTCCGCACAATGCGCCGCGTGGTCGCATGCGTACCGTCGGAGATCCACAGACCGTACACCCCGGCCGGAAGGGCGCTCATATCCATGGACGTACAGCCGCCACCCGGCACGACCTCGGGGCGCCGAGCCTCGATCGCCTTGCCCGTGGCATCGCAGAGCAGCATCTGCAGGGGCTGACCCTGGGTCGGCAGCTCCACCCACAACCGGTCGGACACGGGGTTCGGGTAGGTCCGCACATCGGCCATGGAAAGCTCCGACACATTGCTGGTGTTGACCTTCTCGTACTGCACATCGTCCACGTAATACTCCCCGTCCGCAGCACTGGAGCCCGCATACGCGAAGAAGTCGATCGAACCGAGCGCATTGGTGCCCGCCGTACCGTCGGTCTGGGTGTTGAAGGCCCAGGAATGCACCGGTGTCTGGTCGATGCTGAAGTTGGCCGTCGGGGTCGTGCCGTCCAGTTGGAAGGTCATGTCCACCAGGAACCACTGGTCGTGCGGGTAGGGCGCTGAAGTGGTATCGCCATCGGCCGTGACCAGGACCGTACCGTTCAGCCGGAAGACGAACTCCGCCGCGAACTCGGTGCCCGGCGGGCTCTCCACATGCTGGATGTTGAAGTAGCCCCCCTTGCCTGCGGGGATGTACATCATCCAATTGAGGGCATAGCTGCCGCTGGAAGAATCGCCCAGCAGCAGCAGGCAATCCACCGGGCCGCCGGCCGCAACGGTCTGCACCACGGCGATGCTCTGGGTGCCGCTGCTCGCATAGGCGCTGGAGATGGTGGCATCCTCGGCCACCACGCCACCGCTCCAGGTGGACCATTGCGCCGGGTTGGAGGCCGCGATGGTGGAGCCTGCGGTGTAGGACTCGAAGTCCTCGTTCACGATCACCTGACCGGTGGCCACCTGGGCGGCGACCGCAAGAAGAAGCACGGGTAAGGTTCGTTCCATGGTCTTGGTACTTTGGGGTTCAACGGTTGAAGATAGTACGGACCGTTGATCGGACCAAGTCTTTGGGACCACGGGCCCATGTTCACCCGGCGCTGCATGGCTGGGAAGAGCAGCCCCGACCGATGCCCGGATCGATGCCCGTAAAAGGCGAACCGCCGGAAACCCTTGCTGTTGCAAAGGTCCCGGCGGTTCCCGTGTAGCCCGTAGGGGAATCGAACCCCTGTTTCATCCGTGAAAGGGACGCGTCCTAACCCCTAGACGAACGGGCCGCGATGTCAACCCTTTCGGATGGGGATCCCGAAAGGGCGGGCAAAAGTAATGCTCGGAGCGATCGCCGCCAAATCAGGTGAGGTCGTCCACGTCCGCCTGGAACCGGAACCCCAGGCGCTTGCCGGTGGTGAGCTGCAGGCCCGCGTTCAGCTCGTTCATCTCGCTCACCGTCACCTGGTTCACCTGGTCGTACGGTGGGCTCAGCAGGTCGAAATCGAGCACATAGATGATGGTGGAGTACACGACCTGCCGGAGCAGTTCGCGGTCCATGCGGTTGCCCGCCAGGTCGTTGTACAAAAAGCCCAGCTGGCGCTTGCCCTGCACGAAGAAGTGGCCCTCCTTGTTGAGGAAGATGCGGCTCACCATGTAACCGATGTCGCGCTCCCGGTTGTACTTGAAGGAATCGCTCAGGAAGTTGTACACGTTGATGACCCCGAAGTAGCCGCGCTGCTCATCCTCCTCCAGGTAGCTGGTCTTCCACAGGCTGTGCCCCTGGTCCAGCCGGAACACGTTGGTGTGCATGTGGAAGACCACCAGGTCCCCGGCCACCCGGAGCTCGCAGGCCATCTCCCCCTTGTCGCGGTACTGGACGCTCACCCGCTTGTCGCGCTGCAACATCTCATGCTCCAGGTCCTCGGCCACTTCGAGCAGCACCTCCTTGAGCTGGGCGAAGAGGGCCTGGATGTTCTGGTACACGTCCTGCTTCATGCCGCTCTTGTGCTGCAGCATCCGCAGGATCAGGTCGCGCGGTCCCGGGGCGGGTGCCGGCTCGGCGGGGGGGGTGGCTTTGCGGGGGCTCATCAGTAGGCACGTGCGAAGAGGACGCGGCGGGGGCTCGGGCGGCCGGTGACCATGCAACTGCCCGGGACCGCCTCCCCGTCCAGGGGGATGCAGCGGATGGTGGCCTTGGTCTCCTCCTTCACGCGCGCCTCGGTCTCGGCGCTACCATCCCAGTGCGCCAGGATGAAGCCGCCCTCCTCGATGGCCGCCTTGAACTCCTCGTAGGTGTCCACCGCCCGGGTGTACCGCTCGCGCATGGCCAGCGCCTTCTGGTACAGGTTGTCCTGGATGGCGGCCAGCAGGTGCTCCACCTTCTCGGCGATGTCGGTGGCCTGCATCACCTGCTTCTCCAGGGTGTCCCTGCGGGCCACTTCCACCGTGCCGTTCTCCATGTCGCGCGGGCCGGCGGCGATCCGCACCGGCACGCCCTTGAGCTCGTGCTCGGCGAACTTCCATCCCGGCTTCTTGGTGTCGTCGTCGTCGAGCTTCACGCTGATGCCCCGGGCCCGCATGCCTTCGATCATCGGCCCCACGTAGGCCCGCAGCGCCTCCAACTGCTCCGCGCTCCTGGCGATGGGCACGATCACCACCTGCACGGGCGCCAGCTTCGGGGGCAGCACCAGGCCGTTGTCGTCGCTGTGGGTCATGATCAAGGCGCCCATCAGGCGGGTGCTCACCCCCCAGCTGGTGGCCCAGACATGCTCCTGCCGGTTCTCCTTGTTGGTGAACAGCACGTCGAAGGCCCTGGCGAAGTTCTGCCCCAGGAAGTGCGAGGTGCCCGCCTGCAGGGCCTTGCCGTCCTGCATCATGGCCTCGATGCAATAGGTCTCCTCGGCGCCCGCGAACCGCTCGCTGGCCGACTTGATGCCCTTGATAACCGGGATGGCGAGCCATTCCTCGGCGAACCGGCGGTACACCTCCAGCATGCGCTCGGTCTCCGCGATGGCCTCCTGCTTCGTGGCATGGGCCGTATGGCCCTCCTGCCACAGGAACTCGGCCGTGCGCAGAAACAGCCGCGTGCGCATCTCCCAGCGCACCACATTGGCCCACTGGTTGATCAGCAGCGGCAGGTCGCGGTAGCTCTTGATCCAGCCCCGGTAGGTGTTCCAGATGATGGTCTCGCTGGTGGGCCGCACGATGAGCTCCTCCTCCAGCTTCGCCTCGGGGTCCACCACCACACCGTGCTCGGGGTCGCTCTTCAGGCGGTAGTGCGTCACCACGGCGCACTCCTTGGCGAAGCCCTCCACGTGGCTCGCCTCCTTGGCCAGGTAGCTCTTGGGGATGAACAACGGGAAGTAGGCGTTCACGTGGCCGGTGTCCTTGAACATGCCGTCCAGCGCGCGCTGCATCTTCTCCCAGATGGCGTAGCCGTGCGGCTTGATCACCATGCAGCCCCGCACGTCGCTGTGCTCGGCCATGTCGGCCTTCAGCACCAGGTCGTTGTACCATTGCGCGTGGTCGTCCGCACGCTTCGTCAGAATGTCCGCCATGAGAGCCGCCCGGTGGTATTATTTTTGATGTCGGTGAAGCGGCCAAAAGTACAGCAACGAAACCGCCCTTCCGGGCTTCATCCATTCGCCATGGACACCCTCCGACATACCCTGCGCACCGCACTGCCGGCCTCGTTGTTCGCCCTGCTGCTGCCCGCCTGCGGAAGCATGCTGGAGACCACCGCCACGCACGATGGGGTGTATGACCGACCGACGGACGCCCCGGTGGCGGTGGCCGCCGCACCGGAGAGCGCACCGGACCCGGTACCGGCACCGGAGGCCCCCAAGACCGCACAGGAAGACTACTACGATGCCGGGGAGAGCCAGCAGTACACCGATCCGCGCGGCTATTACGACATGACCTACAACGATCCGTACTACTACAACTACGGGCGGTTCGGGTTCGGCATGGGCGTGGGCACCTGGGGCAACGGGTGGGGCATGGGCGGCTCCTGGGGCTCGCCGGGGTGGAACGATCCGTACTGGAACAACAGCTGGCAGAGCGGCTACGGCGCGTGGGGATGGAACAGCGGTTGGGGATGGAACAGCGGTTGGGGCTCCTGCTGGAGCTGCCCGTCCTACGGCTGGAACTACGGCTGGAACAGCGGCTGGGGGCCCTACACGGGCTACTACGGGAATTGCTGGAGCTGCTACCAACCCGTGATCATCTGGGACGGCACGGGCAGCCATCGCAGCGTGGTGGCCCACCGCGGCAGCCTGGGCGGTGGTGGTGCGGTCACCGGCGGCAACCGGGCTCCGGCCCGCGATCCGGTGGGGCTGCTGGGGCAGCCCGAACGGTACGCCCGCCAGGAACACCGCACCACGCACACCGCATCCCCGGCACCAGCGGCACCCGGCGCACGGCCCCAGGTGCGGCCAAGCGGCATGGACCGCCCCGCACGCTTCGGAACGCACGACCGCCCCGGCAGGCATGAACCGGCCACCCGGCCCGCACCCGACCCGTCCCCCGCACGCGACAGCTTCGACCGGGGTACGCGGGGCGGCAGCCTCTCCTCACCCGCGCCGTCCCGGTCGGGCGGTGGACGTCGCTGAGCCATGACGCCACGCACCCTCCTGCGCGGCCTCGCACCGCACGGCCCCTGCCTTGCCCTCCTGGCGCTCGCCACCCCGTCGGCGCTGCACGCCCAGAACGAGGATGACGCGCTGCGCATCGTGTCCGCCCAGCCGGAGGGCACCGCCCGCAGCCTGGGGCTGGGCGGCGCCTTCGGCGCGCTGGGCGCCGATCCCGGCGCGCTGTGGATCAACCCGGCGGGGATGGCCCTGTACGCCACCAGCGAGTTCTCGGCCACCCCGGCGCTGGAGGTGAACGATGCCCGCGCCACCCTGCTGGGCCTGGGCACCTCCAACACCGACCAGCGTGCCCATTTCAGCAACCTGGCCATGGTGCTGCACACCACCAGCGACAAGAGCCGTTGGAAGAGCCGCAGCTTCGGCGTGGTGTTCGACCGCACGGCGAGCCACCACTGGGAACGGACGGCCCGCGGCGAGCACCTGCCCTCCACCCTGCTCCAGCCGTTCGTCGATGAGGCCAACGGAACCCGGTTCGATGAACTGGAAAGCGCCTACCCCTTCACGGCCGACCTGGCCTGGCAGACCTTCGCCATCGACACGCTGGCGGGCGACCCCATGGCCTACGGCATCTATGGCGGCGGTTCGGGCCTGGGGCCCACCCGGCAGGACCACACCATCAGCACGGCCGGGGCCAACACGAACACCGCGTTCCACTACTCGGCCGGCCTGGACGACCGGCTCTTCATCGGCGGCGCCCTGGGCGTGCTCGGCAGCCGCTACGAACGGTTGACGAAGCACGACGAGACCATGCTCGCGGCCACCGACTCGCTGGACCGGTTCACCTACGAGGAGCGGCTGGTGATGCGCGGCAGCGGGGTGGACCTGAAGTTCGGCGTGCTGGGCCGCGTGGGCGACCACCTGCGCATCGGCGCTGCGGTGCACAGCCCGTCGTATTTCTGGATGACCGACGCGTACAGCACCACCATGACCACCCGGTTCCGCGCGGGCGACAGCTACAGCTACGACAGTCCGGACGGCAGCTTCCAGTACCGTGTGCAGGGCCCCTGGCGGGCGCTGCTGTCGGTGGCCGCCATCGTGGGACGCCGCGGGGCCATCAGCGCGGACTACGAGTACTGCGACCAGCGGTCCACGCGGCTGCGCCGGGCCAACGCCCTGTCGGACAGCTACGACTTCGCCCTGGAGAACCGCACCATCGGCCAGGTGGTGCGCGGGGTGCATGCCGTCCGCGTCGGCACCGAGTGGCGGCTGGGGCCGGCCTTCCTGCGCGGCGGCTTCGCCCACTGGACGGACCCCTTCACCGCGGGCGACCTGCGGCACGGCGAGGGGCGGACACGGTATTCGCTGGGCGGCGGCTTCCGGGGGGCACGCCTCTCGTTCGACCTGGCCCTGGCCTGCGACCGCAGCACCGGCGGCTACAGCCTGTACGACCCCGCGCTGCTGGAACCGGTGCGCGAGGAACGGATCGCCTACCGCGCCCTGTTCACCGTGGCCTTCCGGCCCTGACCGGGAACACGAAGGGCCGCCCGCGGGCGGCCCTTCCGAATGCGTACCGGCGGGGACCTACTGGCCCTCCTTCACGCGCCCCACCACGTAGTCATCCACCAGGATGCGCCCGCAGTGCTCGCACACGATGAGCTTCTTGTGGCTGCTGATGTCCAGCTGCCGCTGGGGCGGGATGCTGTTGAAACAGCCCCCGCAGCTGCCGCGCTCCACGGGCACCACCGCCAGGCCGTTGCGGGCGTTGCCCCGGATCCGGCGGTAGGCGCTCAGCAGGCGCTCCTCCACATGCCCGGCCACCTCGGCGGCCTTCTTCAGCAGCGCCTTCTCGTCCTTCTCGGTCTCGGCGATGATCTCGTCAAGCTCCTTCTTCTTGTGGTCCAGGTCCTTCTGGCGCTCCTTCACCAGGGCCGCGCTGTCGGCCACCACCAGCTTCTTGGCATCGATCTGCGCCTTGGTCTCCTTGATGCGCTTCTCGGCCAGCTGGATCTCCAGGTTCTGGAACTCGATCTCCTTGCTGAGGCTGTCGTACTCGCGGTTGTTGCGCACCTTGCTCTGCTGCGCCTCGTACTTCTTGATCGACGCCTTGGCGTCCTTGATCATGTTCTGCCGGTCGGCCACGTTGTTCTCCAGCTCCTTGAGCTCCTCCTCCAGCTTGCCCAGGCGCGTGTTCAGCCCGGCCACCTCGTCCTCCAGGTCCTGCACCTCCAGGGGCAGCTCGCCCCGCTGGGTGCGGATGCGGTCCACCTGGGCGTCGATGACCTGCATGCGATACAGGTCCACCAACTTCTCCGCAACGGTGATCTCCGCCTTGCCGGCGGCAGGCGTCGCACGGGCCGCGCCGTTCTTGGCGGCAGCCGTGCCTTCGCTCTTCGCCGTGGTCTTCACGTCGGTCTTGGCCATGGTCATGAATAGTGGATGGGGTCGGTGACGGTTTCCGTCAAACGGACGGCAAAGGTAGGGAAAACTTCCCCTAACCTGCGCTGGATCAGCCCCATGGTGAACTGTTCGCTGCCGTAGTGCCCCACATCGGTCAGCAGCAAGCGCCCATCGGCCTGGAAATAGTCGTGGTACTTGAGGTCGGCCGTGATGTAGGCATCGGCTCCGGCGGCCATGGCCCTGCCGATGAGGAAGGCGCCGGCCCCGCCGCAAACAGCCACCCGACGCACCGGCCGACCGGTGAGCGGGGAATGGCGCAGCACGCGCTGCCCGAACACCGTCCGGGCCCGCGCCAGAAAGTCGGCTTCGGCCATCGCCTGGCTCCACTCCCCCACCAGCCCGCTGCCGATGCCGTCGTGGGTGTTGGCCAGGGGCACCAGGTCGAAGGCGACCTCCTCGTACGGATGGGCGGCCCGCATGGCCGCCACCACGGTGCCCTCCCTTGCCCGCGGGACCAGCACCTCCACCCGGGTCTCGGGCTCCAGGTGCCGTTCTCCGCGCCAGCCCACGAACGCGTTGCTCCCCTGCCCCGGCCTGAAGCTGCCCTGCCCCTCCAGGTTGAAACTGCACTCGTCGTATGCGCCGAGCCGCCCCGCACCAGCCGCGAAAAGCGCGTCGCGCACCGCACCGGCATGGGCGTGCGGCACGAAGACCACCAGCTTGGCCAGCTGGCCCGCCTTGGGCGCCAGCACCCGCAGCCCGGTGAGCCCCAGCCGGGTGGCCACCTCCCCGTTCACGCCATCGCTCACGTTGTCCAAGTTGGTGTGGATGGCGTACAGGGCGATGTTGTTCCGAATGGCGGCCAGCAGGGTGCGCACCACCGGACCATCGGGCACCAGGCTCTTCAGCCCGCGGAAGATGACCGGGTGATGGCTGATGATGAGGCCGCAGCCCTTGGCCGCCGCCTCCTCCACCACCCGCTCGGTGCAATCGAGGCAGACCAGCGCCGCACGCACCTCGGCCTCGGGATCGCCCGTGTGCAGGCCGCTGTTGTCGTAGTCCTCCTGAAGGCTCCGGGGGGCCCAGTCCTCCAGGGCGTTGATGAGCTCCTTGATCTTCATGGCCGATCTCTCCGGGCAAAGGAAGCCCACCGCTTCACTGACCCCATGCCTCGTTCGCCAGGACGTACTGGAAACGCCCGTCCAGCGCCTTCGCATCCAAGGTATCCAGCATGGCCCGGGTGACCCGCAACGGGTACAGGCTCCGGTTCACGTCCTTCTCCATCATCTGGAGCCACTCCGCTTCGGTGAACCGCGCCGGGCGGTTGGCCAAAAGCACCGCCCGGGTGGTGGCGTTCAACGCAGGGACCTGGACCGGTTCTCCGTCGGCCGGGGAAGCGGGCTTCTGCCCAATGGCCACCAACGGGAACAAGAGCAGTACGAAGAGGAACATTCGTTTTTTCATGGCCCGATCATGACGCGCACCGCCGCGCTTTGTCCGCCCCAAGATAACCTGCATTGGTACAGGCCCGCCGCCTCGTTCAACGCCACGCGGTGTAACTGGCTCCAAGGCGGCAGCCGCTCGCGCAGCACCAAGCGGCCGGACAGGTCGCGCACCTCCAGCTCGCCCGCAAGGGCTTGTGCCGGATAGCTCAGCGTGAAGGCACTCGTGCCCGGGTTGGGGTACACGGCAACACCGGCCTGCAGCCGGCCCTCGGCCACCCCCGCATTGATCCCCAGGCTGTCGCACACGCTGCCATCGATGGGACCCAAGTGGTAGTTGGGGTGGTTGGGCAGGGAGTTGCTGAAGTAGCGGGGCAGGGTGATGCCATGCTGCACGATGTCGCAGGCGAGCCCGGCCGAATCGGGTTGGTTGATCACATGCAGCTTGTCC
>JACTMO010000088.1 GCA_014584605.1 Bacteroidota bacterium | reverse complement strand
TATGCGGTTGGTGCTTCATGCCTCCAAAGAGATCCGCCCCGCTCTGATCTGTCAAGATCCCGAAGCCGAAAGTTGCTCACAGGTTATTAGAGGTGCCCTTGCCACTATCCGCCAATATGGTGGACGTGGTGGTGAGCAACTGCGTGCTCAATCTGGTGCCCGACAAACGCCAGGCCTTCAGCGAGGTGCTGCGCGTGCTGAAGCCCGGCGGTCGCTTCAGTATCAGCGACGTGGTGCTGCATGGCGAACTGCCCGCCGCACTGAAAGAGGCCGCCGCGATGTACGCCGGCTGCGTGGCGGGGGCGCTACAGGAAGATGAATACCTCAGTATCATCCAAGGACTGGGATTCGCCGATGTGAAGGTGGAGAAGCGCAAGCCCATCACCGTGCCCGACGATATCCTGCGGAACTTCCTGGGTAGCGCTGAGCTGGCTTCGTTCAAGGCTGCAGGCACCGGCATCTTCAGCATCACGGTTTCGGCGGTCAAACCCGGGCTGGTGGACCAGAAGACATCTGAGTCGCAAGCCTGCTGCACGCCCGGTGGTTCCTGCTGCTGACCGTACACGTCCTGGCCGTCCTGCACAGGCAACAGCTATTGTTACCGGATGACCTGGGGTTAGGGCATCGCTTCGTGAAGATCAGGCGGAGAGCCCAGGAACGTTCGGCAGGTGCGTATCATCAAGGTCTGCTGACGGGAATTCGCCACACACACCGTTCCGTGAGGATCATCACCGAACAACTTCCTCACAGGACTGAACTTTGCTGTCCGCAACACGAAGATCCACGATGAAACGCCCCTGGCTGCTCACCCTGCTCGGCATCGCGCTGGGTGCCTTGGTCGGCTGGGCCTACTGGTATTGGTGGGGCTGCACCAACGGCTGCACCATCACCAGCAGCCCGGTGAACAGTTCGCTGTACGGCGGCCTGATGGGCGCACTGCTCGTGAACACCTTTAAAAAGGAAACCAAACAACCGGCCACGGACCGGACCAACACCCCCGACTGAATGTTCCGTTCGCTTTTCGGCATGGGTCCCAAGGTGGACCTGAAGGCTATCAAGGACCAAGGCGCCACCATCCTGGACGTGCGCACCACCGGTGAATACGCCGGCGGCCATGTGAAGGGATCGATCAACATCCCGCTGGACCAGCTGGCCGGCAAGCTGAAGAAGCTGCCCATGGACAAGCCGGTGATCGCCTGCTGCCTCAGCGGCGGCCGCAGCGGCAGTGCCGTCGCAATGCTGAAGTCCGAAGGCTACGAGGCCTATAACGGCGGTGGCTGGGCCAGCCTGGACCGCATCTTGAAGGGTTGACAATGGCGTGGTTGCAGCGTTTTGGCCTGATGCGCCTGCTACGCGCGGCACTGGCGCTGCTCTTCCTGGTGGACGCATTGCGCGGGGGCGGGGCGGTGGCCTGGATCCTGGCCGCGCTGCTCGGCGCTCAGGCCTGGTTCAACGTGGGCTGCTGCGGCACCGCTTGTGTCGCACCGGCGGCGAACAGGAATGCCGGTACGGATGTTCAGGAAGTGGATTTCGAGGAAGTGAAGGCACGATGAGCGCAAAACCCGGTTTCAAGGAGTTGATCAACGGCGACAAGCCCGTGGTGGTGGACTTCTTCGCGGAATGGTGCGGCCCCTGCAAGGCGATGAAGCCCATCCTGGACGAGTTCAAGGCCGCCATCGGCGACCAGGCCGTGGTGCTGAAGGTGGACGTGGACAAAAACCCTGCGGCGGCACAGACCTACCAGGTGCGCGGCGTGCCCACGCTGGCCATCTTCAAGAACGGGGCCATGGTGTGGCGGCAAAGCGGCGTGATCAGTGCCGAACAGTTGCAACAGGCGCTACGGCCGTTCCTCTGACACGCGCTCACCCGCATGCGCGAGGTGCACCTTCACCGCCCCGCGCGAAAGCGTGACCAGCCCCTTGCGTTGCAACTGCTGCAGCAGGCGTGTGACCACCTCCCGCGGTGAACCCAGCTCCTGGGCGATGTCCTGGTGCGTGGCCTTCAGCACCGTGTCGCCGGTGGCTTGGGCGCGCTTGACCAAATAGTCCCACAATTGGTCGTCCATACGGCGGAAGGCCAGGGTCTCGATGGTCTCGATCAATTCGCTGAAGCGCTGGGCCTGGGCCGCACCCACGTAGCGCCGCCATTCGGGAAAGGCCATCCATTCATCGGCATAGCGTGCAGGCACCATCTGCAGTTCGGCATCCTCCTCCACCACGGCCAGGATCGCACTGGTCTTTCGGGCCTCGCAGCAGGTGAGCGAGAGCGAGCACGTTTCGCCCGGCAGGATGTGGTAGAGGAAGCGCTCCCTGCCGTCAGGTTCCTGCGCCAGGATGCGCAAGCTGCCCTTCGCTACAATGGGTACATGTGTGATGGCATCTCCCGGACGCATGAGCACGGTGCCCGCGGGATAGGAGCGCCGCGTCACCACGGCATCAAAAGTTTCCTGGAGCGCCTTCTCCGTGAACATATCGCCAAGGTACGGACCGCGCCATCTCCCGTTGAGCTGCGTCCGGTCCTTTGATCGGCGTCCGGCTCGTACCTGTGCGTGGACCGAACTCCCTACCGTCCCGGGTACGGTCTCACCCTGGACTGCAGCCAGGCGCACACGCCATCCGCATCCAACTTGCCAGTGGCCACTTGGATCACGAGGTCGTACCGTTCATCCTCAGTAGCCACGATGTCAAGCCCATGGACCTGAAGGATCAGCCTGGACAGCGCATAGCCCGTGCGTTTATTGGTTGAATCCGCCCCATCAATGAATGGATGACCCGTGATAATGCCATGCATGATGGCCGCAGCCTTGCCCTCCGGAGTGGGAAACAAGTCCACTCCACCGAATGTTGCATAAGGGCGGTGGAGTGCTGCATCCAGGATGCCTTCATCCCGCACACCATGCGAACCGCCGAAGCGGCGCACAAGCTCTTCATGGTAGAGCAGTGCCTCGGACCGATCGATCATTGGGCCAGCCGGGCAAGCAATCCCCGGTCTTCCTCCATGATCTTCAAGAAGCGGTCCATCCGCTCCAGTTTCTGCTGGTCGGCCTGTGCCAATGCCTCTATGGCCTCCAGCACGTGCTGAAGCATCTCCACGGGGCCTGGTCAGGCACCTTGGCGACCGCGTTCGCGATCGCGATCTTCAACTGCTTGTTCGTCATCGTACCATCAAAGGTACTTGGATCCGACCTACGCCAGGTCTCCTTGAGATCCTTCAATACGGTCCTATCCCCCGCTCACCATCTTGGCCGGGTCCACCCACTTGTCGAAGTCCTCGGCGCTCACGTAGCCCAAGGCCAACGCCGCTTGTTTCAGCGTGGTGCCTTCGCGGTGGGCCTTGTTGGCGATCTCCGCGCTCTTGTAGTAGCCAATGTGGGTGTTCAACGCGGTGACCAGCATCAGGGAGTTCTCCAGGTGCTGCTTCAGCACGGGCTTGTTGGGCTTGATGCCTTCGGCGCAGTGGTCGTTGAAGCTCACGCAGGCATCGCCCAGCAGGTGGGCGCTCTGCAGCACGTTGGCGGCGATCACGGGCTTGAAGACGTTGAGCTCGAACTGGCCCTGCATGCCGCCGACGTTCACGGCCACGTCGTTGCCGATCACCTGGGCGCACACCATGGTGAGGGCCTCGGGCTGGGTGGGGTTCACCTTGCCGGGCATGATGGAGGAGCCGGGCTCGTTGTCCGGTATGATGATCTCGCCGATGCCGCTGCGCGGGCCGCTGCTGAGCATGCGCACGTCGTTGCCGATCTTGTTGAGGCTCACCGCCAGGCGCTTGAAGGCGCCGCTCAATTCCACCATGGCATCGTGCGCGGCCAGGGCCTCGAACTTGTTGGGCGCAGTGATGAAGGGCAGGCCGGTGAGCTCGGCGATCTTCTTGGCCACGAGCACGCTGTAGCCTGCCGGTGCGTTGAGGCCGGTGCCCACGGCGGTGCCGCCCAAGGCCAGTTCACGCACCATTTCCAGCGCGTTCTCCACCGCACGGATGCCGTTCTCCAGCTGTTGCGCGTAGCCGCTGAACTCCTGCCCCAGGGTGAGCGGCGTGGCGTCCATGAAGTGGGTGCGGCCCGTCTTCACGATGTCCTTGAACTCATCACTCTTCTTCAACAGTGTGGCGTGCAGTTTCTTCACGCCCGGCAGGGTCACCTTCACCGTGGCGGTGTACGCGGCGATGTGCATGGCCGTGGGGAAGGTGTCGTTGCTGCTCTGGCTCTTGTTCACGTCGTCGTTGGCCTTGAGCACCTTGTCCGTGTCGGTGAGCTTGCCGCCCTGTAGTACGTGCGCCCGGTTGGCCACCACTTCGTTCACGTTCATGTTGCTCTGGGTGCCGCTGCCGGTCTGCCAGATCACCAACGGGAACTGGTCATCGAGCTTGTGGTCCAGGATCTCTTCGCACACCTTGCCGATCAGGTCGCACTTCTCCTGGGGCAGCTTGCCGAGCTCGGTATTGGCCAAGGCCGCGGCCTTCTTCAGATAGGCGAAGGCGTGGATGATCTCATGCTGGCCGGCGGGCCGATGCGGAAGTTGTTGCGGCTGCGCTCGGTCTGCGCGCCCCAGTACTTGTCGGCGGGCACTTTCACCTCGCCCATGGTGTCTTTCTCGATGCGGTATTCCATTTCCTCTTTTTTGGTCGAGGCGGTGGCTCGATGTTACAGCTGTGTTGCGGCAGGCAGCCGCATGCTTGTCATTTCCTGTCGATCAGTTCCATGATGATCTCCATCGGCCGCCCGATCACGGCCTTGTGGTCACGAACGACCACGGGCCGTTCGATCAGCACGGGGTTCTCGTGCAGCACGCGGATCCATTCATGCTCGTTGAGGTCGAGGCCCCGGTACCTCCGCTCGAACAACGGCTCGTTCTTGCGCACCAGGTCCCTGGCCGGGATGCCCAGCTTCATCACCAGCATCTCCAGTTCCGGGATGTCCGGGGTCTCGCTCAGATAGTCCACCACCCTGGGTTCGATGCCGCGCTCACGCAGCACCTGGAGCGCGTTGCAGCTCTTGGAACAGCCGGGGTTGTGGTAGATGGTGTACTCAGGCATCCTTTTGTGCGGAGCAAAGGGGATGGTGGGTGAACGTACGGGCCCGGACGTTCCGGTGCGAGGGTGGCGCGGACCGCCCGGGACCTTCACTGCACCGCCCCCTGCGCATCACGCCACCTTCTGGCTTTGGCCGTGCTGCATCAGCCAGGCCTTGAGGAACTCATCGATGCCGCCATTGAGCACGTCGTCCACGCTGCTGGTCTCGTGGTCGGTGCGCACGTCCTTCACCAGCTTGTAGGGCTGCAGCACGTAGTTGCGGATCTGGCTGCCCCATTCGATCTTCTTCTTGCCGGCCTCGATCTCGCTGCGCTTGCTGCGCCGCCGTTCCAGCTCGGCCTCGTACAGCTGGCTCTTGAGCAGCTGCAGGGCCTTGTTCTTGTTCTCCAGCTGGCTGCGGGTCTCGGTGTTCTCGATGATGATGCCGCTGGGGGCGTGGCGCAGGCGCACACCGGTCTCCACCTTGTTCACGTTCTGGCCGCCGGCACCGCCGCTGCGGAAGGTGTCCCAGGTGATGTCCGCCGGGTTGATCTCGATCTCGATGCTCTCGTCCACCAGCGGGTACACGTACACGCTGACGAAGCTGGTGTGGCGGCGGGCGTTGCTGTCGAAGGGGCTGATGCGCACCAGGCGGTGCACACCGTTCTCGCCCTTGAGCATGCCGAAGGCGAACTCGCCATCCACCTCCATGGTGGCCTGCTTGATGCCGGCCGCCTCGCCGTCCTGGTAGTCGAGCACGCGCACGGTGTAGCCGTTGCGCTCGGCCCACATGCGGTACATGCGCAGCAGCATGAGGGCCCAGTCGTTGCTCTCGGTGCCGCCCGCGCCGCTGGTGATCTGCACCACGGCGCTCAGGGGGTCCTCCTCGGCGCTGAGCATGTTCTTGAACTCGAGCTCCTCCAGAGCCTGTGAGGCCTTGGCATACTGGGCCTCCAGTTCCTGCTCGCTCACCTCCTTCGCCTTGAAGAAGTCGAACATCACCCCCAGGTCATCGAGCTCGCGGCTCACCCCCTGATAGAGCTCCACCCAGCGTTTAAGCTCGCGGATCTTCTTCATGGTGGCCTGGGCCTTCTTCTGGTCGTTCCAGAAATCGGGGTCGTGCGTGTACTTCTCCTCCTCGAGGATGAGGCCACGCTTGTCCTCGATGGCCAGGTAGCCCCGGAGGGCGTCGAGCCGTTCGCGGAGGGCGTCGATCTTGTCGCTGGTGATCATCCGGGTGGAGCGGCCGCGAAATTACGCCTTGCGTCGCAGGCCCCGGTCAGACCGGAAGGTCCATTCCGGTGGCGTCCACCACCCGGAAGTCGAGATACTGGCTGGACCCTTCGCCCACCACCTTCACCCATTTCCGCCAGCGCCACCACCACCTGTGGCGGATGCTGGGAAGGCCCTTGGTGAGGTAAGCGGCGATGAAGGGGTGCACGCGGAGGGTGAGACCGCTGAGGTCCTTCTCCACCAGCAGGTGGTTGAGGGCGTTCTCGATGGCGTCGATGATCAGCACGGGGGCGCCCACCTCGCCGCTGCCGCCACAGGTGGGACAGCTCTCGGTGGTGTCGATCTCGGTCTCGGGCCGCACCCGCTGGCGGGTGAGCTCGATGACCCCGAAGCGTGAGGGCGGCAGCACGTTGTGCTTGGCCTTGTCGTCGGCCATGGCCTCCTTGAGCGCCTTGTGGAGCTCGCGCCGGTTGTTGGCGTCGTAGAGGTCGATGAAGTCGATGGCGATGATGCCGCCCATGTCGCGCAAACGCAACAGACGGGCGATCTCGCGGGCCGCCTCGATGTTGATGTCCAGGGCGTTCTTCTCCTGGTCCTGGTTCCCGCCCTTGCGCGCACCGCTGTTCACATCGATGACGTGCATGGCCTCGGTCTTCTCGATGATCAGGTAGGCGCCGCTGGGGAGCATCACCTGCTTGCCGAAAGCCTGCTTGATCTGCCGGTTGACCCCGAACTGGTCGAAGATGTCGAGCTTGCCCCTGTACGCCTTCACGATCCCCGCCTTCTCGGGGGCGATGCGCTCCAGGTTCTGGCGCACCTCGTCGGCCAGGGCCTCGTCGTTGACATGGATGCTGGTGAACTCCTTGTTGAGCAGGTCGCGCAGCACGGCGCTGGTGCGGTCGATCTCGCCCAGGACGCGTTTGGGGGGTATGGCGCTGCGCAGGTTGTGGAAGCAGGTGTCCCAGCGCTGGAGCAGGTTCTTCAGATCGGCCTCCAGGTCCTCGCCACGCTTGCCCTCGGCGTTGGTGCGGATGATCACGCCGTGGTTGGCGGGCCGAATGCGCTGCATGAGCTCCTTGAGGCGCTTGCGCTCCTGCTCGTCCTTGATCCGTGAGGAGATGCTCACCTTGTTGATGAAGGGCACCAGCACCATGTAGCGGCCGGCCAAGGTGACCTCGGCCGTGAGGCGCGGGCCCTTGGTGCTGATGGGCTCCTTGGCGATCTGCACCAGCAGGCTCTGGCTGGCGCTGACCACCTCGGCGATCTTGCCGTCCTTGTTGATGTCCGGGTCGAGCTTCCAGCCCGAGAGGTCGCTGGAGGTCACGGTGCCGCTGACGGCACCCTTGGCGAACTTGAAGCTGTTGCGGTACTGGGGGCCCAGGTCGAAGTAGTGGAGGAAGGCGTCCTTCTCGTGGCCCACATCGACGAAGGCCGCGTTGAGGCCCGGTGCCACCTTGCGCACCTTGGCCAGATGGACATCGCCCACCGTGAAGCCGCGCTCGGTGCGTTCACGGTGCAGTTCCATGAGCACCGGATGCTGGCGCCCGGGGACCGAGCGCAACAAGGCGAGGGCCACTTCGCCGACGGATGAGCGGATGACCAGGTCGACGCTCACCGGAATGCGGATGTGGGTGGTTCAGGCACGATCCTAAGGGATATGCACAGCCGGCACCTCAGGGGCGCGTGCCGCTCAGGGCACGGCCCCGGCGCTCAGCTGAAGCGTCCTACCGGACCTTCTTTTTGTGGCGGTTCTTCCGCAGGCGCTTCTTGCGCTTGTGGGTGGCCATCTTGTGGCGCTTCCGCTTCTTACCGCAGGGCATGTTCCTGTGCTTCTGATTTGTTCCTCAATACTTCCAGTGCCTGGTCCGTGGCCTTGCGGGCTTCGGGATCGGGCGTCAATTGCCTGTACCTCGTCAACGCGTCGATGGCCGGTTGGATGCTGTCCATCGATGCGTAGCTCTGCCCCAGCAAGGACCACGCTTCGGGCAGCGTGCCGGCCGTGTCCAGTTCCACCACCTTGCGGAAGCGGGCCGCGGCCTTGTCCATCTGCCCGCTCTGCAGGCTGAAGAGGCCCAGGTGCCAATGCACCTCGGGCCGCTCGGGATGCTCTTCGGCCAGTTGGCGGAGCTGCATGATGCCCTGCATGGGCTCCTGGCCGTTCACCAGGGCCACCGCCTCATCCAGGCGGCGCTGCAGGTCATCCGGCACGGCACCCTGCTGTTCGCCGACGGGTGCCGCACCCGGTGTGCGGGGCAGGAACATCAAAAGAACGACCACCACCAACGCCCCGGCCAGGGCCAGGTAGTGTGCGGTGCCCCAACGCCTCATCCCTTGGCCGACCGGTTCTTCACCCGGTCGGTGAACACGTCCGCCGGTTTGAAGGCCGGCACATCATGGGCAGGGATGACGATGGTGGTGTTCTGGCTCAGGATCCGGCCGGTCTTCTGGGCCCGGTGCTTCACCACGAAGCTGCCGAAGCCGCGCAGATGCACGTCCTCACCCTTTTCCAGGCTGGCCTTCACCTCTTCCATGAAGGCCTCTATGGTCGCCAGCACGGCATTCCGCTCCACACCCGTGCGCTTGGCGATGATGCCGACCAGTTCTGCCTTCGTCATCCCTTCAGACTTTTTGGGGGCGCAAAGATAGGGTTCTTTCCGTATCAAGCAACGCATCTTTGTGCTTGGATGTCAAGCCTTTCTTGGTTCAGCAGGGCCGTGCTCGGCTGGTACGCGGGCGGCCACCGCGACCTGCCCTGGCGGCGCACCCGCGACCCCTATCGCATCTGGCTGAGCGAGGTGCTTCTGCAGCAGACCCGGGTGGACCAGGGCCTGCCCTACTACCAGCGCTTCATCCGGCAATGGCCCACCGTACGCGCGCTGGCGGCGGCCGATGAACAGGAAGTGCTCAAGGCCTGGCAGGGGTTGGGCTATTACAGGCGGGCCCGCAACCTGCTGGCCGCCGCCCGCCAGGTGATGAACGACCACGGCGGCCGCTTCCCCGACAAGGCTGCCGCCCTCCGGAGCTTGAAAGGCGTGGGCGACTACACCGCCGCCGCCATCGCCTCCATCAGCTTCGGCAGGCCTGAAGCGGTGGTGGACGGCAATGTGTACCGGGTGCTGGCACGCGTCTTCGGCATGGACAGCCCCATCGATACCACCGTCGGCCGAAAGGCGTTCGCCCAACTGGCCGCCGAATTGCTGGACCCGGGGCATGCGGGCGATCATAATCAGGCGGTCATGGAACTGGGCGCCGTGGTATGCTTGCCGCGGGTGCCCCGGTGCGACCGCTGCCCCGTTGCCCAACGCTGCCTGGCCCACCGCCAGGGCCGCATCGACCGGTTGCCGGTCAAGGCCGGGCGTGTCCGAACGGTCGAACGCCATTTCAACCACCTGTGCATCGCCACCGAAGGCGGTCTTGTGCTGCGCGAACGCACCGGCAAGGACATCTGGCAGGGCCTCCACGAGCCCCCCCTGATCGAATCGCAGGGCCCGCTCCCCCCCGCCGCCTTCAAGGCCGCCCTGCGGCGCCAGCTGGGGACGGGCTGGAAGGTGCATGGCCATATCGGGCCGGTGCGTCATGTGTTGAGCCACCAGGTGCTCCACCTCACTTTTTGGGAGGTGACACCACCAAGGACCTTCGCCCCGCCTTCGGATTGGCGCGCCGTGAGCGGGCCGCACCTGATCCGCTACCCCGTACCACGGCCCATCGAGCGCTACCTCGCACAACGCTTGAGGTAGGCCACGACCGTGCGGCACCGGCAAGTGACCGGGGCCAGGCCATCGGCACCAGTTATCCACGATCCACCTGCGGCGGCCTGCCCGGGGTTACCTTTGGACTCCTGTACAAGACCAACATGTCCGGAGTCAACAAAGTGATCCTGATCGGCAACCTGGGGGCCGACCCCGAGGTGCGCCACCTGCAGAACGGCGCCACCGTGGCCAACTTCCGCATCGCCACCAGCGAGACCTTCAAGGACCGCCAGACCGGCGAGAAGCGCGAGCAGACCGAGTGGCACAACATCGTGGCATGGAGGGGGCTGGGGGAGATCACCGAGAAGTACCTGCGCAAAGGCAGCAAGGTGTACGTGGAGGGCAAGCTGCGCACGCGTTCCTGGCAGGACCGCGACGGCAACAACCGCTACACCACGGAGGTGCACGCCGATGAAATGACCCTGCTGGACCGTCCGTCGACCGACCGCCAGGGACCGCCGACCGCAGCGCCGTTGGTCGGCAGCGCCGAGCCGGTGGATAGTGCTGCGGCGAGCGCGCCCGGCGTTGTGGACGACCTGCCCTTCTGAACGCGCCCCTCAGCCCGCCTGCCCCCGGGCCGTCCATGGAGCCACCGCCTGCCCCGTTCACCCCGCACCCCGACCCGCTGATGGCCGCGGCCTGGGCGGCGATCGGCCTGCTGTTGATCGGCTCGGCGGCGATGTCCGCCGCGGAAGTGGCCCTCTTCAGCCTCAACCCCACCCAGCTGCGCGACCTGCGTGAGCGGGGCGGTCGCAGCGGGGCCCGCGTGATCGACCTGTTGTCGAGGCCCCGCCGGCTGCTGGCCACCATCCTCATCACCAATACGTTCGTCAACATGGGCGTGGTGGTCCTCAGCGCCGTGGTCCTCGACCGGCTGTTCGCCGCCCACGGTACGGGGAGCTGGCCGGTCCTGGGCCTTCAGGTCCTGGGCGTCGCCCTCCTGATCCTGTTGCTCGGCGAGATGCTGCCCAAGGTCTTCGCCACCGGCCATGCCCTGGGCGTGGCCACCGCCCTTTCCGCACCCCTCGCCGCCCTGCGCTGGATGCTGACCCCCGTGAATGAACTGTTGATGCGCGGCAGCACGGTCCTGGAACGGCGCTATCGCCGGAAGGCTGGCAAGGGACTTTCGGTGGACAGCCTGGGCCATGCGCTGGAACTGGCCCCGGCGGCCAGCACCACCGACGAGGAACGGCGGATCCTGAAAGGCATCGTGAAGTTCGGCCGTGTGGAGGTGCGGGAGGTGATGCGCCCGCGCACGGCCATGGTGGCCTTCGACAAGGCGCTCAGCTTCCCCGACCTGGTCACCGCCATCATCGGCAGCGGATTCTCCCGGGTGCCGGTGTACGAGGGCACCCTGGACCACGTGATCGGAGTGCTTCACATCAAGGACGTGCTGCCCTACCTGGACAAGCCGGACATGGACTGGCTGGCCCACCTGCGCGAGCCGTGCTTCGTGCCCGAGACCAAGAAGCTGGACGACATGCTCAAGGAGTTCCAGCGGCAGAAGATGCACCTGGCGATCGTGGTGGACGAATACGGGGGCACCAGCGGCCTGGTGACCCTGGAGGACGTGCTCGAGGAGATCGTGGGCGACATCACCGACGAGTTCGACGACGAGGAGCTGACCTACACCAAGCTGGACGACCGCACCTGGGTGTTCGAGGGGCGCACGCCGTTGAACGACCTGTACCGGATCATGGGCATCGACGGCCGCCTGTTCGAGGAGCACCGGGGCGACAGCGGCACCGTGGGCGGCTTCGTGCTGGAGCTCACCGGGCGAATACCGCTCAAGGGCGAGCGGGTGTCGCTGCGGAACCTCACCTTCGTGGTGGAGTCCTCGGACAACAAACGTGTACGCCGTGTCAAGATCAGTGTGGGCGACGAAGGGGTGGCGTGAGGGGGCCATCGTTGCGGCCGCCCTAGGGCTGGGGACCGGCTGCACCCCGGACCCGCGCCCGCTTCCCCACGGTTATTTCCGCATCGATCTGCCGCCCGTGGCCTATGTGGCGCACGATGCGGGCTGCTACACCGCCGAGGTGCCGGCGGCCGTGCGGGTGCGGCCCCGCCAGGCCGAGGGTCAGCGCTGCTGGAGCGACCTGGACTACGGTCCCTACAAAGCCCGCGTGCATCTCACCTACCGCACGGTGAACGGCGACCTGGGCCAGCTGATCGAGGACGCCCACATCCTGAAGCGCAAGCACGAGCTGAAAGCGGCACGCATCCGCACCGAGGTCGTGCACCGGGACAGCGCCCGGGTGCATGGCACCCTCTTCGACGTGGAGGGCGATGTGGCCAGCCCGATGGTGTTCTACCTCACCGACAGCAGCAGGCACTTCCTCTACGGTTCGTTGTACTTCCTGGCCCGGCCCAATGCCGACTCACTGGCGCCGGTGACCGACCGGATCCGGGCCGACATGCGCCACTTCATCGGCAGCCTCCATTGGAACGGCCCTGCCGGTGGCGTGGAGCAGGTGCAGCAGCACGCTCAACAGTAACAGGGCACCCAGCTGGTGCAGCACCCCCAGGGCGATCTGCACGGTGGTGAGCAGGGTGGCCACCCCGAGCACGAACTGCAGGAGCACGGCCGCCACCAGCCAGGGTCCCGTCCGGGCCACCCGTGGATCGGTGCGGAAACGCACGGCCAGGGCGATGCATGCGGCCGCCACCAGCCAGGCCAGGTTGCGGTGCACGAACTGCACGCCGTCGCGGTGGTCGGTGAGGTCCTTCACCAGGTCGCCGAAGGCATGCACATTCTCCGGCATGAAGGCGCCATTCATCAGCGGCCATGTGGTGTAGATGCGCCCGGCATCGAGCCCCGCGGTGAAGGCCCCGTAAACCACCTGCAGCAGCAACAAGGGCAGCAACAGGCGCGACCAACGCGCGGCCGCCGAGCCGTCGCCGCGCCAGGCCCGCCTCCCCTCGCGCAGGTCCAGCACGGTCCACAGCACCAGGAGGAACACGGCGAAGGCGGCGCACAAGTGGACGGCCAGCCGGAAGTGGCTCACGTCCGGGTCCTCGGACAGGCCGCTCATCACCATGAACCAGCCCAGGGCACCCACCAGCCCACCGCCCACCAGGACGGCCAGGGTGCGGTGCATCAGCCAGCCCCGCAGCCACCCTTTCCGCAGGAAGTACAGGAAGGGCAGGATGAACACCAGACCCATCAGACGGCCCCAGTTGCGGTGCAGGTATTCCCAGAAGAAAATGGCCTTGAACCCTTCCAGGTCCATGTGCCGGTTCTTCAGCGTGTACTCGGGGATCCGCTTGTACATGTCGAAGGCCTCCTGCCATTCGGCTCCGTTCATCGGAGGGAGCGCGCCCATGATGGGCTTCCACTCGGTGATGCTGAGGCCGCTGCCGGTGAGGCGCGTGATGCCGCCGATGGCCACCATGCAGGCGATGAGCAAGCAGCCCGTCAGCAGCCACAGGACCACGGGGCGATGCCGGGCGTGCGCGTTCATGGCGGGCAAAGCTACCATCGCAGCCAGCAGCGCGGCCCGGAAAGGACGGAGGGGCCGCGGGGCCCCTCCTGATGAACCCATGTGGAGGAAAGGTCAGGCGCGCAGCACCTGGGAAAGGAGCTCGATCAAGCTTGGCAGGAGCACGGCCGGGAGCCGGGCATTGACCTTGGCGGGCACCGGCTCGGCCGCTTCGTCGCCCTCGGTGGCGGCGTTCGAGGCTTTCACCTGCCTGGTGATGGCCACGGCCACCACCTTGTACTGGCCATCATGGAGGCTCTGCACCGCATCCACCAGCTGCGCATCGCTCACCTTGCCGGGGTCGAAGGTCACGATGGCGTGGTCGTTCGCATCACCCTCGATGAACTTGATCTCCGTGCCCGACACGCCGGGCACCTTGGCCAGGGCCTTCTTGATGGCGCCACCGCACATCATCTCACAGCTCATGCCCGAGATGCTCAGGTCCGCGAAGGTCACCGGATCGCCCTGGGCGATCACCTCCTCGTTCACCACACGGGCCACGTCGGCAGCGGCGCCGGGCACGTCGGCCGGGCCGGAGGAGCAGGCGCAAAGGAGCAGGAGCGTGGTGGCGAAGGTCCAGCGGCGCATGGGTCGGGGGGTATCGGTGTACATGGGACGCCTTAACGAACGGAATTGTTACAAAAGTAGTGTGCGCGGGCCATCCCGATACCTTCGCGCCGCATGCGCCCCCCTGCTCCAGGACCCGACCGGTTGTCATGGGTCCTGCTGGGCACCCTGGCCCTGATCTGGGGGTCTTCCTTCATCCTGATGAAGCGCGGGCTGTGGCACGAGGGTGTGCCGATGTTGAGCCCCGGCCAGGTGGCCTCCGCGCGGCTGGCCATCGCCTGGGCCGTGCTGGTCCCTGCCGTCCTGCGCCACTGGTCCTTGATGCGGCCGCACTGGCGCCCCCTGCTGCTGGCTGGGCTGTTGGGCAATGGGATCCCCGCCCTGCTGTTCGCCACCGCACAGACGCGCATCGACAGCGCCTTGAGCGGGATGCTCAACAGCCTCACCCCGCTCTTCACCCTGTTGATCGGGCTCCTGCTGTTCCAAGTGCGGGCACGTCCGGCCCAGCTCGGTGGTGTGCTTCTGGGGCTGGTGGGTGCGCTGGGCCTGGTGGTCTTTGATCCGGGTGCTGGGCCGACAGGCTGGTCGCTCTATGCCCTGCTGCCGGTGATGGGCACCATCTGCTACGGGGCCAGCGGCAACGTGGTGAAGCACCACCTGCACAGCCTGCCCTCCACGGCCGCCGCCGCCCTGGCCCTCACGTTCGTGGGGCCCATCGGCCTCGGCGGCTGCGTGGTCTACGACCTGCCGGGCACGCTGCAGCAGGTGCCTGGTGCCTGGAAGGCCTTGGGCCATGTGGCCCTGCTGGCCATGCTCAGCTCGGCGTTCTCGCTGGTGCTCTGGAACGCCCTGCTGAAGCGCACCAGCGCCGTGCGGGCCTCGGCCGTCACCTACCTCATGCCGGTGGTGGCCATCGGCTGGGGCCTGCTGGACGGCGAGCGGCTCGGCGGCATGCAGGTGCTGATGATCGCCGTGGTGCTGGGCGGGGTGTACTTGGTGAGCGCTTCGGACCGGACCTGAGCGGTCGGGGCCGGTTGAGCATCTTTGCCCTTGCGGCCCAAGCGAACGGCCACGGAACCACATGTATCTCGGCCAGAAAGTGATCGTGGTGCTTCCCGCCTACCGCGCGGCGCTCACCCTCGAACAGACCTACAAGGAGATCCCCTTCGACCTGGTGGACGAGGTGGTGCTGGTGGACGACAAGAGCCCGGACAACACCGTGGAGGTGGCCCGGCAGCTGGGGATCCGGCACATCACGGTGCACGACGTGAACAAGGGCTACGGCGGCAACCAGAAGAGCTGCTACGACAAGGCCCGGGAACTGGGCTGCGACATCGTGGTGATGCTCCATCCCGACTACCAGTACACCCCCAAGCTGCTCACCAGCATGATCGCGCTCATCGGCAACGGGGTATATCCGGTGGTCTTCGGCTCGCGCATCCTGGGCGGCGGTGCGCTCAGGGGCGGCATGCCCCTGTACAAGTACGTGGCCAACCGGCTGCTGACCATGGGGCAGAACCTGCTGATGGGCGAGAAGCTCAGCGAATACCACACGGGCTACCGGGCCTTCCATCGCACGGTGCTCGAAGCCTGCCCGTACCACGCCTGCTCGGACGACTTCGTGTTCGACAACCAGATGATCGCACAGATCTTCTGGCAGGGGTTCACCATCGCCGAGATCACCTGCCCGACGAAGTACTTCGATGAGGCCAGCAGCATCAACTTCAGCCGAAGCATGACCTACGGCCTGGGCGTGGTGCATACCAGCTGGCGCTACTTCCTGGCACGCACCGGGCTCCTGCGCTGGGGCTTGTTGGGGGTGCAGGTCCGCAGGCCATGAACCGCCTCCTGCGCGACCGCCTCGTGATCGCCCTGGTGGCGTTGGTGCTCTTCGTCCCCGGCCTGGGGGCCGTGCACCTCTTCGACTGGGACGAGATCAACTTCGCCGAGATGGCGCGCGAGATGGTGGTGACCGGCGATGTGCTCCGGCCGCAGATCGACTTCAAGCCCTTTCACGAGAAGCCGCCGCTGTTCATCTGGTTGCAGGCCGCGTGCATGGTGCTGTGGGGTGTGGGCGAGTTCGCCACACGCCTGCCCAACGCGGTGTGCGGGCTGCTCACCCTGCTCGTGGTCCACCGGATGGGCTGCCGGTGGCGCGGTCCGCTCTTCGGACGGCTGTGGACCCTGGCCTACGTGGGCTCGATCCTTCCACACCTGTACTTCCGCAGCGGCATCATCGACCCCTGGTTCAACCTCTTCATCTTCCTGGGCCTCGACCGTGTCATCCGGGTGTTGCGGGGCGAAGGACGGCGGGAGGCCTTGTGGGGCGGCCTGTTCCTGGGCCTGGCGGTGCTCACCAAGGGCCCGGTCGGCCTGCTCATCCCCGGGCTCACCGTCGCCGTGATGCTCGTGCTGACGCGCCTGCGGCTCCGGCTGCCCGTGGTGCCGCTGCTCTGGATGGCGCTGGTCGTGTCGGTCACCGTGGGGGTCTGGGTGGCGGTGGACCTGCTGCGCAACGGGCCCGACTTCGTGCAAGCCTTCTTCTGGCGTCAGGTGGCCATGCTCACCACCGAGGATGCCGGGCACGGCGGCTTCATCGGCTACCACGTCGTGGTGCTGCTCGTGGGCTGCTTCCCGGCCTCGGTGTTCGCCCTGGACGAGCTGATCCGGCCCTCGGTGCAGGACGGCCCGCAGCGCGACCAGCGCCGCTGGATGGTCGTGCTGCTGCTGGTGGTGCTCGTGCTCTTCAGCGTGGTGAGGACCAAGATCGTGCACTACAGCAGCCTGTGCTACTTCCCGCTCACCTACCTCGCCGCGCTGCGGCTGGAGCACATCTGGACGCACCGCGTTGCGTTCGGCCGGTCGCGGTATCTGCTGGGGATGCTGGGCAGCCTCATCGCCGCGGTGGTCATCGCCGTGCCTTTCCTGGGCCGAAGACCGGACCTGCTGCGCCCGCTGCTCGCGGCCGACCCCTTCGCCCTGGGCAACCTGGAAGCGCAGGTGCATTGGACGGGATGGGAGGCCCTCGCAGGCGGGCTGCTCCTCGCCGCGCTGGTGGCGGCCCACTTCCTGCACGGCGCGCGGCGGTACCGGTCCGGTGTGCTGGTGACCTTCGCGGGCGGCGCCCTGTTCGTCACCGCCACCCTGTACGCCTTCATCAACAACATCGAGGCGTACAGCCAGCGTGCGGCCATCACCTTCTTCACCGAACGGCAGGGGGAACGCTGCCACCTGGCCACCAAGGACTACAAGAGCTACGCGCCGTGGTTCTACGGTCGCACCACCGGCCCCACCCCGCCGGAGGAGGTCCTCTTCCACGGGCCCATCGACCGGCCGGTGTACCTGTGCTGCAAGGTGACCGCCGTGGACGCCGTCAAGGCCCTGGGCACCTTCACCGAGGTGGGGCGGCGCAACGGGTTCGTGTTCTGGAGGCGCGATCCCACGGGGCCGGACGGTCGTTCCTTTGCCCCATGAAGGACGACCTGAGCTGGGCCCTGAACCACCTGGGCGAGGACCGTGCCGCCGGGTTCAATGCCGTGGTGCCGCCCGTGGTGCAGAGCGGCAATTTCGCCTACCCCACGGTGGCCGCCATGCGTGCCGTGGTGCAGCAGGAGTTCGACCGGCCGTTGTACACGCGCGGCCACAACCCCACGGTGGCCGTGGTGCGCAGGAAGCTGGCCGCCTTGGAGCATGCCGAGGACGCCCTGTTGTTCAGCAGCGGCAGTGCGGCGATCGCGGCGGCCGTGATCGCCTTCACCGGGGCGGGAGACCACGTGGTGTGCGTGCACCAACCGTACAGCTGGACGCGCAAACTGCTGGGCGAGCTGCTGGTGCGTTTCGGCGTGGAGACCACCTTCGTGGACGGCACCGACGCGGAGAACTACCGGCATGCCAGCCGGCCCAACACCCGGATGTTCATCACCGAGAGCCCCAACTCGCTCACCTTCGAGCTGCAGGACCTGGCGGCCGTGGCGGCCATCGCCCGGGCGAAGGGCATCCTCACCCTCTGCGACAACAGCTACAGCGGTCCGCTGTTCCAGAACCCGATCGACCTGGGCATCGACCTGGTGGCGCACAGCGGGACCAAGTACCTGAACGGCCACAGCGACGTGGTGTGCGGCGTGCTCGCGGGCAGCGCGGCGCACATCCGGCAGGTGATGGCGCGGGAGTTCATGACCCTGGGCGCGGCGCCGAGCCCGCACGATGCCTGGCTGCTGATGCGCGGCCTGCGGACGCTGGAACTGCGGATGACCCGCAGCGCCGATTCCGCGGTCCGGGTCGCCACCTTCCTGGAGGCCCATCCCAAGGTGCGCCGCGTGCATTGGCCGGGCCTCGCGAGCCACCCCCAGCACGAACTGGCCCTGCGACAGATGAAGCGCGTGGCCGGCCTGATGAGCATCGAGCTGGACGCCCCGGACGAGGCTGCCGTGGAACGCTTCTGCGACGGCCTGCAACGTTTCCTCATCGCCGTGAGCTGGGGGGGGTACGAGAGTCTCCAATGGCCGGTGTGCGCGCTGAAAGGTCCCGGCGGGTACTACACCGACCTGCCCTTCACCATGGTGCGCCTGTACATCGGCCTGGAGGATCCCGCCGTGCTGATCGCCGACCTGGAGAACGCACTGGCCCGGATGTGACACGCACACCCGGGCCAGCCATTGCGCTCCGTACGTTCGTCAGAACGAAGCGCGCAGCCCCAACGTGATGTTCCGGCCCGGCGCCGAGATGCCGGAGGAATACGGGCGATAGCGTTGGTCGGTGAGGTTCTCCACTCCGGCACTGATCAGCAGCACCTTGTTCAGCTGATAACTGCCGTTGATGTTCAGGGTGTACCACGACGGTGCGTAGGGGTCGCCGTTGGCATCCAGCGCGTAGATCGTCTTGCCCTGTTCGCTGGGCGGCAGGTCCTGATGACCGAAGCCGTCGCTGATGTCGGCGAAGAAGCGGGCGCGCACCCGGCCCTGCTGCCACGAGATGCCTGCGCTGCCGAAGGGGGGCGGAGAATGGCGCAGGGGCACATCGGTGCTGTTGTCGTCGTCCTGCTCCACACCGTCCTGCCAGTTCAACCGCAGGTCAATGCCCAGGCCGGACCACACCCTGGCCTCCACGGAAAGCATGCAGCCGATGACGGTGGCCTGCGCGGCGTTCTGGATGGCGTCCACGCGGCTGGGCTCATCTTCGTACACGATGCTGTCCTGGCCGTTGAGCGTGAAGGGGCGACGCACCATCGCGTTGTCCAGCAGCACGTAGTAGCCGCTGCCGCGCAGGCGCACCCGTTCGGACACCACCTTCTCCACGCCCAGTTCGGCGCTGTACGCGTACTCCGGTGCCAGATCGGGATTGGGCACGATCACAGCGCCCGGCTCGCTGTCGAACACCTTGCCGATGTCGTCGATGTTCGGTGCGCGGAAGCCGGTGCTCAGGTCGAGCGCGATCTTCCAGTCCGTGCCCGGGCGATAGGCCAGGCCCAGGTTGCCGGTGAGCGCCGTGTTGCTCAGTTCGGTCCCGGTGGCCGGATAGGGGAACAGGCTGGTGTCGAAACGGCAGTCCAGCGCGCTCCAGTTGAAACGCAGTCCGGCCGAAAGGGTGAATCGCTCCGCCAGGTCGTACATCGTCCCGGCGTACACCGAGCCGGTGCTCCAGGACGAACCGTCGGGATAGCGTGGGGCGATCACCTTCTCCTCTCCCGTTGCCTGGTCCACGGTCCTGCCCGTGGAGCCGACCGCGTTGGTGACGAACTCTCCGCCGTAGAACAGTTGTCCGCGCCCGCCAAGCTCACGTTCCATATCGAGGTTGACGTACACACCGGTCACGTGTTCGGTCTGCGTGCGCAGACTGGTCTTGCCGAAGCGGCGGTCGTTGCGGCTTTCGGTGTAGTCCTGGTAGGCCAAGCTGAGCCGTGCCGTGGACCAGGGCCCCTTTTTGGCGGTGTGCTTCACGGTGAGCGCGCCCATGGTCCACCGCTGCGGGCCGTAATACCACTCGGCGGAGCGGGGGGCTCCGTTGCGCAGTTCGGCCAGACGGTCGTAGCGCGGCACATCGGACGTGGTGCTGTGGTAGGCGTTCAGTCCGATCTCCAGCTGGTCCACCGGCCTGAAGGCAAGCTTGGCGAACAGGTTGATGTTGTCATACCCGCTGCCGACCTGCAGGTCCGGGTCATCGTTGGTGACCATGGAATCCACGCCGTTGATGGTCTCCGTGTACCAAGGTCGCTGGTAGTCCGAAGGACCCACCGAGCCCGTGCGCAGGTCGCCGAACCGGTTGAAGGAGGCGCTGCCCACGAAGGCCACACGGCGCCCGCCAAGGCCGATGTTCAGGTTGCCTCCGAACTCGGTGGCGGCACTGCCGTAGCGTGCCATCGCCCCGCCGCGCAAGAGCAGGCTGCTGTCCTGGCTGAAGCGAGGACGGAGCATGTGGAAGTCCATGACGCCGCCGATGGCGTCGCTGCCGTAGGTCATCGCCCCGGGGCCATGCACCACCTCGGCACGTTCGATGGCGTTGGCATCGGTGCTGATGATGTTCTGCAGGTTGCCCGACCGGTAGATGGCATTGTTCATGCGCACGCCATCGACCACGATGAGCAGGCGGTTGGCCGCGAAGCCGCGGATCATGGGGCTGCCACCGCCCAGCTGGCTCTTCTGCATGAACACTTCACCGGACCGCTGCAACATATCAGCCGCGGTGCCGGGGTTGTACAGCGCCACGTCGCGTGGCCGCATCACGGTGATGCGGTCGGGGACCCGTTCGGAGGCTTGCTCCCAGCGGTTCACGCTCACCACCGCTTCGCGTAGGGTGAAGGGCAGCGCACGCATCTCGACGCGGTCGCCCGTCCCGGTGAGGCTGGTCCGGGCCAGCCGCTGTTCGGCGTAGCCCAGGGTGGTGAAGATGAGGGTGTCGCCGGGCACATCGCCGATGGCGGCGCGCCCGCGGGCGTCGGTCATGCGGCCCGTGGCCGGGTCGCTGCCGGTGATCACGACCCCTTCGAGGGGCCTTTGGTCGTCCCGGTCCACCACCTGCACCACCTGGGCTTGGGCCGCAGGGAAGGACAACAGGAGGGCAAGGACCGGAAAAGTCTTGCTCCAGTACATTTTGGAATGGGATGAATGGGCCGGGGAACGCACACCCCGTCGGCCACGGTCCACCGTGCCGCAGGGCGCCCGCCGTCCTCCCCGGGTGGGAACGAGGGTCAACCGTGCACCGGAGCCTCGGGGGGTGGCGCGGGCGCGGTGGCCCATCCATCGGACGGTGTGCCGCACCGGGCATCGGGGTGGTCCAAGCCGTTCGCCCGGAGATCGGGCACGGCCGGACCCGCAGGTGGTCCCACAAGGCCCAGCAGCAAATGCAGCACGCGCTCCCTGGTCCCCGGTGCCCGGCGCTCCTGGTCGCGTGCCACGTGTTCCTTCAGCCCGGCAAAAAGGGCGGTCTCCTGATGGTCGGCGATGCAGCGCAGCACGGTGGTGCCGTCCGGCAGGTCGTGGCGGTACACCACGTCGAACATGCGACCGTCGTCGAGCCGGAACTCCCGCCCGGGTTTCACCCAACGCAGGCCGCGTAGCTGTGCGGCCGTGAGGGTGAAGGTGCTGAGCTCCTCCTCCGGGACGCCCTGCTTGAGCCGGAGCTTGATGGCCCGCTGGACGGCGGCGCGCTGCAGGGTGAACCCCAGCATTGCAGCGAACTGTGCATAGCCCAGCGCGGTGACCGCCAGGAGCAGCAGCCAGGGGGCGGCCCGCCGAAGCATGCGACCAAGGTAGCGGTTGGCCCCATCCCACCGGCCGCCTTCTTCACCCATGGGCCGACGCCCCCCTCACTTCTTGCGCAGGAAGATGCGGACGGGCACGCCCGTGAAGCGGAAATGCTGCCGCAGCTTGTTCTCCAGGAAGCGCACATAGGGCGCCTTGATGTACTGGGGCAGATTGGCATAGAAGGCGAACGAGGGTACCGGCGTGGGCAGCTGGTTGATGAACTTGATGCGGACGGTCTTGCCCTTGTACATGGGAGGCCCCATGCGCTCCACCTCGGGCAGCAGTGCATCGTTGAGCTGCCGCGTGGGGATCTTGCGCGCGCGGTCGGCGTGCACCTGCATGGCCTGTTCCATCACCTTGTGGATGCGCTGCTTCTCCAGGACCGAGGTGAACACCACGGGGACGTCCGTGAAGGGGGCGAGGCGCTTCCTCACCTCGTCCTCGAAGGTCTTCATGGTATTGGTCTCCTTGGGCACCAGGTCCCACTTGTTCACCACCACCACCACGCCCTTGCCGTTGCGGGCGATGATGGAGAAGATGTGCAGGTCCTGCTGTTGCACGCCCTCGGTGGCATCCACCAGCAACAGGCACACGTCGCTGTCCTCGATGGCGCGGACCGAGCGGATCACGCTGTAGAACTCGATATCCTCGTTCACCCGCTGGCGCTTGCGGATGCCGGCGGTGTCCAGGAGCATCACGTCGAACCCGAAAACGGTGTAGCGGGTGTGGATGGGGTCGCGCGTGGTGCCGGCCACCGGGGTCACGATGTTCTGCTGGCGTCCGAGCAGGGCGTTCACCAGGGAGGACTTCCCCACGTTAGGGCGCCCCACGATGGCCAGCTTGGGCACATCGGGCAGGGCCTCGGCGCTGGGCTTCCGGAAGCCGGCCACGAGGGTGTCGAGCAGATCGCCGGTGCCGGAGCCGCTCTGGGCGCTGATGCAATGCACCTCGCCCATGCCCAGCGTGTAGAACTCGGCGGCATCGGCCTGCCTGTCGCCCGTATCCACCTTGTTGGCCACCAGATGTACGGGCCTCCTCGACCTGCGCAACATGCCGGCGATGGCCTCGTCCATGGGCGAGAGGCCCTGGCGCGCATCCACCAGGAAGAGGATCACGTCGGATTCCTCGATGGCGAGCTCCACCTGCCGGCGGATCTCCGATTCGAACACATCGTCGCTGCCAGTGACGTAGCCGCCCGTATCAATGACGCTGAACACCGTACCGGTCCACTCCACCTGGCCATAGTGGCGGTCGCGGGTGGTGCCGGCGGTGGGGTCGGTGATGGCCTCCTGTTGTTCGGTGAGGCGGTTGAACAGGGTGCTCTTGCCCACGTTCGGGCGGCCAACGATGGCGACGATGTTGCTCATGTGCGGGCGGGTGGTGGGTGAGGGGCGGTCGCTGGTCGGCGATGAACATGCGTTCCGATGGGGACCGCACGCACACCGCCCTGCCCGTTGTCCGCCGAGCTCATCAGTATCCGTATTTCCTCAGCTTCTTCATGTCCTCGCGCCAGTCCGGGTCCGTTCTCACCTTCAGGTCGAGGAAGACCTTGGTGCCCACGAAGCGCTCGATGGCCTCACGCGCCTGGGTGCCGAGGCGGCGCAACGCCTTGCCGCCCTCCCCGATCAGGATGGCCTTCTGACCGTCGCGCATCACGATGATGTCGGCCTGGATCCGGGTCAACGTGTCGCCCTCCTCGTAGCTGTTCACCACCACCTCGCAGCTGTAGGGCACCTCTTGCTTGTAGAGGGCGAGGATGCGTTCGCGGACCAGCTCGGACACGAAGAAGCGCATGTTGCGGTCGCTGAGCTCGTCCTTGGGGAAATAGGGCGGATGCTCGGGCAGGGCCTGCACCAGGTGCTGGCGCAGCGCATCGATGTGGAAGCCGTGCAGCGCCGATATGGGCACCACCTTGGCGGTCGGCAGGGCTTCCTGCCAGCGCTGGCAAGCCTCCAGCACCTGCTGCTCGCTGCCCAGGTCCACCTTGTTCACCAGCACCAACAGCGGGCAGCGGGCGCGCCGGGCGCGGTCCAACAAGGCCTGGGAACGATCGGGGCGCTGGTGCAGTTCCACGAGCAGCACCAGCAGGTCCGCGTCGCGCAAGGCCTCATCGACCGCGGCCATCATGCGCTCCTGGAGGCCGTATTGCGGCTCCAGGATCCCCGGGGTGTCGCCGATCACCAGCTGGTGGTCCGGGCCGTTGATCAAGCCGAGCACGCGGTGGCGGGTGGTCTGGGCCTTGGGGTTGGTGATGGCCAGCTGCTCGCCGAGCAGCGCGTTCAGGAGCGTGCTCTTGCCCGCGTTGGGCAGGCCGATGATGTTGACGAATCCGGCGCGGTGGCGCATGGCACTGCGAAGATGGGGCGTGCGGGGGGCTGGAAAGAACGAGCCCGGTCGTTGGGACCGGGCTCTCTTGTAGCGGGGGCAGGACTCGAACCTGCGGCCTTCGGGTTATGAGCCCGACGAGCTACCATCTGCTCCACCCCGCAGTGGACGGCAAAGGTAACATTCTTTTCGGTACGAGGCTCAGGCCTCCACGTCCAGCTCATCGAGCCGGGCGGAGGCGGCCTCCCAGTCGGCCATCACGGCGGCGATGCGCTGGGCGAGCTCACCGAGCCGGGCATAGCCCCGGTCCACTTCGGCGGCGGACAGGCCGGTCGCCATCACCCTGGCCTGAAGTTCCTTCTCTTCCTGCTCCAGGGTCGCCAGCTCTTTCTCGGCGCGCTCCACCTGGTTCTGCACGCGGCGGCGCTCCTTCTCGCGCTCCTTCCGGTCGTGGTAGTCGCTGCGCTGCCCCCCGCTGGCCTTGGCGGGCACCGCCCGGACACTGCTGGCGCCCATGTCCGCGGCTTGCAGGGCCTTGCGCTTCTCGATGAGCTCCAGGATGTCGAGGTGCTGGTCGCGGATCCGGCCGCCATCGAGTTCCAGGATGCGGTTGGTGAGGCCGTGCAGGAAGTCGCGGTCGTGGCTCACCAGCAGGAAGGTGCCGTCGTAGTTCTTGAGGGCCTCCTTCAGCACGTCCTTGCTCTGGATGTCCAGGTGGTGCGTGGGCTCGTCGAGCAGCAGGAAGTTCAGCGGGCGCAGCAGCATGCAGCAAAGGGCCAGGCGGGCACGCTCGCCGCCGCTCAGCACCTTCACCTTCTTGTCCACGTCCTCCCCGCTGAAGAGAAAGGCGCCGAGCATGGCCCGCACCCGGGAGCGGTTCTCCTCGCTGGCGGCATCCTCGGCGGTCTCCAGCACGGTGCGCCTGGGTTCCAGCCGCTCGGGCATGTCCTGCGCGTAGTAGCCCAGCATCACACCGTGGCCGAGCCTGATCTCCCCCTCGAACGGCTCCTCCCCCACGATCATGCGGATCAGGGTGCTCTTGCCGGTGCCGTTGGCGCCCACCAGGGCCAGGTGCTCACCCTTGCCGATGGTGAGCTCCGCATGGCCGAAGATCCGCTTCGGACCATAGGCCTTGCTCACATCCTTCACCTCGGCGATGAGCTTGCCCGCGTGCGGTGCGGGTGGGAAGCGGACCACCAGCTTGCGCAGGTCCTCGTCCTCCACCTCGATGCGATCGAGGTTCTCCAGCTTGGTGATGAGGCTCTGTGCGAAGGCCGCCTTGCTGGCCTTCGCCCGGTACTTGTTGATGAGCTCCTGGGTCTTCTCGATGTACTTCTGCTGGTCCTTGGCGGCGGCCATCTGCTGCTCGCGCTCCACCTTGCGCAGTTCCACATACTGGCTCCAGGGCACCTTGCGGTCGATCAGCTCGCCACCGGTCACCTCCAGGGTCCGCTTCGTGAGCCGGTCCAGGAAGGTCTTGTCGTGGCTGATGAGCACCAGGGCGGCCGGATAGGTGCGCAGCAGGTCCTCCAGCCATTGAATGGCCGGCAGGTCAAGGTGGTTCGTGGGCTCGTCGAGCAGCAGCAGGTCGGGTTGCAGCAACAGGATGCGGGCCAGTTCGGCGCGCATGCGCCAGCCGCCACTCAGTTCGGCCAGCGGACGGTGGATGTCCTCGCCCACGAAACCCAGGCCTTTCAGCATCCGCTCCACCTGCTGGTCGTGGTCGGCCACCCCCAGGGCGTTGAGCCGCTCGTGGGCATGGGCCAGCATGGTGGCCAGCTCCATCTGCTGCTCCACCTCGGTGGCGGTCTCCAGCTCCTTCTCGATGCGGTCCAGCGAGGCACGATGGTACTGGGCCTCCTCGAAGGCCTTTTCCGCCACCTGTCTTGGGCTCAGCGACAGGTCGTGGTCCATCTGCTGGGGTAGGTAGCCCAGGGTGAGCTCGCGCGGGCGGCCGATGCTGCCCTTGTCATAGGACTGCTGGCCCGCCAGGATCTTCAGCAGGGTGCTCTTGCCCGCGCCGTTGCGGCCCACCAGGCCGATGCGGTCGTCGCTCCCGATAAAGAACGAGACCCCATCGAACATGGGGCGCTGTCCGAAGTGCAGCATGAGGCCGGAAACGTCGATCATGGCCGGGTTGGACGGAAAAGGCTGCAAAGGTACGGGGTGCGGCGGCCCGCCGGGGTGCCGAATGACGAAGCCCCCTGCAACGCAGAGGGCTCCATCCGAAGTTCGTTCCCGCTCAGAAGTTCCAGAGATCGTGCTCGAACTCGAAGAGTGCCTGTTTGATCTCCTCGCCCTCCAGCAGGGCGTCCAGGCCGGTGCGGTATTGGTTGATGCGGCGGTCGTAAACATTGCTCCACTTGATGATGGTGCTGTTGAACTGCCGCTTCCAGAAAAGGTCCTCGTAACTCCGTCTTTCGGCGTCGTTCTCGCGGTTGAAGACATCCCAGTTGGCGAACACGTAGCGGCACTCGGGGAAGTAGAGCCAGAACAGGGTCTGGAATCCCTTGGACTCGCCGTCATCACCGATCTTCTCGCGCATGGGTGCGATACCGATGATCCGGATGTCCATGGTGCTGCGCTGCTTGTCGAACACCCAGTCCTCTTTGATCTGGTAGCGCTTCACCTCGCCCGACTCGAGGGGGATCTCCTGAACCACCTGGAGATATTCGCCAGGGTTGTCCGGGTCCTCGGTGAGCTGGGTGTCCACCTTCATGAACATCTCCTTGAGCTCGCTGGGGAGCAGGGCCTTCTTGAACTCATCCTCGTCGCCAAGGGCCCCCGCGCTGTAGGCGGTGATGGACCCGTCGGTGAGCAGGGCCTGGCGGATGACATCGAAGAGGCTCTTGCGGTCGCTGATGGGCGTGACCGGATAGTACAGGGGGTGGTTGATCTTCTCGCGCAGATCGATCTCCCGCCACACCCGGCGGGCCCACATCACATCGGCCTCGCGAATGTGGGCGTAGGGCACCACACGTTTGGTCTTGGTGTGCTCCTTGATGTACGCCCCGTCCAGCACGGTCTGGGCCGTGGTGGTACCGGCGAAGGACGCGAGCAGCACCGCCCCGATGAGGGTGGTCCGCAGGAAGGGAAGGACGTGCTTCATGGTCATGGGGCGATGGTTCATCAAACGATCTTCAACGACAGGGAGGCGATGCCGGTGACGGTACCGTCGGGCTTGCGCACCTTGATGTTGTCCACGTACACCTTGCTGCCCACCTTCACCTTGGACAGAAGTTCCCTCTGGTCCTGGCTGAGCTTGTTCCCTTTGGTGCTCTTCTCCGCATAGGTGCCGGAGACCGAGACGCCGATGTTGAACTCGACCACCTCGAACTTGAGGTCGAACTCGAAGCCCTCCATCTTGGCGATGACCCCGGCGGCGGCGGTGAGCTCGGCCTTCTTGACCGTGGCATCACCCGCGCCCTTGTTGGCGAACATCGGGGTGGGGTTGGGCACCGACTTCACGCGGAACTTCACGCCCGGCATGCTCTTGCGCTGACCATTGGGCATTTCCACACTGACGCTCACGGTGGCATCGCCGCCCTTGCCCGGCTTCACGATGTAGCCCTGGGCCGCCTTGGAGATGGAACCATTGTCGATGCTGGGGGTGATCTTGTCAGCGCTGAATCCGGGCACGCTCACGTCCACCGGGTTGTCGATGCCGCGGTAGAACACGTTCATCTTGGTGGGGCTCACCACCACGTTGGGCTGGGCCACCTCGTAGTTGGCGTAGAAGGGATAACGCTTCTCCTCCTGCCCGGCCTGCTTGAACTTGATGATGCCCTTCCACTCCTTGGAGCCGACACCCTGGCCCGGCAGGCGCAGCTTGCCCTTGCCGTCGGCCCCGATGGGCACCACCTCCTTGTCCCCGATCACCTCCATTTTCACGGTGTCGATGGTGCCGTTCTTGCTGAGTTCCACCACGGGCGGGTTCAGCGGGTCGTAACCGGCCAGGTACACATCGGCGCGGAACGAATCGCCCACGGTGATGTAGTTGCTCACCGGAAGCACCACGGGGGCCAGTTCGGAGAATTTCATCGCCTTGCCCTCCACGGCGCCCATGAGGAAGCCCACGCATTCGTTCTCCACGTTCCTCACGTCGCTTTGGAGCTTCGAGAGGATGGTGATGCCGGCGGCCAGGGGCACGTGGTAGAAGTTGATGCTCTCCCAGTTGTTCATGGTGCCGCTCGCATCGCGCCGGTCGGACAGGTCGAACACGCGGTCCACCTGGGCCAAAAGACCCGGGTTGCTCGCGGACACGGCCTTGATCTTGTCGCGATAGGCCTCGATCTTGGCGCGCAGTTCACGGGCGGACATCTCCCCTTCCTTGGGCTTGGCAGGCTCCGACCCGATCATCAGTTCGGTGATCTTGTCGTAGTTGTCCTTCTTGCCCAGCAGGGCCAGGTTGATGATGGTATCACGGCCCTTCTCGTCCTTGCCGATCACCTTGTCCTCGGGCAGGCCCTCGGTGGCGGAGATGACCTTCACCTTGAGGCGGTCGATGTGGGAGAGCAGGTCTGCGGCCATGGTCTGCACGGCCTGTGCCTCACCCCATGCCTTGCCGAACTTTTTGGGATTCTCGGCGGCCAGGGAGGAGAAGCTCGCGTAGGTGGCGTCCATCTTCTCCTTGAGGGTGAGCTTGGTGGTCTCCAGACCGTTGTTCACGGTCACGAAGCTGTCCAGGATCTCCTTGGACACGTTCAGGGCCAGAAGGGCGGTCAACACGAGGTACATCATGTTGATCATCTTCTGACGCGGGGACAGTTTGCCACTTGCCATTGGTCTACCAGCGGGTGTTAGGTCCGGGCCAGTTCAGGGAACGCAAGTGGTGCTCAGCGCACCGTCATGGCGGCCAGCATGTTGCCGTACACGGTGTTGAGCTTCTGGAGGTTGTCGCTCAGCTGGGCGATGTTGTCCTTGTAGCGCTTGGTGTCGTCCACGCTGTTGCGCAGGTTGGTGAGCAGTTCGCCCACCCCTTCGAACATCTGGTTGGCGGCCTCGAGCTTTTCGCGGCTGCTGCGCAGCTGCATTTCGTACATCTCGTTGAGGGCGCTAAGGTTCTCGCTCATGCGGCTGAGGCTCTCGCCGGCGCTCTTGCCCGCGTCCACGTTGGCGGTGAGGCCCACGAGGCTCTCGCTGGCACGGGCATAGCTGTCGCTGAGGCTGCTCACCTTGGTGCTCGCGTCCTTGAGGCTGTTGGCGTACTCGTTGGTGGCGGCGGCCGCTCCGGTGATCTCGGTCATCTTCTTGGCCTGGTCGCTCAGGGAGCGCATGCCATGGCCGAGGCTCTCGATCAGCTCGGGCTCGATCTTGGCAGTCTCCAACATGTCGTCCAGCTGTTCGGTGATCGAGCGCTGGTCGTCCTTGCGGAAGTCGTCGCCCTCGGCACGCTCACCGGTGGCAAGCTCCGGATACACCAGGCTCCAATCGGGGTCCTCGTGCGGGGGTTCGAATGCCGAGAAGAAGAAGATGATGGCCTCTGTACTGAGGCCCAGGATGAGGAAAAGGTCAGCAGCGGGCCAGTGCTGGATCTTGAACAGCGCGCCCACGATCACGACGGCGGCACCGATGCCGTACAGCTTGGCCATGAAGTTCTTCCACTTCTTGCTACCGGGTTTCATCGTTCGTCCTTGCGTTTTGGGTTGATCTGAAAGTAGGTCTGACTATCGGGAACCCCCTTGCAGGTTCAGTGCGGGGTCTTCCTTCGGGCTTAGAGATCCTCGGCGTTCACGGCCTTTCCGCGACCCAGATAGGTCATGACGCTGCGGAAGCCGATGTAGCACTTGGAGGTGTCCTGGTACTCGTAGCTGCGCGTACCGGTCTGCAGGAACCAGCCGATGTCCTTCCAGGACCCGCCGCGGATCACCTTGCGCTTGAGCGAGGGCGGGTCGTTGGCCAGGGCATCGTAGCTGTACTCGGAGTTCAGGTCGTGGTCGAAGTCGTACACCGCCTCGTCGAAGGCCGTGCTGGTCCACTCGGCCACGTTGCCGGCCATGTTGTACAGACCGTAGTCATTGGGCGAGTAGCTGTCGATGGGCACGGTGTGGAAGCCGCCGTCGTCGGTGTAGTTGCCGTGCAGGGGCTTGAAGTTCCCCAGGAAACAGCCCTGGCGGTTGCGGATGTAAGGACCACCCCAAGGAAAGGGTTGGAGGTCCAGGCCGCCGCGGGAGGCATACTCCCACTCGGCCTCGGTGGGCAGGCGGAAGCGGTTCACGAACGGCTCCTCCTGCGAACTGAGCCAGCTGTTCATCAGCATGGAGCGCCACACGTTGAAGGCCGTGGCCTGCGTCCAGGTGATGCCCACCACGGGATAATCGTCATAGGCCGGATGCCAGAAATAGTTCTCGGTCATCGGCTCGTTGAACGAGTAGGTGAAGTCGTGCACCCAGGCCAAGGTGTCGGGGTACACGTTGATCACCTCCTTGATGATGAACTTGCTGCGGTCGCTGTGCCCTCGGATGGCGTTGTTCTGCCCCTTGGTATTGGTGTAGCTCAGGTCCAGGTCGCGACCCGATTTCTTGGCGGCTTCCTTGAGGTCGATCCAGTAGTACTCGAACATGAGCTTGCGCGTGTCGATCTCCTTGCGGCGATAGAACTGCTCACTTTCGCTGTAGAACATGTCGGCCAGGGCCTCGCGCTCCTCCTCACCCCACCAGTTGATGCGCTCGCGCCAGTTGATCACCGGGGGGTCGATCTCCTCGCCGAACTCATCCTCGCTGATGACGTGCTCCCCGATGTCGTCCTCGCCCAACAGCCGCTTGGCGGTGCTGTCGATGACGTAATACACGAACTGGCGGTACTCGTTGTTGGAGATCTCCGTCTGGTCGATGTAGAACGCCTGCACCGACACGGTCTTGCTCTTGGAGACCATGGCGTAGGGGGCGTCCTGATCGCTGGGGCCCATGGTGTAGCTTCCCATGGGAATGTAGTTCATTCCATAGGGATCCACCTGGTACCAGTCCGGGCGCCCAACGACGCCGATGAGCTGCCCCTGACCACCGCCGCCGCAACTGGCCAGCAAGCCGACAGCGCCGATATAGAAGATGGGACGAAGTTGCATGGTTCCTCCGTTTGTGCCGTTCGATCGCAGGGCCTTGGGGTCCGGGTAAGCGAACACTTCAGGCTAGACTTCGTACGGGCGTGCAGGTGTTTGGGTTACCGATTCACAGGAAGCGGACGTTCCGGTAGATCTCGAGCTTCTCGGGCTTGATGATCTTGAAGCAGTAGTTCAGCATCACCTCGTGGCTGCCGCTGCTGTAGTTGCTGAGCTTGGAGGTGGTCACGTCGTAGCTGTAGCCCAGGCGGATGCTGGAGTTGCCCTTGGGGAACTTGTACTGATAGCCGACCATGGGGGCGATCGCATCCTCGGTGCGGTAGGTAACGCCCAGCCAGACCATGTCATTGTACAGGAAGGTGGCATTGACATCCAGCTGGGTGGTGGCCGCATCGCTCTTGACCAGAACGCTGGGCTGAAGGACATATTTCTTATTGCCCCCGATGGCCCAGTCATAGCCGCCCTGCAGGTAGTAGTGGCGGGCGTTCTTGATGCTCACTTCGTCCAGGGCGGTCTCGGGCAGCTGGGTGCTGCTGAGGCCCACCCAGAAGGTGGGGGCCACGTAATAGAGGCCGGCGCCCAGGTCGAATCCCGAATCGGAGGTGCCGGCATCGGGGATGGCGTCATCCTGGCCCACGGGGTCCACCGCCACCCAGTTGCTGCCCAGGGAGCGGCTGGTCATTCCGGCATAAAGGCCCACGCCGAAGGTGCCCGGGCCGAACTTCCGGTGGAACGAGTAGCTCAGGCGGGCGATGGTGCCCTTCTGCTGCCCAAGCTGGTCCATGTACACCGACAGGCCCACCCCGCTGCTGATCTTGCTGATCGGCATCTGGAAGTTGAACAGGCCGGTCTTGGGTGCCCCATCGAAACCGCTCCACTGCTGGCGCAGCAGGGCGGTCACGCACATGTTGCCCGTGGTGCCGGCCACCGCCGGGTTCACCGACAGGCGGTCGAACATGTACTGGGTGTATTGCGGGTCCTGCTGGGCGTTCACAACACCTGCCAGGCCCGCGCATAGCGCTGCGGTCAGTATCCCCCTCATCCTTGGTTCCGGTTCTGTACCGGGGCCGGGACGGGACAAAGCCCCCCCGGGACCGGTGATGATCCCGGCGCCAATATAGCAAAGATCCGGACCGGCCAAATTTCCCCAAGCCCGGCAGGGGCGCGCGCTGGCGGTCAGGCGAGCTTTTGGAAGGTGCGCCACCAGCGGTCGGGCACCTCCTCGCGGCAGGCCATCTGGTAATCGGCGTAGGAACAGGGCACCAGATGGTGGCGTTCCAGGCGGGCTTCCTGTTCGGCACGATAGGGCACGTCCATCCACCAGCGGTCGCTCACCCCGCTCTTGTAGAAGACCAGCTCCTGTTCGTTGCCCCGGATGGGGATCCGGAAGCGGGTGAACCGCTTGCGGTCCAGCCAGGGCAGATCGTTGGTGCGCGACCCGAACCCGTCCAGGAAGCACCAGATCATCTGGGCGGCGAGCTGGGCGGTGACGCCGTCGTGATCGCGGCCGGGATCGAGCTCGTACAGGCCCACGGAGGTGATCTTCTCACTGATGCCGGCATAGCGCATCAGCTGGCAGATCTCCTCGGCATGGAAGCCGTTGGGGCCCGGGCGGGTGGTGCCCGGGGCGTCGCTGCGGCGAACGGCCGAAAGGTCCACGCTCAGGGTATCGCCATTGCGGAGCACGGGCTCGGCATCGGCCAGGTGGGCGCGCAGTTCGCCGAGCCGATGGGCATCGAAGAAGAGCTTGTCGATCAGCTCGATGCCCGGCTGGTCCACCAGGTAGGTCTGGAACCCGAGGTTGCTGTAATTGAACAGGTAGTTGGGCTGCCGCAGCACGATGTGGCTCAGGTAACTGCTGTCGGCCAGGCCCTGCCCGGGCTCGCCCAGGTCGAAACCGGCATCGATGCAGACCAGGTTGGCGGTGCGCTCGAGCTTCTCGTAGGCCAGGTATTGCGTGAAGGTGTGGCCCTGGCCTCCGCCCAGTACGATGGGCACGATGCCGCGGCGCACCAGTTCGGCGATGGATTCGGCCAGGGCATGCTGGGTGTCCTGGGCACTGGCGCCCGGATGGATGTCGCCCAGGTCCACGAGCTGCAGGCGCCCTTGGGGGCGATAGAGGGCATAGAGCTGTTCCCGGATGGCATCGGGGGCCTCCACACAACGGCGTGGCCGGGCATGGCCGGGGTCGTCCAGGATGCCGAGGATGGCCACCTGGGCCTCTTCAAGCCGGGGGAAGCCCACGGGTCCGTGGAACACCGCGCCATCGCCCAAGGTGTGGGCAGCAGGGTCGGGCCGTTGTGCGCCGAAGCGGGGGCTGGGGCGGAAGTAGAGGCTGATGTCCATGGGCGGTCCGGGCCGGCGCGGTGGTCCGTGCGAAGGTCGTCCGGCGACACGGGCGCCGGGCATGCGGGTACGGCGAGCTACGCACAGGCCGCTGTTGGCAACGGCCCTTCCGGCGGCGATCAGGCCTTCTTGCGGGCGGCCTTGCGGGTGGCCGGGGCCTTTTTGGCGGGGGCCTTCGCCGCCTTGTCCGTCGAGGCCTTGCTGCCGCGACGCGCGCCACCCTTGCGGCCGCCCTTGCGCTCGGGCGCGGCGGCCAGCAGTGCGGTGGCCTGCTCCAGGCTCAGCTCCTCGACCTTGCTGTCCTTGGGCAGGTTGGCGTTCCGGGCGCCGTCGGTGAGGTAGGGTCCATAGCGGCCGTCGAGCACCTGTACGGCGGTGCCCGGGAACTCCTTGAGCACGTTCTGACGGGCGCCGGCGAGTTTGGCCTCCAGCAGTTCAACCGCCCGTTCCAGGGTGATGGCGGCCGGGTCCTCGCCCTTGGGGATGTTGGCGTAGGTCCTGCCCAGCTTCACATAGGGCCCGAAGCGGCCACGACCGGCCACGACCATCTCGCCCTTGTGCTCGCCCAGGTCGCGCGTGGCGCTGGCGGCCTTCTTCAGGTCGATGAGCTCGATGGCGCGGGCCAGATCGATGCTGAGCGGGTCGTCCTCGGCGGTGAGGCTGGCAAAGGTGCCGCCCAGGCGTACGTAGGGGCCGAAGCGGCCGATGGCCACCGAGACCACCTCGCCGTCGCGTTCGCCCAGCGTGCGCGGCAGCTTGAACAGGTCGAGGGCCTCCTCCAGGGTGATGGTGCCGATGCTCTGGTCCTTGCGCAGGCTGGCGAACCGGGGCTTCTCCTCCTCCTCGGCCTCGCCGATCTGCACCATGGGCCCGAAGCGGCCGATGCGGGCCACCACCTTGCGGCCGCTGGCGGGGTCCACGCCCAGCTCGCGGGAGCCGGTGGCGCGCTCGGCGGTCTCGCTCACCGTACCGATGGTGCGGTGGAACGGTGCGTAGAACTCCTGCAGCATGGCACGCCAGTTCATGGTGCCCTCGGCGATCAGGTCGAACTCGCCCTCCACGTACGCCGTGAAGTTCAGGTCCACGATGGTGGGGAAGTGCTCCACCAGGAAGTCGTTCACCACCATGCCGATGTCGGTGGGGAAGAGCTTCTGCTTCTCGGCCCCGACGTTCTCCGAGGCGGTGCGGTCGCCTATGGCGCCGTCCGCAAGGGTGAGGATGCGGTAGTTGCGGGGCGTGCCCTCGCGGTTCTCCTTCACCACATACCCGCGCTTCTGCACCGTGCTGATGGTGGGTGCGTAGGTGCTGGGGCGGCCGATGCCGAGTTCCTCGAGCTTCTTCACCAGGCTGGCCTCGGTGAAGCGCGGTGCAGGTCGTTCGTAGCGCTGGGTGGCGGTCATCTCCTGCAGGGTGAGCGGTCCGCCCTGCTTCATCTCGGGCAGCAGCCCCTCCTGTTCCTCGCCGCCGTCCTCATCGTCGCGGCCCTCCAAGTACACCTTCAGGAAGCCGTCGAAGAGGATCACCTCGCCCTGGGCGACCAGGTTGTGGTCGGGATGCCCGCTGATGGCGATGTTCACCACGGTCTTCTCCAGCTCGGCATCGGCCATCTGGCTGGCGAGGGTCCGCTTGCTGATCAGGTCGTACAGGCGCTCGGCATCGCGGTCGGCGCCGGCGGTGCGCACCTGGAGGTCGGTGGGGCGGATGGCCTCGTGCGCCTCCTGGGCCCCCTTGCTCTTGCTCTGGTACCGACGGGCCTTGCAATACCTGGCGCCGTACTGCGCCGTGATGGCCTCTTCGGCGGCGGCGATGGCCAGCTCGCTGAGGTTCACCGAGTCGGTACGCATGTAGGTGATGTGCCCCTGTTCGTAGAGCCCCTGGGCGATCCGCATGGTGCGGTCCACCCCGAAGCCGAGCTTGCGGCTGGCCTCCTGCTGCAGGGTGCTGGTGGTGAAGGGTGCTGCGGGCGTGCGCCTGCCGGGTCTCTTCTCCACGGCGGCCACGGTGTAGGACGCCCCGATGCACCCCTGCAGGAAGGTCCGGGCCTCGGTCTCGGTGGCGAAGCGTTGCGGCAGCTCGGCCTTCACCGGGGCACCGCTCCCGGTGGTGAGCACCGCAGTGACGCGGAAAGCGCTCTTCTCGGCGAAACCGAGGATCTCGCGTTCGCGCTCCACGATGAGGCGCACGGCCACGCTCTGCACACGCCCCGCGCTGAGGCTGGGCTTCACCTTGCGCCACAGGATGGGGCTCAGCTCGTAGCCCACCAGGCGGTCCAGCACGCGACGTGCCTGCTGGGCATCCACCAAGTGCACATCGATCTGGCGCGGGTTGGCGATGGCCTCGGTCACGGCCTTCTTGGTGATCTCGTTGAAGGTGATGCGCTTCACCTTGTCGTCGGCCAGCTTCAAGGCCTCCTTCAGGTGCCAGCTGATGGCCTCCCCTTCGCGGTCCTCGTCGGTCGCGAGCCACACGACCCCCGCCTTGTCGGCCTCGCGCTTCAGTTCGGCGAGGCGTCCCTTCTTGTCGTCCGGGACGATGTACGTGGGTTCGAACCCGTTCTCCACATCCACGCTCAGGTCGCGTTCGGGCAGGTCGCGCACATGCCCATAGCTGCTCAGCACGGTGTAGCCCTCGCCGAGGTACTTCTCGATGGTCTTCGCCTTGGCAGGCGACTCCACGATGACCAGGTTGCCGCTGCCTGCTTCCTTCTTCTTCGCCATGGGATGCGGATCTGAAGGGGGCAAATGAAAGGCAACGGACCAGGGAACGGGCCACCGACTTCCTATACCTATATGTACTTCCCCGTAGGGGAAGGATTTTTTTCAACAGAAGGCGAAGACCCCGGCACGGGCCGTTGGCGATCGCAGGAGGCTTCCGTTCAAGGCCCCTTGTTAAGCTCCTTCCCGCCCTGCTCCAGGATCTTGGTGAGGCCGGGTGAGCTGAAAGGAAGCGCCATGCCGATGCGCAGGCCGAAGTCGATGCCACGGCTGCCGGGATCCTGCTTCAAGAGCGGGTGAAGGCACTACAGAAGCAGGGATCGATGGGGGGCGGATGGCGTTGCGCGAGAGGGGTCCGAATGCCGAAGCCGAAGGCCGCACGGATGTCGGAGCCCTAACCGTCCTCGGCTCATCCTTTGACCCGGATGCGCTCGGTTCCACCACCCAGGGACCGGTTCGTTGACCAGCCCCGCATGCGTTCGGCCATTGCATCCTGCCACCTTGTCAGGTCCCGTGGTGGAAAGCCCTATCTTTGCGGCCCTTTCAGCCATGTCGGGCAAACGCGCATACATCGAGAGCTACGGCTGCCAGATGAACTTCAGCGACAGCGAGATCGTTGCGAGCATCCTGGCCGAGCAGGGATACACCCTGGTGGAAAAGGCCGAGGATGCCGACCTGGTGCTGCTGAACACCTGCAGCGTGCGGGAGAAGGCGGAGCAAACGGTGTTGAACCGGATCGATGGGCTGAACCACCTGAAGGGGAGGAACCCGGACCTGCGCGTGGGGGTGCTGGGCTGCATGGCCGAACGCATGCGGGAGGACCTCCTGGAGAAGAAGAAGCTGGTGGACCTGGTGGTGGGCCCCGATGCCTACCGGTCCCTGCCCCTGGTGCTGGACGAGGTGGAGGGCGGACAGAAGGCGGTGAACGTGCTGCTGAGCCGCGAGGAGACCTATGCCGAGATCGAGCCCGTGCGCCTGGGCAGCAACGGGGCCACCGCCTTCGTGACCATCATGCGGGGTTGCGACAACATGTGCGCCTTCTGCGTGGTGCCCTTCACCCGGGGCCGGGAACGCAGCCGCGACCCGGGCAGCATCGTGCGGGAGTGCGAGCAATTGGTGAAGAACGGGTACAAGGAGGTGACCTTGTTGGGGCAGAACGTGGATTCGTATTCATGGCACGCTGAGGCAGGGCCTCTGGCTGCGGACCTCGGGCCTCGGGCTGATGGCGCCTCGCCCGAGGCCAGCACCGCAGTGGACTTCGCCGACCTGCTGGCGCGCGTGGCGACCGCCTGTCCGGACCTGCGCATCCGGTACAGCACCAGCCACCCCAAGGACATGACGGACAAGGTACTGGGGGTGATGGCCGCCCACGACAACATCTGCAAGTACATCCACCTGCCTGTGCAGAGCGGCAGCAGCAGTGTGCTCCAGCGCATGAACAGGGGCTACGACCGGGCCTGGTACCTGGACCGTATCGCCGCCATCCGTCGATACCTGCCGGACTGCGCCATCAGCACCGACCTCATCAGCGGCTTCTGCGGCGAGACCGAGGAGGAACACCGGGCGACCCTCGACCTGATGGAGGAGGTGCGCTACGACATGGCCTTCATGTTCAAGTACAGCGAACGGCCGCGGACCCTGGCCGCCCGCAAGTTCCCCGACGATGTGCCGGAGGAGGTCAAGGGCCGGCGGCTGCAGGAAGTGATCGACCTGCAGATGAAGCACGCGGCCGAGCGCAACCAACAGCACGTGGGGCGGGTGCAGGTGGTGTTGATCGAAGGGGTGAGCAAGCGCAGCGACCGGCACATGTTCGGCCGCAACAGCCAGAACGCCGTGGTGATCGTGGACCGGATGTTCGCCGGAACGGAACTGAAGCCCGGTGACCGGGTGATGGCGCGGATCGCGAGCGGCACCAGCGGATCGCTGCAGGGAGAGGTGATGGAACGGGTGGACCGATGGGCGGAACGCGAGGAAGGTGAACGGGTGGTCGTCGGCGACGGACCGGGTTAGGGAGGTGAACGCCAGGGAACGGATGCACGCGGCCAGCGCGGACAGGGGGTGAGCAACGAACGGAAGAACGAGGAGATGAACGTACAACCCATCAAACAACGGTTCGGGATCATCGGGGGCTCGTCCATGCTGGACCGGGCCATCGAGATCGCCGCACAGGTGGCGCCCACCGACCTGACGGTGCTGATCACCGGGGAGAGCGGTTCGGGCAAGGAGGTGATGCCGCAGATCGTGCACCAGCTGAGCGCGCGCAAGCACGGCCCGTACATCGCGGTGAACTGCGGCGCCATCCCGGAGGGCACCATCGACAGCGAGCTGTTCGGCCACGAGAAGGGCAGCTTTACCGGGGCGCACGAAGCGCGCAAGGGCTATTTCGAGGTGGCGGACAAGGGCACCATCTTCCTGGACGAGGTGGGCGAGCTGCCGCTCAGCACGCAGGTGCGGCTGCTGCGGGTGCTGGAGACCGGCGAGTTCATCCGCGTGGGCAGCAGCAAGGCGCAGCGGACCAACGTGCGTGTGGTGGCCGCCACCAACGTGAACATGCTGCAGGCCGTACAGCGGGGCCGCTTCCGCGAGGACCTGTACTACCGGCTGAACACCGTGCCCATCCACGTGCCGGCGCTGCGGGACCGGCGGGAGGACATCCACCTGCTCTTCCGCAAGTTCGCCAGCGATGCGGCCGAGCGGTACCGCATGCCGCCGATCGAGCTGGACCCCGAGGCCCTCAAGCTGCTCACCGGGTACCGCTGGCCGGGCAATGTGCGACAACTGCGCAACATCACCGACCAGCTGAGCGTGATCGAACAGACCCGCGTCATCAGCGCGAGCACCCTGCGCCAATACCTGCCCGAGGAGAGCACCGGCCTGGTGCCCGCCGGGGACGGGCGCGGAACGGGCATGGACAGCGTGAACGAACGCGAACTGATGTACAAGTTCCTGTTCGACATGAAGAACGACCTGACGGTGCTGAAGGAGCAGGTGGCCGCCTTGATGCATGGCCAGCCGCTGCCGGTGGTGAAGCCGACGGTCTACCCCGAAGAGATCGTGCTGCCCATGCAGGGCACCCCCTCGGGCACCGTGAGCATCCAGATGCCCCACCGGGGCAGCGACCCGCACCAGGACGTGGACCATACCGAGGTCGAGGAATCCCTGAGCCTGGAGGAGAAGGAGAAGGAACTGATCATCAAGGCCCTGGCCAAGCACCGCAACCGCAGAAAGACCGCCGCCCAGGAGCTCGGCATCAGCGAACGCACCCTCTACCGGAAGATCAAGGAATACCGGATCGAGTGATGGGAAGGTCCGAGGAACGCGTGGCAGGAACGGTGTGGCATGGGTGCCGCAGCACGGAGGCCGGTGCGGGCCATGCCGTCGTCGCCGCGCCCCGGAAAGCAGGCTGGAAGGTCCGGGCCCGGGCCATGCGTGCGGTGATGCTCCCGACCTTCGTTCTGCCGCTGGTCCTTGCCGGCTGCAAGGTGAACTACTCCTTCACCGGGGCCGACATCCCGGCGGAGGCGGGCACCTACGACGTGGCGGTGTTCGAGGCGCGCGCACCGCTGAGCTCACCCCGGTCCGCACAGGTGTTCACCGAGATGCTGCGCGACCTGCTGCAGGCCCAGACCCCGCTGAAACTGGTGCGCGAGGACGGCGATCTGCGCTACGAAGGGGCGATCACGGGCTACGACGTGCAACCGGTGTCCATCCAGGCCAACGAGACCGCCGCCCTCAACCGGCTCACGATCACCGTGAGCGTGACCTACACCAACACGCTGGACGCCACGCGCAGCAGCACCTTCACGGTGAGCCGTTTCGCCGACTACGACAGCGGGGCCGACCTGCTGACCGTGGAGGAAAGCCTGGTGCGCACGATCAGCGACCAGCTGGTGCAGGATATCTTCGACCGCACCCTGGGCAACTGGTGAACCCGATGGACCGCGAACGGCTGAACGCCCTGTTGAAGGAGCCCACGCGTGTGGACGGGTCCGACGTTACGGGGTTGCGCGAGCTTGCCAGCCGCTATCCGTGGTTCAGCGGGGCGCAAGTACTGCTGACCGTGGGCGAGGCGGCCTCCGGCGGGCTCTTGTACGACGAGCACCTGCGCACCGCGGCGGCCCACCTGCCCAGCCGGGCGCGGGTGTACGACCTGGTGCATGCCGATGCGGGCCCCGCCCCCCGCCGACGTCCCACCCCGGTGGATGCCGGTCCGCTGGCCGTGCCCGTAGCCCCGGAGCTGCCGTTGCCCCCCCCGGCGTCCCCGATCGAGGCAGCACCGGCGGAAGGGCCGACCGGTGTGGAGCAGGGGTCGGAACGGACCGTGCAGGAGGAATTGCAGGCTGCGGCGCCTTCGGCGGAAGGGCCGGAGCAGCGTATCCCGGGTGCACAGGCCACCACCGCGCTCCCTGCCTCCCCTCACCAGGACCCCTCCCCCGCCCCGCGCCCCGTGGACGAACTGGACGAACTGGTCCGTACGGCCGCCGTGGCAGGGGCCTATGACCTCACCTGGGCCACGGTACCGGACGCCGCACCACCAGAGCCGCCGAGCACGGCACCCGAGGTCCCTGCCGGAGACGCGGTGGCCTCGCCTCCGGAGGCCACCGCCGTGCCCTCCCTGCCGCAGGGGCCGGTGCGATCCGATCGCATGCGCTTCACCGCCTGGCTGGAGCAGACCGATACCCCGGAGCGCCCTGCGACCGCCGCTCCGGCCGGGCCCGTTGCGCCCACGCGGCGCAGCGCGCCGCCGCCCGGGAAGGAGGCCACAGAGGTGGACGTACGGGCGTTGATCGACCGCTTCATCCAGGGGCAGGCCCCCGCACCGGCGCGCAAGGCGGAGTTCTTCACCCCGCAGCAGGCGGCGAAGCGCAGCTTGGAGGAACATGCCGAGCTGGTGACCGAGACCCTGGCGCGGATCTATGAACAGCAGGGCGATGCGGCCCGGGCGGCGGCGGCCTATCGGCGCCTGGCCGAGCGGCATCCGCAGCGGAAGGAGGAATTCCTGGGCCGGGCGCGAGCCCTGGAGCGGGGCAAGGCTTGAGCGCCGGATCGCGGAGATCCCCTTACTTTGCGCCCCCGCTTGCAGGCGGGTCCCTGTCCCAACGCTCCCTTGCCATGATCGTCGTCTCCATCCTCATCCTCATCGTGGCCGCCCTGCTGGCCTTGGTCGTGCTGGCCCAGAACCCCAAGGGCGGCGGCCTGGCGGCGGGCTTCACCGGCGCGCAGCAGATCGGGGGGGTGCAACGCACGGCCGACTTCCTGGAGAAGGGCACCTGGACCCTCGCCGGGGCGTTGATGGTGCTCTGCCTGGTGAGCAGCGCGGTGCAGGGCGGCAACGCCGCCCAGGCGGACGAGCTGGACGCCCCCAGCGAGCAGGTGACCAGCGGCGAGGTGGCGCCCGAGGACGTGGCGCCCGCACCGGAGGAAGCTCCCGCCAAGGAGCCCGCGCCGGCGACCCCCTGAGTGTGGGCGCCAACCTGACAGACCACCTGTCAGGCCGGACGGTCCGCGATCGGCCGGACCTTGCAAGATCGTCAGTCCGAAGGCAGGAGGGACCGCGTTGGCATGGCGGTTGACGTGCGCGGGCCGCAAACCAACCGAACGATCCCATTCACCATGGCTACGAAAGTGAAGCCCCTGGCGGACCGCGTGCTTGTGGAAGCCGCAGCTGCCGAAGAGACCACCAAGGGTGGCATCATCATCCCCGACACGGCCAAGGAGAAGCCCCAACGCGGCAAAGTGGTCGCCGTGGGCAACGGCCGCATCGCCGATGACGGCAAAGTGACCCCCTTGACCGTGAAGGCCGGCGACGAGATCCTGTACGGCAAGTACAGCGGCACCGAGCTGAGCTACGACGGCAAGGACTACCTGATCATGCGCGAAAGCGACATCTACGCCGTGCTGAACTGAGCACCGCCTGATCGAGAACCGACAACAGTAACCAGACAACTGACCTGAACATGGCAGCCAAGAACATCCAATTCGAGATCGATGCCCGTGACCGCCTGAAGCGCGGTGTGGACCACCTCGCCAACGCCGTGAAAGTGACCCTCGGTCCCAAGGGCCGCAACGTGATCATCGACAAGAAATTCGGTGCGCCCCAGGTGACCAAGGACGGCGTTACCGTGGCCAAGGAGATCGAGCTGAAGGACGCCGTGGAGAACATGGGCGCCCAGATGCTGAAGGAAGTGGCCAGCAAGACGGCCGATGCCGCCGGTGACGGAACCACCACCGCCACCGTGCTCGCCCAGGCCATCGTGACCGCCGGCCTGAAGAACGTGGCCGCCGGTGCCAACCCCATGGACCTGAAGCGCGGCATCGACAAGGCCGTGATCGCCGTGGTGGAGGACCTGAAGAAGCAGAGCAAGTCCGTCGGCGACGACAACGCCAAGATCAAGCAGGTCGCTTCCATCAGCGCCAACAACGACGATGCGATCGGCACCCTGATCGCCGAGGCCATGGCCAAGGTGAAGAAGGAAGGTGTGATCACCGTGGAAGAGGCCAAGGGCACCGACACCACCGTGGAGGTGGTGGAGGGCATGCAGTTCGACCGCGGCTACCTGAGCCCCTACTTCGTGACCAATGCCGACAAGATGGAGGCCGACCTTGAGAACGCCTACATCCTGATCTACGACAAGAAGATCAGCACCATGAAGGAGCTGCTCCCCGTGCTGGAAAAAGCCGCACAGACCGGCAAGCCCCTGCTGATCATCAGCGAGGACGTGGACGGTGAGGCGCTCGCCACCCTGGTGGTGAACAAGATCCGCGGCGCCCTGAAGGTGGCGGCGGTGAAGGCCCCGGGCTTCGGCGACCGCCGCAAGGCCATGCTGGAGGACATCGCCATCCTCACGGGCGGCACGGTGATCAGCGAGGAGCGCGGCTTCAAGCTGGAGAACGCCGACCTGAGCATGCTGGGCAAGGCTGAGAAGATCAACATCGACAAGGACAACACCACCATCGTGAACGGTGCCGGCAAGAAGGCCGACATCACCGCACGGGTGAACCAGATCAAGGCCCAGATCGAGACCACCACCAGCGACTACGACAAGGAGAAGCTGCAGGAGCGCCTGGCCAAGCTGGCTGGCGGCGTGGCCGTGCTCTACATCGGTGCCGCCACCGAGGTGGAGATGAAGGAGAAGAAGGACCGCGTGGACGACGCGCTGCATGCGACCCGCGCCGCTGTTGAAGAGGGCATCGTGCCCGGCGGTGGTGTGGCCTACATCCGTGCCCAGAAGGCGCTGGAGAAAATGGAGGGTGCGAACAACGACGAGACCACCGGCATCGGCATCGTACGCCGCGCCGTGGAGGAGCCGCTGCGCCAGATCGTGGCCAACGCCGGCCTCGAGGGCAGCATCATCGTGCAGAAGGTGCGCGAAGGCAAGGCCGACTACGGCTTCAACGCCCGCACCGAGGAGTACGAGAACCTGCTCGCCGCCGGTGTGATCGACCCCACCAAGGTGACCCGTATCGCCCTGGAGAACGCTGCCTCCATCGCCAGCATGCTCCTCACCACCGAGTGCGTGATCAGCGAGGAGAAGGAGGAGAAGGTCGGTGGCGGCCATAGCCACGGTGGTGGCATGGGCGACATGGGCGGGATGATGTGAGTCGTCCGTTCAACTGGAATGCGCAAGCCCCCCGACATGTCGGGGGGCTTGTTCGTTGATGGGGGAGTTATACGAAGTTTACCATGGTTTATCTATGTCGGATAATTCGACTAAACTCCTTATGTCCGACCCGAGGACCGCTCTATAAACCCCTTCGCTCCCAGTGCGGGAACACAGCCACCCGCCTTGGTCGGTCGCCGCGAACTCATTGAGGGTATGGGCGTTACGGTGAAGCGGGCCATGAACGGGCTGGCCACCAAGAGCCTGTTGATGGTCGGGCTGCGCGGGGTGGGCAAGACCGTGCTATTGGACCACTTGCGGGAGAACGCCGAAAGCGCCGGGGTCGAAACCCTTCGCATCGAGGCACCGGAGAACAAGTCGCTGCCCGCCATCCTGGCCCCGGAACTGCGCCTGGCCCTGTTGCGTCTTTCGCGGAACGCCAAAGCCAAGGACCTCGCACAACGTGCGTTGCGGGGATTGGCCGGTTTCGCCAAGGCCTTGAAGGTGAAATACGGCGATATCGAAGTGGGCTTCGACCTGGAACCCGAACCCGGCCTTGCCGACAACGGCGATCTGGAGCACGACCTGCAAGCCTTGCTGGAAGCTGCCGGAAAAGCCGCCGCCGAAGCCGGTTCCGCGCTCGTGATCTTCATCGATGAACTCCAGTATGTGCGCGAACCGGAGCTGGCCGCGCTGATCACCGCCTTGCACCGTTGCGCTCAACGCCGCTTGCCCGTACTGCTCGTGGGCGCAGGTCTACCGCAATTGCGCGGGCGCATGGGCGATGCGAAATCCTACGCTGCACGATTGTTCGACTTCCCCGAGATCGGCCCGTTGAACGTCGAGGATACCAAGGACGCCATCGCCTTGCCTGTGCGCGAACAAGGCGCCGACGCGGAGGAAGCCGCCCTGGACGCCATCTACGAAGCGACCCGAGGCTACCCCTACTTCGTTCAGGAATGGGGCAAGCATTCGTGGGATGTGGCGGACGCCTCCCCCATCAAGGCTGCGGACGTGAAAGAGGCCGGCATCACCGCACTCGATGCCGGTTTCTTCCGCGTGCGTTTCGATCGCCTTACCCCGGCGGAGAAGAACTACCTGCGTGCCATGGCGGAGCTTGGACCGGGCCCGCACCGCTCCGATGATGTGGCACAGGTGCTGAAGGTGAGCGTGACCGCACTCGCACCTCGCAGGAACAACCTCATCACCAAAGGCATGATCTGGAGCCCGAACCACGGCGACACCGCCTTCACTGTTCCGCTCTTCGATCAGTTCATGAAGCGGGTGATGCCCACCTTCGTTATCAACGGCCGGTAGAGCGGTCGCCCTGGAGAACGCCGCCTCCATCGCCGGCATACTGCTCACCACCGATCGCTGATCAGCGAGGAGGAGGAGAAGAAGGCCCCCGCCATGCCCGGCGGTGGCATGGGCGGTGGCATGGACATGATGTAAGCCTCCTGCTTCAGGAACCCCATGGGCAAGCCGCGGTCCTCGCCGACCGGGGCTTGTTCGTTCTCCGATGGCGCCCCATCCCGAACTCCCGTGATCGATGACGCGGCCGGTGCGCACCCAGGCCTCAGCGTTCGCCCGGTCGCCGGCGCGGACGGACAGTACCTCCTCACGGCACCAACGGCCATCGCCCATGCGCAGATCTTGGTATAATGGACAAAAGGGATGGTGTTTTGGGAGCGTATGTGCGGTAATGGACAAAAGGGATGGCGAGTTTTCAACCGTTTTCAGGTCCC
>JACTMO010000066.1 GCA_014584605.1 Bacteroidota bacterium | reverse complement strand
AACAAGCTCATCCATCGCGTGTGCGCAGTCATCCGAAAAGGCGAGCCGTACGAGATACGAACACCCCTTGCACATGTCATAGAATAATCGCTCACGCGAGCGCTGCCTCTGACATCTACTCAAGAACGAACTTCCCGTTCACCACGGTTCCATCCCGCATCAAGTGATACACGTACATGCCGGATGGCAGATCCGAGACATCGATCGTTGTCGAATTCATGAATTGCCGATCTAAGATCAGCCGTGACGCCACATCGTAGACACGGATCTCCGTTCGACCTTCCGACAGCACATGGATCTGGTCTTTAGCAGGATTCGGATATACGCTGACATCACCAGGTCCTTCGATTGACGTCACCCCCACAAAGCCATTGCGATCCAGCTTTGCCAAATAGGTGTCATAGCTGCCCGCGTTGGTCAAGACAACTCCTGAGAAATCCAAAGAGTAGCTTCCGAAGTATCCTGCGGAATACAGATCCCCTGCGGGGCTGGACGCCACGCCCATCGCATATTCGTCCCCAGCTCCACTGATACCGACGGCACCCAGCGCGTTCCCATTGGGGTCGTATCGAGCCACGAATCCATCATAGGAGGCCACATTGTCATTGATCACGGGGAATTGGCCGAAGTTCAGGAACGCACTCGTGAAGTATCCACTGCAAAGCACGTTGCCGTCGGGTTCCACGGAAACGCTGGTTCCGTAGTCGTTACCCGTACCACCCGGACTTCTTCCCCAAAGTGGTGTGCCAGTACTGTCGTATTTGGCAAGGAAGATCCCCCGATTACCTTGGTTACCCAGCGAGTCGGGGCCGAAGCTTATGGAAATCTGATAATAGCCTGTGATATACACGCTTCCTTGCTGGTCAGTGGTGATGCCGTTGGCGGAAGCATAGTTGCCTGCATAGGGGACAAGCGCATAGTTGGCCCAAACACAATCGCCAGTACTACCGTACTTGGCGACGAAAACTTCCATGTATGCAGCGGGGTTCGTGCTCACCAAGGTGATCCCGTCAAAGTCGGCATCATTCACGAACCATCCGGTGATGTAGGAGTTTCCGGACGGGTCCACGTGGATCGCTTGGGCGCCATCGGTTTGGTTGCCGCCCATTCGTCTGACCCATTGGACGTTGCCATCCGTATCGTACTTGACCAGGAACATGTCCAGCTCGCCATTGGTCTGGAGTGTATTCCCATCAAAACTCACAGTGCCAAAACCAAAATGACCGGTGATGTACACGTTGCCCAATGAATCAGCGCCGATCCCGTAGGCACGTGCATAATCCTGTCCGGGTCCGGCATCACCGCTCCTCCCCCAGACAGCATCGCCGTTCATCGCATATTTCGCGGTGAAGACATCAGGAGCATTGACCGCGGTGGAGATGTTCAGAAGAGTCGATGGTCCGATCGCAAGAGAAGGACTATTGAAGTATCCGGTCACAAGGACATTTCCTGTGGGATCGACACAGATCCCATACGCGTAATCGTCCTTGGAACCACCATTGCTGATCGCCCAGAGCACATTCCCTTGGGGGTCATACTTGACCACGAAGTAATCCAGAAAGCCCTCAGCGGTGTTTTGCAGGACGTAGTTGCCGAAGCTGATCGTAGCGCCTTGAAAAGTGCCAGCGATGTAGACATTGCCATCGGCATCTGTACACACGGCGTTGCTGTAGTCGTTGCTGACCGCCCCTGAGCTTCTCGCCCAGATCCAATCAGGTGCTTGGGCGAATGAACTCCCCGTCAAGCACAGGATGAGCAATTGAAGCAAAATGGTTCTGAGGGTACTCATGTCGCTCCTGTTCCCTGGGTGCATTCAACGAGTACGAATCTAGATCGCGTACGATCTCTTCCCAAACCTCCACCGGGTCTGTCGCGCTCGCGAGGCTTTTGCGAAGCGATGGTGACGACCCTGCCCCTCATTGCCGTGATCATTCGTTCAACGCCGCCACGAACGCATCGGGCGTCATCTGGATCTCGTTCAGGATCTTTCGGATCAGTGGGCGGCTGATGTCCTGGCCTTTGTGGTGCGGCAGGGTGGTGTATCGGCTATCAGGGTGCCGGTAGAAGACGTGGCTCCCCTTCACGCACCACCACGAAGCCCCATTTGAGCAGGATGCGTTCGAAAGTCCACGCATCCACGATCGGCAATTTGCTCATACCGCGATGGAGAACGATTGAAGGCCGACGAACTCCGGCAGTGCTGCGATCTCTTCCTTGGTCATCTCCTCGAAGCACAGTTCCACCACTTCCTTCAGGTTGGCATGCAGTTCATCCAAGCTCATGGCTTGGGTGTGCGCACCCGGTATGCTGGGCACCATGCCGATGTAGAGCCCGGTCTCGTGGTCGCGCTCGATGTGAGCGGTGAGTTGGATGTTGCGCATGGCAGTGCTTTGTTCAAAGATAGCCCCAGGTCCTGTAAATGTCATCGAGCCTCGCCGCGGCGTACTCAGAACCTGGAGTCTCACTTCTTCTTGCGTGATGTGAGACGCGCGCGAACCTGGGCGGTGCTCAGCCCCCTCATTGTCGCAAGTGTTCCGAGCGCGCGGCGGAGCAAGCGCGGTCGGGCCACTTGTGACCTGATGGATCCCCTGGCTTGATCATCGTCACGGCTGTTCGCCAGTCTGCGACTGGCCCGGGATGAACCATGAGCTATGTTCGTGAAGCATGTCCCGCGCCTACAAGTTTCACAAGCCCGATGGCCTGTGTTTCATCACGTTCGCCACGTAAGGCCGGGTGGATGTATTTCACGCCCCATCACCGCACGAGTATCCAGCTTGGGTGATCGGTCCATCAAAACAAGCGGACCACATGGGTTCGGCATTCCGGCAGGCTGATCCTGCATTCCGCATCCCTGCGGTCCCACCCATCGGTTCAGGGTCGATCACGGGCAACGGCGTGGAACGGCGAAATTGATCCGTTGGTCAACGTACATGAATTCGGTGAACACCGGGAACCTTGGGCACGTCAACATCGTACGAACGGCCGCAAAACCAACCGGATGACCAGGGCCATTACACTTTTCCTTGCTGCAGGTACAATCCTTACCAGCCACGCCCAAGGCTGGCAGGCGCTCGGCCTCACCAACATCCCCAACGAATCGAGCACCTGCGTGGGGGCCCATCAGGGCGTGCTCTATGCGAGCAATTTCACCAATGGACTGCACAAGAGCTACGACAACGGGGACACCTGGATCCCGGTGCCGGTGAGCGGGATCACGGGATGGATCAAAGGCTTCGCGAGCACGGGGAACCGCCTCTACACGTATTCCCAGGATGGCTCCGCTTCGGGTTACATCTACTGGAGCACGGATGAAGGCGCTACCTGGACGGTGGATACCGTGGGCCTGCCTCCCCATGCGTGGATCCCCGGCGGCAAGGCGGCCGTGGGCGAACTGCACGGCTACAACGGCCACCTGGCCGTGATCACCGACCAGGCCGATGCCTACCTCGTGAAGGCCGAGACCGACCCGGCCTGGCAGGACGTGCCCTGGCTGGATGCGAACGACCCCGGTTCCTTTTGGAGCGTGGGCGATACGTTGATGGTCCACGGGGTCGGTGCGCAATCCGCCGGCTTCGCGTACAGCACGGACCATGGCCAGACCTGGGTGACACCGGCCTGCGCGGGGCTGCCCTCGTGGTATTCCGGCGCTGTGCTCACCCATGATCCGCTCACTGGTCGCATCTATAGTGCGGGCAACTCGTCCATCGGCTTGGGCACCAAATTGCACTACTCGGACAACTGGGGCGCCACATGGACTGAGCTGGACCTCTCCAACGTGCTCATCACAGGGGCTTCGGTGTGGGAGTTCTCGCATCATATCCTGGCCCTGCTCATGCGCGGCGACCAGCTCTGGATCTCTTGCGACAACAGTGCTGCCAATACGCGTCCGGATCTGTTCCACAGTGCGGATGGCGGCGCGACCTTCGAGCGGGATACCGTGGGCCTACCAATGGATCAGTATGGCACGTACGTCATGTACGGCCTGATGGAGAAGGATGGCGACGTCTTTTGCGTGGCCAACCTGAACGACGTGTTCCGCCGCGACCTTGGTGCCACGGGGATCGCCGAACGTGTGGAAGTGCCCGAACTGGCCGTATGGCCGAACCCGGCAACGGACCGGGTTCACATCGGGACCGCCGGAGGTGCCGCGCAGCGCTTCCTGGTGCGCGATGCGGTCGGGCAGTTGGTGATGCAGGGGAGCTTGCCCGTTGACGGCAGCATTCCGGTCGCCCGGCTCAGGCCCGGCACCTATGAGTTGCAGGTGCTGGAGGACGGTAAGCCCATCGGCCGACAGCGGTTGGTGAAGCTCTGAGCGCGAACTGCTCGGTGAACGGCCTTTCGCCCCTGGGCGAAAGGCCGTATACCTTTGCATGGACCAGTGCGCTGGGGTCCGCGCCGCTCACCCGACGGAACGATCCTCGTGCCTGTGCACAGGTCCGATGCGGTCACCTTCCAAGAGCGCTGCAATACGCCTGATCCTGTTGACCATGATCCCGTTCTGGTCGCCGGGGTGCATGGGGAGCAAGGGCTCACGGGCCATCGCGAAGGTGGGCCGTCACCTGGAGCGGATCAGTGAGGTGCAGTACACCTTCTCCCTGGGCAAGATCACGCCCGATGTGGCGGCCGCCGGCATGTTCAAGGAGGTGGAAGGGATCCGCAGCCGATACCTGGCGATCCCGGACACGGCGGCCATCAAGGAGCCCCTGCGGGTCTTTCTGGACGAATGGAACACGTTGGAGCGCATCGAAACTTCGCTGCGCGACGACCGGCAGGAGTTCATGATCGAGGTCAATGGCTTCTACCTGCGCGGGTACGTGACCAAGCGCGACGGCTCGCGCACGCTGTTCCCGATCATGCGGCCGTGAAGAGGCGTTGTGCCCAGCGCCACAACCAGGCCCGGCCTACGCATGAGGACGGTCCGCTCAGGAGATCCGGTCCGCTCCGAGCTGGGGCGCGTGGCCGTGTTTCCAGACATGGCCGGGATCATGGGCCACACTGGGCGCGGGATCGACGCTGCCGTTCACGGTCAGCGCCAGCCGCTTGATCTCCCGCTTGCGCATGCCGAGCAGCGATGCTTTGGACAGTGCCACGGCCGCCACGGCGCAGAGCGCGAAGGCGAAGGAGAAGACATAGCCGTGCACCTGGTATTCGGTGCCTCCGAGCACGGCGATGGTCAACAGCAGGACCAGGGCACCCAAGGGGAGCAGAGTGCTGTAGTACATCTTGCGGGTCATCTCATGGTATTCCCGGATGTTCATCTCCACGGTCACCACGGTGCCGTCCGGGTCTTGCTGGATCTGGCCGTTGATCGAGGGTGCGGCGCTGTACGGTCCGAAGCGCACGTTGCGGATGTTGAAGCGGTCCTGGGCGATCTCGCCGTAATAGGACACGGGGGCCGGTCCGTGGAGTTGGGACAGGTCCGTGATCGTGATGGAGCGGAGCTTGTCGGCCACCTCGTTCGGGGCAAGGGCGGTCCGGATGATGATCTTGCGTTGTTCCATGGCTTCAGGGTGTTGCGATGTTTCGTGCGGTGGTCCTGCCGGAGGGGAGGAGGTTGGTGGTCATTCGGAGCGTCATCCCGCCCAGGGTCACCGTCCAGGCGAAGAGCGCGACGTAGACCGTGACGGACGGGATGTGGAGCAGGAACTGGATGTCGGTGGCCTGCGCCAGCCGATAGGTGCATACGGTGTACATGCCCAGCGGGAACACCATGCCCCAGTACTGCGGATGGTAGGAGATGGGGATCAGCTGGTAGAAATGGCGCCAGGCGCCGAGGATCAGGATGATGGGGATCCACCAGGTGCCGGTGGCCCAGAACATCAGGGTGAACCCCTTCAGGAAGAAGTTGAGCGAGCCGAGGAAGACCCAGCGGTCGGCGTTCAGGATCAGCACGGAGCCCGCGAGGGTGATGATCGCGACCGCACCCATGTTGATCCAGTAGGGCGGGGCGAACTCCTCGGCCCGCAGCTCGAAGAAGGTGAGCCGGTAGAAGATCAGGGTGATGATGATGATGTAGAGCATGCACCCCGTGAGGAACAGTGTGAGGGACAGGAAAAGCGTCACTTCCGGCGGGAAGACCAGGTGGTCGACCAGTTGCACGCCGAGGATCGCGATGGATTGCGTGGCGACCACCATCAGCAACCAGATGCCGTTCATCCCCTGCTCCAGGGTGGGTTTGCCCCGTTTGACGGTGATCATCACGAAGTAGGAATAGATCAGGATCACCCAGAGCACCAGGCCCACGTAGTAGAGCAGGGAGGCGATGCGGTATTCCTCCCGGATGATCACGAACTGGCTGCCGAGCACGTTGGTGCCCGCCACCACCGTGAGGAAGCCGGGGCTGCGGGCGTGGTCGGAGAAATCCTCCAGGAACGCCGGGAAGAAGAAGACCACGCGGCACAGCAGCAGCACCCAAAGCACCGTGTAGGCGACGATGTTGAGGTGGAGCAGGGCCACGCCCACATGCGGTATCCCGAGCAGATGGGCCGCGATGGACACGATGCCGGTGGCCATGGTCAGCGCGAAGTAGCTCGGGAAGAGACCGGCGATCTCCTTCTTCAGGTCGGCGAACAGGTCGGTGAAGGTCGCGTAGCCCATGGCGGCACGGCCCCAAGGTTCGATCGCCGACCTTGATCCGGGGTTAGAGCCGGATTAAGATCCACTTAACTTCTGCCCTGCACGGGGCGTTCGGCCCTGCTTCGTCTTAAAGACGCCTTAAGATCCACGGTCAAGGCGCTCGCGCGGCGGGGCGATGGGGGCGATCTCAGCTCAGGTTGGAAAGGACGATCCGCACCGTGGTGCCCACGTTGATGGTGGAGCGGAGGGAGATCTTCCCGGAATGGAGCTTGATGATCCGCTGCACGAGCGACAGCCCGATGCCGTTGCCCGGGATGCCGTGCGTGTTGTCCCCGCGGGAGAACGGTTCGAAGGCGTGGGCGATGAATTGCTCGGACATGCCGATGCCTTTGTCGGTGAAGGTGATGGTGATCGTTCCCGGCTCGGGGATCACCCGGATGTCCACGGTCCTGTCCGGGGAGAACTTGCAGGCGTTGTCGATGAGGTTGTGGAACGCCGACCGCAACAGCCGCTCGCGTCCCTTGCAGGTGACGAACCGCTCGTTGTCGATCACCGGGTCGAAGTGAATGTGCACGGTGCAGGTGGGGTCCTTCACGGCCAGTTCATCGCGGATGCTCCACAACACCTCGTCGATGCGCACGTCCTCGACATCCTGCAGGGCTGTTTCCGCCTCGCTATTGGCGAGTTCGAGCAGGTTGTCGGAGAGGACGCGCATGTTGCGGATCTCGCTGGCGATCGAGCGCAGGATCCGTTCGTACTCCTCCCGGTCGCGCTCCTTCATCAGGGCCACGTCGATCTGCCCGCCCACGGCGGTCAACGGGGTGCGCAGTTCATGCGAGGCGTTGGACACGAAGCGTTTCTGCACCCTGAAGGACGTCTCCAACCGTTCGAGCATGTGGTTGAAGGTGGTGGTCAGCCGGCCGACCTCGTCGCTGGTCACCGCCGCATCGAGCCGGAGGTTGAGGTTGCTCGAGGTGATGCGGTCCACCTGCTGCACGATCCGGTTGATCGGCTTCAGGAAGCGCCCGGCATAGAGCCAGCCGCACAAGGGGATCACGAGGAGCATGATCAGGCCCCGCACCGAGAGGATGCGCTTGAGGTGCGCGATGTAGCCGTTGCCGTGCTCGTCAAAGGCCGAAGCCACGACGAGGTAGGTCCGGTCCATGTAGGTGTAGCGGAACCCCAGGCTCTCCACGTCGCCGACGGACCAGGCGTGCGTGCCCTCGGCCCGGACCGCATCCAGGTCCGCGGGCGAAGGGAGCGTCGCCGTGTGGTCGCGATACAGCACCTGGCCGTTCTCGTCGTGGACCACGAGGGTCCCGTTGGCGAGCGATCGCGGGTCGCGCTCCAGCACATCCCCCGGCCGCAATCCATCGGCGTCCCGGTTGGACACGATCAGCAGCTTCAACCGCGCGATGGCGCTTTCCCGCAGGCGCAGCTCGAAGTCGTGCTTGCGGTAATCCTCGGACAGGTAGTAGATGGCGAACGAGAAGGTGAGGACGATCACACCGACGATCAAGGCGAACAGCAGGGTGAAGCGCGTCCTGATCGTCACGGCTCAATGGTCTTTCAGGACGTACCCCATGCCCACCATGGTATGGATCAGCTTCACGGGAAAGCTCTTGTCGATCTTGTTGCGGAGGAAGTTGATGTACACCTCGATCACGTTGGTGCCCGAATCGAAGGTGATGGACCAGACCTTTTCGGCGATCTCGGGCTTGCTCAGCACCCTGTTCTTGTTCGTCATCAGCAGTTCCAACAGGGCGAACTCCTTTGCGGTGAGCGCGATCTCCTTTCCGCCGCGGGTCACCGTCTTGCTGTGCGTGTTCATCTCCAGGTCGGCCGCCGTCAGGATGTGGCTGGCGGGTCTGGCCTCCGCCTCGCCTTGTCCTTGGCGCTTCACGAGCGACCGGATCCGGGCCAGCAGCTCGGGGAAATCGAAGGGCTTCACCAGGTAGTCGTCGGCGCCGGCCTTGAAGCCGTCCAGCTTGTCGTTCAACGTGCCCAGGGCCGTCAGCATCAGGATCCGGGTGTCCTTGTCCGCTCTCCGGATCGCTTCGCATAATTCGAGCCCGTTCATGCGCGGCAGGATGATGTCCAGGATGACGACCTCGTATTTCTTCGCCAGGGCGAGTTTCCTCCCGCACTCGCCGTCGTAGGCGACGTCCACCTCGAAGCCGTTCTCCTCGAGCCCCTGCTTGATGAACTGCAGGACGCCGGCTTCATCTTCGACGATAAGGACCCGCTGTTCGCTCATCTTGTCCGGTTCTGGTCAATGGTCCATCGGGGGCGTCCGGTGCGGTGGGGCGGAGCGAACGCCGTGCCTTTGGTCGCGGTGCGGCCAGGGGAAGGCCGGTGCACCCGGCAGCTCACGGTCCAACCGCCGGTCGTCCACCACGTTCACACCCACCCCATTCCCGGCGAGCGCGGCGATACCCAGGGGATCATGACCGGGACATCGCGCAGAGCGGCCGACCGGGACGAAGTAAGGGTCTAGCCGGACCTCGAACCCCTGGACCCGATCGCGCAGGAGCCGGATCTCCAGCGAGCCGTGCGGACCCTTGACCGGTGCGGTGGCCCCGGACCGACCGACCAGGAGAGGAACAAGAACGACCAGTACGGTCAACACGCCGAGCATCCGGGACCGGGGACGACCACCGCTCATTGGGCAGGTAATGTATGGCCTGGAGCTGATGCGGTTCCATGACCTGTGTTATCGATCCACCGGGTCCGGAGGCGATCTCCATGCGCGCAGGTACCCCCGCCTTGTGCATCCGCGTCCGCTTCGCCTTGCGGATCCGGCGAGCTCGCCATCCTGTATCCGGGGCACACGCCGCCCCAGGCCCGCCGACGTGATGGCTTCGGCGTCTTACACGGCGCAGGGGTCCGGCACACCGTGACGCGGCGTGCGGGCATTGGCCGTACGTTCCTTGCCGCGACTACGGCGTGAATGTGAAGCCGTAGGAGATCCCGGTGCCGGGGATGGCCAGCGTATAGGAACCCGGCTGCATGTTCACGGGGTTCACCACGACGAAGGCTTCGTTGGGGTAGCCGCCCACGCCCAAGGTGCCCGTGGCCGGGGACGGCCCGCTGAGGGACCATGGCGTGGTGCTGTGCAGATACCGGCCGAAGACCCGGAAGTTGAGCACCTGCCCCCCGGCGTTCATCGCGCTGATGCTGAACGAGGTGCCGCCGCCGAGGAGCTCGATACCCTCAAGCCGCATGTCCGGCGTGGGGGCGAACGTGATGGTGAGCGTGTCCGATCGCCCGTCGGCATTGGTGGCGCTCAACAAGGCGCTCTCCACGGTGGCTTCATCCGTGCCGCTGGCGAAGTTGAGCGGGATACGGAAGCCGATGGTGCAATAGAAACCCGAGTCCACCGCGAACGGAGCGGAGATGATCTGGCCGTTCAGGCTCATGCTCATGCCGGCCGGCGTGGCGCCGGTCAGGTTGAACAGCACACTGTCGCCGGCCCGCGCGGGCGCCCCGGAGAACACCTGGTCCAGGTTGTCCTCGAAGTGCATCAGGTTGAACGGCCGCTTCCAGTACAGGTACGGAATGGTGTCTGCGGCGGTCCCGCTGTTGACGTACACGGCGCTGTAACCACCGGTGAACGGTGCCCACCCGGCGGGCGGCTGCACCACCAGCTGCGTGGCGCTCACGCTCAGGATGTCGAAGGTCTGTCCGTTCGAGGTGACGGTGTTCTGGGCCGGAGCGGTGTTGAAGGGGCCTCCGGTGAAGGTGATCACATCATCGGGATAGGGCTTGGTCGGGCTCCAGCTCGTGACCAGTCCATTGCCGCCGGGACCTGGGCCTGGGCCGGTGCCGCCCCCTCCCGAGGATGGCCCATTGTCCGTATCCTTCTTGCACGCTTGATGAAGCAGGACGAGCGCGATGAGCGCCAACCGGGAGGTCCGTGTGGTAAGGGTCATGGTTCGATCGCCCGTGGTGTGGGCCGTGTTGTGTGATCGGATGTGGACAGCAGTAGCCCCTGCCGATGATACGCTCCGCGATCCGCATGCGAGAGTACTGCCATGGGCAAAACAAGAAGTACGGGGCGGTACCATGCCGAACTACCGAGCGAGTGGTCGGTCCGCTGAGCGAGCGGCAGCTTTCCGTGGCGTTCCGGTCCGGGACGAAGGATCGCATGGGGGGAGTGCTTCAAAGGCTTTGGAGGTGCCATGGATCCCCGCCATTGGGAGGGTTCGAGGAGCGGTCGGGAGGCTGAGTGAGCGGTCCTGTGGCCATCCCCGATCGTTCATGGCATCGCCGGCACCACCTGCCTCTCCGCGATCCTGAACCGCCTGGGCACCGATGCCTTGATGGCCTCCACGAGGGCATCCAGCGCTTTGCGCCGCACGAAGGGACGGCGCACCACGAGCACCACCTCGCGCACGGGTTCGGGGGCTTCGAATCGGCGGATGTTGCGTTCATCTTCCTGCACGCTCAGTTCGGGCACCAGGGTGAGCCCGCTGCCGTTGGCGACCATGCGCTTCAGCGTTTCGATGCTGCCCGTGCTGTAATGGATGTTCGCGTGGCCCGCCGCACTGGGCTGCTGGCATACCCTCAACACCTGGTCGCGCAGGCAATGCCCCTCGCTCAGCACCCAGAGCGGTGCCTTTCGCAGGTCTTTCGCAGCGATGCGCTTCTGTTTGAGCAGGGCATGCCCCTCGGGGAGGTAGGCGAGGAAGGGCTCGTGGAACAGCGCGATGCTCTCCAGGTCATCGTCCTCGACCGGGCCGGCCAGGATGCCGATGTCCTGCTCCCCGTTGCGCAGGGCCTTGAGGATGCGGCTGGTCCTGCGTTCGTCGATGGTGAGCCGGGCCTCGGGGTGCGCCTCGGCGAAGCGCTCCAGGAAGAGCGGCAGCAGGTAGGGCGCGAGGGTGGGGAGGATGCCGATGCGGTAGGTCCCCGATGTTCCCGTGCGCAGTTCCTTCACCAGGTCGCGGAATTGGCCGGCCTCGCGCAGCACTACGCGCGCCTGCTCGATCAGCGCGCCACCTTCCGGCGTGGGCCGCGCCGGCTTCGAGCGCCGCTCGAAGAGCGTGACGCCCAGCTCATCCTCCAGCTTGCGCACCATCATGGTGAGGGTGGGCTGGGTGACGTGGCACTGGCGTGCGGCCTTGCTGAACTGGCCGGTGTCGGCCACGGCCACGATGTACTGGAGCTGCTGAAGGGTCATTCGATGTTATCGATAGCGGCATCGAAACTATCGAAACTGTCGATGATGATCGTCAGGGTAGTTTTGGACCTTCCAAGTCATCTTCGTCCAGAGAGTCAGATCCGAAGGATCTTGGGATCACGGACACGATCATTTCAAACCCAACGCAGGCGAATCCGACCAACGATGTCACACGAAAACCCTCATCACGCGCATCTCGAAGGCGCATCTTCGAAGTCCGAAGGCAAATGCCCGGTCATGCACGGTACGCAACGCCACCCCGTGGCCGGCCGCGGCATGCGCAACGAGCACTGGTGGCCCGAGCAGCTCGACCTGGGCATCCTGCACCAGCACCAGCCTGTGAGCAGCCCGATGGATCCCGGCTTCAACTACCGAGAGGCGTTCAAGAGGCTCGACCTGAAGGCGGTGAAGGCCGACCTCACCAGGCTGATGACCGACTCGCAGGACTGGTGGCCGGCGGACTGGGGCCACTACGGCGGCCTGATGATCCGCATGGCGTGGCACGCGGCGGGCACCTACCGCACGGCCGACGGTCGCGGTGGCGCCGGCAGCGGAAACCAGCGCTTCGCTCCGCTGAACAGCTGGCCCGACAACGGCAACCTGGACAAGGCGCGGCGCCTGCTGTGGCCCATCAAACAGAAGTACGGCAACAGCCTCAGCTGGGCCGACCTGATCGTGCTCGCGGGTAACGTGGCGCTGGAGAGCATGGGCTGCAAGACCTTCGGCTTCGGCGGTGGTCGTGAGGACATCTACGCGCCCGAGGAGGATGTGTACTGGGGCGCGGAGCACGAATGGCTCGCCACCAGCGACAAGGCCAACAGCCGGTACAGCGGCAACCGCGATCTGGAGAACCCGCTCGCTGCGGTGCAGATGGGCCTGATCTACGTGAACCCGGAAGGCCCGGACGGTGCGCCGGACATCGTGGCCTCGGGCCGTGACATCCGCGAGACGTTCGCGCGCATGGCCATGAACGACGAGGAGACCGTGGCGCTTATCGCCGGTGGGCACACCTTCGGCAAGGCGCACGGCGCCGGGGATCCCAAGCTGGTGGGCCCCGAGCCGGAGGCCGCGCCGATCGAGCAGATGGGCCTGGGCTGGATCAATTCGTTCGGCACGGGCAAGGGCATCCACACCACCACCAGCGGCATCGAAGGCGCCTGGAAGCCGAACCCCACCACGTGGGACATGGGCTACTTCAAGGTGCTGTTCAAGTACGACTGGGAGCTCACCAAGAGCCCGGCCGGCGCGCACATCTGGCTGGCCACGAACGTCGCCGACGAGGACATGGTGGTGGATGCGCACGATCCCTCGAAGAAGCACCGACCGATGATGACCACGGCCGACCTCTCCCTGCGCTACGACAAGGCCTACGAGAAGATCTCCCGCCATTACATGGCCCACCCGGATGTGTTCGCCGATGCCTTTGCCCGCGCGTGGTTCAAGCTCACCCACCGCGACATGGGCCCGAAGTGCCTGTACCTCGGCCCCGAAGTGCCGAAGGAGGACCTCATCTGGCAGGACCCCATCCCCGCGGTGGACCACAAGCTGATCGATACGAAGGACGTCGATGCGTTGAAGAGCAAGGTGCTCGGCGCGGGGCTGAGCGTGGGCGAACTGGTGGCCACGGCCTGGGCCTCGGCCTCCACCTTCCGCGGCAGCGACAAGCGCGGCGGTGCCAACGGTGCGCGTGTGCGCCTGATGCCGCAGCGCTACTGGGAGGTGAACGACCCCACACAGCTCGGCAAGGTGCTCGGTGTGCTGGAGAAGATCCAGGGCGAGTTCAACGCAGCGGCCAAGGACGGCAAGAAAGTGTCGCTGGCCGACCTGATCGTGCTGGCCGGCAGCGCCGCCGTGGAGAAGGCCGCGAAGGATGCGGGCCACGCGGTGAGCGTTCCCTTCACCCCCGGCCGCATGGACGCCAGTGCGGAGCAGACCGAGGTGGAGAGCTTCGCCGTGATGGAGCCGCAGGCCGACGGCTTCCGCAACTACCAGAAGAAGCTGTACAGCATCCCGGCGGCGGAGATGCTCGTGGACCGCGCGCAACTGCTCACCCTGAGCGCGCCGGAGATGACCGTGCTGGTGGGCGGCCTGCGCGTGCTGGGCGCCAACACCGGCGGCAGGAAGCACGGCGTGTTCACCGACAGGCCGGGCCAGCTCACCAACGACTTCTTCGTGAACCTGCTGGACATGCGCACGGCCTGGACCGCGCTGAGCAACGGCCACACCGGCACCTACGAGGGCCGCGACCGCAAGACCAACGCGGTGAAGTGGACCGGCACGCGTGTGGACCTGGTCTTCGGCAGCAACTCGCAGTTGCGTGCCATCAGCGAGGTGTATGCCCAGAACGACGCGAAGGAGAAGTTCGTGAAGGACTTCGTGAAGGCCTGGGTGAAGGTGATGGAACTGGACCGCTTCGACCTGAAGAAGTAAGTCGCGATCGAACCTTTGGGCGGAAGGCGGTCCGATCGGGCCGCCTTCGTCACATCGGGCCCTGCCGACCGGATGTGGGGCATAAAGTACTCTGGGCGTGAAGGACCTTCGGGGGCACAGGACCCTCCGGTGGTGCGCTTCCGGGTGTTGCTGGAAGTGCTGCGGATCGGTCCATGGGTGCAGCATCTACCTTGCCGCCATGTTGTATGTCGCGGTCTTCTGCGGGGCCCGGTCCGGCCACGACCCCCGCTATGTCGAGGTGGCGGAGGCGGTGGGCGCGGGCCTGGCCCGGCGCGGCCTGGGGGTGGTGTATGGCGGCGGGCATGTGGGCCTGATGGGCGTGGTGGCCGATGCGGCGATGGCGGCGGGCGGGCGCGTGGTGGGGGTGATCCCCGGCTTCATGACCGGCCGCGAGCTGGCGCATGAGCGGGTCAGCGAGCTGATCGTCGTGAAGGACATGCACGAGCGCAAGCTGGTGATGCACGAGCGCAGCCATGCGGTGATGGCCTTGCCCGGCGGGTTCGGCACGTTGGACGAGCTCTTCGAACTGCTCACCTGGCGCCAGCTGGGCCTGCACGCCAAGCCCATGGGGCTGTTGAACGTGAACGGCTTCTACGGCCCCTTGCTGGACCAGATCGAGCACATGGACCGGGAAGGCTTCCTGCACGGCGATGTCCGGGTGCTGGCCCATGCGGAGGTGGATCCGTTGATCGACCTGCTGCTGGCGAACATCATCCGCCCATGAGAAGCGAGGGCCGGCGCGTGGCGCTGCATCCGTGGTTGAAGCCGCTCGCTGCCTTGTTCGAGGCGCACCGCTGTCCCGCGAACGCCGCGGCCATGGAGGCCTACATGAAGCACATCGCGCCCTTCTTCGGCCTCAAGGCCCCGGACCGGCGGCAGCTCTTGCGGGCGCACATCGCCGGGCACGGGAGGCCCGGGCCGGAGGAACGGTCGGCGGTCGCACGCTCGGCCTTTGCGCAGCCCGAGCGCGAATGGCATCACACGGCGGTGGACCTGCTGGTGAAGGACGCGCGAACGCTCACGCCGGACGACCTGCCCTGGATCGAGGAGCTGATCGCCACCCGCAGCTGGTGGGACACGGTGGATGCCCTGGCGGTGCACGTGGTGGGCGAGGTGCTGAAGCGGCACCCGCAGGAGGTCCCGGCGTGGAACCGGCGTTGGGTCCGCTCGACGGACCTGTGGCTCAACCGCACGGCCCTCCTGTTCCAGAACCGGTGGAAGGATGCGACGGACCGCGAACTGCTCTTCGCGAACATCGTGCGGCACGCGGACCATCCGGACTTCTTCATCCGCAAGGCCATCGGGTGGGCGCTGCGTGAACTGGCGGCCACCGATCCGGGGGCGGTGAAGGCCTTCGTGGCCCGGCAGCCCCTTTCGGCGCTGAGCCGGCGGGAGGCCTTGCGGAAGCTCGGGTGATCGATCACCACTTCCGCGAGCCTCCCTTCGCCGCATAGGGCTTGGGGCTGCGGTGGGGCTTCTTGGGACCGTACCCTTGGCGTGGGCCCTCGTTGCGGCGGGGCTTGTCGCCGCCACCCTGCGCGCCCTGCGCTTCGTCCACCCGCACCTTGCGTCCGCGGTGGTCGGCCCCTTTGAAGGCGTTGTACACCTGGTCGAACCACGCGGGTTCGATGTCGATGAAGGAGTAGACGTCCTTGATGAGCATGCGGCCGATGTGCTCGCCGCCGATGCCGCTCACCCCGCAGATGTATCCCAGCATGCGGCCCTTGTCGAAGCCGTCGGCGCTGCCCAGGTTGATGAAGAGCTGCCGTCCGGTGGCGAAGCGATCGCGCGAGCTCTGCCGTTCGGTGCGGGCGCTGTGGTCCTTGCGGCTCAGGTCCACGTTGAGGTCGTAGGCCTCGCGGAACTGGTCGAGGATGCGGGCGAAGGTGACGCTCATGAAGCGTTGCAGCAGGGCCTCGCGGTCCAGGTCCTTGAGCTCCTCCTGGGCCAGGGGCAGCAGGTCGGCCAGGGCCTCGTGCTCCACGTCGGCCTCCTTGATCCGGCGCAGGAAGGCGCGGAGCTGGGTGCGCCCGATGTCGGCACCGCCCGGCACGCGCACATAGGTGAAGTGGGTCTTCAGCATGCGCTCCAGCTGGCGCACCTTGGGCAGGTCGCGCGTGCCCAGGATGCTCAGCGAGATGCCGGTGCGTCCCGCGCGGGCGGTGCGGCCGCTGCGGTGGGTGTAGCTCTCGGCCTCGCCCGGCAGGTCGTAGTGGACCACGTGCGTCACGTCGTTCACGTCGATGCCGCGCGCGGCCACGTCGGTGGCGATGAGCAGCTGCAGGGTGCGGGCGCGGTAGCGGCCCATCACGTGGTCGCGCTGCGCCTGGCTGAGGTCGCCGTGGATGGCGTCGGCCACGTAGCCCTCCTTCACCAGCTGGGCGGCCAGTTCCTGCGTTTCGTGCTTGGTGCGGCAGAACACGATGGCGAAGAGGTCGGGGTCGGCGTCCACGAAACGTTTGAGGGCGGCGAAGCGGTCGCGGGCATGCACCACGCAGTACTGGTGCTGGATGGCGGCGGCCGTCACGTTGCGTTCGCCCACCTGCAGCTCCTCGCTGTTGCGCATGTAGCGCCTGGCGATGTGGCGCACCTCGCCGCCCATGGTGGCGCTGAACAGCCAGGTGCGTTTGTCGGCGGGGGTGTTGGCGAGGATGTCGGTGAGGTCCTCCTGGAAGCCCATGTTGAGCATCTCGTCGGCCTCGTCGAGCACCAGGGTGGACACGCCCGAGAGGTCCACGGCCTCGCGTCCGAGCAGGTCCAGCAGGCGGCCGGGGGTGGCCACCACGATGTTCGCGCCGCGTTGGATGGCGCGCATCTGCTCGCGGATGTTGGCGCCGCCGTACACGGCCACGGGCCGCACACCGTCCAGCTCCGCGGCGAAGCGTTCCATGTCGCCGGTGATCTGTACGCACAGCTCGCGGGTGGGGGCCAGCACCAGGGCCTGCACCCGGCGCTGCGCCGGATCGATGTGCTGGAGCAGGGGCAGGCCGAAGGCGGCGGTCTTGCCCGTGCCGGTCTGGGCGAGCACCACCACGTCGTGGTCGCTGCCCAGCAGCATGGGGATGGCCTGTTCCTGCACGGGGGTGGGGGTGTGGAAGCCCAGCGTGCGCAAGGCGGACAGGAGCTCGGGCCGGAGGCCCAGCACATCGAAGGAGGACATGGGGTGGTGGAGGTTCGCCATCGGCGTCGGGACGCCGGGACGGGCGTGCGGGCGAACGGCGGCGCGAAGGTACGGTGTCGGCCCCGGCGGGCAAGGCGGCCCCGGCTATCTTTGGCGGCCATGACCGGCCTGCTGTTGCTGAGCGCCACCGGCACCCTGCGGATCATCCTGGTCCTGGTGGTGCTGTGGCTGGCCCTGCGGCTGGTGTTGCGCATGCAACAAGCCCGTCAGGGCCGACCTCCGGGCACCCACTGGGCCCCGCGCGAGGACCGCCCCCGCGGCGATGTGCGCGTGGAACGCGCCGGGGACCCCAGGGCCACCCAGGGCTCCGGCGGCCGCATCGAGGACGCCGACTACGAAGAGATCCGCTGACCCACCGACCGATGAAGGACCTGAGGAAATGGCTGCCGATCGGGCTGGCCGTGCTGTTGTTCGTGGCATTGCCCCTGGCCTATTTCAGCCCGCTGCTGGAGGGCAAGCGCATGGTGCAGGGCGACCAGCGCAACTGGCTGGGCGGCGCCCAGGAGATCATCGAGCATCGCGAGGCGCACGATGGCGAGGAGCCCTTGTGGACGGGCAGCATGTTCAGCGGCATGCCCGCCTACCAGATCAGCGTGGCCTGGAAGGGCGATGTGCTCAAGTGGGCCGACCGGCTCTTCCACGGTTTCCTGCCGCACCCGGCGGGCAGCGTCTTCCTGTACCTGATCGGCATGTTCCTCCTGCTCACCATGCTGGGCCTGGACCGTGGGGTGGCCGTGGTGGGTGCGCTCGCCTATGCCTTCTCGTCGTACTTCATCATCATCTTCGAGGCGGGCCACAACACCAAGGCCACGGCCATCGGCTACATGCCGATGGTGCTGGGCGCCACCTGGGCGCTCTTCCGGGGGTCGAAATGGCCGGCCGCGGCACTGCTCGCGCTCTTCCTGGGGCTTGAGGTGCATGCCAACCACCTACAGGTCACCTACTACCTGGCCATGCTGCTGCTGCTGTTCGTGCTGGCCGAAGGGCTGCGCTTTGTGCGGGAGGGCCGGGCCATGGACCTGCTGGGCCGCGCCGGCCTCGGGCTGCTGGCCGTGGCGCTGGCGGTGATGGCCAACGCGGGCGTGCTGTGGGGCACGGCCGAGTACGGCACCCACACCACGCGCGGACCCAGCGAGCTCACCATCGGTCCCGACGGCCAGAGCGCGGCGGACATCCGCACCAAGGGTCTCGACCGCGACTACGTGACGGCCTGGAGCTACGGCAAGCAGGAGAGCTTCACCCTGCTGGTGCCCGACGCGAAGGGCGGCGACTCGGGCTCGCTGATCAGCACGCGCGAGGAGCTTGCCGCCATCACCGACCCGCAGCTCAAGCGCTACCTCACCGAGGTGTACGGCGGTGGCGGCTACGTGAACAGCTATTGGGGCGACCAGAGCTTCACCAGCGGTCCCGTGTACCTCGGTGCGCTGGTGGTGCTGCTGCTGCTGTTGATGCTCGCCCGCACCGAAGGGCCGGCGCGCTGGTGGGTGCTGGCCGCGCTGCCGCTCATCGCGGTGCTCATCCAGACGGGCTCGCCCGCGCTGGCCGCCGCGCTGGTCCTGGCCTACCTGCTCACGGGCCTGGTGCTGTGGCGCGAGCCGCTGCCATACGCCCTCTTCAGCGGCCTTTTTCTCACGCTGCTCCTGAGCTGGGGCCGCAACTGGATGCCGCTCACGGACTTCTTCCTGGACCATGTGCCGGGCTACGACAAGTTCCGCGCCGTCACCATCATCCTGGTGATCGTGGAGCTGGCCGCGCCGGTGCTGGCCGCGCTGTATCTGGACCGCCTGTTGAAGGAAGGCCGATGGGACCGCGGCCGTGAACGGGCCTTCCTGCTGGCCTCGGGCACCGTGGCGCTGCTGCTGCTGCTGTTCGCCGTGATGCCGGGGACCTTCACCGACCTGGTGAGCGATGCCGAGCGCGCGCGCTTCAGCGCGCAGGCCGAAGCCGGTGATGTGACCGGCCTGCAGGCCGCCGTGGACGCGCTGAAGGCGCATCGCGCGGGCGTTGTCGCCGCCGATGCCTGGCGCGGCCTGTTCTTCGTGGTGGCGGGTGCCGCCCTGCTGTTCCTCTTCGGCCGCGGCCGCCTGCCCCGCACGGCGCTGCTGGCCGGCCTGGGCCTGCTGGTGCTGGCCGACCTGTGGACGGTGGACAAGCGCTATGTCAACAACGACAAGGACGGCGGCCGCTACCGCATGTGGGAGGAGCCCGCAGCGAACGCGCTGCCCTTCAAACCCACCGCCGCCGACATGGCCATCCTTCAGCAGGAGGAGAACGCCGCGGCACGCACCGACGCCGAGGCCACGTTGGCCCGCCTCAAGGCCCGCAAGCAGGGCAACAAGGGGCGCGACCGCATGGTGACCAAGGAGGAGGAGACCCTGGCCCGCTTCGCCGCACTGCGCCGCAACAGCCACTTCCGGGTGCTCACCTTCCAGAACCCGTTCAACGACAGCCGCGTCAGCTACTTCCACAAGAGCGTGGGCGGCTACCACGGCGCCAAGCTGAAGCGCTACCAGGATCTCATCGAGTTCCACCTGGGCCCCGAGATGGCCGCGATCGGCGCGGCCTTCGGCGAAGGTGCCACCATGGCCTCGGTGAACGCGGTGCTGGCCCGGCAGAACGTGCTGAACTTGCTCAACACGCGCTACCTCATCACCGACCCCGCGCGTCCGGCGCTGCTCAACGTCAACGCCTACGGCCCCGCCTGGTTCGTGGACCAGGTGCGCTGGGTGAAGGATGCCGACGCCGAGATCCTCGCCCTGGGCGAGGTGGGCCCGGACACGGTGGCCGTGGTGGACGAGCGCTGGCGCGGCGCGCTGGGCGATGCTCCCATCACGCCCGATCCCTCGGCCACGGTGACCCTGGACCGCTACGCGGCCAACGCCCTGCGGTACACGGTGCGCAGCGCGCACGGCGGCGTGGTGGTCTTCAGCGAGATCTGGTACGGGCCCGACTGGCAGGCCACGCTGGACGGCAAGCCCGTGGAGCATGCCCGCGCGGACTATGTGCTGCGTGCCATGCGGGTGCCGGCAGGCGAGCATGTGGTGGAGTTCCACGTGACCGGACGTTCGTACGCCCTGGGCAACACGCTCAGCCTCGCCGGCGGCCTGCTGATCCTGCTGGCCGTGGCCGGTGCGGGCTTCGCGGCCTGGCGGAAAGCGCGGGCCGTTGCCGCATGACCCCCGTCCTCTTCATCACCTACTACTGGCCGCCCAGCGGCGGTGCCGGCGTGCAGCGCGGGCTCAAGTTCGTGAAGTACCTGCCGCAGCACGGCGTGCGCCCCCTCGTGCTCACGGTGGATCCCGCGCAGGCCAGCTACCCCGCCTCGGACCCGTCGCTCCTGGCCGATGTGCCCGCCGACGTACGGGTGCTGCGCACCCCGTCCTTCGAACCCCTGCGCCTGCTGGCCGCCCTGGGCGGCAAGGGTGCCGTGCCCCATGCCGGCTTCGCCACCGGCGGCCGGGAGGGCCTGCTGAAGCGCGCCATGCGCTGGGTGCGCGGCAACTGGATGATCCCCGATGCCCGGCGCGGCTGGGTGCGCCATGCGGTGAAGGCCGCCATCCCCCTCATCGAGCAAGAGGGCATCGGCACCGTGGTGATCTCCTCCCCGCCGCACAGCAGCCAGCTGATCGGGCTCCGGCTCAAGAAGCGCTTCCCACGGCTGCGCTGGATCGCCGACCTGCGCGACCCCTGGACCGACATCTACTTCGCCCGGGAGCTGATGAAAGGTCCCCGCGCACAGCGCCTGGACGCTGCGTGCGAGGCCGCCGTGATGGCGCAGGCCGATGGGGTGGTGGTGGTCGGCCCATCGATGCGCAAGGCCTTCGCACAGCGGTACGCGGGGCTGGAACGGAAGCTCCATGTGATCCCCAACGGCTACGATGCGGACGACCTGCGGGGCATCGCCCGGCATCCGCCGCCGAAGGACCGGCTGCGCATCACCTATGTGGGCACCATGGCGGGCAGCTACGCCCCGCAGGCCTTCTTCGAGGCGGTGGCGCAGGCCGCCGGGCGCGCACCGCTGCCCATCGAGCTCCGCTTCGTCGGCCAGGTGGGCGAAGCCGTGCGCGAGGCCGCCGCAAGGGCCGGTGTGGCCCACCGCTGTGTGTGGAACGCCCCCGTGGCGCATGCCAAAGCCCTGGAGGAGATGGTGGCGGCGCACGTGCTGCTGCTGGTGATCCCCGAGGGCCCCGGTGCGGAACGGATCCTCACCGGCAAGCTGTTCGAGTACCTGGCTGCGCAGCGCCCCATCCTGGGCCTGGGACCGGAGGACGGTGATGCGGCGCGCATCGTGGCCGAGTGCGGTGCCGGCGCCTTCTTCGCCCGCGAACGGACGGCCGCCATGGCCGCATGGATCGCCGCACGCGCCGGGGCCGTGCAGGCCGGCACCGACCAGGGCATCACCGGCCACGCCCATGAGCGCTACGAGCGCCGCAGGACCGCCGCGGCGCTGGCCGCCCTCATCCGGCCCACAGGATAACTTCGGCCCCGATGGCCCGCACCTACATCATCGCCGAGGCCGGCGTGAACCACAACGGCAGCCTCGACCTCGCGTTCCGCCTGGTGGACGAGGCCAGGGCCGCCGGTGCCGACTGCGTGAAGTTCCAGACCTTCAAGGCCGAGCGCATCGTCACCGCCAGCTCGCCCAAGGCCCGCTACCAGCTGGAGGTCACCGACCGGTCCGAGAGCCAGCTCGACATGCTGCGCAAGCTGGAGCTGGACCGCGAGGCCTTCGCACGCATCCAGGACCGCTGCAGGCAGGTCGGCATCGACTTCATGAGCACGCCCTACGATCCGGAGGACGCCGAGCTGCTGAACGGCCTGGGGGTGGACGCCTTCAAGATCGCCAGCGGCCAGGTGGTGGAGCTGCCCTTCCTGCGCCAGGTGGCCGGCTACGGCCGGCGGATGATCGTCAGTACGGGCATGGCCGACCTGGAGGAGGTGCGCGAGGCGGTGGACGTCATCCGCGGCGCGGGCAACAACAACCTTGTGGTGCTGCAGTGCAACACCGACTACCCGTCCCGCGTGGAGGACGCCAACCTGCGGGCCATGCTCACCATGCGCGATGCGCTTCAGGTGCGCGTCGGCTACAGCGACCACGTACCGGACAACTACGCCTGCTTCGCCGCCGTGGCGCTCGGTGCCGAAGTGGTCGAGAAGCACTTCACCCTGGACCACAGCATGCCCGGACCGGACCACAGCAGCAGCCTGGAGCCATCGGCGTTCCGCGAGCTGGTCACCGGCATCCGTGCCGTGGAACACAGCCTCGGCGACGGGGTGAAGCGGCCCGGCGAACGCGAGCGCGCCAACACCTTCGGCATGCGGCGGAGCCTGGTGGCCGTGCGTGCGCTTCCGGTCGGTCATGTACTTGCCGCGCCGGACCTGGGTTTCAAGCGGCCTGCCAACGGGCTCTCGCCCCGGCACCTTGATGCGGTGATCGGCCGCCGCCTCGCACGGGCCCTGCAAGTGGACGAGGCCCTCACCTGGGACCATCTGCAAGCCTGAACCATGGCCCAGCGCCGCATAGGTCCCGCCGACGGCCCCCTGCTCCGCACCTTCCTGGAGGGCGCCGGAGAGGCGCTCCGGACCTTCCGCTACTTCAAGGAACGCACGCCCGATGCGCTGCGGCAGCATGCCTGCACCTGGCTGTGGATGGAGGAAGGGGAGCCGGTCGCCTACGGTCATCTGGACCGCGAGGACGGCGTGGTGTGGCTGGGCATCGCGGTGCAGGAACGGCACTGGGGCCGCGGCCTGGGCGCCCGCATGATGCGGCTGCTGCTGGACAGCGCGCGGGGCATGGACATCACCGCCCTGAAGCTCTCGGTGGACCGGGACAACCACAGCGCCATCGCGCTCTATGAGCGGTACGGCTTTGTGCGCAGCAGCGCGGACCGCGACGGGCCGCTCTTCCTCACCTGCGACCTGATGCCGGTGCAGGAGGCCGTGATGAGCACGCTCGCGTTCGCCGGCATGGAGCCCGAGGACATGGTGGCCGAGGCCGACCGCGAGTTCATGGCCCTGGAGTTCAGCAGCGGCATGCCCCACCGGCCGGACATGGCCGAGCTCTTCCGCAAGGCGCCGATGCGCCGTTTCGCGCACAACTACTTCCCCGCACCGGCCGATCCCTTCGTGCTCAACCTGGGCAGTGCCAACGACGGCATCCGCGACCGCAGCATCGCCCACTGCGTGCAGGGCATGGAACTGAGCCATGCGGTGGGCGCACCCTTCTTCTCGGTGCATGCCGGCTTCTGCGTGGACCCCAGGCCAGCCGAGCTCGGCGTGCGCCTGGAGCAGGCGGCCCGCCCCGACCGGCCCCTGCACTGGGCGCGGTTCACCGACGCGGTGCGGCAGGTGCTGGCGCGCACCCGCGACCTGCCCACCGGCCTGCTGGTGGAGAACAATGTGCTGGCTCCGGTGAACCGGCATGCCGACGGCAGCAACCCCCTGCTGTGCGTGGATGCGGACGAGCAGTTGCGGCTCCCCGCCGAGGTGGCGGATGCCCGCCTGGGCCTGCTGCTGGACACGGCGCACCTGAAGGTGAGCGCCGCCACCCTCGGCTTCGATGCCGTGGAGGCCGCCGGGCGGCTGTTGCCACAGGTGCGCTGCGTGCATCACAGCGACAACGACGGGCGCGTGGACGACAACCGGGCCCTCGGCGCCGGCTACTGGTTCCTGCCCCTCATGGACCGGGCCCTGCACGCCGTCCATGTGCTGGAGACGCGAAAGACGCCGCCTTCCGAACTTCGCCGCATGGAGCGGCTGCTCTTCCCGGACCGCCACCGTACGCCCCGATGAACGACACGCTCGCCGACCTGCTGATCCGCGACGACCGGAGCGTGCGCGACGCCCTGGCCGTGATCGACCGCAATGCGCAGGGCATCTGCTTCGCCGTGGACGCCGGAGGCCGCCTCACGGGTGTGCTCACCGACGGCGACATCCGCCGCTGGCTGCTCGGCGGCGGTGCGCTGGACGGCCCGGTGTCCGGGGTGATGCAACGCCACTTCACCGCCCTGCCGGTGGACACCCCCGCCGAGCACATCCAGGCCCGGCTCAACGGCACCGTGCGGCACATCCCCCTGATCGACGGGCAGGGTGTGCCGGTGGACTTCGCCAGCCTGCGCCGTACGCACCGCATCCAGGTGATGGCCCCGCAGCTGGACGGCAACGAGCTCAACTACGTCACCGATTGCCTGCGTACGGGGTGGATCAGTTCGCAAGGCGCCTATGTGAAACGCTTCGAGGCCGAGTTCGCCGGGCGCAGTGACATGCCGCACGCACTGGCCGTGAGCAACGGCACGGTGGCCATCCATCTGGCCCTGGTGGCGCTGGGCATCGGCGAGGGCGACGAGGTGATCGTGCCCGACCTCACCTTCGCGGCCAGCATCAACACCATCCTGCACGCCGGGGCCACACCCGTCATCGCGGACGTGCATCCCGACACCTGGACGCTGGACCCCGCCGAGGTGGAGCGCCTGATCACGCCGCGCACCAAGGCCATCATGCCGGTGCATCTCTACGGCCATCCCTGTCACATGGACGAGCTGATGGCCCTGGCACGCACGCACGGCCTGTTCGTGGTGGAGGACTGTGCCGAGGCGCTCGGCGCGCGGTACAAGGGACGCCCGGTGGGCAGCTTCGGCGATGCCGCCACCTTCAGCTTCTTCGGCAACAAGACCATCACCACCGGCGAGGGCGGCATGACCCTCTTCCGCGATGCAGCGGTGGCCGCGCGGGCCACCATGCTGCGCGACCACGGCATGGACAAGCAGCGCCGCTACTGGCACCTGGAGGTGGGCTACAACTACCGGATGACCAACATCCAGGCGGCGATCGGGGTGGCCCAACTGGAGCGGCTGGATGCCTTCGTGCAGGCCAAACGCGACCTGGCGGCCGTGTACACCGAAGGGCTTCAGGCGATCGGGGGCATCGGTACGCCACCCCAGGAACCCTGGGCCTTCAACGGCTTCTGGCTCTACAGCTGCCTCATCGGCGAAGGGTTCGGCCTGCGCCGCGACGAGGTGATGGACCGCATGGCGCGCAACGGCATCGAGACCCGTCCGCTCTTCCATCCGTTGCACGAGATGCCGCCCTATGGCCGCCATGTGCGGTCCGGACAGACCTTTCCGGAGAGCGTGCGCCTCTCCAGGGCCGGCCTGAGCCTGCCCAGCAGCGTCACCATCACTCGGGCCGAGCAGGACAGCGTGCTGGAGGTCCTGCGCGCCATCAAGCGCACGCGCCAGCTGCACGCCAGGGCATGAAGGTGCTTTACCTCATCCCCGCCCGCGGCGGCAGCAAGGGCCTGCCCGGCAAGAACCTGCGGCCCCTCCTGGGCCGGCCGCTGGTGGCCTGGTCGGTGGTCGCGGCCTTGGAGGCGGCGCGTTCCCGGCCGGGGCGCGTGGTGGTGAGCACCGACGACGAGGCCATCGCCGAGGCCGCGCGCAACGCCGGGGCCGAAGTACCCTTCTTCCGCCCGGCCGCGCTGGCCGCCGACACCACCCCTTCCATGGACGTGGTGTTGCATGCGCTGGACCACTTCGCCGCACAGGGGGAGACCTTCGACCTGCTGTGCATGCTGGAGCCCACCTCGCCCCAGCGCACAGGCGCCGACGTGCTCGCCGCCATGGAACTGCTGCGCACCACGCCCGACGCCGAGAGCGTCGTGGGCGTTTGCCGCGCCGAGGGCGGGCATCCGGCCTTCCTGGCCCTCCGGGACGCCCGGGGCCTCATCCGGCCATACGCGGGCGAACGCTTCGTCTTCCTGCGCCGCCAGGACATCGATGAGGTCTTCTTCTTCGAGGGCAGCATGTACATCGCGCGGACGGCCTCCCTGCGCGAACGGCGCAGCTTCTACCACGAGCGTACCCTGGGCCATGCCATGCCCAAGTGGAAGGCGTTCGAGGTGGACGATGCGGTGGACCTCATCCTCATCGAGGCGCTGATGAAGGCCAGGCAGGAAGGAACGATCGACGACCGATGAACTGGAGCGACAGACTGCACGCGGCGATCCCCGGGGGTGCGCACACCTACAGCCGGGGCGATGACCAGTACCCGTCCAACGCGCCCCCGATCCTGAGCTATGGCCGGGGGGCCTACGTGTTCGACCCCGATGGGCGCCGCTTCCTGGACTACGGCATGGGCCTGCGCGCCATCACGCTGGGCTACGCCGACGAGCGTGTCAACGCCGCCGCCATCGCCGAGATCGCCAGGGGCAACAACCTCACCCGGCCCTCGGTCACCGAACTGGAGGCCGCCGAGCGCATGCTGTCGCTCTTCCCCTGGGCGGGTCAGGTGAAGTTCGCCAAGAACGGCAGCACCGTCACCACGGCGGCCGTGAAGCTCGCCCGCGCGTTCACGGGGCGCACCCATGTGGCCATTCCCGCCGGGCAGCCCTTCTTCACCTACGACGACTGGTTCATCGGCGCCACGCCCATGGACCGGGGCATCCCCGCCGAGCACAAGGCGCTCACCCTGAAGTTCGCGTACAACGACATCGCCTCGCTGGAGCGGCTCTTCGTGGAACACCCCGGGCGGATCGCCTGCGTGCTGCTGGAGCCCGCGACCTCCATGGCCCCGTGCGGCGATGGATGCACCGACCTGCTGGCCCCCTGCCGCTGCACCGACCGCGCGGCCAACTTCCTGCACCAGGTGAAGGCGCTCTGTGCCCGGCACGGGGCCGTGTTCGTGCTCGACGAGATGATCACCGGCTTCCGCTGGGACCTGCACGGCGCGATGAAGGTGTACGACATCGAGCCGGACCTGGCCACCTTCGGCAAGGGCATGGCCAACGGCTTCGCGTTGGCGGCCCTCATCGGCAGGCGGGAGATCATGGAGCTCGGCGGCATCCGCCATGCCGGGGCCGAGCGCGTCTTCCTGATCAGCACCACGCACGGATCGGAGATGTCGGCCTTCGGGGCCTTCAACCGCACGGTGGACATCTACCGCAGCGAGGACGTCACCGGCCATCTGTGGCGCTACGGCCGCAAGCTGATCGAGGGCCTCAACGCGCTGGCCGCCGGGGCGGGTGTCGCATCGCACTTCGAGGCGCACGGCTTCGGCTGCTCCCCGTACTACACCGCACGCGATGCCGACGGGCAGGTCTCGATGGCCTTCCGGGCGCTGTGGGGTCAGGAGATGGTGCGGGGCGGCGTGCTGATGCCCTGGGTGGCGCTGTCGATGGCCCATGGCGACGCGGAGCTCGACCTCACGCTCTCCGCTGCCCGCCAGGTCTTTGCGGTGTACGCCGCCGCGCTCAACGACGGGGTCGAGAAGCATCTGGTGGGCCCGCCGGTGAAGCCCGTGTTCCGCAAGTACAACTGAGATGGGCCTGCTGGACGACAAGGTGGTGGTGATCACCGGCGGTGCCGGCCGGCTGGGCCGCGTGTTCGCCGATGCGGTGGCCGGGGCCGGTGGTCGCGTCGTGGTGGCCGAGGTGATGAACGACCGCACCGCGGAGGTCGTGCAGGCCCTGCGCGCCACGCACGGCGAGGCGGTGACCGGTCTGGCCTGCGACATCACCGATGCGGCCTCGCTGGACCGGCTGATCGACGGCACCGTGGCGCGTTTCGGCCGCATCGATGCACTGGTGAACAACGCCTACCCGCGCAACGCCGCCTACGGCCGGAAGTTCGACGAGGTCACCTATGCGGACTTCGTGGAGAACGTGGGCATGCATGCCGGCGGCTACTTCCTCGCGGCGCAACGTTTCATCCGCCGCTTCGAGCAGCAGGGCCACGGCAACATCGTCAACATGGCCAGCATCTACGGGGTGGTGGCGCCGCGCTTCGAGGTGTATGCCGGGACCGACATGACCATGCCGGTGGAATACGCCGTGATCAAGAGCGGGGTGCTGATGCTCACCCGCTACCTCGCGGCGCATTGTGCGGGCCGCAACATCCGGTGCAACGCCATCAGCCCGGGCGGCATCCGCGACGGGCAGCCCGAGGCCTTCCTGGAACGCTACCGCGCCCACGCCCTCACCAAGGGCATGCTCGATGCCCAGGACGTCGCCGGCACCCTGCTCTTCCTGCTCAGCGACCTGTCCGCCTACATCAACGGGCAGAACATCGTGGTGGACGACGGCTGGACGCTGTGATCGCCCTCAATAGGGCACGCAGCGCTCGGCGAAGACCTGTTCGATGAGGGGTTTCATCTGCCCGAACAGTCGCTTGTACATCGGTGGGGCGTTCCGGGTATATCGCTCCAGGAAGGACGTTGAATAGTGGTAGGTGATCCGTTCGCTAGGGTAGAGTACGGATAGGTAGAAGCAGGCCGTGGAGACCAGTGCATACACATGAGATACATGCGGCGCCCATGCTGCGAAGGAAACCTCTGCGGCTAGCCCGAAGTGCGTTTCATTCAACAGATGATGCCTGACACCGCGCTCGTTCAAGCGAGCGATCGTTCGTTCGAGCGACAAGCGCGATTGACGCGGGTGAGGTTTTAGGACGAAGTATTGGTCTTTCTCATCACCGAGGTCCTCGATGATCCTGTCCATGTAGTCCGCCCAGAACCGATCCGGTACCTGGTACATATCCACGGCCTCAAGCAGCACGAACACGATCGGCGATGAAACCGGTACCGGCACCTTGGCCGGATAGAGATCCGGCTTGAGCAACATTTCAGCGATACCGGCGAAATCGACACCCAGGTCAAGCTCCTGGACCAGGGTCGCGTCCCTACCTCGGGCGGTGAGGTATTTCCGGAAGGGACGTGCGAACAGGACATGAAGGCTTCCGGGTACCGCTCCGGGTGTATTCCAGTAGATGTAGTCACCCTGGCCATGCTCGAAGTAGCTGACCTCCGCATCCGGTCGTAGGGTTCGAAGCGAACGGAGGATCTGACATTCGGTATGGACGTGAAGGGATACGCTCATCCCAGGTGGAGTGGCAGGAAGCTCCTCAGCCAGTCGTTGCATGATGCGACGGTCCGAACGGTGCTGATAGCGCTGGAGGAGGAGGCCGTAGAGCGGACGGATGAACGCGGCCTCCTTCCATTTTCGGATCATGCGCCGAAGGAGGCCGGGTCTGAACGAATGCTCTTCAGAGGCCTCCGCTGACAGATTGGTGATCCGTGTCCATTCGTGAAGCCCGGCCGCCCTTCGGATAGCGTCGATGACACTTGAACGACGCACGCCCAGGTCGACGATGAGGTGGTCAAGGTGCCCCGGCAGGTGCGTCCTCTTCGCGTAAAGGGTGAGGAGCAGCGCGCTAAGATGCGAGGTGCAGACAAAGACACGAAGCATGACGATTCACTGGATGCGTGACCAACGAAGCGGGAATTGATCCAGCCACCCGCCACCAAGCCTGAATAGCGTAAGCGCTGCCAGGTACAACCCGCTCGCCACCAAGGTCCGGATCAGGATCAGCCAAACCGGGTGGATGTCGATGTCGAACAGGCCGAGCGTCGCCCAGAGCGTGCCGATGATCACGACGATGTACAGCGAGCTGCGTGTGAACGGCTGCATGCGATAGTGACGGCGGATGAACTCGAACTTCAATCCGTTGTAGAGCATACTGGCCAAGCAGGAGGAGATCGCGGCGCCCAAAGCCCCGTAGCGAGGGACCAGTAACACGTTGCCCACGAGCGTGGCGACCAGCAGTGTCACCATGAACACCGAGCCGTAGATATACCGGTCAGAATTTGTGAGGATGGGGTGGTTCACTCCCGTGGCCATGTTCACCAGCGCTCCAAGAGCGATGACCATGGTGATGATGGCACCATCGGCGTAACCCTCGGGAAGGAAACCGAGCGCATCCTTCACGTTCAGCACCACAAGAAGAAACATGAGCCCGCCGAGCAGCAGGAAGCCATGAGCGGAACGGTAGTAGATGCGCTGGACCGCCGAAAGGTCGTTCGTGGCCAAAGCATGGGAGATCGCAGGACTGGCGATGCGCTCCGAGGCCGTCAAGGGGATCTCAATGACCAGACCGATGAAAGCCGCCACGCTGTACACTGCCACCTCGCTCACTGCGATCTGGCCAACGAAGATCGAGTCGATGTATTTAATGGTGACGGAGTTGATCGATGTGAAGGTGATGATCGAGGCGTATCGGAGTATGGCGCGAAGACCGATCGCACGGTCGATGTGGCCGAGGTCGGGCCGGAGCCTTGGCTTGTCCACCGTGAGGATGTACGCGAGCAGCAGAGCGGCCTGAACGGTATAGGTGAGCACGAACAGGTAGAGGAAGGTTCCGCCGCCGAAGAGCCCCAAGGAATACATGACGATGACGGCGATGAACATCAGGCGAAGCACGATGTCGTTCACCACCGTGGGGAATACCGACCTCAGGAGCGCCAAGCAATAGGCATTGAAGCCCAGCACAAGTGTGTACGACGCCGACAGGATGAGCACATGTGGAAGATGGCGTGAGAAGATGCCGCTTTCCGTGCCGTACAGCTCCTCCAGGAACGGGCTGGCCAGGAACAGTGCGAATGTTCCGACCAACAAGGTGATGGCCATGTACATGACAAGGAAGCCGAAGAACCCGCGATGCCCGCTTTCCGGATGGTGTAGCCTCGGCAGGTAACGAACGGTCACCGAGCTGATCCCGAAGGAGAGCAGGCTGGCGACCACCGAGGCGAACGAGAGGATGAGCCGGGTGAGGCCCAGCTCCTCCTTCGTCAAGAGAACGGGCTGAACATACAGCAGACTCACCGCGCCGATCAGTGTGCCGGCATAGACCACGAGCGTGTTGCGGATCCCCTGCCTCTTTACCTCACCCATGCGCTTCGTTGATCGGACGAAAGTAGCGTGGAGACACTGCCCAGCTGTTTACTTTGTCGACATGGCCAAACCCACCCATGCCCTCTTTGATGAACTGGTCCGAATGGGGCTGATCGGCGAGGATACGCTGGTACTATTCCATCCATCTGTGCGCGACAGGACGGATGTGGAGGTCTGGCGCTGTGAACGAAGCGGGGTCATTCTCCTCGACCGGATCGACCAGATCGGCACGGACTATTATCCGGAACAGGAGGGGCTGACCTATTGGGACCCCAAGGGCAGGGCTCAGGGGCTGGTGGCCACCCGGGAGGATGACATGCGTCGGGCGCGCCAGCTATCTGACCATGTCGCAGGTCGAAGCTATGTGGACATAGGTACCGGCCTTGGTGGGGTGCTGGACCTTGTGAGGCCCGTCGCGGCAAAGGTCGCCGCCGTGGAGCCCCAAGCAGAGGCCGCTTCAATGCTCCGGGAGCTGGGATATACCGTTCATGCCAGCGCTGAAGAGCTATCCGGATCGGGTGAGCGGTTCGAACTGGCATCGCTGTTCCATGTGTTCGAGCATATGACCCGTCCGCTGAAGGAGCTTCAGGCCATCCACGCACTGCTGGTCCCGGGAGGAAAGGTCGTGGTTGAGGTTCCGCACGCCGGGGACGCGCTGATCACCCGGTATGCATGCATGCCCTTCCGGAACTTCACCTTCTGGAGCGAGCACCTGGTGCTGCATACTAGGGTCAGTCTGGCTCGCTACCTGGAATTGGCCGGATTCACGGACGTACAGGTGTCCGGGGTCCAGCGATATCCGCTTGCGAATCATCTTTTCTGGTTATCGCAGGGAGCACCTGGCGGCCAGGCGCGATGGCCGGATCTGAGGTCGGGACCCGTGGAAGAGGCCTATGCGGCCCTATTGCAAAGCGCCGATCTTACCGACACCTTGGTGGCTGTTGGAACCAAATAGGTCCGTTGTTACCTTCGAAAAAAACGGTCATGCGTGCTTCGGCCTTTGCTTGTGCGCTTGTGTTGTCCATCGGTGCCGCTGCCCAGAATTATTCCTGGGTGGGGACGTATGCCGGTGACGGCATTTCCGGGTTGTTGAACGGACCGCTCGACGTGGCCAGGTTCCGAACACCCTATGGGATCGCCATTGATGACAGCGCGGGGGTGATGTACGTGGCGGACGCTGAGAATCACTGCATCCGGCGGATACAGAACGGCATCGTCACGACCCTGGCGGGTGGGGTGCAAGGCGATCAGGATGGGCAGGGTGCGAATGCACGGTTTTTTGTGCCGACGGGTGTGTTCTACCATGACGGATATGTCTACGTCTCCGACAATGGGAATCACCGTATCAAGCGGATCGATCAGGCTGGTAATGTGGTGACGATCGCGGGTACCGGTACGCCAGGGACGGCTGATGGACCTGGGTACGTGGCCGAGTTCTACAACCCTGTCGAGGTCTCCGTTCGCCAGGATGGGGTGATCTTCATCTCCGACTACGGCAACCATACGATCCGGAAGTTCGAGAACGGCAACGTCACTACCATCGCGGGATACCCCGGCATGTCGGGCGATCAACTCGGCACCGGTACGAACGCCCGGTTCAACAGGCCGACCGGGATCGCGTTGGACACGTTGGACAACCTGTATGTGGCCGATCAAATGAACCACAAGATCAAGGTCATATCACCGGCGAATGTGGTGAGCCTGATGGCCGGCAATGGCGTTCAGGCCAGTGTGGACGGGATCGGAGCCGCAGCATCGTTCACCCGGCCCACCTATATGGCGTGGGATCCGACCGGTGGCCTGATGGTGGCGGAGTGGATGGGCGATCTGATCCGAAGGATCACCCTTCAAGGTTTGGTGACCACGGTGGCGGGCAGCGGGCAGACCGGCTACCTTGATGGACCTGTGTTGAGCGCCATGTTCAACGCGCCTTATGGGATCGCCGTCGATCAGCGCGGGAATGCTTACATCGGGGACAAGGAGAACCATGTGGTCCGGTATCTGGCCAAGCAGAACGAGAGCCTGCTCAACCTCCCCGATCACGGCACGGCCACCATCGCCCTCACGGCCTGGCCCAATCCGGCGGGTGGCACGGCCACGGTGTCGTGGCCTGGCCCTTCCGCCCCGGCGGTGGTGGAGCTGATCGATGCGCGGGGCGCCCGCGTGCAGGCCGATGTGCGGCGCTTTGCCGATCGTGTGGAACTGGATGTCGCCGCGCTTCCGGCCGGGCTCTACACGGTGCGACTGAGCGGCGACGCGCTGGTGGGTACGGCCCGGCTGGTGCGCGACTGAGCCTGCGCTCAACGACCGGTGGCCCGCACCCAGGTCTGGGTCCGGTACAGGAAGGCGATGTAGCCGCGCACCTTCAGGGTGCCGTCCTCCACCCACAGCTTGCAGCTGTACTCCTTGCCGTTCTCCGGGTCCAGGATGGTGCCGTCCTCCCATTCGTCGCCATCGGTCACCATGTCGCGGATCACCTCCATGCCCAGGATGCGGCGACCCTTGCGGTCGCCGGGGCAGAGGTCGCACACCTTTTCGAGCTTGGTCCTGTCGTAGAGCTCCACGATGCGACCGTAGGCCCTGCCGTTGCGCAGGGTGATCTCCACCACGCTGCGCGGTCTTCCGGTGTTGTCGTCGATGGTGGTCCAGCGGCCGGTGATGGCGTCAGGTTGTGCGGACAGCGGGACCGCGACCAGCAGGAGGGGGAGCAGGAGCAGGCGCATGGGCTCAGAAGCTGCGGCCGATGCCGAAGGCCCACCGGAAGGCGAAGTGGTCGGTCTCGCCGGAAGGAAGTGCCGAGAGCAGCAGGGGCATGTCGAAACGCAGGGTGAGGGGCTCCAGGTCGGCGAGCGGCCCCCAACGCTTGATGGTGAGGGCCAGTCCCGCACCGGCATCGGCACGCGGAGGGGCCAGGGCCAGGCGCTGCGCATCGCCGTCGTTGTAGCGGTAGCCCATGCTGCCCACGTCGCCGAAGAGGTAGGCGTCCAGGTGGAGGTAGCGGTGCAGGCCTTTGGGGCGGAAGCGCAGCAGCCCGTCCAGGTCGAGCTCGGCACTGAGGGCCATGCCGGTGTTGCCGCGGTAGGTGAGCACCTGGCTGCCGTTGGGCGCCACCTCCGGTGCGTCGTAGCCCGCGTATCCGCGCAGGTTGAGGCCGCCGCCTTGTTGGAAGTGGCCGGGAACGTTCCCGAAGGCGCCGACCTGGTCGTGGGGCACCGGACCGATGCTGCGGGTGAACTTGTTCTTCACGAGCTCTTCGGGGGCGGCGCCGCCCAGGTAGAGGGCGGTTTCGCGGTGGTTGGCACCGGTGCCGTACTGGGCCAGGCCGCGCAGGTGCAGGTCGAGCCGGCCCATCCGCAGGGTGTTGCGACTGCTGAGCCGCAGGTGGGCCCCCTGGTCGTGCGAGCCCGCCATGGGCTGCCGCAGGCGCAGTTCGGCGGTGCCCTCCAGGGGGCCGGCCTCGTAGCTGCGGTCCACGGTCAGGTCCAGCAGGCCGGAGAGCGCGTTGAGCGTCCAGGCGTCGGGGTAGAGCAGGTAGGTGAGGTCGCTGCTGTCGCGGCGGATCATGTAGCGCAGGTCGCCGCGCAGGGTGCTGCGCTCGTCGGGGGTGGTCCAGCTAACGCCGCCGCCGTAGAGTTCCGATCCGTCGAGGTGGCGGGCCTGCACGTGGATGGCGGAGCCCTTGAGCAGCCGTGTGGTGCCGGTGCTGTACCGCAGCACGTAGGAGAAGGCGTCGTGGCGCGTGTCCACCCGGCCTCCGGGCAGGGCCTGTCCGATGCCGGTGTTCACCCAGGCCGAGAGCCAGAGGCGGTGCATGTGGCGGAAGTAGCTGCCGTGGAAGTGGGCGCCCACCTTCAGGCCGTCGAAGGCGTTCCACCACAGGTCGGGCCGTCCGAAGGCTTCGTACTGGCTCCGGTCGGGCGCATTGCGCACGTGGTGGTCGAAGCGGATGGACACGGCGCGGGGCAGGCTGTTGTCCGGCTGGTAGGCATCGGCCAGGCGCAGGCTGCTGTCGATCTGCACGGCGGCGATGCCGGTGGGGATGTCCACCCGGGCCACGTAGGTGCGGCGCAGACCGTCCCACCCGGTCCAGCGCGGCAGCACGGTGGCGGTGGTGGGCTTCACGTACCAGTCGTTGGGGATGTGGAAGTCGTGCACGGTACCGTCGCGCGCGGTCACCCGCAGGTCGATGGGCATGGTGATGCCGCCGCGGCGGCGCAGGTGTATGGTCTGGCCTTCGCTGCGCATGCGCCGGGTGACGCCGCACACGCGGTAGTCCACCAGCTTGTCGGTCTGCAGCCAGGCGTCGAAGAAGGGGTTGAGGTCCACGCCGCTGCTGCGGATGAAGCTCTCGCGCATGTCGGTCACGGTGGGGTGGCAGAGGTACCACTGGCGGAAGTAGGACCGCATGGCGGAGAGGAACACGCTGTCGCCCAGCAGGTATTGCAGGTTGTACAGCATGGTGGCGGTCTTGGAGTACACATGGCCGTAGCCGTTGCCGCGGCCCTGCACGGGGGCGAAACCGTCGCTGTGCGTATCGATGGGGGGCAGTTCGTTGCGGACGGCGTCGCGCATGTAGCCGCGGTAAACCTCGTCCTCGCGCGCCAGTGCAGGCCGGGTGAAACGGGCCTGGTAGCGCCCCTGCGGCGGGTCCTCCACCAGCGTGTCGCCGTCGATGTGCTCGAGCCCCCAGGCGGTGAGGAACTGGGTGAAGCCTTCGTCGAGCAGCGCGCGGTAGGTCTCGTTGTTGCCGATCATCCCGTAGAACCAGTTGTGGCCCACCTCGTGCACCAGCAGGCTGCGGTACCCCGGGTCGCGCCCGCCGTCGAGGGTGAGCATGGGATACTCCATGCCGTCGCGGGCGTCGGCCACCACCATCTTGGGATAGGCGTAGGGCCCGATGTCGCGGCTGAAGGTCTCGATGATGCGGGCGGTATAGGCGGCGGCGTTGCGCCAGCCCGAGGCGTGCGGTTCCTGGACGAGGGCGATGCACTGCACGCCGTTCCACCAGGCTTCGCCGATGCGGTAGGTGGGGTCGGCGGTGAAGGCGAAGTCGTGGACGTTCTCGGCGTGGTAGCGCCAGCGCTTGCGCCGTCCGGGCTCGTAGGGCGTCACCACGCTGGGGGGCTCGTTCCAGGGCTTGTCGGCGAAGTGCTTCAGGTCGAGCCGGTCGCGCAGGTCGCGGGGCAGCACCTCGTCGCGGTTCTGCAGCCAGCCGGTGGCCTCCACCACCATGTGGTTGGGCATGTCCAGGGTCACGTCGAAGGTGCCGAAGTCGCCGTAGAGCTCATGGCCCAGATGCTGCTGGGTGTCCCAGCCCATGTGGGCGTCGTACACCGCGATGCGGGGGTACCAGTGCACGCCGTCGAAGTGCTTGTGGCCCCAGGCGTTGAAGAGCTTCATGCGGCGCTGCACGTCCAGGCCGTACCGGGTGGTGAAGGCCATGGTGAAGGTGACGCGGCCGCCGGGGGGCAGGGGTTCGGGCAGCCAGGCCTTCAGCACGGTGTTGTCCAGCTCGGTGCGCAGGTCTGCGGCGCCCACGCGCAGGCGGTGCAGGGTGGTGCCGTGGTCGACCGTGTCGCCGCGGGTGGCGCGGCCGTTATGCATCAGGTCGGCATGGGAGCCGGCGTTGTAAGCGTTCTGGTAGAGGTGGAAGAAGACGTGGCGCAGCGTGTCGGGGCTGTTGTTCCAGTACACCAGGCTGCCCTCGCCCTCGAGGCGGTCGTTCACCTCGTCCAGCCTGGCGCGCAGGGTGTAGTGCACGTCCTGCTGCCAGTAGGCCGCGTGCGGGGGGCGGTTGCGCCAGTAGTGCGGATTGTCGGCGTTGCGGTAGGTGTTGGGCGGATGCAGGGCATCGAACCGCTGCGCCACGGCGCGGGGCGCCAGCAGGACCGGCAGCAGGAGGGGGAGCAGGCGCGCCGTCACGCACCGAAAGTACCGGATCGCGGTCAGGCGTGGCGCACGGGCCGCAGTTCGGTGCTGCGTTCCAGGCGTGCGCGGGAGATGCTGATGTTGAGCTCGTAGCCCACCAGCAGGGCGATCATATTCAGGTAGATCCACAGCTGCACGGCGAGGATGGCACCGATGGAGCCGTAGAGGGCGTTGTAGTCGGTGATGTTGCCGAAGATGAAGGCCAGGGCCTGCGAGAGGAGCAGCACCAGGACGAGGGCCACGATGGCCCCGGGGGTGATCAGGCGGAAGCGGGTGTTGGAGGGGTCGCCGGCGTTGTAGAGCAGGGCGGTCATGGTGAGCACCAGCAGCGAGGAGATGCCCCACTTGGCGGCGAAGAGGCCGGCCACCTCGAGGCGGCCGCTCACCAGGCCGTGAGCCTCGAGCCAGGCGATGGCGGCGTTGCTGACGGTGAGCACGGGGATGGCCACCACCACCAGGAGGGTGAGGGCCAGCAGCAGGCCCAGGCTCAGCAGGCGCTGCTTGAAGGCGCTGTGCCAGCGCGTGAGGTTGGTGCTGCCGCTGAAACCCTGCAGGATGGCGTCGATGCTGTTGCTGGCCAGGTACACCCCCACCAGGAAGCTCACCGACAGCAGGGTGCCGTGCTTCTTGACCAGCAGGTCGTGCAGGGTGCCTTCGATGAAGCGGTACACCTCCATGGGCAGCATGGACTTGAAGGTGGCCAGGAGCTTCACTTGGAAATCGGCGATGGGGATGTAGGGGATCAGGGTGAGCAGCACGATCACCGCAGGGAAGAAGGCCAGGAAGAGCTTGAAGGCGATGGCCGAGGCGCGGGTCTCCAGGCGGCCGGTGGCCAGTGCGCGGAAGAAGAAGCGGGAGATGGCGTAGAGGCTGAAACCGGCGAAGCCCGGCAGGCGCACGCGCTGGGCCCAGCCCACCAGGCGGCGGAAGGGCCGGGAGAAGAGGAGCTTGCGCCGGATCCGCTCCAGCATGGCGGGTCAGAGGGCTTTGAGGCTCAGGTCGAGCCCGGTGGCGCTGTGGGTGAGGGCCCCCACGGAGATGAAGTCCACCCCGCACTCGGCGTGGGCCCGCGCGTTGGCCAGGGTGATGCCGCCGGAGGCCTCGGTGCGGTGTCGGCGCGCAATGAGGGCCACGGCCTTGCGCAGGTCCTCCAGGCCGAAGTTGTCCAGCATGATGCGGTCGGCACCGCCGTGCGCCAGCACCTCCCGCACCTCGTCCAGGTTGCGCGTCTCCACTTCGATGGGGATGTCCAGGCCGTGGGCCTTCAGGTAGTCGCGGGCGGCCTCGATGGCGCGGCCCGTTCCGCCGGCGAAGTCCACGTGGTTGTCCTTGATCAGCACCATGTCGTACAGGCCGTGGCGGTGGTTCTCGCCGCCGCCGAGGCGCACGGCCCACTTCTCCAGGGCGCGCAGGGTGGGCGTGGTCTTGCGCGTGTCGAGCACGCGGCAGCCGGTGCCTTCCAGGGCGTCCACGAAGCGGCGGGTGAGGGTGGCGATGCCGCTGAGGCGCTGCATGAAGTTCAGCAGGACCCGCTCGGTGGTGAGCAGGGCATGCACCGGTCCGTTGAGGGTGAAGGCGATCTCGCCGACCTTCACGTGGGCGCCGTCCTCCAGCAGGGGGCGCAGGTGCAGGTCGGGATGGGCCTGGGCGCAGATGGCGCGGGCCAGCTCCACCCCGGCGAGCACCCCGTCCTGCTTCACCAGCAGCCGCATGCCACCGCGGGCCCCGGGGGGAATGGTGCTGCGCGTGGTGTGGTCGCCGTCGCCGAGGTCCTCCGCCAGGGCGGCGGCGATGAGCGCGTCGGTTCCGGGGGGCAGCACGGTCAGTGGTCGCTACGGCCCGCCTCGATCCGCAACTGCTTGACCTGCAAGGTTTCGCCGCTGCGCTTCAGGAAGAAGGTGACGCGGAAATGGCCGGCGCGCGTGCGCAGGATGCCGATGTAGTACTGGTCGCCGAGCTTGCTCTGGCCCTGGTGCTCCACCACCATGCCCACGGGCGGGTTCTCGTCGAAGAAACGCCTCAGGATCTGCTCGGCCTGGGCCTTGCTGTACACGTCGCTGGCGCCGCCGACGGTGAGGTCGATGTTGGGGATGAAGTGCAGGGCGAGCTCCTTGGAGTTGCCCGTGCCCAGTGCGGCCACCACGCGGTCCTTCACGACGTCCTGCGCCAGCCCGGGCAGGGCGTGCGCGGCGATCGCAAGGACCAGGGAAAGGTGCTTGAGCATGTCCGGCGGATCAGGTTGTCGGTGCCAATTTCGCAAACATCGGGCCAGCGTGTCATCTTCGGGGCGCCGGACTTGTCAACACCCCGGGGATGCGGATCAAACTGGTCATGGTGGGGCGCAATGCGCCGGGTCCGGTCACCGAGGCCTTCGAGGAGATGCTGGTGCGGCTGCAGCGGGCCTTCCCCGTGGAGCAGGTGGTAGTGGCCGACCCGCCCGGCGCCGATCCGGAGCGCAAGCGGCGCGAGGGCACCGACCGCTTGTTGAAGGCCGTGGAGAAGGAGACGGTGGTGGTGCTGCTCGACGAGCGTGGCCAGGCGCTCGGCTCACGGGCCTTCGCGGCGCACCTGGGCCGGTGGCGTGATCAGGGGGTGCGGCAGCTGGCCTTCGTCATCGGCGGGGCCTACGGGGTGGACGAGCGGTTGCACGCCCGGGCCACGCAGGTGCTGGCCCTGTCGAGCATGACCTTCACCCACCAGATGGTGCGGCTGGTGCTGGCCGAACAGCTGTACCGCGCGGCCGAGATCCTGCGCGGCAGCGGCTACCATCATTGAGCGGGCCGCTCGAGCAGGACCTTGATGGTGTCGCCCACCTTCAGCAGGTCGAGCGTACGGTCGGCCAGGCCCTTGAGCCAGCGGTTGAAGGCGTTGCGCTCCAGGCGGGTGCGCAGGTCCTCCTGCACGGCCGTGGCGTTGCGGCGGCGTTCGGGATCGATGGAGCCACGCATCAGCACGCGCTGCACGCTCACCCCGGTGGTGCGTACGCTGCGCAGGCGCAGGCCGCAGCGCCCGGCCAGGCGGGTCAGGGTGCGTGGGGTGAAGTAGTTCAGGTGCTCGGGGTAGTTCACCACGTTCCAGGTGCGCCCGGAGAGCAGCCTGCCGGTGGAAAGGTAGTTGGGCGTGGTGATGTACAGCACGCCACCGGGCCGGAGCAGCCGGACCATCCGCCGCAGTTCGGCCCCGGGGTCGGTGAGGTGCTCCATCACCTCGAAGGAGCACAGCACGTCGAAGGAGGCCGGCTCATAATGCGCGGGGTCCAGCGGGCCCTCGATGATGGCGATGCCGCGGGAGCGGCAGGCGGCCAGCGCGCGCGGGCCGAACTCCGTGCCGTGCACCTCCCAGCCTTGCATGCGCGCGCGCTCCAGGAAGATGCCGGCCCCGCAGCCCACATCGAGCATGCGGCCGGTGCGCCGGTACGGGGCGAAGGTCTCCAGCAGCTCATCGTAGCGCTTGAGGGTGACCGGGGAGATGTGCTCGTGCACCGGATAGTCGCCGTAATAGGCCGCCAGTTCGGCGGGTGTGGGCGCCAGCCCGGTGAACACCATGCCGCAGCCACCGCAGCGCACCAGGTGGTCCCGGGCCCGCTCGGGGATGGGCCGGTGGTCCGTGGCCCCGCAGACGGGGCAGGGGCGCTGGCCGGGTTCGGGCATGGGCGCAAACGTAGCACGATGTCCCTGCCCGGCCAGCCTCGCCAGCCCCGCCGCCGATGGGCAAGGGAGGCAATGCCGACATTTGGCGCATGTCGTTGGTGTGGATCTACTACTACGGCGATGTGGACATCTCCTACTGGGAGTACCTGGTGGGGTCCATTTACCTGTTGGTCATCTACATCTACTTCTCGCGGGCCAAGACCATGGCCATCAAGAAGCACCCCGAGTACAAGCACCTGCTGTGGGGCTTCTTCGCCAAGATGATCGGCGGGCTGGGCTTCAGCCTCATCTACTTCTACTACTACCGGGGCGGGGACACCATCATGTACTTCTACTCGGCCGTGGCGATGAGCAACATGTTCAAGCTGGACCCGATGACCTATTTCGACATCGTGACCGGCCCGAACAGCCCGGAGAACCTGGCCCGGTTCAGCATGGAGACAGGCTATCCGTACGGCTACATGTACTCCGACCCCCGGGCCTACTTCGTCATCCGGTTGATCAGCCCGCTGGTGATCCTCACCTTCAACAGCTACCTCATCACCACGGTGCTGCTGGCCAGCATGTCCTATGTGGGCATTTGGAAGTGCTTCCGCACGTTCGTGGCCATGTTCCCATCGCTGACGGACAAGTTCGCCGTGGCCTTCCTGTACATGCCCTCGGTGGTGTTCTGGGGGTCGGGGATCATGAAGGACACCTTCACCATGAGCGCGGTGTGCTGGTGGATCCACTGCTTTGTACAGTTCTTCTTCAAGCGAAGGTCGATGGTCGGCAACTTCATAGGCATGGTACTGGCCGCGATCATCCTGGTGGTGATGAAGCCGTACATCTTCATGTCCATCTTCCCGGTGTCGATGATCTGGCTGATGTTCAACCGGGTGGTGCGCATGAAGAACGCGCTGATCCGGTTCGTGGTGCTCCCCCTCGCCCTGGCCACCATGCTCGTGCTCTCGGTTACGGTGCTCAGCTGGCTGGGGGACAACCTGGACAAGTTCTCCCTGGACAAGGTGGTGGATACCGTGATGGTGCTGCAGACGGACATGTCGCGGGCCGAGCAGTATGGCAGCAACTACTTCGATGTGGGACCGATGGACGGCACCCTGGGCAGCCTGCTCTCCAAGTTCCCCGTGGCCACCAATGCGGCGCTGTTCCGTCCCTACCTCTGGGAGTCCCGCTCGGTGGTGGTGGCCCTCAGCGCATTGGAGAACATGTGGCTGCTCGGCCTGACGGTGTTGATGCTCTGGCGCACCAGGGTGCTGTTCTTCCTGCGCTGCCTGGGGGGCAACCCGGTGGTGCTGATCTGCTTCGTGTTCACCCTGCTCTTCGGCTTCGCGATCGGCATCTCCACCCCGAACTTCGGCGCCCTGGTCCGCTTCAAGATCCCCTTGATCCCCCTGATGGTCTCCGGCCTGTTCATCATCGCCTACCTGGACCGTGAACGGCGATGGGCCAAGGTGTACAACCGGGTCTTCGACCTTGGGAAGTACCGCATGGGCGAACCCGGCGCCGAGGGCCTGTTGAGCAAGGAGCAGGTGGCCCGCCGCAAGCGGAGCAAGCAACGCGCATGATGGGGGCCGGAAGAAGCCGGGCCTGCGCCCTGGTGGTGGGCCTCCACGGCATCGGCGACCCGCTGATGTCCACCCTGATGCTGGATTACGTGCTGCGCCTGCAGGAGCGGGGCACGGACCTGGACATCCTGCTGGTGACCGAGGAGCCCGGCCCCACGCACCTGGAGCCCGCGCTGGCCGAACGCCTGCGGAAGGCGCGCATCACCTGGCGCCCCCTGCGCTACGACGTCAAAGGCGCACAGTTCCCCCAGCGCATCCGCAACATCGCCCGTCTGGCCTGCTGGTCATGGCGCTACACACGCGGCTACGAGGAGCGTACCGCCGTGGGCTTCCTGTCCATGGCCGGGGCCTATGCGGCCCTGGTGCGGCCCTTCGGCTTCCGGCGCCTGGTGCTGGTGAACTTCGAGCCGCACAGCCGGTACATGCGCGAGATGGGCCTCTGGTCCGAGCGCTCGCTGAAGCACCGCGTGGTGCGCTGGTCGGAGGGCCTGGAACTGCGCCGGGCGGACGCGGTGGTGGCGCCCTCCACGGCGGTGATGGAGCTGGTGCGCACCCTCCGCCCTGATGTGGAACTGCATCTGCAGGGCGTCACCGTCGACGTGCGGGCCAACGCGCGGGATGAGGCCGCCGGTGCCGATGTGCGTCGGCGGCTCGGGTTGGAAGGCCGCACCGTGCTGCTGTACATCGGGAAGTTCGGAGGGATCTATTACAGCGAGGAGGCGTACGTCCGGTTCATGAACGCGGCCTGCCAGGCCGGTCCCGGGGTGCGGCACCTCATCATCACGCACCCGGAACATGCGGACCGGTTGCGCCGGAGCCCCGGCTGGGACGGCGTGGAGGAGCGCGCCTCCCTGCTCGGCCCCATGGCACCCGAGGCCTTGCGTCCCTACCTCTCGGCCGCCGACCTGGGCGTGATCGCCGTGCCGCCCACACCTTCACAGCGCTTCCGCTCGCCGGTGAAGACCGCGCTGTACTGGGCGGCGGGGGTGCCCATCCTCATCCCCGAAGGCGTGTCGGACGACTGGTGGATCGCGCGCGATGAGGGCGTCGGCATCGTGGTCCGCGACCTGCCGGGCATGGACCCTGCGGAGCTCCGGGCCGGGCTGGACCGCCTGCGCGGCGGCCCGGTGTCGGCATTGCGCGCACGCTGCGTGGAGGTGGCCATGCGCCTGCGCGACACCGGCCACATGGTGGACCTGCTGGACCGGCTGGTCCATCGTGCCGGTAGGGCCGCCCGCCCGTGACGCGCTGGAGGAGGCGCCTATCTTTGGCCGCCGTGCCGCCAGGTGACCCTCAGGCGTGCAACGAAACCCCTCCGCATGGCCACCGCCCGCCGCAGGCTCATCGACAGGTACAAGGTGCAGCTCACCATCTCGGCGTTGATCCGCAACGCCCGCTGGCAGGTCGGCCGTGTGCCCGCTTCCAAGCGCTACCTCGACGTGGGCTGCGGCCCCAACACCCACGACGATTTCGTCAACCTGGATTACATCTGGAACCCCGGCATCGACGTGTGCTGGAACATCGTGCGGCGCAACTACCCCTTCCCCGACGGACGGTTCGACGGCATCTTCACCGAGCACTGCCTGGAGCACATCCCCCTGGAGGCCTGCGCCCGCAACCTGCGCGAGTTCCACCGCCTCTTGCGGCCGGGCGGAAGGGTGCGCATCGTGGTCCCCGACGGGGAGATGCTCATCGACATCTACAAGGACCGCCGGAACGGAGGAATGCGGCGCATGCCGCACGAGGACGGGTACGATACCATGATGCAGTGCATCAACGGCGTGTTCCGCAACCACGGCCATCAGTTCATCTACGACCTGGAGACCCTGAAGCTTCTGTTGGAGCGCTGCGGGTTCAAGCAGGTGGAGCGCATGGCCTACCGGCAGGGTCCCGATGCCAGGCTGATCAATGACACCGAGGTGCGCAGCCGCGAATCGCTGTACGTGGAAGCCGTGAAGTGAGCGCGTTCAGCGCAGCAGGGCCCGCAACGCGTGCAGGACCTGCCCGCGTTGCCAGAAGGCGCCCGCCATCATCCGCCGGCGCTTCAGCGCATAGGTGAGCGCTTCGGCCCCTGTGATCATCCGGTGCCGTCGCAGCTCCCGGCCGATCCAGATCATCGAACGTTCCATGCCTGCAAGGTTGGTGTTCATGGAACTGGACCCGGTGCGGCGGTAGGACAGGATGTGTTCCGGGGTGACGCCGAAGCGCCGGCCCCTGCCGAAGCACATGAAGAAGAACAGGTCCTCGGCGTGGGTGATCCCCTCCTCGAACCGGAGCGTACGGTCCACATCCCAGCGCAGCATCCAGCTGGGGCCCATGAAGCAGCGGCCGCTGAAGGTGACCAGCTCGTGGAAGGTGTTGTCCGTGACCTGTGGGGTGTACACGCGCAGCTCGCGCTCCAGACCGGCGTCCATCACCCGCACCACGCCGTCCACCATGCCAAGCCCCGGGTCGTTGCGGAACACGGCCACACGCGCCTCCAGGCTTTTCGGCGGCAGCACATCGTCCGCGTCCAGGAAGCAGAGGAAGGTGCCGCGGGCCCGTTCGAGCGCCCTGTTCCGTGCGCTCCCGATACCGCCGTTCGCCTTGTGGTGCACGGTGATCCGTGGATCGCGGAGGGCGTCGATCAACGCCCCCGTACCGTCGGTGCTGCCGTCGTTCACGATCAGCAGCTCCCAGTCGGCGAGCGTTTGGTCCAGCACCGACCGCACGGCCTCGCCGATGTAACGTTCCGCATTGTACGCGGGCATCACGATGCTGACGAGCGGAGCCGGGCCTTCCATCAGGGTTTCGCGATGGACCGAACGATGCGTGCGAACCGGTCGGTGAGGGGTTCGATGTGCAGGCTCCGGATGTACGCCGCATCGGGCCGCAGCACGCACCGGCCCTCCAGCAGTTCGATCAGGCGTTCGGCCGCGGCGGCGGGTTCGTCCGGCGGGCAGGGGATGGCCATCCCGGTGCGTTCCAGCAGGTCGCGCTGGGCCCCTTCGCACACGAAGGCCAGCATCGGCTTCACCTGGGCGATGTACTCGAAGGTCTTGCCCGCAATGCTGTAGTCGCGCCCCCCCACCACCTTGGAGGAGGTGATGAGCAGCGCATCGCATGCGGCCTGGAAGCGGATCGAGGCGGCGTGGTCCACGCGCCCGTGCAGCTTCACCTTGCCTTCCAGGCCGTGCTCCTTCACCATGTCGGTGAGCCAGCCCGGCACGTCGCCGACGAACTCGACGTGGAGGAGGTCGTAGAGGTCCGGTCGGCGCCTCCGCAGTTCCTGCAGAGCGGTGAAGAAGGCCCAGGGCGACCGATAGCGCCAGTCCTCCCGTCGTGGGGCGTACTGCGGCCACTGCCACGGCTTCTTGCGCCACCAAGGCTTGAACATCAGATCGCGCTGATAGGGAGTGTAGTAGAAGCTGCCGACATAGCCGATGGTGAACGGTCGCTGCGGTGTGGCGGGCGGCAGCTGGATCCCGTCCGGCACCACCGGCGGGGGCTGGTCGTAGCCGTTGATCACCAGATGGAAGCGATCGGCCGGCACCATGGGGTGAAGGGCCTGCAGGTCGGCGATGGTCTGCGGGGAGGTGACGGTGATGGCGTCCGCCGCCCTCAATACACGCCGCTCGTGCGCTTTGCGCCAGAGGAAGTGCAGGCGGCTCACGTAGGGGGTGATCAGCCAGAGGCTCCACGCATCCCGCAGGTCCACCAGCAGGGGCAGCTTGAGGCGGCGCGCCACTTCCACCCCGAGCGCCCCGGTGCTGAACGGGGGTATGGAGATGATCACGGCCTTCAGGTCGTGATCGCGTGCGGCCTGGTCCGCAGCGGCCAGCAGGTGTCTGCGCCAGCGGCGCCCTTCCGGATCGAGCGTGTTCAGGTAATAGGACCCGCGCACCCGGTCCATCCAGGTGGGCGGGTCCACCGGGGTGCGAAGGATCACCGTGCCTTCGTCCAGCCCGGACACGACCTTGTCCAGCGAGGCGCCGCGATGGCTCGTCGCCTGCGGGGTGATCACCACGGGGTCGATGCCGGAGCGGTGCAGGTGCTTGACGAGCTTGAAGGGCCGGTGCGAACCGCCGATGTTGAGCGGCGGGAACTGGTGGGTGATGAACAGGACCTTCATGGCCGTGCGCGCGTGGGTCCTTCGGGGCTGGTGCCGCAGGTCGACCGCAGCACGGCCATATAGCGTTCGGCCACCGACCGTGCATCCACCAGGGGGCGCATGGCGCGGGCCAGGGCATCGGCCTCCAGCGCCAGCAGCCGGTCCCAGTCGCGGTCCAGCGCCTCGGCCCAGGCCTCGGCGCTGTTCTCCGCCACGGGTGTTCCCAGCACGGGGGTAAGGTACTCGCGGATGCCGCCCACGTGCGAGGCCACCACGGGCGTGCCGCAGCAGAGGGCTTCGGCGCAGACGGCCGAGAAGGTCTCGTAGTCGCTGGCGTGCAGCAGCGCGTGGGCCCGGCGCATCTCCTGTGCGGCGGCCTCGGGTGCGGCCTGGCCGATGAGGGTCACATGGCCCTGCATCCCGCAGCGCGCGATCGCCTCCCGGATGGCGGGCATCTCGTCACCGGCACCCGCGATGCGCAGGCGGGCATCCCGGCCCCGGGCGCGCAGCAGGGCGATGGCCTCCACCAGCAGCACCGGACGTTTGGGGTAGCGCCAGGTGGCGATGGCGAAGAAGCGCCCGGGTTCCCGTGCGCCGCCGTCCGGGCTGAACAGCGCTGTGTCCACGGCATTGGCCACCAGGTGCACGGGCGGATGCGGCGGGCCGGCGAAACCCAGGATGTCGTCCGCCAGGGCACGCGAGACCACGATCAGGGGCACGCCCTGGTGGAAGATCCGGCGGATGCGGTCCAGGCCCCGGGCCCCCGACTTGAAGCCGAGCCGGTAGATGCTCCAGTGCTCGGTGATCACCATGGGCCGCCGCATCAGGCGGCGCAGCAGGCCCAAACGGGCGCAGTTCGGGTAGGGGATGTGGAAGTTGATCACGTCGCAACGCATGCCCCGGGCACGCGTGAACCAGGCCCAGAGCACGAGCGCGGTGGCCAGTCCTTCCATCAGCAGCCACCGGCGCAGCGGGGTGGTGAGCACCAACGTACGGTCGGCCCGCAGGCTGCGCCGGTGCAGGGACCAGCGTGCGCCCCGACGGACATCGATGTGCCACACCGTGTTGGTGCACAAGGGGTCCAGCGCCCGCACATGCCGCTCGATGAAAGGCGTCTCGAAGGGCTTCAGGTGGTTGGGATACCAGCCCGTGATGTGCAGGATGTGCATACGGGCTCAGGGTTGCGGCACGCACACCATGATCTCGGCCGACACGCCTTCGCGGCGCAGGCGCACCAGCAGGAGCTCCAGCGGATAGACCACGGCGGCCAGCGCACCACCGAGCGCGGGGTGCCACTTGCACACGCGCATCACCAGGCCCCACCAGCGGTGCAGGAAGGGAGAGTCCGAGTCCAGCGGCCGGTTCAGGAGGTGGAACATGGGATACCGACGCACCACGCGTAGACCGTTGCGTTCCAGCGCGGCCGTGTAAGTGGCCAGCGAGCGGGTGGTGAAGTGCTCCTGCTTGTGGTCGCGGCCGTGCACGAAGATGTCCGAGAGGAAAAGGACGCCGTCCGGCTTCAACAGCAGGCGAAGGTTGACCAGGGCCTGTTCCAGTTTCGCGTCCTCGACCACATGGAAGAGCACGTCCATGCAGCTGACGGCGTCGAACCGCTCGTCGGGGATCGCGGCCCGGTCGCTCACGTCCATGCGCAGTACCTGCACATCCGGCATGGTCCCGGAAAGGCGCTCCACGGCCGTGGCCGTGATGTCGCTGCCCACGATGCGCGTGGCGCCCAGGTCGCGCCAGGCCTCCAGGTATTGCCCGGTGCCGGAGCCGATGTCCAAGGCGTGGATGCCCTGGGCGGAGGGCAGGTGGGTGCGGGCCACGCGATGGAAGACCTTCCGCCGTACGCGGTACATCCAGCGGTTGAAGGGTTCCCCAAGATCCAGATAGCCCACGCCGGTGAGCCCGGTGCTCGTGCGTAAACGGGTATTCCAGTACTCCTCCGGGTTGAATCGACCCATGCGGCCAAAGATATCCAAGGCCTGCCGTGGGCTTCAGCCGCCGTAGATCGGGAACCAGTTGCCGAACACCGCATAGCGCACGGCGGCCATCACGGCGGCCGCGGCGGCCAGCAGCAGGGTGAACTGGGCCGTGGTGCGCGCGCCGGCCAGCCCCACCGACGACAGCATGTGGGTGGACAGCAGCATGTAACCGACCATGCTCACCAGGGCGTAGCCCAGCATGATGCCGCCGGAGCCCATCCCCAGGGCGGCGGCCAGGGCCATGGCCGCCACACGGGCCACGGTGAGCGCCACCTGGAACACCAGGTTCACATGCTCGCGGCGCTGCACGTTGAACAGCGACACCATGGGATCGCACAACAACCGGAAGAAGAAGAAGCCGCCCATGTAGGCGGTGAACACCCCCGCATCGCGCCATGGCCCGCCGAACAGCAGCTCGAAGGCCCGGTCGGCGAAGAAGGTGAGCAGCAGGAACGGCAGGATCCCCACGCCGTAAAGCCGCTTGTACAGGCCGAGGGTGATGCGCTGCAGGTCCATGGCCTGGTCGCGCAGTTCGGAGGCCTTTTGCATGTACACCGTGCTGAAGGAGAACCCGAACAGGCGCAGGGGGATCAACAGCAGGCTGGCCCCCAGCGAGAAGTGCCCCACGGCGGCCAGGTCGCCGCTGAGGGCGAACACCGGAAGCTGCAGGCCCAGGCTGGCCACCCATCGTTCGGGGAAGACCATCAGCGGATAGCGGCGGTACTCGCGCAGGGTGGCGCGCATGCGGCCCCAGTTCCAGTTGGTGAACACCTCGCGCATGCCGTGCTTCATCAGCGGCCGCACATACACGGGGATGATGGCCGTGCGCACCACGGCATCGCCCAGGATGAGGCCCAGGGAACGGGTGCTGCTCAACAGGCCGTAGAACAGGTTCACCAGGCGCGTGGTCAGGTCCAGCGTGGCCCCGGTGAAGGCGCTCACCTTGAAGAGCTTGGCGCGGGTGAGCCACTGGGTGAAATAAACGCTGAGCGCGTAGAGCAGCGCCGCCGGGCCCACGAAATGCACCCAGCCGCCCAGCGCGCTCCAGCTCGGTGCCAGGGCGTAGAAGTGCTCGGCGAAGAGGGCCGCCACCGCCGTCAACACGCAGATGGCCAGGGTGGTGGTGAGGTTGATCCGGAACAGATCGCGGAAGGTCTCCTCGTCGCGCGGCAGCACATAGGCCACGGACAGCCCCATCTCCGCCACGAAGCACAGGTTCATCATCAGCGCCATGAAGATGCCGTACACGCCGTAGGCCTCGGGGCCGTAGATGCGGCCCAGCAACGGCGTGAGCACCAGCTGGCTGGCCATGGCCAGCGCGTTGCCGGAGAACACCTGGAAGGAGTGGCGTGCGAAGCTGCCCTCGGTGCGGATGCGGCGCAGGTCCTGGCGGAGCTGATCGACGGCGCGGCGGAAGGGCACTGCGGAGAAATGGAGCGGCCAAAGGTAACCGGGCCGAGGGGCCCGTTCCGGCGATGTGCATCTTCGCGGCATGGACCTCGTGCTCTGCACGCGCAACCCAGGCAAGCTGGCCGAGCTTGCGGCCCTGCTTCCCGCCGCGTACCGGGTGCTCGGCCCCGACCAGGTGGGGGTGGCCCACGAGCTGCCGGAGACCGGCGATACGTTGGAGGCCAACGCCGTGCAGAAGGCGCGCTGGGTGTATGATCGCTGCGGGCTGCCCTGCATCGCGGACGACACGGGCCTGGAGGTGGATGCCCTGGGCGGTGCACCGGGCGTGCACAGCGCCCGCTACGCCGGGGAGGGCCGCGATCCGCAGGCCAACATGCGCAAGCTGCTCAGGGCCATGGAGGGCCGCAGCGACCGCACGGCGCGTTTCCGCACGGTGATCGCCCTGGTGGCGGACGGTCGGGAACACCTGTTCCAAGGGGTGGCGGAGGGCCGCATCCTCACGGCGCCCCGCGGCACGGGCGGCTTCGGCTACGACCCGCTGTTCGCGCCGGAAGGGGAGGACCGCAGCTTCGCCGAGATGAGCGCGGCCGAGAAGAACCGCATCAGCCATCGCGCACGGGCCACCGCGGCCCTGCTCCTGCACCTGCGCGCCGCTACCGCCGGCTGAGGCACTCGTCCAGCAGGCCGTTCACCGCAGCGGGCACGCCCATGCCGTCCACTTCCAGCATCTTGGGGTAGATGCTCGCCTGGCTGAAACCGGGCGTGGTGTTCACCTCGATGGTGACCAGGTGGTCCGGCACGGCTTCTTCGCCGCCGCCCCAGAAGTGGTCCACCCGCACCATGCCGCGCAGGTCGAGCGCCGAATAGATGGCCGCCGAACGCTGCTGCACCAGGGCCGTCACCGCCGGGCTCAGCGGGGCGGGCACCAGCTCCTCGGTGTCGGTGGCGTGGTACTTGGCCTCGTAGTCGAAGAACTCGCGCGGGGTGCGGATCTCGCACACGGGCAGCGCCTTCACACGGCCGTTGAGCCGGATCACACCGCAGGTGAGCTCGCGACCGCTCACCGCAGCCTCCACCATCACGCGCGCGCATTCGCGGAAGGCCGTTGTCAGAGCGGTGGGCAGGTCATCAGGCCGTTTCACCTTGGTGACGCCCAGGCTGCTGCCGCTCTCGTCGGGCTTCACGAAGCACGGGTAGCCGATGCCTGCGGGCAGTTCGGGCCGATCGCCCACCAGGTCGCGGTGCAGCAGCACCGAGGGCGATACGCGAAAGCCCAGCTGGCGCAGCAGGGCCGTGGTGCCGTACTTGCTGAAGCTGAGCGCCATGGGCAGCACACCGCCGGTCTGGTAGGGCACGCCCAGCATGTCCAGATAGCCCTGCAACTTGCCGTCCTCACCGGGCGGGCCATGGATGGCGATGAGGGCCACGGCGAAGCGTTCGAGCCCGTTCCCGCGGTCCAGGCGGAAGCCGGCCCGGTCGAAGGTCACAGGCGATCCGTCCGATCGCTCGCAGGTCCATTCCTCGCGGGTGATGGTGACGAAGAAAGGATCGAAGCGCGCGCTGTCGATGGCCGTGAACATCCGATGCGCGCTCTGGTGGCTGATCACCGATTCGCCGGAATAGCCGCCGCGCACCACGGCGATGGGGGGACGGGGGTCCATGGCGGACGAAGGTAGCTGGGGCCTTATCACCCCGGGTTGAAGGGCTATCTTCGCCGCGCTCCGCGCGGCTCTCGGCCGCGCCCTCGCGATGCGCCGCGCCCTGCCGTTCCTCCTGCCCGTGCTCGTCAGCGCCCTGCTCCTCCTGGGCGGCTGGTCCTGGGTGCGCCACTACACCCGGCATGGCGTGGTGGTGGAGGTGCCCGACCTGGCGGGGCTCACGGTGGCCGAGGCCGAGGCCAGGACCGGTCCGCTGGGCCTGCACGTGGAGGTGGTGGACTCGGTGCACACGGATGCCGCTCCGAAGGGCGCCGTGGTGGACCAGGACCCCGATGCCGGGGCGGGCGTGAAGCCCGACCGCAAGGTGTACCTGATGGTCAATGCGGTGCGCCCCAAGCTGATCGACATGCCCAGGCTGGTGGAGCTCAGCAAGCGCCAGGCCATCAGCGTGGCCGAGATCGTGGGTCTGAAGGTGGCCGAGCTGCGCTACCGCCCCGATGCCTGTGTGGACTGCGTGCTGGACCAGCTGTACCAGGGGCGCACCATCATCGCCGGCATGGGCATCGAGCGCGGGGCCTCCATCGTGCTGGTGCTGGGCAGCGGGGAGGGCGGCGAGCGCGTCCCTGTTCCGGACCTCACCGGCTGGACCTATGCCGAGGTGGCCACGATCCTCAACATGGCCTCGTTGAACCTGGGCGCCGTGGTGGCCTGCGAGGGCTGCAATACCAAGGCCGATTCCGCGTTGGCGAGGGTGTTCCGCCAGTCGCCGATGGCCGCCGCCGGGAACAGCATCGGTCTGGGCGGCCTCGTGGACATCTGGCTCACGGCCGACACCACCGGCCTGGGCGCCCTTCGCACCCTGCCCGACAGCACCCCCACCGAACCCGCCACCCCGGATGTGGAACCGTGACCTCGCCCTGCTCGCCGCCACCCTGCTCGCCACCTCCGTGCTGGCGCAGCAGGAGGGGCTCTTCCCCCTGAACGGACAGCCCCGCCCGGAGAACGAACGGCCCCTGGTGCGTTCCGCCGCGAACACCTTCTTCATCTATCAGAACGCCGTGCAGGAGCTGCCGTTGATGGATGATCTCTCCATCGACCGCACGCGCCACCTCAACGCGGCGGCGGACGACCCGGGGGTGTCGCTCACCGACGTGGTGTACCGCATCGCCGTGGGGGGTGTCTCCACCCCGGGCATGGCCTTCTATTCGGACACCACCTTCCATTTCCACACCGACACGGTGGGCGTGGACAGCACCTGGCGCGAGGCGAACCCTTTCATCACCATCGAGCTGTTCGACCTGAGCACCTACCCGGCCACCTCCATCCTGCAGTCGGCGTGGCCGCCTTACACCATCTACGACACGCTCACCGACCCCTTCATCGACACGCTCGCCGTGCCCGCCGCCGACCTGCTGCAGGATTCGCTGGAGGTGTACACCGTTCCGCCCGACCCGCGCACCTACGTCCAGAACGGTGTGGACGTGCCCCTGGTCCTGTGGGCCGATGACGACGTCCACATCAACGGCACCTATCCCATCGATCCGCCCACCATCGGCGTGGCCACCTTCGACGGCGTGGACCGCACGGGGCTGCCCTACGTCACCAACTCGCCCACGGCCTACGGCATCAACGACCACCTCACCTCGGTGCCCGTGAACATGGCGTACCCGCCGGGCGATTCCATCTACCTGAGCTTCTTCTATCAGCCCCAGGGACGGAGCGGCGACACCGAGGTGCAGACGCAGGACAGCCTGGTGCTGGAGTTCTACGCGCCGGACGAAGACGAGTGGATCCACCGGTGGAGCACGCCATATTCCGCGCTCGCACCCTTCGAGCAGGTGATGCTGCCCATCACCGACTTCCGCTTTCTGAAGCCCGACTTCCGCTTCCGCTTCCTGAACTACGGCACGCAAAGCGGTGCGCTGGACCACTGGCACATCGACTATGTGCGGCTGGCCCGGCAGCGTGCCCACGACGACACGCTGCTGGTGGACGTCTCGTGGGTGTATCCGGGGAACACGCTGCTGAACACCTGGACCTCGGTGCCCTTCACGCACTTCAGCAACACCCCCACGGCGTTCATGGCCACCTCGGTGGACCTGTTGCAGAAGAACCTGGCGGACCAGGACCGCTTCATCACCTGGGAGGCCAGCTCGGGCCTCGACGGTGCTGCGCCCGTGGCGACCTTCGGAACGGGCAGCAACATCATCAACAACGCGAACAGCACCTTCACCAGCACCCACACGGTGGCCCCGTTCGTGTACGATCCGTCGCTCAGCACGGGGGCGGCGTTCTGGCGCAACACCTTCGCCATCGACGTCACCCCGGACATCAACCGGTACAACGATACCATGCGGTTCGTGCAGGAACTGAGCAATTACTACGCCCTGGACGACGGCAGCGCCGAGGCGGGCTACGGCCTCATCAATGCGCCAGGGGGCAAGGTGGCCGTGCGTTTCGACATGCAGCAGCCCGACTCGCTGCGGGCCGTGCGCATCTACTTCGATCCCATCTTCTTCCCGGAGAACCCGGAGGAGGCCAGCTTCCTGCTCACGGTGTGGAGCTCGTTGAGCCCCGAGACCATCATCCATCAGAACTTCAGCTTCAGCGACCCGGAGTACCGGCCGCACGGGCTCAACAAGTTCGTGGAGTATCCGCTGGACTCCACCATCCTGGTGCCTGCCACCTTTTACGTGGGCTTCGTGCAGACCACGGCCACGTTCATGAACGTGGGCTTCGACCGCAACACGGACAGCCAGTCCCGCATCTTCTTCAACACCACGGGGACCTTCGCCAACACCTCGCACCACGGTTCGCTCATGCTCCGGCCGGTGCTGGTGGCGGTTACCGACCCGTTCACCGGCACCGACGGCCTGCCACGGCCCACGCTTGGCCTGTGGCCCAACCCGGCCTCGAACCTGCTGTGGGTGCGCCTGGAGGGTGCGGCCGCGGGCCAGGTGGAGCTGTGGGACGCCACCGGTCGCCTGGTGCTGCGCACGCCGTACCGCAACGATGCGCCCATCGACCTGGCCGACGCGGCGCCCGGGTCCTACGTGGTGCGGCTGTTGGATGCGCAGGGGACGGCCCTGGGGCATGCACGGTTGATGCTGCAACGATGAGCCAGGGGGCCGGGGACGGGGAGCTCGAAGGCGGCGAGGAGCAGGAGCTCTACGAGCACCACCGCATCGTGTGCGACCCGGGCCAGACGCTGCTGCGGCTGGACAAGTTCCTCTTCGACCGCCTGGCGAACACCTCGCGCAACCGGATCCAGGTGGCCGCGCGGGCCGGCAATGTGCGGGTGAACGACCGCACGGCCAAGCCCAGCCAGAAGGTGAAGCCCGGCGACGTCATCAGCATCGTGCTGCCCTACCCCCAGCGGGAGGTGGAGCTGAAGCCGGAGGACATCCCGCTGCGGGTCCTGTTCGAGGACGATCACGTGGTGGTGATCGACAAACCCGCCGGCCTGGTGGTGCATCCGGGCCACGGCAACTGGACGGGCACCCTGGTGAACGCGCTGCTGTTCCACTTCGGCCGGCTGCCGGCGGTGCCCGGGGCCGAGGTCCCACGGCCCGGACTGGTGCACCGGCTGGACAAGGACACCAGCGGTGTGATGGTCATCGGCAAGAACGAGGAGGCCCTCACCCACCTGGCCCGCCAGTTCTTCGAGCGCACCAGCGACCGCCGCTACCAGGCCCTGGTGTGGGGCGACTTCGCGGAGGACGAAGGCGTGCTGGAGGCCCACATCGGCCGCAGCCCCAAGGACCGGACGGTGCAATACGTGTTCCCCGGGGGCGAGCAGGGCAAGCCGGCCTTGACGCGCTGGCGGGTGGTGGAGCGGTTCCGTTACGTCACGCTGGTGGATTGCAAGCTGGAGACCGGGCGCACCCACCAGATCCGGGTGCACATGCAATGGGCCGGGCACCCGCTTTTCAACGACGCGGCCTATGGCGGCGACCGGGTGCTGAAAGGCACCACCTTCACCAAGTACAGGCAGTTCGTGGAGAACTGCTTCGCACTGCTGCCGCGCCAGGCCCTGCACGCACGCACGCTGGAGTTCGATCACCCCGCCACCGGTGCACGCATGCGGTTCGAGAGCCCGCTGCCGCCCGACATGGAGGCGGTGCTGGCCAGGTGGCGCACCTACACCGCGGCCCGCCCGATGGAAGGGGGCGCCGCTGAAGACCTCAGCGCCTGATCTTGCCGCTGTTCGTGCGCTCCAGGCGGGGCAGGGTGCGTATGTGGCGCGGCATCTCGTACGGATGCAGCACGTGCAGCAGCCGCGCCATCACCTCGGGCACCACGTCCTGCGGCGGCCGTTCCGTCTCGATGGTCAGCATCACCGCCTGGCCCAGCTGCACATCCGGCATGCCGCTGAAATAGTGCGGCTCTGGGATCAGCGCGGCGGTGCGCGCCTCGAGCTGCTCGGGATGCACCTTGCGCCCGCCGCTGAGGATCACGTTGTCGTACCGCCCCAGCCAGCGGAAGTGCGTGTCGTCCACCAGCTGCACCAGGTCGTTGGTGCGGTGCTGGAAGGTGCTGAGGTGCGGCGTGTGGACCACGAGGCAGCCGCGCGGGTCGCGCGCGAAATGGCACTCCCCCAGTGCGGCGAACGCGTCCGTGGTCCGGGACCCGCCGAGTCGGCGCAACGCCACATGCGTCACGGTCTCGGTGCTGCCGTAGCCCAGGAACACCTCCGTGCGCAGGCCCGCCAGCCGCTGCCCCAGCGCCTCGCTCACCGGACCGCCGCCCAGCAGCACCGTGTGGAACTGCGTCTCCACGCGCTCCCGGTCCTCGTCCAGGGCCCGCGCCAGCTGCAACGGCACCATGGCCGCGAATCGGAACCGCTCGGCCGCGCCGAGCTTGGCCAGCACGCTGCCGCGCGGGGAGATCACATGCAGGTCCAGCCCCAGCACGAAGGCACGCACGAGCATGAGCTTGCCGGCCACGAAGCTGCCCGGAAGGCAATGCAGCACGCGGTCGCCGGGGCGGAGGCCGAACGTGCGTCCCGTGAGCCGGGCGCTGGCCACCAGGTCCTCCACGGGGATGGTGATGCGCTTGGGCGGCCCGGTGGTCCCGCTGGTGGTGGCCGACAGCCCTTCGCCGCGCAGCAGCTCACGCACCGTTGTCCGCAGCATGGCGGCCTCTTCGGGAGCGCCGGTGGAATGAGCCTCCAGGGCATCGGCCCAGTTGACGATGGCATCGCCTTCCAGGGTGACACCGTCCACCGTGAGCCGGGTGAAGGGGTTCACGGCAGTGCGCTCAGGTCCCACTCGGCCTCGGGCCGGTAGCGGAGCGAACCGCGCTCGGCGAACAGGGGCGAGGGGAAGTTGTTGGCATAGACCTTTCCCGTCCCGAGGCCCTGGGCGATGTCCACGTCCAGCGTGGCGGTGAACTGGGCGACGGCGTTCAGGCCGATGCTGCTCTCCAGGGCCGAGGTGATCCACCAACCGATGCCGCGCGCCCTGGCCAGGTCGATCCACTCCCGGGTGGCCGCCCAGCCGCCCACCAGGCTCGGCTTGATCACGATGAACTGCGGGCGCAGGTTGTTCAGCAGGTCCACCTTCGTGTCGCGCGTGTTGTGGCCTATGAGGTCCTCGTCCAGCGCGATGGGTACGGGCGTGTCCGAACAGAGCTCGGCCATCAGCTCGAACTGCCCCGGCGGCAGCGGCTGCTCGATGCTGTGCACCTGGAGGTCGGCCAGGCGCTTCAGCACCTCCGGGGCCTGTTGTGCGTTGTAGGCACCGTTGGCATCGACGCGCAGGGTGATGTGCTCCGGTCCGTACTCGGCACGCACGGCCTTCAGCAGCTCCAGCTCGTCGTCCATGCCGAGGGCGCCGATCTTCATCTTCACGGTGGTGAAGCCGCCCTCGAGCTGCTCGCGGATCCGCCGTTTCATGGTGGCCTTGTCGCCCATCCAGACCAGGCCGTTGATCGGGATGTGCTGCCGCCCCAGTGTGAACGCCGAGGGGAAGAGCGTCTTGGTGCCGCCGGCCTCGAGGTCCTTCAGGCACTGCTCCACGGCGAAGCGCACGCTGGGCACGTCCACCAGGTCGTCGCCCAGGCGCCGGGCCCAGTCCCCGGTATGCTGGCACAGTTCCAGCAGCTTGGTGCGTACATCGGCCGGGTATTCCTTGCTGTGGCCGGGGAAGAGCGCGGCCTCACCGATGCCGCACACCTCGGGGCGCTCGGTGTCCCAGGCCAGCAGGTACCAGACCGTACGGGCGTTGATCGTGCCCTTGGAGGTGCCCAGCGGGAAGACGGGGTGCAGGGTGTGCTCGACCCAGCGCGCGGCGATCATCCCGCAAGGATAAGGCCCAGCGAGAAGAGCAGTGCGGTGAGGAAGGTGCCCAGGGCCAGCACCTTCAGTTGCGGGTCGAGCGCGCGAGGCGTGGGGGCGGTCCACACGCGGTTGAGGTGCACAGCGAACATCGGCAGTGCGAGCAGGAAGGCCCATTGCCAGGGCGACACTTGGAGGAACAGGGTGAAGAGCACCAGCAGCACCAGGCCGCCCGTCACCAGGAAGCTGTGATAGACCCTGGCGTTGGCACTGCCCATGCGCACCACCAGGGTGCGTTTGCCGCTGGCCGCATCGTTGTCGATGTCGCGCATGTTGTTCACGTTGAGCACACCGGCACTGAGCAGCCCGAACGCCGTTGCCGGCACAAGGACATGCGGCAGGAACGTCCGGGTGTGCAGATAGAAGGTCCCGCAAACGCCCACGAGCCCGAAGAAGAGGAACACACTGAGATCGCCCAGGCCTGCGTAGCCGTAGGGGTTCCTGCCGAAGGTGTAACGCACGGCGGCCGCGATGGCCGCGATCCCGAGCAGGAGGAAGAGCAAGGTGCGCACGGTGAAACCGAGGGCGATCGTGATCAGGACAGCACCACTAAGGAATGCAAGAGCGCCGCAGATGACCATCGCGAGCTTCATCTGTGCTGGTGTGATCGCACCGCTCTGCACTGCACGTTGAGGTCCCACGCGCTCGTTGTTGTCCGTGCCGTGCTGGTGATCCCCGAGGTCGTTGGCGAGATTGCTTAGGATCTGAAGGAGTACGGCGGTGAGCAGGGCAAGAACGAGAACGCTGCGTCTGAAGCCGGGGTTGCCCATGACCTCACCATCCACCATACAGGCCAACGCACTCCCCACGATGATGCTGCTTACCGCAAGCGGCAGGGTGCGCAGCCTAAAGGCGTGGAGCCATTGTTTCACCGTCAGGCGATCAGTTCCAAATGGTCGTGATACACGTTCACCAGCTTGTGTTGAGGCAAGGCCGCCTCGATCGCAGGTCATTGCTTGTACAGCCACTGGATGAAGTCGGTGCGCCGCATATTGCCTACTCGCAGGTGAACGATGCGAGGTGGCGGTCCGCTCAACTGGATGCGTTCGGAGAGATCGGCGTCCTTCGTGACGATCGTAAGGTCGTGCGCTATGGCATGCTGCCAAAGGAACGAGTCGCTGGGCTGCGCACCCGATTGGCGCGAATGAACGATGGGCAGCGTGGTCGGAAGCACCGTGGGCAACGGCAGGTTCTCGTCGATCAGAAGCCCCTTCATGCCAACGGCAGGGCGGAGAAACGGTTCCCCATGATGCGCGCGGCCATTTCCACACAGGCCAGCACATGCTCACGCGTGATGGACGGATACGCCTTCAGCACCTCCTCCACATCATCGCCCGCCGCCAGCAGTTCAAGCACCGACTGTACAGTGATGCGCGTGCCCTTCACCACGGGCTTGCCGTTGGCCAGGTCCGGCTTGATCTCGATCAGTTCCTCACGCATGCCGTAAAGTTAGGGCGGGGCACTGAAGTTGGCGAGGGAGGACATCCTCCGCGAAACTCCGCGTCCCTGCGTTGAAAATGCCCTCTACGGGAACTTCGGGTACTTCTGGAAGTCGGGCGGGCGCTTCTCGAGGAAGGCGTTGCGGCCCTCCTGCGCCTCGTCCATCAGGTAGTACATCAGCGTGGCATCGCCGGCGAATTCCATCAGACCGCGCTGGCCGTCCAGTTCGGCGTTCAGGCCGCGCTTGATCATGCGCAGGGCGAGCGGGCTTCGCTGCATCATGATCCTGCACCACTCCACAGTGGTGTCCTCCAGGTCGGCCAGGGGCACCACCTTGTTCACCATGCCCATCTCCTCGGCCTCCCTGGCGGTGTACTGCTGGCAGAGGAACCAGATCTCACGGGCCTTCTTCTGGCCCACATGCCGGGCGAGGTAGTTGCTGCCGAAGCCCGCGTCGAAGCTGCCCACCTTGGGGCCGGTCTGCCCGAAACGCGCGTGGTCCGCGGCGATGGTGAGGTCGCACACCACGTGCAGCACGTGGCCGCCGCCGATGGCATAGCCGTTCACCATGGCCACCACGGGCTTGGGCAGCTCGCGGATGCGCTTGTGCAGGTCGAGCACGTTCAGGCGGGGCACGCCATCGTCGCCGATGTAGCCGCCGCGGCCCTTGACGTTCTGGTCGCCGCCGCTGCAGAAGGCCTTGTCGCCCGCGCCCGTGAGCACCACCACGCCGATGCGCGGGTCCTCGCGGGCGATGTCCATCGCATCGATCATCTCCCTGTTGGTTTCCGGCCGGAAGGCGTTGTACACCTGGGGCCGGTCGATCGTGATCTTGGCGATGCCCTCGAACAGCTCGAACCTGATGTCCGTGTACTTCTTGATGGGGGTCCAGTTGCGGGTGCTCATCGTGTCATGCCGGGGTTGCCCCGGCCTCGCGGAGTTGCTTGAAATGGTCGCGCAGCACCTTCGGGGAGAGCTGCGCATCGGTGGTGATGTGGAGCACGGCGGGTCGGTCGTGCGTCCTGTACAGCTGGTCGAGGCCCTGCTCCAGGGAGGGCTGGTCGTTGGCGTGGAAGTACGGCAGGTCGAAGCTCCGCACCAGCTTCTCGATGCTCCGCGCATGCGGTGCCTCGAACCAGGGAAGCAGTTCGGGGTGCCTGTCCGGCCCGTCGATGTAGCGGAAGATGTTGCCGCCGCCGTTGTCGATCACGATGATCTTCAGCAGGGGCGACAGGTGCTCGTTCCAGAGCGCGTTGCTGTCGTAGCAGAAAGCGATGTCACCTGTGATGAGGGTGGTGAGCATCTTCGTGGCGTGGGCGGCGCCCACGGCGGTGCTGGTGCAGCCGTCGATGCCGCTGGTGCCGCGGTTGCTGAACCAGCGGATGCCCCGCACCCGGTCGAAGAGCTGCGCGTAACGCGCCGGTGTGCTGTTGGCCAGGTGCACGTCGCTGTCGCCCGGGATCCGGTCGTTCAGGGTGTTGAACACGCTGAGGTCGCAGAACGGCGTTCTGACCAGCAGCCTGGCGTGCGTACCGCGCATCCGTTCGTCCACCATGCGCCAGGCCTCGCCGTAGATGCTCTCGCTGGCCTGGGCGCCGTTCATGATCTGCGCGAAGAAGATCTCCGGGTTCACGGCGATGTCGTGCGTGAGGCTCTGGTAGGTGTCGTGGTGCCGCTGGCCGGCGTCCACGTTCCAGTGCTGTTCCGGCCGCCATTTCCGCAGCAGCGTCTTGATGCGCTTGCTCACCACCGCTCCCCCGAAGGTGATCAGCAGGTCGGGCCTCAGGTCGTGCTCGTTGCTGGCGTTCACGCCCTCGATCGCCCGGTCGATGCAGGTGATGAAGGTGCTGTCGTCCAGGTTGCTGGTGGCCTCGGTATGCACGGTGACCTGCGGCAGGGTGGCCAGGCGTTTCAGTTGGGCCTTCAGCCCTTCGCTCCACAGGCCCTGCCCGGCGAGCACCATCACCTTGCGGCATGCGCTCACCTGGCCGATGAGCCAGCGGGCATGGTCGGGCAGGATGAAGGGCTCGGTCATCACCGGGGCGATCAGGCGACCCTGGTCCGCTTCCCGGTGTTCCGCCCGGCCGTACAGCGGTTCGGCGAAGGGCACGTTCACGTGCACGGGGCCCGGTACGGGCAGCAGCGTGGCGTCGATGGCCTCGTTGATCAGGCGGCCGCACTGCCAGCGGGCGAGCTCGTCATGCGGGTTCCTCGGCAGCTGGATGCTGCGTTTCATGTGCAGGGCGAGCACGTCCTGCTGGCGGATGGCCTGGCCCTCGCCCTGGTCCACCCACTCCGCAGGGCGGTCGGCGGTGATCACCAGCAGGGGTACGCGCTGGTAGAAGGCCTCGGCGATGGCCGGGCCGTAGTTGAGCACGGCGCTGCCGCTGGTGCAGATCAGGGCTACGGGTGCGTGCAGCTGCTGCGCCATGCCCAGGGCGAAGAAGGCCGCGCTGCGCTCGTCGATCACGCGTGCGCAGGAGATGTCGGACCGGCCGAGGAAGGCGATCACCAGGGGTGCGCTGCGCGAACCCGGGCTGACAACGGCGTGGCGGACCCCCTTGGCGGCGCAGAGCCGGGCAAGCTCGGCGGCGACGAAGTGGTCGGAGGTCATCGGGCGGGTGAAGATACCCGGCTCGCGTGCATCGACCGAATGGCGGCGGTCCAGGCGGCCAGCTTGTCCTCCGTCTCACGCCATTCGGCCTCCGGTTCGGAGGCGGCGGTGATGCCCGCACCGGCGTGCAGGACGACGTGCCCGCCCAGGGCCTCCAGGCAGCGGATGTTGACGAAGATCTCCGTGCGGCCATCGGCGTTCCACGGCCCCCAGAAGCCGGTGTACAGGCCACGCCCGGGTCCGTCGTTCGCGGCGATGAAGCGGGCGGCCGCCTGCCGGGGGGTGCCGCCCACGGCCGGTGTGGGGTGCACGGCCACCAGCACGTCCTCCAGGCAGCACGGGCCAAGTTCGGCCTCCACCTCGGTGCGCAGGTGGCACACGCCACCGGCTTCCACCGTCCGCGGACCGCGCAGGGCGATCTGCGGCAGGCCCAGCTCGATGAGGCGGCCCACCACCTCGCGCGCAACGAGGGCCTGCTCATGGCGTTCCTTGGCCCCCCAGCCCTCCGGGCCGGGCGGCGCATCGGAGCGGGGGCGGGTGCCGGCGAGGGCATCCAGGCGCACCCGGTCGTCCTCAGCCTCCAGCAGGCGTTCCGGGGAGGCTCCCAGCCAGGTGCCGTGCGCGGGGGTATGCACCAGGGCCAGCAGGGCCTGGGGCATGCGCTGCAGCCCGTCCTCGAACAGGGTCGCGAGCATGGCCCGGTCCAGGGGCATGGTCAGGGTGCGCGAGGCCACCACTTTCTCCAGGGTCCCGGCGGCGATGGCGGCCTTGGCCCTGCGCACCAGGTCCTCGAAGCCGACGCGGTCGGCATCGGGTGCGGGCGTGCGCTCGCGCACCGGGCCGCCGGTGCAACCGTGCAGGGCGTCCAGCGAGAGGGGCAGCTCGCCGAAGGTGAGCTCCACGTCGCTGCGCACGAAACAGGTGCGGCGGGTATCGAGGTCGAAGGGGGCCACCAGGAACACTTCGTTGAGGCGCCCCAGGAAGGCGGCATCCACGGGTTCCAGGTCCGGGTTGCGCTGCGCCCAGAGCGTCACCGGCCCGCCCGGTACGCGGAACGCGGCGAAGGTGAGCCGCCGCTCCAGGCAGAGGCTCAGGGCCTGGTGCAGAGGGCTGGCGGTGCTCATGCGGGGTTGGGGGCCACGGGCCCCAGCAGCACGACATTGGTGAGGCGGCACACGGCGCACAGCTCGTCGGCCGCATTGCGCACCCGCACATCCCACACATGGGTGGTGCGGCCGATGTGCAGGGGCTCGGCCGTGGCGGTCACACGACCGCCGCGCACGGCCTTCAGGTGGTTGGCGTTCACTTCCACACCCACCACCTGCCGACCTTCGGGCAGCACCAACAGGGCCGAGGCCACGCTGCCGAGCGTTTCGGCCAGGGCCACCGTGGCGCCGCCGTGCAGCTGGCCCATGGGTTGAACGGTGCGCTCGTCCACCGGCATGCTGGCGGTGAGACGTCCTTGTGCGTCGGCCGAGAATCGGATGTCGAGGTGTTCGCTCAGGGTGCCGGCCCGGAAGCTGTCGGCGGTTTCGGCATGAGCCGCGGTGAATCGCATGGGCCAAAGGTACCCGTGCCGATCTTTGTCCCTCATGCATCCGGATGGCAAGCCCCGCGTGTTGCTGGTGGAGGACGAGGAGAGCCTGCGCCAGACGCTGCGCCTGAACCTGGAACTGGAGGGTTACCACGTGACCACGGCGACCACGGGCCCCGAGGCGTTGGAGCGCCTGCGCGGGGCCCGCTTCGATGCGGCGGTGATGGACGTGATGCTGCCCGGCATGGACGGCTTTGCCGTGTGTGAGAAGGTCCGCCTGGAAGGGGACCGCACCCCGGTGCTCTTTCTTACGGCCCGCACGGCGGTGGCCGACCGGGTGCGCGGCCTGCGCACGGGCGACGACCACCTGGGCAAGCCCTTCGACCTGGAGGAATTGATGCTGCGGCTCGCCAAGCTGGTGGCGCGCCCGCAGGAGCGGGGGCCTGTCGCCGTGCCGGACCGCTACCGCTTCGGTCCCAACGAGGTGGACCTGGTGGCCTACGAGGCACATGGTGTGGGCGGTTCCCGGGCCCTTTCGCAGCGCGAGGTGATGCTGCTGCGCCTGCTGATCGAGCACGCCGGAGAGGTGGTCTCCCGCGAGGAGATCCTCCACAAGGTCTGGGGCTACGACGTGTTCCCCACCACGCGCACCATCGACAACTTCATCGTGGCCTTCCGCAAGCTGTTCGAGCCCGACGGGCGCAACCCCGTGCACTTCCACAGCGTGCGCGGGGTGGGGTACAAGTTCACTCCCTGAGCGGGGGGGAGGCAACCCTTCGGCGGCGCCTGCGTCTTCTTATCGTCAACGGGGCCTTCTTCCACCCCCTGACATTGGTTCCATCCTATTCCTTGCAGGTTTACCGCGCAGGGGCCCACATCGGGCCCCTGTTCGGTTTTCCAGGGGTGTGGCCGGGCCGGTTCGTCGGGTTTTCGCCCCCGCTCAGCAAGATCCGCCCCCGCAAGCGGGTGGGTGACTTGCGCACCCCCCGGTCCGGACCGTACATTCGTGTCGTCCTTCCGGCCCATTTGTGGGCGTGAATGCGACGAACGCACGTAACAAACCATGCGCATGAGCACGACTACGCTCCGTTCCGCTGGCCTGGCCTTGATGCTGGGCGCCGCCGCCATGACCCAGGCCCAGAGCCCGGTGGACATCGGCCTCTTCGCCAACAACGGCCAGCTGGAGGTCCGCGTCCGGCCCACGGCCGATTTCGACGGCATCTTCAGTTCGGTGGTCTTCACCCTCCGGTGGGACCGCAGCTCCAAGGTGCAGCTGGGTGATGCGGCGCAGCCCGAGGGACCGCGCACCTACATCCCCATCGCCCCTTCGGGCGGGGTGCATGAGAGCGGTCCGTACAGCTACCAGGTGTATGCGGGCTTCGGTTTCGAGTCCATCCGCAACACGGGCACCACCTGGGAGGCCGGCCGGGAGTACACGGTGATGACCATCCCTTTCACCGGCCATGCCACCGTGGAGCTGGTGAACGATGCCTGGACGGGTGAACTGCTGAACAACGCGGACTACTATCTGTCCCTCGGCGGCATTGACCGGACCGGGGCCATCTACCAGAAAGCGATCAACGCCAGCGAGCTGGACGGGGCGGTGACCATCCTGCCCAACCCCAACGACGGTCAGTTCACGTTCTCCTTCCTGGTAGCCACGCCGTCGGACCTCCAGGTGGAGGTGGTGAACACCTTGGGTCAGAGCGTCTTCACCGAGCAGTTGCGCGGTTTCGAGGGCACCTACCGCAAGGAGATGGACCTGCGCAACACCAGCAACGGCATCTACTACTTGAAGATCACGCGCAACGGCAGCATCGACGTGCACAAGATCGTGTACCGTTGATCGTGGGACGATCGTTCGGAAGAGGGGCGCTGCGGCGCCCCTCTTGCTTCAGGCCTCGGCCCGGCAGAGCGTGCAATACCTGCTTTTCGCCCGGTGCGTGAAGAGCCTTCCGGGCTCGAACATGCTGCGCACCAGGCCGCCCACCGCCTCCTGGATCAGGGGCATCTGGTCCCTGCGGATCACTTCGGACCCATTGAGCACCAACGGCACGCCGCCACCGCTGGCGCTGCGCAGCGGGCGGAGCTCGGCACGGACGGCCGGACAGGCCGGGTCGTTGGTGAGCCAGAGCCAGGCGTAGACGAGCAACTGCAGGGCCTGGCCGTGGTCCGGCGTGAGCGCATCGGGCAGCGACAGGGCGAGCTTGCCGGGCTCCACCCGGCCGGTCTTGAGGTCCACCAGATGCACCTGCCCGTCGCGCCGGTCGATGCGGTCCATGCGCCCGTGGAGCCGCACCACATGGTCCTGGCCATGGGCGGCGGCGGGCAGTTCGCCGGAAAGCATGGCCTCGATGCCGACGAGGTGGATGCCCTGCCCCTTGCGCAAGGCCTCGACCTCGTGCAGCACGGCACGGCGGATGGCCTTCACGGCCATGCCCACCTGCAACAGGGCGGGGCCTTCCGCAGCGTTCAGCCCGGGAGGCAGTCGCCGGTCCAGGCCGTGCAGGACCTCGGGGAGGCCGACCAGCAACGCCTCTGGGTCGATGCTGCGGCCCACGAAGGGGCTGTACAGCGCTTCGAAGGCCGCATGCACCAGAGTGCCCATTTCGTTGTCCGCGAGGGCCGGGCCGGTGGCGGGATCTTCGGCGATGTCCCAGGCGTGGCGGAACACGAAGTGGAGCGGGCAGGTCATCAGGTCGGTCAGCGCGGTGGGGCTGAGGCCGCGTTCCACCTTGCGTTGCAGGCGCTGGTGCAGCTCAGGGGTCAGCGGTATCTCCAGGGGTGCCCTGGGCCGCAGGGGCATGGCGGGCCGCAGGCTGGCGCGGTGTACGAGGGCGGGCAGTTCGTGCTCCAGCTGGGCGATGAAGCGACTGCGCTCCCGGCCCGCATCGCTGCCGGAAACGTACAGCAGGGTGATCTCCCGGGCATGGTGGAGCAGGCGCATGAAGGTGTGCGCCTCCACGGCTTCGGTCTCGGCGCGAAGGGGCAACCCCAGGGCATGGCGCAGGTCGGCGGGGATGAAGCTCTGCGGCGGGTCGGCCCGCGGGAGCATGTCCTCGTTGGCGCCCACCACGATCACGCGCTCGTGGTCGATGGCGCGTGATCCCGGCATGCCCATCACCTGCAACCCATGCATGGGTTCGCCGTGCAGGTCCACACGGGCCAGCCGCAGCAGGCGGTCCAGCAGGCCCAGGGCGCCGGCCTCCGCGGGTGTGTCGCCGCTCCAGGCCAGGGCGGCGGCCAGCTGGTCCAGCACGTGCGCGATGCGGTGGGCCTGCTCCAGAACGAAGGGGTCGTCCTGGGCCGCGGTGACGGCCTCGACCAAGGCGTCGCGGGCCCGGACGCCGTCGATCCCCGTTGTGGCGAGGGCCCGGCGAAGGGCATCGGCCAGCGGGCCCTGCAGTTCGTCCAGCAACACCTCGCTGCGCATGCGTCCCTGCCGCGCCCGGGCGACGCGGTCGCGCAGTTCATCGAAGCCATCCGCCCGCGCCCACACCGGGTGGTCCAGGAAGGCGAGCAGGTCGTGAAGCCGGGAACCACGCGGGTCGGCATCGGCGCGCAGGCGGGCATGCCGTTGGAACAAGCCATGGAGCGGCAGCTGCGGCAGGGCGATGCTCATGGTGATGTTCACGGGCCCACAAGCGGGCAGCAGGCTCAGGAAGGGCAGCAGCGTGTCCTCATCGGCCAGCAGCACGCAGGTGCGGGCACGCTCGTCCTCCGTGAGGTCCATCACCTGTTGCACGGCCGCATGCACCATGGCCATGGTGTTGGGTGCGGCGATGGTGTGCATGCGGGGCGGGTCGGTGGCGATGCGTGTGCTGAAGGGCAGCACGCCCGGTCCGTGGCGGTCGATGGCCTTGCGCAGGGCGCGGCCCGCCTCCTGGAGCGGGTCGTTCAGGTAATGGGTGTCGGCGTCCCAAGCGAAATGGGCGAGGCCGCGTTCCCGCAGGACGTCCATCACACGTTGCATGGCGGGCGACAGCACGTTCAGGCCGGCGAACCAGACCGCGGTCCAGGGAAGCGGAGCGGCGGCATCCGCCACCACGGCGGCCGCACGGCGCGCAAGGAGGCCGCGGGTGCCCACGGCCCGGGGCAGCAGTCGGTCGGCAAGTCCGCGATGCAGGGCCGCGTGGTGCGCCCAGTGGTGTGCAAGGCGCTGCTGGCCCTCGCTCAGGCTGCCGCCCCGGTAGCTCCACGCATCGATCTCCTCAATGTGCCGCAGGTCGCGATAGGCCAGTTCGGGGTCGAGCAGATGCTCGTCCACTTCGTTCATGTCGTGCAGGGCCGTGGGGGCCCAGGCCAGGAAGTGGTGGAGGTCGTCCGCAGCGGGTCCTTTCAGGGCGCGGTGCATGGCGTGCAGTTCGAGCAGGGTGAGGTGGGCGGGTTGCTCACGCAGGCCGGAGAGGCGTTCCAGGAAGCCGTCGGGCGTGAGCAGGTCGGGGCTCCACAACGGGCCGCCATGCACCTGGGCCAGATGGCGCCGCAGGTGCAGGCCTGCGCGCCGGCTGGGCAGCACCACGGCCACCCGGGCCGTATCGGCGCCGTGATGGTGGTGCAGTTGCTCGGCCAGGAGGTGCAGGAATGCCATGGGGCGTGCAAATTAGCGGCGTGAACGAACCCCTCGGTGTGCCTGATGCGCTGCCCCAGTACAGGCGGTCGGCCCACGGCACCAACTATTACCGCATCGATGCGCCCGACCGCTTCGAGGAGCTGCAGCTGATCGGTACGCGGGTGGTGCGGCACAGCGTGGAGGCGCGCGCCTATCCCGAGCGGTTGCGGGTGATGGAGATGCTCGCCGGTGGGGGCGGGGCCTATGTGCCGGTACCAGCCGCGGAGTACGAAGCGATGGCCGCGCGTGTGGCACGCTGAACGGCCGGCGCCAGGGGTGCGGAACAACCCACCGCCGTACCTTGTCGTCATTCCCTCGGATGATGCGCGTGCTTCTCCTGATCGGGATCGTGCTGAAGCCCTTCGCGGCCCTGGCCACGCACATCCTCGGTGGCGAGCTTCATTACGCGCACCAGGGCGGGGACAGCTACCTGTTCACCCTGACGCTCTACCGCGACTGCGGCCCCGGGAACGTGAACGGCACGGGCTTCGACCTGCAGGCCGAGCTGGGTGTCTTCGATGCTTCAGGCACCTACCTGTTCTCCCAGAACGCCACCTTCCCCGGTGCCACGCCCGTGCCGGTGGTGCTCAACAACCCCTGCCTCACGGCACCGCCCACCATCTGCGTGGAGGAGGCCGCGTACAGCGCCGTGCTGGACCTGCCGCCCATCCCCGGCGGCTACGTGGTGAGCTATCAGCGCTGCTGCCGTACGCCCACCATCCTCAACCTGGCCAACCCGGGCGATGAGGGCCTCACCTGCACGGTGGCCGTGCCCAACGTCAACCAGACCGGGGCCAATTCCAGCCCGGTGTTCAACGCGTATCCGCCCATCGCCCTGTGCGTGGGGCAGAACATGAGCTTCGACCATTCGGCGACGGACCCGGATGGCGACCAGTTGGTGTATGAGCTCTGCACGCCGTACACCGGTGGCGATCCGTTCAACCCGGCCCCATCGCCGCCCACCGGTCCGCCGTACACGCCGGTGCTCTGGGCCCCGGGCTATTCGCAGACCTATCAGATGGATGCCAGCCCCCCGCTGGCCATCGACCCCGTGAGCGGGATGTTGACGGTGACACCGACCCAGGCGGGCAGCTACGTGGTGGGGGTGTGCGTGAAGGAGTACCGGGCGGGCGTGCTGTTGAGCGAGGTGCGGCGTGACCTCCGTTTCGACGCCGTGCCGTGCATGGTCACCATCCTCAGTTCCATTCAGCAACAGCAGACCTTCTGCGACGGCTACCAGGTGGACCTGATGAACCAGAGCATCGGCGGAAACAGCTATTTCTGGGACTTCGGGGACCCCAACAGCAACACCGACACCAGCAGCTTGTTCGCCCCCGTTCACACGTACGGCGACACCGGCACCTTCACCGTGATGCTGGTGGTGAACCCCGGCTGGCCTTGCGCGGACACCAGCTTCGCGAGCTTCCAGGTCCATCCGCCGCTGGACCCTGTGTTCGTGCCGCCGCCCATCCAATGCCTCGGCGCCGGTCCCGTGCCCCTGGAGGTCACCGGCAACTTCACCCCGCAGGCGCCCGCACAGTGGGACCTCGGGGCCGGTGCGGTCCCCCAGCAGTTGAGCGGGCAGACCATCGCCGCCCATTTCGTCCAGCCGGGCACCCAGGTGGTCACCGTCACCGTCTCCGACCACGGCTGCACCGACAGTTACACCGATACGGTGCGGGTGTTCCCACCTCCGGTGCCGCTCTTCACCACCGACACCATGGGCTGCCTGCCGCTGGAGGTGCGCTTCGACAACCTCAGCACGGCTTGGACCCCGATGCGCTTCGCCTGGGACCTGGGCGATGGCGCTGGAAGCACCGACAGCCTCGCGGTGCACACCTACACGGTGGAAGGCCAGTACGACGTGCGCCTCACGGTGATGACCGACAGCGGGTGCATCGATACGGTGAGCCTTTTGCGGCCCGGGGCCGTGACGGTGTGGGACCTGCCCGTGGCGGGTCTGTACACCAGCACGCCGGTGGTGGACGTGCTCGATCCCGTGGTCAGCATCCACGACGCTTCGGTGAACGCCGACAGCTGGCTTTACACCGTGGCGGGCAGCACCTTCACCACACCGGAATTCACCATCTCGTTCCAGGAGGCGGGCACCTACGAGGTGGTGCAGGTGGTGGCCAGCGGCCTGGGTTGCGTGGACACCGCGCGGATCCGGGTCATCGTCACGGGTTCCCTCTTCCATGCACCCAGCGCCTTCACCCCCGATGGCGATGGGTTGAACGACGTGTGGTTCCCGGTGGTCATCGGTGCGCGTGCGTATGAGCTGGCCATCTTCGATCGCTGGGGCACGCGCCTGTTCCACACGGAGGACCCGAAGGCCGGGTGGGACGGTGCGGGGCTGCCGGTCGGTGTGTACACGTACAAGGCGTGGCTGGCCGAGCATGGACCGGAGCGCCGGGCCTACACGGGCATCATCACCCTGGTACGCTGAGCCGCATCGCGATGTGCGGGATGCCGTCGAGGTCGAACACCCCGCCCTGGCGTCGGTATCCGTGGGCGGCGTAGAAGGCTTCCAGATGGGCCTGTGCGGCCATCCTGCTCCGCACGCTGCCATGGTGGGAACGGAGCGCGGCGAGCACTTCGCGCATCAGCACGTGGCCCAGACCGGTGCCGCGCAGGGCGGCGCGCACCACCACGCGGCCCACGGTGGGCAGGCCTTCCTCATCCGGTGGAAGGATGCGGGCGTAGGCCACCACCTGCTGGTCCGCGTCGCGGCCGATCACGTGCAGCGCCGAGCGGTCGCGGTCGTCCAGCTCAGGGTAGGGGCAGTTCTGCTCCACCACGAACACATCGGTGCGCAGCCGCAGGACATCGTACAGCGTGCTGCCGTCGAGCGCCTGGAACGGGAGGGTGCGCCAGGTGACCATGGGCTATGCGACAGGCTCGAGGGTGCCAGTGGCCAGATGGAGCAGGGCCCCGTGCACGGCTGCTCCGGTCACGGTGCGCAACACCTGCATGTACCCGCGCACCTGGTCGGCCTGGGCGGCGTGCGGGCCGCCGGTCTTGATGTCGAGCACGCCCCAACCCTGGGCATTGCGGACGATCCGGTCGGGGCGTAGCGTGGTCCCGTCGGCCAGGATCAACGGGGCTTCGGTGAGCACCTCCAGGCCGGGACCGAACCACGGGGCCAGCTCGGGCTTGTCCAGCAGAGCGGCGAGCGGCGCGCTCCAGCGGTCGCGATCCTCCGGGTTCAGGTCGCCGCAGGCCACCGCGGCCTCCATCGCCCGGTGCAGGTCGGCGCCGGTACGCACCCGGGCGAGCAGACCGTGCAGCGCCTTGCCGATCGCACGCCGGGAGGGTGGGCCCTCCGCCGCGTCCGGGCGCAACGCATCGCGCGCCATCGCCTGCACGCCGCCGCCGGGTGGCAGGGTGCGCAGCAGGGAGCCGGGCTCCGCAGCGGCCTGGTGGGCGGCTGCGGCGCTGCGCTCCCCGATGATCAGGCCCTGCTCCTCGCTGCCGCCCATGGCTTTCAGATGCTCGAGCACACCCTTGCTCAACGCGTCGCTGTGCATCAGGGGCACGGCGGCGTACAGACGTTGCTCAGGCCGGGTGAAGGCCACATAGAGCAGGTCCAGCGCATCGAGGACCTGCAGGTCCAGTTCCTCGGTGACGGCTTTGATCGCAGGTGCACGGCGGCCCTTGAAAGAGATGCGGGCCGCGGGCAGATCGGGGGCCAGTGCACCGGGAGCGGTCCAGACCTTGGTGGCGCTGTTGGGGTTGCTCATGTTGGTGCCCGGTATGAGCACCACCGGGAACTGCAGCCCCTTGGCCTTGTGCACGGTCATCACCTGCACGGCGTCCATGCCGGCGGGTGCGGTGATGGGGCGGTTGGCGTAGGTGCGCGCCCAGTGCTCGAGGAACCCCGCCGGATCGTGACCGTGGTTCTGCTGGTGCTCGCGCACGGCTTCGAGCAGCGCGTTCAGGAAGGCATCGTTGGCGGCGTCGAGGCCGCAGCGTTCCACATGGCCCAGCACGCGGTCCAGCAGGGTGGAGGCGGGCCGGGCGGAGGGAGGCAGGCAGCGGTGCAGCCGTTCCAACGCGGTTCGGGTCGTAGCGTTCGCGGGCGGGTGGAGCAGTTCCGGAGCGAGGATCCCGGCGGCCACGCCGGCGGTCAGGGCCTGTAGGGCCGTGCGGTCGTCCGCACGATGGTCCAGCCGCAGCAGGGCGAGCAGCAGGTCCACCACCGGATCGCCGCTCGGGCTGAGCCCGTCGGGGCTGATCACGGGATGCCCGGCGCGGCTCAGGGTTCCCGCCGCCCAGGCACCCTGAGCGCCGGTGCGCACCAGCACGGCGATATCGGCCGCGCGGAACCCGTCGGCGAGGCAGTCGGCCACGTGCCGCAACAGCCAGCGTTCGTTCCATGGTCCCTCGCCATCGGGTTCCTTGGGGATCACCTCCAGGTGCACCAGGCCGCCGGGGGGCTTGCGCGCGGTCTGAGCCTGCTGGTCGTAGATCGGGCGCAGGTCTTCCGGCAGCGTGTTGCGCAACCGGTCGAAGAGCCCGTTGTTGAACTGGACGATGGTCGCCGAGGAGCGGTGGTTGTCGCACAGCGGGGGCACCGGCTCGAAGGAGCTTTTCAGGAAGGCTTCGCGGCGCGCGCCGTCGGCGAGCTGGTCGCGCCCATGCAGCGCGGGCAGCTCCTTGAACTGGCGGACCTCTCCGTTGCGCCAGCGGTAGATGGCCTGTTTGGCATCGCCCACCAGCAGCACCGAACCGCCGTTGGCCAGTGCGTTCTCCGCCAGGGGCAGCAGGGCGTGCCATTGCATCACCGAGGTGTCCTGGAACTCGTCGATCAGGAAGTGCTGGAAGCGCTGGCCCAGGCGCTCGTAGAGGAAGGGCACCGGTTCCTCGCGCACCACGCGTTCCACGGCGCGGGTGAGGTCCTGGAAGAAGGTGACGCCGTCCTCCTCCTTGGCCTTCCGCAAGGACCCGGCCAGGGCGCTCATCGCGCCCATCGCCATCAGGTCCTTACGGATGAGGATGCGCAGCCAATGGTCGGTGAACCGGCCTTGTTCCTGCCAGCCTTGCACGGTGGTGAGCACCTGGGTGAGCTGCGGCGCCAGGTTTTTCAGGGCCTCGCGGTCGGCGTTGGAGGCCTCACCGCTCCACCACACCCCGGTGGTCAGCGGCTTTCCGGCGTTGGTGCCCACGGCGATCGGATCCTTGTCGAAGGCGACCAGGTCGTTCAGGACCTTGATGAAACCTTGTTTGCCATGGGCGAGCTCCCCCAGGTCGACTTCCGCCCTCCGAAGCGCGCCCAACGCGGAGCGGCCCAGCGTATGGGCCTCCTCGCGGAAAGCCTGGATGGCGTCGCGCAGCGCGTCCTCTTGGCGCAGCAGGGCCCGGGCATCCACGGCGGACAGCTGTTCCAGGTGGCGCACCGCCTCTTCGTTGTTCAGCTCCTTCACGAGCTCGCGGAAGGGCGCGGCCGGGGTCCATCGGGCCTCGTCCTCCACCAGGCGGCTGCAGGCGGCCACCAGCACCTCGGTAAGGGCGGGGTCATGCCCGGCGGCTTCCAGCAGCAGGTCCACCGCGCGTTCCTGGTACCAGCTCTGGTCGGTGGTCATGCGCAGTTCCTGGTCCAGTTGCAGGTCGCGTGCGAAGGGGCGCACCAGTCGGCGCACGAAGGCGTCGATGGTGGTGATGGACAGGTCGGACCAGTGATGCAGCATGTGGTGCAGCACGGCGTCGGCCTGGATCACGGCGGCATCGGGGTCCATGCCGTGTTCGGTGTGGAGCGCTTCGAGCAGGTCGGCGATGCGCGGGTCGTCATGGGCACGATCGGCCAGCATGCGCAGGTAGTGCAGCACGCGCTCCTTCATCTCGCCGGCGGCCTTGTTGGTGAAGGTGAGGGCGAGGATGCTGCGGTAGGCCGTGCGCCTTTCAGGCCGGAGGGCCAGCAGCAGATAGCGCTTCACCAGGGCGTGGGTCTTGCCCGAGCCGGCCGAGCTGTGCAGCACCTGGAGCATGGGGTTCGAAGGTAGAGGACCGGTCGCGGGGAGCGATGCCAACGCGGGGTGCCGGGAGGGTCATCGGATCTTGTTCATGCGCCGGGCAGCGCCTTCGCGGGAATGTGCGGAACCAGGGATGGACGCTGATGCATACCGATCCATGACCAGCCCCTTTGAGATCACTGGCCGAGGGTTCAATGGGAACGGTCCATCCGTTGCGAGCACTTGTGCAACGCCCATGATCGGATGATCTTGGAGCCGCTGAATAACTTTGGCGTTCAGGCAACGGACCGCCTTCCGAACGCATCCTTTCACCAGGACCGACCTCCCATGCGACCCATGTTCCGCTCCCCGGTATTGCTCATCGCTGCGGCCGCCGTGCTGGCAGGCTGCCACAAGCCCTACGGTGTGGGTGGTCCTCAAGGGCACGTGCGGGTGAAGGTGGAGGCTATCTGGCAGGGGCAGCCCGTGCAGACCGGGATGTTGGCGGCCAACGTGAGCGGCTATCGGACCCAGGTGGATGTCCTGAAGCTGTATCTGGCGGAAATGCGGCTCACCGGTCCGGGCGGGGCGAGCGAACTGGCCGAGATCACTTTCTTCAATGCCCTTGACGGAGGAACGGACACGGTGCTCGCGGCGGAAGCGGGCACATACAGCGGCCTGCATCTGGGCCTGGGGGTGCCGGCGGTCCTCAACGCCTCCGATCCGGTGCTCTATCCGGTGGGGCATCCGCTGAGCTTGGGCAACGGAACCTATTGGACCTGGGCCACGGGGTATCGCTTCGTGATGTTCGATGGGCGGTACGACCTCGATCCCAACGGTGCGGGCACGCCTCCGAACCTGTTCACCTTCGAGACCGGCATGGACCCGTGCTACCGCGTGCGGGACTTCAGCCTTCCGGCCCCCCTCACCGTGCAGGCCGGGGACACCACCGAACTGCTCGTCCGTCTTGACGTGGACCGTTTCTTCCACAACGCCCTGGATACGATCGACCTGGCCACGGAGAACCAGACGCACGGCAACGATCTGCCCCTGGCCATGCGTTTCACCGACAACGTGCTCCAAAGCATGTCGGTGGAGTGACGGGATCGGCGGGATCCGGTTGCATTGAAGAGTACGGGGATCTGTTCGTCGTACCTGACATGGCTCAGGCCGGTAGTGAGGAGGGTGCGCTTATCTTTGAATTTCCGGAAAAGCAGCAAGACCGGGAACAACTGCCATGATGAACCAGAACCGTACCCATCGTTCCGTCGCCATCGTTGCATTGTCCTGTGGCATGGCCCTGTTGGTCGGCTGCCACAAGCCCTATGGGACGGACGGCCCGCAAGGGCTTGTCCGGTTGAAAGTGGAAGCCACCTGGCAGGGACAGCCCCTGCAGGCCGGATCGGTCCATCTGAACGTGACCAACTACCGAACGCAGGTGGAACTGCTGAAACTATACCTGGCCGAATTGCGCCTCACGGGCCCTGGCGGGGCGACGGAGCTGGCCGATATCGCGCTTTTCGATGCCCTGAACGGTGGAACGGAAGAGCTTTTCGAGGCGGAAGCGGGCACATACAGCGGTCTTCATCTGGGCCTGGGCGTGCCGGCAGCCCTCAACGCCACCGATCCGGTGCTCTATCCGGTGGGGCATCCCTTGAGCGTGAGCAACGGCACCTACTGGACCTGGGCCACGGGCTACCGTTTCGTGATGTTCGATGGGCGCTACGACACGGACCCCAACGGTACGGGCGTGCCCACGAACCTGTTCTCCATCCACAGCGGCATGGATCCCTGCTACCGGGTGCGCGACCTGGCTTTCGCGGCCCCCTTCACCGTGGACGGCGGGGATACCACCGACCTGGTGCTGCAATTGGAAGTGGACCGGTTCTTTCACAATGCGGTGGACACCATCGACCTGGTGACGGACCATCAGGCCCACGGCGACAACATGCCGCTGGCGATGCGCTTCAGCGACAACGTACTGGGCAGCATCAAGGTGCAGTGAGACCCTGGTCGTTGATGGCGGTGACGGTCCTGGGGCTGGTGGGCTGCCGCAAGGACGGACCGCTTCCGCAGTCCATGGCCACGGAACCCTTTCCGCTCGAGGTTCCGGCGTGGATGCCCGCAGTGCCCGTGCCGGGCGACAACCCGTTGACGCGGCCTGCGGTGGAACTGGGGAAGCACCTCTTCTTTGAGCCGCGGCTCTCGCGCACGGGCACGGTGAGCTGCGGCAGTTGCCATTTCCCGGACCATGCCTTCAGCGACACGGTGGCCCTGAGCCTCGGGGTGGATCAGCAGCCGGGGATGCGCAACGCACCCACCCTGGCCAACGTGGCCTACCATCCGGAACTGTTCCGCGACGGCGGTGTGCCCAACCTGGAGATGCAGGTGCTGGCGCCGATCCTTGATGAGCACGAGATGGACCACGACGTGCTCGTTCTGGCCGGGGAACTGCGCGACCAGGAGCCCTACCGCAGCCTGAGCCAGCTGGCCTACGGCCGCGCGCTGGACCCCTATGTGATCACCCGGGCCATCGCCAGTTACGAACGGACCTTGATCAGCGGCTGGTCGCGTTTCGACCGCTACCTGTACGAGGGCGACAGCATGGCCCTGACCACGAGCGAGGCGAACGGATGGCAGCTGTTCTCGGGTCCGGTGGCGGGTTGCACCGGATGCCACAGCGGTTTCGACCTGAGCGACCACAGCTACCGCAACGTGGGGCAATACCTCACCTATGCCGACCCCGGCCGGGCGCGCATTTCGCTCGACCCCGCCGACGAGGGCAAGTTCAAGGTGCCCACGCTGCGCAACATCGCGCGCACCGCTCCGTACATGCACGACGGGGCCATGGCCACCCTGGAAGAGGTGGTGGACCACTTCGCCTCGGGCGGGCTGGCGCACCCCAACAAGGATCCGCTGCTGGGCCCGTTCACCCTTACGGCCCAGGAGCGCACCGACCTGCTGGCCTTCCTGCACGCACTCACCGACGAACGTCCCCTGGACCAAGTGCCATGACCAAGAGGAACCTCCGCATCCTGACCGCTGTGACCGTCCTTTTGACGGCGATCGCCGGTTGTCGCAAACCCGGCCCTGACGAGCCCTCCAACGGTGGTGGCAGCGGGGTCCCCGTGTACGACCCCACGCCGTACCCCCTGGTGACACCGGCCAACTTTCCTCCGATGGTGGTTCCGCCGGACAACCCGATCACGGTGCGGGGCGTGGAGCTGGGCCGCTACCTGTTCTATGAGGAGCGACTGAGCGGCAACAACACGCAGAGCTGCGCGGGCTGCCATGCCCCGGCCAACGCCTTCAGCGATGCGCCCAACGCCTTCAGCCTGGGCATCGATGGCCTGCAGGGGCGGCGCAACAGCATGGCGTTGATGAACCTGGGCTGGGAGACCAGCTTCTTCTGGGACGGGCGCAAGCCGACCCTGGAACAGCAGGTGCTGATGCCGGTGATCGATCCCGTGGAGATGCATGAGGCCTGGCCGAACGCGGTGGCCGAGCTGCAGGCTGACAGCGCCTACCGGGCCCTCTTCATCCGGGCGTTCAACACCGACGTGATCGACAGCACCCTGGTGGCCAAGGCCCTCGGGCAGTTCCTGCGCACCATGATCAGCGCCAATTCCAAGGTGGACAAGGTGGCGCGCGGGGAGGCGGTGTTCACCCAGGAGGAGCAGCGCGGATTCATCCTCACCCAGCTGGAAGGTGGCGACCCGGCCGCCGGCCAGGGCGGCCAGTGGGGCGCCGATTGTTTCCACTGCCACACGCATGCGGGCGGGCTGTTCACCAACGGCCAGTTCGAGAACAACGGCCTGGACTCGGTCTTCACGGACATGGGCCGCTTCGAGGTCACCGGCGATCCGCTGGACCGCGCCAAGTTCAAGGTGCCCAGCCTGCGCAACGTGGCCTTGTCGGGGCCTTACATGCACGATGGTCGGTTCGCGACGCTTGAGCAGGTGGTGGAGCACTACAACTCGGGCGGCAAGCCATCGGAGACCATCAGCCCCTTCATGAAGTACACGCAGGGAGGGCTGCAACTGCCGGCCTCGGACAAGGCGGCGCTGGTGGCTTTCCTGAACGCGCTCACGGACCACGACTTCGTGAACGACCCCCGGTTCCAGGACCCCGGGACCCCTTGATCAGGCGGCGCGTTCGACGGTCGGGGAGGGGCGCCAGCTGCGGCATTCCATCCGGTCGCCGAACACCTCGGGCTTGAAGATGCCGTTGCCCATCAAGGTGCGGGCGCACTCCTGCACGCCTTCGATGATGCTGGGGTGGGGGTGCACCATCTCGGCCAGGTGCCGGATGCCCTGCCCCATGTGCATGAGCAGGGCCACGGCCTCGATGGCGCTGGAGGCGTGCTCGCCCACGGCCCGCATGCCCAGCACGCGCATGTCCGCGTCGTCCGTGACGAGCAGCTTGAAGAAGCCCTGGGTGCGCCGCATGGCGATGGCGCGTGCGAGGCAGCTGTAGTCGATGCGGGCCACGCGGTAGGCGATGCCGCGCTTGCGGCATTCCTGCTCGTTGAGGCCCACACCGGCCACTTCGGGGTCCAGGAACATGATGGTGCTGACCTGGCCGTAGCTGATGGGTGCGGGCTGGCGCCCGGCGATGAGCTCCGCAGCATGCCGACCTTCCAGTTCACCGAGGTTCACCAGCATGTTGCTGCCGGTGGCGTCGCCCACCACCAGGATGTGATCCTGGGCGGTGCGGATGCCGTCCACGGCCAGGGCGCCGGTGCGGGGGTCCAGGGTGAGGCCGGCCGCCTCGAGGCCCAGTCCCTGCAGGTTGGGCGACCGCCCCACCGACAGCAGGGCCTTTTGCACGACCACGCGTTCGGTGCCGCCGTTCGCGTAGCTCAGGTCGTACTCCACGCCGTGGGGCATGGCCTCCAGGCGTTCCAGCTTGGCCGCGCGGTGGATCACTACGCCGTTCCGCTCCAGGTTGTCGGCCACCAGTTCGCTGATGTCGGCGTCCTCGAAGGGCAGGATGCGTTCGGCGCGGTCGATGAGGTGGACGCGGGTGCGGCCCAGGTGGCTGAGGATCGTGGCGAACTCGCAGCCGATGACCCCGGCGCCGACGATCACGATGCTCTCCGGCAGCTCGTCCAGCCGGAAGATGCCGTCGCTGGTGAGGATGCGCCGCTCGTCCGCCTGCAGGCCGGGCAGCGACCGCGGGCGCGAGCCGGTGGCGATCACCACGTGTTCGGCCTCGACCTCCCGGCGACGGCCGGCCAGATCGATGCACAGGCGATGCGGCCCGAGGAAGGAAGCGCTGCCCCGGGCGTGCCGGAACAGATGGCCCTGGCTCTCGAGCAGCTGCATGTGGCAGGCGTAGAGATACTTGCGCTCGAACACCGCATCGTTCACCGTGCGGGTGATGCCCGACCACGACGGCTGGAAGGGTGGGATGCCCCTGGTGCGCACCATGGCGTTGGTCCCGGCCACCCGCTGGGCGATCTCCCACAAGGTCTTGGACATCAGTGCGCCGTTGTAGATGCCGGTACCCCCGATGCGGTCCTTCTCCACCAGCAGGGTGCGCAGGCCCAGGTCGATGGCGCGCATGGCGGCCGCATATCCGGCGGGGCCGCCTCCGATGACGCAGAGGTCGTATCGTTCCATGATGGGAGGATGCTGGTCGATGGCCGTTGTACGCCGGTCGATCACAAGGGTTCCCCGGTATCCTTCACGGCCCGGTCGCCGTAGGAAGGGGCGGAATGAAGTGTACCGTGAGCAGCTTCGTGCGTCTGGGCGGCCTGTCCTTCGCCCTGCTCCTGACGGGCGGGGCCAGGGCCCAATGCCCACAGCTGTACGACTACTGGGGCAACCCGAGCGATACGGCCCATTGGTACAGTTGTTCAGGCGGTCCCTTCACCCTGGTGATCGCCTCACCGCAGAGCATCATCGGCGGATTCACCATCGACTGGGGCGACGGCAGTCCGCTGTACGTGGGTGGTTCGCTGATCCCCCCCGCCACGGTGACCCACGGTTATGCTCCTGCCGTGGCCACGTACACGGTGACCTTCACCGAGCTGGTGAGCGGATGCGTGGTCACCGGCACCCTGACCATGGAGGAGAGCACGAGCGCCTCCATCCAGATCCCCGTGGGCGGTCTGACCCAGGTCTGCGCCCCGCAGGCGGTGGACTTCATCAACTCCAGCACCAACGTTTCGCCCAACACCGTGTTCACCTGGGACTTCGGCGATGCGAGCAGCCAGCTGGTCTTCGACCATACCAACCTGGGGCAGACGGTGACGCACACCTATCTGCCGGGCACGGTGAGTTGCGAGACCACCGTGCGTCTGTACGCCGAGAACGCGTGCAACACCCTGCAGGGCGGTCCGAGCGTGGCCACCTTCAACCCGATCCGTGTGTGGGACATCGACAGTGCGCAGATCGCTCCGAGCGCCACCCTGCTGTGCTGGCCCGATCGCACGGTGACCTTCCTGAACACCACGGAAAGGAACTGTCTGCAGCAGGGCAACATCTCCCAGCGCTTCGAGTACTGGAACTTCGGCGACTACTGGGGGCAGGGGCAGGACTCGATCATCGACTGGGCACCCTGGCCGCCCACCTTTCCCCGCACCATCCAGTACCCCGGCATCGGCACCTACGAGGTGATGCTGCTGGACAGCAACTACTGCGGCATCGACACGGCCTATGTGCAGATCACCATCGTGCCCCCGCCAACGGTGACCCTCAGCGCCATGCCGGACACGGTCTGTGCCGGGGGCACCATCGCCTTCGACGAGACCACCAGCGGCGGGGCCAACTACTTCGAGTGGGACTTCGGCACGGGAGCCGGTTTCCAATGGACCGGTGCCGGCGATCAGTCGCACACCTACGGCACGGCCGGCACCTTCGTCGTCTCCTATGCCGCCAGCATCCAGGGGGCCACGGCGGGCTGCGCCGACACCGCCTCGGTGACCGTGGTGGTGTTGCCCAGCCCCACGGCCGACTTCACCGTGGACCAGGACGGAGCCTGTGACTCGCTCACGGTGACCTTCACCAACACCTCGGTGAACGCGGTGGGCCAGACCTGGGACCTGGGGGACGGCACGGTGACCACGGCCTTCGAGCCGCTCCCGCATTTCTACGGGGCTCCCGGCACGTACACCGTGACCCTGACGGTGACCAATGCCGACGGCTGTCAGGACCAGCACACGCACGACATCCATGTCTACGCTCCGCCCACGGTGCAGATCGGTGCGCAGAACGTATGCGAAGGGGTGGCGGCCCAGTTCACGGACCAGACGGTGACCGATCCGGGCAACCCCGTGACCCAATGGAACTGGGACTTCGGCGATGGCGGCACCTCCAGCCTGGAGGACCCCACGCACCTTTTCGCCGGCAACGGCGGATACACCGTGACCCTGACGGTGACCACGCCCTATTGCAGCGGGACGGGCCAGCAGAACGTGCTGGTGGAGGCCCTGCCCACGGCGGCCTTCCTGCCTGTGCCGAGCCTGGGCTGCTCGCCGCTGGACGTGCAGTTCACCAACACCAGCACCGGTGCAGTGAACTATGCGTGGGACTTCGGTGATGGCAGCAGCAGCACGGTTCCGGCTCCCACGCACACCTACCTGAACGCCGGTCCGGCCGATGTGGTGGACACGGTGATGCTGGTGGCCAGCACGCTGTTCGGCTGCACGGACACCGCCTGGGCCCCCATCACCGTGGCGCCGCCCGTGCTCGCCGGATTCACGCACAACGCATCGCCGGGCTGTGCCCCGCTGGACGTACTGTTCACCAACACCAGCACGGGCGCGGGCTCGTATGCCTGGAGCTTTGGCGATGGCGGCACGAGCACCGCGGTGTCGCCTGCGCACCAGTACGTGAACAACACGCTGTTCCTCCAGACGAACATCGTGCAGCTGATCGCCACCTCGGCGGCCGGATGCGTCGACACGGCCACGGCCACGCTCCTGGTCTATCCCATGCCGCAGTTCACCTTCGCCACCCAGCCCGACAGCGGCTGCTCCCCGCTCATCGTCACCTTCCCCACGGTGGTGGGTGCGGTGAGCTACCAGTGGGACTTCGGCGATGGCAGCACCGGTACCGGACCCTCGCCCGTGCACACCTACCTCAACAACACCGGTACGGTGGTCACCTACCAAGTGACGATGATCGGAGCGAACGCCTTCGGCTGCGTGGACACCACCTATGATGAGGTGGACGTGTACCCGGTACCGGTGGCGGCCTTCACCACCGACCTTCTACAGGGTTGCCATCCGCTCGCCGCGCAGCTCACCAACAGCAGTCAGGGCGCGGTGGATTTCGCCTGGACCTATGGTGACGGAGCGACCTCGACCGACAGTGCTGCCGTGCATGGGCACACGTGGACCAACTACCAGACAACGCCCCAGACCTATTCCATCGGACTGACGGCGACCAACGCGTACGGGTGCAGCGCATCGGTCGGCGGGCAGGTGCAGGTGTTCCCGGCGGTGGTCGCACAGTTCACGGCGGACACGGTGGGCTGTGCACCCTTCGATCCGGACCTTTCGGACCTCTCGGTGGGGGCCACCACCTATTCCTGGACGTTCGGCGATGGCGGGGCCAGCACGCTGCCCAGCCCGCCGCACAGCTACCTCAACCAGGGCCTCACCGACCTTGTCTTCACGCCCACGCTGGTGGTCAGCTCGGCCTATGGATGCAGCGACACCGCCCAGGTGGATGTGCTGGTGCATCCCGCGCCCATCGCCCAGTTCATGCCCGATGCCCTGGCCGGCTGCCAGCCCTTCGCGGTGAACGTGCAGGACCTTTCCATCGGGGCCACCGCCGTGGACTGGTCCTGGGGTGATGGGGCCCAGCAGAGCGGCCCGCCAGGGAATGCCGCGCACACCTATGCCCACACGGACAGCATCCCCGTGTCCTTCACCATCGTCCAGGTGGGCACCAGCGCCTTTGGATGCACCGATACGGCACAGGCCGTGGTGCAGGTGTATCCGGTCGTCACGGCGGCCTTCACCGCCCCGTCCGAAGGATGTTCGCCGCTGGTTTACACGCCCCAGAGCACCAGCACCGGCGCATCCGCGCTGCTGTGGGACATGGGCGATGGCGTCACCCTTGCGGGCAATACGCCGACGCATACGTACGTGAACGGGACCTCGGCCGGGCAGACCTGGACGGTGACGCTGACGGCCACCTCCCCATGGGGCTGCACCGATACGACGCAGCGCACCGTGACGGTGCATCCCGCTCCGACGGCCCAGTTCCAGGCCACGCCGTTCACGCAACAATATCCGGCTTCCACCGTCACGATCGTGAACACGACGGCGCCGGGCCCCTGGACGCACAGCTGGAGCATGGGGGATGGCGGTACGCTCACCGGTGTGCAACCCGGTGCGTACACCTATGGCACCTGGGGCCAGTTCACCATCACCCTGGTGGTGAGCGACCAGCTGTGCAGCGATACCGCCGTGCAGACGGTGACCATCGAGCCGCCGTTCCCCACGGCCTCCTTCCTGGGTTCCGCGGAAGGATGCGCACCGCTCACGGTGGCGTTCACCAACACATCCCTGCTGGGCCAGGGCTACCTGTGGAACTTCGGCGACGGCGGCAGCAGCACGGCGGACAGCCCCGTGTACACCTACACGGTTCCGGGCACCTACACGGTGATGCTCACCGCATACGGCCCCGGAGGCACGGTGAACACGGCGGTGCACATCGATTCGGTGATCGTGCGCCCGAACGCCTCGGCCTACTTCGTGCTGCAGCCCGGGGAGGTGGTGGTGCCCGGACAGCCGGTGTACGGTCACAACCTGAGCGGCAATGCCGACAGCTACCTGTGGGACTTCGGGGACGGTGGCGTGAGCACCGACGTGAACCCCATGCACCAGTACACGGAACCGGGCACCTACACCGTGAGCCTGATCGCCGACAACCTGTGGCATTGCCCGGACACCTTCGTGGTGGTGGATGCCGTGACGGGCATCGCCTCCGGATCCATCGCCTTCCCGAACGCCTTCACCCCGAACAGCGATGGGCCCACGGACGGCATCTACGACCCCACCTCGGTGAACAACGACATCTTCTTCCCGGTGCATGAAGGTGTGGAGGATTACCACCTCCAGGTCTTCAACCGCTGGGGCGAACTGGTCTTCGAGACCTTCGACGTGCGGCAGGGCTGGGACGGTTACTACCGGGACCAGCAGGCCAAGCAGGACGTGTACGCCTGGAAGGCCCATGCGCGCTTCAGCGACGGTCGCGAGGAGAACCTGAAAGGCGATGTGACGCTCATCCGATGAACCTGGAACACATGCGAGAACGCTACCTGATCCCCATCCTGATGCTGACGGCCGCCCCGCTCACCGCCATGGGCCAGGCCAACTACACCCGTGTGCACAACCGCATGCTGGACGAGGCCAAGGTGCTGCTGGCCGCGGAGGACGTCGTGGAGGCGGCCAAGATCTATCGCCGGTTGGAGCTGGTGGACACCAGCTTCGCCGAGGTGGCGCATGAGCTGGGCCTGTGCTATGCGCGGATCCCCGGCCTGCGCCAGAAGGCCGCCCCGTTGTTCGAGCGGGCGCTGCGGCACGGCCACCCCGAAGCCGCCTACCATCTGGGGCTGGCCCGGCACCGGCAGGAGCGCTTCGACGAGGCCATCGACCTGCTTGGTCGGTACAAGGCCGTGAAGCACCGTATGCTGGGCGATGCGGAAGTGGACCGCGCCATCGCCATCTGCCGCAATGCCAAGGCCCTGGTGCGTCAACCGGTGGATCTGACGGTGCGCAACCTGGGCGCCCTGGTCAATTCCCCGGCGCACGACTACTGCCCGCTGGTGACGGCGGACGGCAACACGATGTACTTCACCTCCCGCCGCGAAGGTTCCACCGGCGGTCGGAAGGACCCCGATGGGCAGTGGTTCGAGGACATCTATACGGCACGCCGGGTGGACGAGATCTGGTCCAACGCGGTGAACGCAGGGGCGCCGCTGAACACGGCCCTGCAGGACGCCACCGTGGGCCTGTCCGCCGATGGCAACGGCATGATCGTCTATCGCACCGGCCAGGGGCTGGTGAGCGGCGACCTGTTCGAGAGCAGACGTGCGGCGGGTGAGTGGAGCGGGCCCGAACGGATGACCGACCGGATCAACAGCGAGCACCATGAGCCCAGCGCGACGCTGAGCCCCGACGGGGAGGAGATCTACTTCACCAGCGACCGGCCGGGCGGCTTCGGCGGGCGCGATCTGTACCGCATCCGCCGTCTGCCCGACGGGACGTGGAGCCTTCCGCTGAACCTCGGCCCCACGATCAACACGCCGTTCGACGAGGACGCACCCTTCCTGCACAGCGACGGCACCACGCTCTTCTTCAGCTCCAATGGGCACGGCACCATGGGCGGGTACGACATCTTCAAGAGCATCATGCTGGACCACGACCAGTGCAGCTGGGGCGATCCGGAGAACCTGGGCTACCCGCTGAACACGGTGAACGACGACATCTACTTCTGCCTCAGCGAGGACGGCACCACGGGCTACTTCTCCTCGGAGCGCCCGGGCGGGCTGGGAGCGCAGGACATCTACCAGGTGATCTTCCCTTCGAGCCAGCTGGAGTACTTCGTGGTGCGGGGCCTTGTGACGGACCACCTCGACGCACCGCTGCGGGCGCGCATCGTGGTGGAGGACGAGGCCCGCGAGGAGATCCTGGGCGTGTACAACACCAACGCCGCCACGGGTCGATACCTGATGGTGCTGGAGCCGGGCGCCCGCTATCACGTGCGCACCGAGGCCGAGGGCCATGCCGCCATCGAGGAGGTGCTGACGGCCATTGCCCCGGACCATGGACGTGAACTGAGCCGTGAGACCCGCCTGCTGCCCGCCGTGCAGGTGGAAGGAATGACCCGGAATGGACGTTAGACGAGGAGCGCTGCTGGCCCTGTTGGGGGCTGCGACGTCCTGTGCACAGGCACAGGACCCGCAGTTCACGCAGTTCTATGCCATGCCCACCTACATCAGCCCGGCCTTTGCGGGCACGGGCCTGCAGAGCCGTTTCGGACTGGCCTGGCGCGACCAATGGCCGAGCATCCCCGGTGCGTTCGTGACCTACAACGGCGCGTGGGACCACTACATGCAGAACCTCAACAGCGGGGTGGGTCTACTGGTGACGCACGACCGCGCGGGCACCGGCGCCCTGCGCTATACGAGCGTGGCGGCCCAGTACGCCTACGAGATCGAGCTGAAGCGGAAGGTCTTCCTGCGCCCCGCGATGCAGTTCGGTTTCGTGAACCATGCGGTGGACCTGAGCAGGCTCACCTTCGGCGACCAGCTGGCACGCGGCGGTGTGCCCACCATGGAGCACGGAGACGGCCGGAGCATCCGCTATGGCGACATCGGCGCGGGTCTGCTCTTCTTCACGCCGAAGCTGTGGCTGGGCGCCTCGATGCACCACATCAACGAGCCGGACCAGTCCCTGCTGCTCAACGAGAGCAAGGTGCCGCGGAAGTTCAGCCTGCACGGCGGCTACCGCATGCGCATCCTGGGGCGCGTGATCAAGCAGCATGACGAGCACGTGGTGCTGGCGTTCAACTACCGGGCACAGGGCCGGTACGACCAGCTGGACATCGGGGCGTACTATGAACGCGAGCCCTTCTTCATGGGGCTCTGGTACCGGGGCATCCCGCTGTTCAAGGCTTACGCGCCCGGCTACGGCAACACCGATGCCCTGGCCGTGCTGGTGGGCTTCTCGGTGAAGGACATGCGCATTGGCTACAGCTACGACCTCACCCTGTCGCGCCTGGCGGGCCGGTCGGGCGGTGCGCACGAGATCACCATGGGCTATGAACTGGCCGACCGTCGCCGCAGGAAGTCCATTGCGCGGAGGCGCGTGGTCCCCTGCGCCAAGTTCTGATCAACCGGCCTTCTCGGAAAGCTCCAGCCAGCGGTCGGTCATGCGGTCCAGTTCCTTCATGGCGCGCTCCAGCTCGATGCTGTGCTCCATCATCCGGTGGTGGTCCTGACCACCGGCCGCCATGAGGGCCAGCAGTTCCTCCTTGCGGGCCTCCAGCTTCGGCAACTCCCGGTCGATGCGCTCCAGTTCCAGACGTTCGGCATAGGTGAGCTTGCGCGCCGCGGTCGGCGCTTTCGCCGCCGGGGCCTCCACCGCCACCTCCTTGCGCTTCCGGCCCTCGGCCTGCAGCGCCTCCTCGCGTTCCATCTCCCGCAGTTCGGTGTAGGAGCCCACCCATTCGGTGATAAGGCCGCCGCCCTTGAACACCAGGAGCTTGGTGCACAGCTTGTCCATGAAGAAGCGGTCGTGGCTCACGATCAGCTGGCAGGCGTCGAGGTCCGCCAGGAAATCCTCCAGGGCGTTGAGCGTGGGGATGTCCAGGTCGTTGGTGGGCTCGTCCAGGATGAGCACGTTGGGGTTGCGCATGAGCACCAGGCAGAGGTAGAGACGCCGGCGTTCGCCGCCGCTGAGGGTGTCGATGCGCTGGTACTGCTGTTCCTTGTCGAACAGGAAGCGTTCGAGCAGTTGTGATGCGCTCAGGGTGCGGCCCTTGTTCAGGGGGATCACCTCGGCGATGTCACGCACGGCCTCGATGATGCGCTGGTCCTCCTGGAAGGGCGGCATAAGCTGGCCGAAGGTGCCGAGCACGACGGTGTCGCCGATGCTCACGGTGCCCTGGTCGGGCCGCATGCGCCCCACGAGCAGCTCGATGAAGGTGCTCTTGCCGATGCCGTTGGGGCCCACGATGCCGATGCGGTCGCCGCGTTTGAGCGAATAGCTGAAGTGCGCGACGATGGGGCGGTAGGCATCGGGCTTTTCGGGCGACCCGAAGGCCTTGGTGAGGTTGCGGGCCTCGATCACCTTGCCGCCGAGGCGGTCGGTCTTCACCTCCAGTTTCACCGCGTCGCGGTCGTATCGGCGCGTGGCGGCGGCCTTGATGTCCTCGAACTTGTCCAGGCGGCTCTTGCTCTTGGTGCCGCGGGCGCGGGGCATTTTGCGCACCCATTCCAGTTCACGCCGCATCAGGCCGCGCAGGTGCTGCTGGGTGGCCTCGCGCACCTCATCGGCCAGGGCCTTTTTTTCCAGGTACCACGTGTAGTTGCCCTTGTAGCGGGTGAAGGCCCCGAACTCCATCTCGATGATCTCGTCGCAGACGTTGTCCAGGAAGTAACGGTCGTGCGTCACCAGCAGCAGGGTGAGGCCGGGGCGGTCGAGCTCCAGTTCCAGCTGCTCGATCATGGGCAGGTCGAGGTGGTTGGTGGGCTCGTCGAGGATGAGCACGTCGGGTGCATCGATGAGCACCTTGGCCATGGCGAGGCGTTTCTGCTGGCCGCCGCTGAGGGTGTTCACCGGTTGCTCCAGGTCGCGCAGGCCGAAGCGGTGGGCCATGGCCTTCACACGGGCCTCGTGGTCCCACGCCTTCAGTTCCTCCATGCGATCGATGGCCTGTTGGAGGGAACGGCCCTCGGCGCGCTGGGCCAGCGCGTGCTCATAGGCCTTGATCGCGGCGCTCACCGGGTCGTCGCGGTCCAGCATCTCGTCCACCACGCTGCGCCCGCCGGTCATCTGCACGTTCTGGTCCAGGTAGCCTATGCGCACGCCCTTGTTGAAGGTGACGATGCCGCTGTCGGGTGTTTCCACACCGGCGATGCACTTCAACAGCGTGCTCTTGCCGGTGCCGTTGCGCGCCGCGATGGCGGTCTTCTGGCCCTTTTCCAGGCCGAAGCTCACGTTCTCGAAGAGCAGCTTGGGCCCGTAGCGTTTGCTGAGCTTTTCGACGGAGAGGACGTTCATGGGGTCGGTCGCCGGCTCAGTGGTCCTCGTCGATCATGGCCACGCGTTGCGTGAGCTCGTGGTAGCAGAGCACGTCCTCGGCGAAGTAGTGTACGGCCATGCTCCTGCGGCTGGCGTTGGCGGTGGACATCTTCTTGCCGCCATGCAGCAGGTTGGCGTGCCAGATCAGCACATCCCCGGGCTGTGCGTGGAACTCGTGCGGGTTGAAGCGGCCCTCGTCGATGCTGCGCTGCACGGCCGCTTCGTAGTGGGCATAGGCGTCCTGCCCGAGGGTGAAGCGGCTGCCACCGTGCGCGAAGCCGTCGTTGAGGAGATAGGGCAGCCTGTGGCTGCCGGGGAAGAACATCAGGGGGCCGTTGTCCGCGGTGATGGGCTCCAGGGCCACCCAGGCCGCCGCGAGGTAGCCCAGGGGATAGGTGGTCATGTGGATGCTGTCCGAGTGCGGGGCCTGCTCACTGCCGGTCAGGAAGTTGATGGTCTGGAACACGTGCATGGGCCGCCCCAGCAGCAGGTCCAGCACCTCGACGATGCGGCGGTCGGAGGCCATGGCCTTGATGGCCGGGCTCTTGCGGAAGGCGAACATCACCTTCCGCCCGGTGAAGTTGAAGTCCACCACGCCGCTGTCGATGAGCTTCTGAAGTTCACGGTTCACCCGGTCAACTTCGTCGGTGGTGAACACGTCGCGCAGGATGAGGTAGCCCTTGTCGGGCCAGTCGAGCACGGCCTGGCGCAGGGATGTCGGCAGGGCCTGTACGCGGGGGTCGTCCAGCAGCCGTTGCCGGGCGTCGGGGCGGTCCAGCCAGGGGACCTCGCCCGGGGTCTTGGGCATGTGGGCGCTGGAGATCGGGAGCAGGGGGCTGCGGGTCAATCCGTAGCGTTGGAACATGCGGCGGGCATGGCCGAGCCGGCGATGGCCCAGCAGGTTCAACAGCACGTAGTTGGCCTTGATGGTGCGGAGCCTGCCGGAATAGCGGTCGAGCCACTTGCGCATGAGGGGTACGCCTTGGGCGCCGCCAAAGGTAGGCCGGTGGGGCGGCCCGGTTCAGGGCTCTTCCGCCAGGAGCTTCCGCAGGTCGTTGATCAGCCGGTCCACGTCGGCCGTGCTGGTGCCGTCGTAGAAGCCCCGGATGCGGTGCATGGGGTCCACCAGCACGAAGTTCTCGGTGTGCACGAAGTCGTCCGGCCCGCCGTCGCCCTGGTCGAGGGCGGCGAAGTAGCTGCGACGGGCCAGTGCGTAGATCTGCCGCCGGTCGCCGGTGAGGAAGTGCCATCGCCCGGGGATCGCGCCGTAGCGTTGCGCATAGGCGGACAGCACGGGCACGCTGTCCGCCTCGGGGGTCACCGAGTGGCTCAGGAGCACCAGGCGGGGTTCGTCCTTGAAGGCGTCCTGCACACGGGCCATCTGCACGCTCATCTTGGGGCAGATGGTGGCGCAGGTGGTGAAGAAGAAGTCGGCCACCAGGATGCGCCCTTCCAGGTCGGCCAGGCGAAGGGTGTCGCCGTGCTGGTCCACCAGGGCGAAGTCGCTGATGTGGTGCTCACCCTCGGCGCGGCGGACGGCGGGGTCCACCAGGCGCGGGTCGAGCTGCGCGGGATGGAACACGGGCAGGTGGTCGTCGCCGCGCAACAGGAAGTGCCCGACCACCACGGCGATCAGGAAGACGGCGGCGAAGAGGCCGATGCGGATGAGCAGGGGTCGCCCGCGGTCGGGGTCGGGTTCAGTTGAGGTCAAGGGTGTAGCTCAGTGCGTAGATGAAGCGATAGGTCGGTTCGTAAACATATCGTTCACGGTCGTGCATCACGGCGATGCCCAGTTCGTGCTTCTTGCCCGGCTTCCAGGCGGTGCCGACGGAATAGCGGGTGCCGATCCAGCGCCAGCCCAGGTGCCCGGCCCAGGTGAAGAGCTCCACGGTGACCTCGGGGTCGAGCTTCCACTTGCGGATGTCGTACTGCAGGCCGAAACGGTTGCGCAGCTGGTCGCGCACCTCGCCGGGGTCGTCGTATTCGTGCTGGAACCGGAAGCGGAAGTCGGCGGTGAATCGGCCGAAGGGCCTGGAGGTCTGGAGCTGCACCGAGCTGCGCTGCGTATCGCGGCGGTCGGCGCCCCGGAAGCTGAAGCGGTGCTCGATGCCCACGCGAAGCAGGTCATGCACCTTGTACTGGGCGCCAAGGTCGAGATAGACCTGCTTGCCGCCGGTGAGGTTCTCATCGCTGCGGTAGCCCATCTCGGCCCCCAGGCGGAAGCGTTTGTTGAAGGCGGGCTCCTTGACGCGGGTGCTGTTGCGGAACGGTTTAAGCCTCACGGCCACCGACCCCCAGGCCTCGTGGTTGAGGCGCGGCCGCAGGGGCGACCGGTCCTGAGCTTCCGCCACGCCGGTGAGGGCGGCCAGGGCCAGCAGCCCGGCCAGCAGGCGGAGCGGCCGTCGGGGGATGAGGTTCACCAGTTCTCGATGTTGAGGTCGGGCACGTCCACGGCGTCGCGGTTGCCGCCGATGTGCACGCTATGCGACACGAGCTCCACGCCGCTGTCGCAGTCCATGGGGCATTCGCTGTAGGTGAACACGGTGTAGTCGCCGGGGCGCAGCCAGCGGAACTCGTATTCGCCGGAGGGCCCGGTGCGCACGTCGTCGTCGTAGAACTCACCGTCGCCGTAGCGGATGTACACGCGGCATTCGGGCATGTAATACGCGGCACCGGTGGGCTGGCCGGTGTTGTCGTTGTAGTCCACAGCGTACACGTGGCCGCGGATGAGGGCCTTGCCGCCTTCGCCGGGTTCCTTGGAACAGGCGGGCAGCAGCGCGGCGAGCAGGACGGGCAGGAGCGGGATGGGGTTGCGCATGGCGCGTTGTTGGGGTTCTGAAGGGCTGTCGTGGATCAGGTTCCGGCATAGATGCCTTCGACCTCCCGGGCATATTTCGCCAGGATGGGCTTGCGGCGCAGCTTGAGCGAAGGGGTGAACTCGCCGCCGTCGATGCTCCATTCCCTGGGCAGCAGCACGAACTTCTTCACCTTTTCCCACTGCCCGAGGTCCTGGTTCACCGCATCCACCTCCTGCTGGATGCGGTCGATGATGCGCTGCTCGCGCACGGCCTCCTCGGGGCTGTTGTACGGGATCTCCTTCAGGGCGCAGTAATCCTTCAGGAAGGCGAAGCTGGGCACGATGAGCGCGGCGGGGAACTTGCGGTTCTCACCGATCACCATGGCCTGCTCGATGAAGCGGGAGGAGCGCAGCTTGTTCTCGATCACCTGCGGGGCCACGTACTTGCCGCCGCTGGTCTTGAACATTTCCTTCTTGCGGTCGGTGATGTAGAGGAACCCGTTCCCGTCCAGCCGCCCGATGTCGCCCGTGTGGAGCCAGCCGTCGGCATCCAGCACCTCGGCGGTCTGCTCCGGTTGCTTGTAGTAGCCGATCATCACGTTGGGGCCCTTGGCGAGGATCTCGCCGTCGTCGGCGATCTTCACCTGCACGTTGGCGATGGGCTTCCCCACGCTGCCGAAGCGCAGGCCGTCGTTGCGCACGTCGTTCACGCTGATCACCGGCGATGATTCGGTGAGGCCGTAGCCCTCCATGACGGGCACGCCGGCGGCATTGAAGATGCGCGCCAGGCGGGGATGCAGGGCGGCGCTGCCGCTGGCCACGCAGAGCACCTCGCCGCCGAGGGCCTCGCGCCATTTGCTGAAGACGAGCTTGTTCACCAGGGCCAGCTGCATCCTGTACCAGGCGCTCTTCCCGTGCACGTCGTATTGCTCGCCGAGCTTCAGCGAGAGCAGGAAGAGCTGGCGCTTGATGCCGGTGAGGGCCTCGCCCTTGGCCAGGATGGAGTCGTAGATCTTCTCCAGCAGCCGCGGCACGGCGGTGAACACGTGCGGCCGTACCTCCTTGATCCGCGCCCCGAGGTCGTCCAGGGTCTCCTGGAAGTGGATGTTCATGCCTGTACGCTGGTACAGGTACATGAGCATGCGCTCGTAGATGTGGCAGAGCGGCAGGAAGCTGATGCAGCGCGTGCCGATGTCCACCGGCAGCCGTTCGGCACTGGCCTCCACGTTGCTGAGGATGTTGCCGTGGGTGAGCATCACGCCTTTCGGCTTGCCGGTGGTGCCGCTGGTGTAGATGATGGTGGCCAGGTCGGCGCCCTTCACCTGGGCCTTGTAGAGATCGAGCTGGCCGCGCTGGTCCTGCCCCTGGTCGAGCAGTTGGGTCCAGTGCGGCAGGCCGTCGATACGGTCGAAGGTGAAGATGTGCTTCAGGCTGGGCACGGAGGCGGAGGCGGTCTTCGCCTTGTCGTACAGCTCGCGGTTGCTGGCGAAGAAGACGCGCACCTCCGCGTGGTTCAGCACGTAGGCGTAGTCCTCGATGCTGCTCGTGGGGTAGATCGGCACGTTGATGACGCCCATGCGCAGCAGGGCCTGGTCCACGATGCACCATTCGCTGCGGTTGCCGCTGCCGATGGCCACTTTGTCGCCGGGGCGGATGCCCAGGGCCATCAGGCCCATGGCGAGTTTCTCGGCGGTCTCCACCGTTTCGGCCGTGCTGTAGCTGCGCCAGGCCCCGTTCTCCTTCGTGGAGATGCAGGTCTGCTGCGGGAACTCGGCCAATTGCTTGTCAAGAAGATCGAAAAGTCGGGAGGGATGCGGCTTCATTTCGAAGAGGATGGGATACCGGCCATGCGGCCCTGAGGGGTCGATCCAACGGCTTGTGGAGCGCGGACCAAGTTAGCAGGCAGGTCCGTTGCTCGCCGTGATGATCCCCCAAAGGCCTACTACTGCCGTCCAACCCTCCCGAAAGCCGGCATGGGCGCGGTAGCCCCGGATCCCGGAAAGCCCGGCGGAGCGCGGGCCGCCTCAGTCCTCGTCGTCCTCGTCCGCGCGGGGTGCCCGGCCCTGCGTGGCCACATTGCGCACCTCGCCGGAGCCCATGGTGGTCACCTTCAAGGGCACGGTGCTGTTGAGGAGCACGTCCCCGCTGCCCATCGTGGTGACCTGCCCGCCCTCGGCGATGGAGAGGCTGCTGACATCCGCGTCGCCGCTGCCGCTGAGCGAGAGCTCCAGCCGGCCGGTGCTGCCCGCCACCTGGACATCCCCGCTGCCGAGCACGCTGATCTTGCTGGTACCGGAAACGGTCACGCCTGCCACCTTCACATCGCCGGAGCCGTTCACCGTCACGGTGAGTTGCTCGGCCTTCCGCGGGCCGGTCAACAGGATGTCGCCGGAGCCCAGCACATGGAGATCAAGTGCGGTGGTGGTCCCGGTGCCCGAGGCCTTGATGTCGCCCGAGCCGTTGATGGTCAATTGCTTCAGTTCGGGCAGGGTGACGTGCACCAGCACATCACCGGTGAACCGGACCTTGCGCTCCTTGACCGTGCCGATGGCCAGGGAATGGCCGTCCATCCGGATGTCGAGCAGGTCCAGGTCCTGCGGCGCGCCCGTGGCCCGCACGGCGAACTCCCCTTGCTGCACCACCACGTCCATGCTGCCCAGCAAGGAGATGCCGGTGAAGCCGCGCAGGTCGAACACACGCTCACCGCCCGTGGCGGTCTGCGGTGCGACCGGTGGTTGTGAAGCCGGTGCGGGTTCAGGTGCCGCGGGAACCGTGCTGGATGCTGGCGCGGTGGCCACTGCGGGTTGCGCCGGGGCGGGCTCAGGTGCCGGTTCGTTGGTGGGTGAGGCCACTGGCACGGCCGGCGCGCGCGTGGGCTCCACGGGAAGCGCCGCGGGTGCTGCGGCTTCCTCGGTCATGGCGGGTGCGACGGGAAGGGCTCGTGGTGCCGGTGCGGGAGGCGCTTCCACGGTGGTGCGCGGTCCGGTTTGCCAGACCACGACTGCGGTGATGATCAAAGTGCCGAGGGTGCTCATGAGAACGGTGTTGAGGTGGAACTTCAGGGTATGGATCAGCCACGCCAGGGCGCCCATGGCCAACGGGAAGCCGGCCACCATACGGCGCACCTGCTCCAGGTCCACTTCCAGGGGCAACTGGCGCAGCACGTCCAGTTTCACGGGGGAGTCTTCGGGGTGGTTCATGGCAACAGGAGCAGGAGTGCGATGGAACGGACCAGTTCCAGCCGGTTCGGGGCCGCGCGGTCTTCCATCAACCCGCGCAGGGCAGTCCGTGCGCGGCTCACCTTGGTCTTCACGGCATTCTCATTGGATTCCTGGATGGCCGCGATCTCGGCCATGCTGAGGCCGCTGACCTCGAAGAGCACCAGGGCCTCACGTTGCGCGGCTGGGAGCTTGTCCATGGCCCGGTACAGCAGGTCGGCATCCACCAGCATCTCGGCGCTGGCCCCCGCGGCGTGCAGCTTGGCGGCCTGTGCTTCGGTGATGGCCGCGTACCGCTTGCCGATGCGCCAGGTACTGGCCGCCCGGTTGCGTGCCGCGCGGATCAGGTAATGCAGCAGCTGGTCCTTGCGCCGGATACCCTCGAAGCGCTGGAAGGCGCTGAGCAGCACGTCCTGCATCAGGTCCTGCGCGTCCATCCGCCCGTAGGCCAGCGCCGCGCAATAGCGGGCGAAGGGTTCGTGGCACGGCGCATAGGCCTCCATGAATTCGGATCGCGGGTCGTGGGCCATGGCGTGGTCGGCTTCCAGAATGTCGCGGTCACACGCAAAAGGTTACACGGGTGCTGCACTCGCCTCTTCCAGGGCCGCCAGGTACTTGCCGATGTACTCCTCCAGCCGCTTGTACCGGTACTGCATCACGAAGCGCGGGTGCTCCAGGGGGATGATGCGCCGGAAGAAGCCGTGTTCCTCGTTCAGCGTGCTGAAGAACGCGAAGTTCTTGCCGGTGCCGATGCAGCAGGCCAGGTCGGTGCGCATGCCGGTGGCGATCAGCCGGCCCACCCATGCCGCCATCAGCGGGGCCACCGCGGCCTGCAGCGCGCCGTCGTCGTAGTAGTTCAGGTTCACCGGCGTGCCCTTGGGGCCCTGCTTCGTGAAGCCCAGCGGGCAGAGCGCCTGCACGTACACCTGGCCGTAGAACGCTTCCGCACCGCCCGCGGCACGCACCACGCGGTAGAAGAAGTCGCTGCTGGGCTCGTGCGTCCGCAGGCCTTGCACGGGAATGCCCAGGTCGGCCTCGCAGCGCTTGGTGTCTGTGAAGCAGATGCCCGTGCTGCCCGCGCCGAAGCGACCGGGGTTGATGCCCAGCATCAGCATGCGCGGCCGTTCGTCGGCATAGAAACGGCGGTGGAAGCTGTCCACCATGTTGCGCACCTGGGCGGCGTTCTCCCCATGGAAAGGGTCCAGCACGCCGATGTGCCCCGGCAGGCGTGCCTTGGTGATGTCGAACGCATGAACCTCCTTCAGCAACCGATCCGCGAGCATGATACGAAGTTCGCCCCTGCGGGGTGTTGTTGGGGAGTCGCTGAAGCGTCGGCGAGACCAGTAGGCAGCACGGGATCCCCAACCCAAGGCCCACGACACGATGGAGAAGGTGAATGGTGGCCGGTGAAAGATGAAGGGGGAACCCGGCGTCTCCACTACTGCGCACCGATCACCGATCACCGATCACCCTCCAGCCCACACACCGTGGCACGGAACACACCTGGATCGGATCCTGCCATTCGTCAACCGGGGGGATCGTGTAGCGCCGCACCTTTGCGCCATGCCCACCTTCGAGCAGTTCCGCGACCGGGTGCATGCCTTCCGGGCCGAGGGCAGGAAGATCTTCGCGAGCACCAGCTTCCAGGGCCACAGCGTGCCCATGCTGCACATGCTCATGCGCATCGATCCGACGGTCCCGGTGTACTACGTGAACACGGGCTACCTCTTCCCGGAAACGCTGCGCTTCCGCGATACCCTGAAGAAGCTGCTGGGCCTGAACTTCGTGCAGCTGCGCCCGCTGGTGCCCAAGACCCAGCAACGCAACGAGGAAGGGGCGCTGATGTACACCTGGGACCCGGACCGCGATTCCTACCTGAACAAGGTGCAGCCCATGGAGCGAGTGCTGGCCGAGTACGATGTGTGGATCAACGGCGTGCGCGCCGACCAGAGCGATGCCCGCAAGCGCCTTTCCGTGGAACAGCAGGCCGCCTACGGATGCCTGCGCTACCACCCCATGCTGGACTGGAATGCGCGCATGGTGCATGCCTACATCAAGGAGCACCAGTTGCCGCCGCACCCGTTGGAGGCGGAGGGCTACCTGAGCATCGGCGACATGCCGTCCACGCGCAAGGCCATGGAGGGCTACGATGAACGCACCAGCCGCTGGTACGGCCTGAAGAAGACCGAATGCGGCCTGAACACCGAACTGGTGGTGAACAAAACGGACAACGGATGAAAGTGGTGGTGACCGGCGGGGCCGGGTACATCGGCGCGGAGCTGTGCGCGGCACTGGCCAAGGATGCGCGCGTGAGCGAACTGGTGATCTACGACGTGCTGGCGCGCGGCCATTACGGCGTGTTCATGGGCCCTGCACTGGGCCAGGCGAAGGTGCGATTTGTACAGGGCGAGGTGCTGGATTCGCGCAGGCTTCTGCAGGAACTGGCCGGGGCGGACGTGATCTACCACCTGGCGGCCAAGGTCACCACGCCGTTCGCGGATGCGGGCTACAACCAGTTCGAGCAGGTGAACCATTGGGGCACGGCGGAAGTGGTGTACGCCATTGAAGAGGTGGCGCCCAAGGCTCGCGTGGTGTACCTCAGCAGCGCGTCTGTTTACGGACAAGGTGAGGGCTCGGCACGCTCCGGGGTGAAGCCCTCGCCACGATCCGCCTACGGCCATGCCAAGTTGCGCGGCGAGGCCCACATGGACCGCCTGGGTGACAACCAGCCGGTGTGCATCCTGCGCTCGGGCAACGTATTCGGCCACGGGCGCTGCATGCGCTTCGACGCGGTGATCAACCGCTTCGTCTTCCAGGCGCACTTCCAGGGCCGCATCACCGTCAGCGGCTCCGGCGAGCAGCGCCGCCCCTTCATCCATGTGGATGCGGTGGTGGGCACGCTGCTGGCCCTGCTAGATCCGGCCTCCGCCACGGGCACGTACGACCTGGTGGAGCAGGACTGGAGCGTGGTGGAGATCGTGGAGGCCCTGCGCAATGCCTACCCGGAAACGGAATTGCTTTTCGTGGACCAGCACCTGCAGCTGCAGAGCATGGTGGTGAAGCGCGACGAGCGCCTGGCGGGCATCCAGCCCGCGCGCCCCTGCGACCTGGAGGCGTACATCCGCGCGTTGGGCGCGCGGTTCGCGTGGTAAGGGATCACTTCGGCGCCTTCCAGTGGATCACCGCGCCCATGATGCCGAAAAGGATGTTGGGGATCCACACGGCCAGGGTGGGGTTGAAGGCGGAGATCGGCGCGGGCTTGCGAACTTCGCAGCCCTGACGGTCACCAATACGCAGCGTCCATGTCGATCCCCCGTATCGTACGCGTCACCAAGCGCTTCAGCTTCGAGATGGCCCATGCCCTGCGTTGCCACGACGGGCTGTGCGCCCACATCCATGGGCACAGCTACGTGCTGGACGTGAGCATCGAGGGCACGCCGGCGCACGTGCCGGGCAGCGCCAAGGACGGCATGGTGATCGACTTCGCCGACCTCAAACGGCTGGTGAAGCCCATCGTGGACCGGTACGATCACGCACTGTTCCTCCACGAGGCGGAGCGCGGCACGGTGCGCACGGAGGAGGCCCTGTTCGGGCGGATCATCTTCACGCCGTACCAGCCCACGTGCGAGAACATCCTGCTGGCCATCGTGGAGGAGCTGGCGCCGCGGATGCCCGAAGGAGCGCGGTTGTGCAAGGCCCGGCTGCAGGAGACGGCCACCAGTTGGGCCGAGTGGTCCGGTGGAAACGGGTGATCCGGTCGTTCGTGCCTGGCCGCGGGTGTGGGGGGCGACGTGGGGCCTATCTTCACAGCTCCGTACCGAACGCCATGCACGCCTATGCGACCCTTTCAGAAGCCGTGAACGACCTGCAGCGCAGGGGTTACACCGACGACCTGGCCATCGGCGGCCACTGCCTGGTCTGCGATGCCCAGGGCGTCAGCCTCGATCCGGACGATTTTGAGATCGACGAGTTCCACCGCTTCGAGGGCATGAATGATCCCAGCGACCAGAGCATCGTGTACGCCATCCGCTCGCGCGACGGCCGCATCAAGGGCATCCTGGTGAACGGCTACGGCCCTACCGCATCGAGCCTTACGCAGGAATTGGTACGAAAGCTGGCCACGCACGAGTCGTAGACTGTGCAATTGCTGCTACCGGTTTTCCGGTCACCACCAGTGGCTGCGGGTGTCGCAGTTTCGCAGATGGCCCGCACCGATCGACCGTGGTGACGCGTTGCGGCACCCATGCCCTTGCGCCCTCACTCCACCCGCAGCCAATAGCTGTACGCGTAGTCCTTGAAGGGCACGCGGTATTTTTCCAAGGGCCATGATCCCCAGCTGTCGATGCCGCCGAGGCCGGTCTGCCGCAGGTCGATGTGCGCATAGGTCTCGTTGCGGGGCACCAGTTCGCCGCTGTGGTACTGCTTCTTCTCCGGGCCGGGGTCCAGGTCGTCCAGGCTGTAGGGCAGGGCGGAAAAGTTGAGCAAGCTGTCGGCGCCCAGGATGCTGAGTGTGGTGCCCTTGCCGTCGCTGAAGCGCAGCCAGCGCACACCACCGTGGTTGCCGCTTTCCTGCGGACGGGCGTAGGGGTAGTACTGGTCATCCACGGTTTGCCGATGGATGCCGATGAAGGCGTAGGCGTGCCGGTCCGCGTAGTCCTCCACAGGCCCACGGCCATACCATTCGATCTGGCGGAGGTCCTTGTTCAGCACCAGGTCGTTGCCGGCGCGCATCAGCAGCGGGTGCTCGCCCTTCACGGCGGTGAAATGGTTCTCCACGTGGATGCTGCCATCGCCATGGATTGTGAAAACTTGCTCGTGCCGGGCATCACCGCGAAGCAAGGTCTTGCTGAACCGGATGCGACAAGGCGCACCGGGAGGACAGTCCACTTCGGTCGCTAAGTCTTCACCTTGCACGTACGCGTTGCGCCATGCGCGTTGGCTTTTGTTGAGGCCGGCCCCGATGTCGTTGTCCGTGGGCGCGCGCCAGAACGCCGGTTCCGGGCCTTGGTGGATCAGCTCCTTGCCCTTCCACGTGTATGCGTCCAGAAGACCCGCGCGTAGATCGAAGCGTACGCTGAAGTGCTTGCCGCGCACGGTGCACTGCACGGAGTCTCGGCTTACTTCCAGCGAACCCGGTCGCGGTGTGAAGGCCGCCGCAGGTGCGGACTGCAGCTCGAATTGCGCCGAGGCGAGTTCATGTCCGGCGGGGAGGAAGGGTTCCGCGGTCTTCAGCGTGAAGGCCACGTTCAGCTGGTACTCCTTGCCCGCTTCGAGCGTGTGTCGGTACCGCACGGTGAGCTCCGTGCTTTGCTGCGGCGGTACGGCGGGTAGGCCCATGGTCCCGTTCTCCACGACTTTGCCATTCTCCTGCATCACCCAGCGAACGGCCAGGTTGTCCAGCGGACGGAAGAAGCGGCCATTGCTCACGCGCACCCGGCGATCGCCCAACCACACCGCATCGATGGGTTGATGCGCCTGCTTCACTTCGTGGGCCATGGGCGTGGGCCGTCGGTAAGCATCCACCACGCCCTTGATGCAGAAGTTGTTGTCGCTGAGATTCTCGTCCACCGGGCCTTCCAGCGGGAAGTCGCCGCCGTAGGCCATGATGCGTCGGCCGTTCTTCACCGTATCGATGGCCTGGTCGATCCATTCCCAGATGAAGCCGCCCTGCAGCTTGGGGTTCTCCTTGGTGATCCGCCAGTAGTCGCTGAAGTTGCCCAGGCTGTTGCCCATGATGTGCGCATACTCGCTCTGGATGAAGGGCAGGTGTGCATCGCTGTTGGCATAAGCCTCCATGTCCGGCGGGCTGATGTACTGCGGGCAGAAGGTCTCCGAGTACGGCGTCTTCACGGGATCGTCATAGTCCAGGTCGCGCTCGTACTGCACGGGCAGCGTGCTGCGTTGCTTCAGCCAGGCGTAGCCCTCGCGGAAAATGTACCCGTCGCCCGCCTCATTGCCCAGCGACCAGGCGATCACCGAGGCGTGGTTCTTGTCGCGCTCGTACATGCGCTGGATCCGCTGCAGGTGGGCCTCTTCCCAGCGCGGCTTGTTGGAGATGGTGACGCTGAGGTCGTAGCCCAGGCCGTGGCTCTCGATGTTGGCCTCGTCCACCACGTACAGGCCGTATTCGTCGCAAAGCTCCATCCAGTACGGGTCCGGCGGGTAGTGCGAGTTGCGGACCGCGTTGATGTTGAGCTTCTTCATCATCTCCATGTCCTTGCGCATGTCCGCATGGGTGAGGGTGTGGCCCGTGCGTGGGTGGTGCTCGTGGCGGTTCACGCCCTTGATCCATACGCGCTGGCCGTTCACCAGCAGGTCGCTGCCCCTGATCTCCACGCGTTTGAAGCCGATGCGCTGCGGCACCACCTCCAGCACGCGACCGTCGCGGTCCTTCAAGGTGAGGTAGAGCGTGTACAGGTTGGGCGTTTCTGCGCTCCAGGCGCGCACGTGCGGCAGTTCCGCATGGAAGGGCACGTTGGTGTGGAAGCGGCCGGCCACCGTGCGGAAACCGGCGGTGCTGTCGCGGTACACCACGGCGCCACGGGCATCTTCGAGCTGCGCATGCACCGTGAAGCTGTCCGGCCGGCTGATGTAGCCGTGCTCCCATTTGTAGTTGTCCACCTCGGCATCGATGTCCAGCACGCCCGTGGTGAGGTCACTGGCCAAGGTGGCGGTCACCTTGCTGTCGCGGATGTTGAGCGAATTGGTGCAGTAGAGGAACACATCGCGCTGGATGCCCGAGAAGCGCCACATATCCTGGCACTCCAGGTAGCTGGCATCGCTCCAGCGGTACACCTGGAAGGCGAAGAGATTCTCCCCTTCATGCAGGTAGGGCGTGATGTCGAACACCGCGGCCAGCTTGCTGTCCTCGCTGTAGCCCACTTGCCGGCCGTTCACCCATACGAAGAGGCAGCTCTTGGCGCCGTCCACGTGCAGGAAGACCTGCTTGCCCTTGAAGCCTTGCGGCAGCACCATGGTGCGGCGGTAGGAACCCACGGGGTTGTTATGCGCAGGGATGTCGAAGGGCGGGTTCATCTTGCCATACCGCAAGTTGTGCCCGGCGAAGTCGTACGGTTGGTTCACGTAGATGGGCAGGCCGTAGCCGTTCACTTCCCAGCTGGCAGGGATGCGGAAGTCGTCCCAACCGCTGTCGTCGTACCCCGGTTCGAAGAAGTTCTCAGGCCGCTGCGCGGGATCCTTCACCCAATGGAACTTCCACGCGCCGTTCAGCGAGAGGAAGTTGGATGATCGCTCACGGTCGCGTGTGCGGGCCGTGGCCATGTCCTCGAAGACGAAGGCGCTGTTGCGCATGGGCAGACGGCCCTCGGAGATCAGCTCTGGGACCTGCAATTCCGCAGGCAGCTGGGCTGTGCTGAAAGCAGCTTGGAGCACCAGCAGGAAAGCGAGAAGCGCGCGATGGACCTTGCGCACGAGCGACGGGTGCGATGTTCCGTTCATACGCGCTCCAAGGTGATCGGTGCGAAGCCAAAGGAGCGGTGACGGCCGTATGCGGATGATCAATGGAGGGCCAGCTTCCACCTGAAGCGGCGACCGTCGTGCTCCAGCTCGGCCACCAGGAGGTCCGGCATGCCATCGGTACGGAGGAGGTCGCCAGCATGTACCGTTGCTATCCGGATCATGCGCCCAGTAACATCCCGCAAGCGCAAGGTCATGGGCCCGATCGGGCCGTGCACGAGCAGGCCCCCGGCCGTTGCCACGATCGAGGGACCGTTGGCCGGTGGTTCAGCGAGACCCGTGCTGATAGCGCTGTCGCAATCCCACTGACTGTAGGGGATGTTGTTCTGCGCGGACCAGTCCTCGAACGCATCGAACTTGTCGCCGATGGTTTCCCAGACAATATCGCCGCTGGCCACCAGGGGGTCCAGCATGTCGAGCAGCGAGTCGAGCTTGTTGGTGAGGGTGGTGCCCATGTTGCGCGTGTTCATCATCACGCTCTCGCAGTAGAACCGGTCCGATGGCCAGACGCCGTTGGAGATCGCCTGCACCTGGAAGGCGATCTCGTTGTACACGTCGATCACGGGTGTGGTGTCGGTGAGCACCAGCGCACATCCATTGCCCACCATCCAGAGGTGGTTGCCCGGGGCATGGGTGTAGAAACTCACGCTGTCCGTTCCGCCCTGCGGCTTCCACACGCCGAAGTCGTTGGCGTCGTTGATGTGGCCGGGACTTCCGCCGCCCCAGAGGATGTCGATGTCCCACGGCTGCCCGAGGACGTTGCCGGGCGCGGGCAGTTGGTAGTCCGTCCAATCCTCCATGGCGTACGGGAAATGCAGGAAGCCACCCATGATGTGGCTGGCCTCGGCCCCGCAGCTGTCGATCAGCACCGCCACATCGGCCAGGTCGTAAGGTGGGAAGCCGCTGATGGTCTTGTTGCGTGGGTCGATCTGCACCACGCCGCTGTTCCAGAGCGTCTCGAAGATGTCATCTGGTTCCGTGTGCGCATCCTGGTGCAGCAGCGCGGCCACCACGAAACGGCTGCACGTTTGCATGTTCCAGCGGGCATTGTGCGCCTGGACCACCCCGAGCACGGCCGTGTAGTTCGTCACCGCCTCGTTGAACAGCAGCGGATCGCCCACGTAGTTCTCGTCCAGCATCTCGTTGTGGCTGGTGATGTTGAGGTGGAGCGGACCGCCTTGACCGAGGGCGTGGAGGGCGGCCAGAGCGAGGGACGACGAAAGAGTGCAGGCGCGCATGGGACCGGTCAGCGGATGAACCAAGATAGATCGGGACGGGGCATGGCTCGCTCGGAGGGGGATCGATCTGTTCCCACAGGGAATGGTGGGATCCGTCATGTCGCGATGCGTGGATGGCCGGTGTCTGGCGCTGTGGGCCTTCCGGGAGGGGACGACTCCTTTCCGGCCGTGGTGCTCTCCGATCCCCATGGCATGGACGGTTCCATTGGGGACAGGACCGGTATTACGGCCAACCCCATCTTCGGCAAGCTCGTACACACGGGATCGGCATCCGCAAAGGAATGGGCGTCGATAAGTCGGGCATCACTTGGGTGGAACCGCACGCCCATCGAGCCATTGGTGTTCGTGGGCGCCGGATTGGTCGTGCTGTTGATCGCGACGTTCACCGTGAGCTTCCGTGCGATACGGGCGGCGCAGACGGATCCGGTGCGGTCGTTGATGCAGGAGTGATCCTCTTTGGATGGAACCTCCCGATCTTCGCTCGATGGCCCATTCGTCCTCACGGCAAACAGATCAGGAATTGCTGGACAGGTACCGAGCAGCGGTACAAGCCGAGGTCGATGCACTGGCCTCTGGCGAACGCGATCGCCTGGCGGAGATCGGTGACCTGGCCCGGATCCTGAAGGTGCGGCCCGAACACTTGAGCCGCACCGTGAAACAAGTGAGCGGCAAAAGCCCATGCGACATCTATGAGGAGCGGTTGATGCACCTGGCCAGGTGCCGGCCAAGACCAACCGGGCCACGTACCTGCTCGCTGCGCAGGGCCGTGTGATCACAGAACTGTTCGAACGTGGCGTGCTGGAAGCGAACCACCGCATCCTGTTGGAAAAGCTCCTCATGGACATGTACGGTCAGCAGGGCGGTTGTGAACGGATCAAGAACTACCCGTATCCACGGCAGTTCGCCACCATCAACAGGTTCTTCACGCGCTTGTTCGTGTGGCTGGTGCCCCTGGGACTGATCGGCGAGTTCGCCAAGTTGGGCACCTGGCAGGTGTGGCTTGCCATCCCGGCCAGCTTCCTCATCGGCTGGGTGTTCAACGCCATGGAGCGCGTGGGCGAGGCCACGGAGAACCCCTTCGAGGGCCAGGCCAACGACACGCCGATCACCGCGTTGAGCCGTACCATCGAGATCGACCTGCGCGAGATGCTCGGCGAGACCGACATCCCCCAACCCATCCCCGCGCAGAACAACATCCAGCTATGAGCACGCCCGAACACCTGGCGATCGTCCGCAAGCACTACCCGAACACCATCTCCACCATCACCGCCGTGGACCGCCTTTTCGATCTGCTCGCGAACCGGTACGGGCTCCTGCCCGGCCGGATCATGGCGGCGGACAGCCTGTGCTGCGACGACGTGAACATCATCGAATACCCGCCACGTGCATACAAGATGCTCGGCCCCTTCAAACTCGGGGGCCTGGACGGCTATCCCTTCGCGGGCCTCACAGGCATGGGTGCCTTCGCCGCGCACGTGCCAGAGGAGGGCGCCGTCTTCGTATACCACGGGCCGCATATCGGCGTGAGCAAGGACGGAAGTCTGGGCGGCATCCTGCGCATCGGCCAGGTGAAGCCCAGTGGTTGCTGCGGTGCCTGCCGTGCGGCCGTGAAGAAGCTCCAGGCGGGTGAGATCCGGGCCGGGGAGGTCACCGAGATCGACCATCAGCAGAACACCATCGAACAGCTCGTGCTGGCCGCGAAGGACCGGATACTCGCAGCAGGGGATCCGATGAAGGAGGCCACCGAGGTGATGCAGGAGGCCATCAGCGCACGCATCGACCTGCTGGCCGCGCGCACCACCTACAACGTGAAGTACCTGATCCTGATGGGCGCGGTGCACATCAACGGCGACCACGACATGGGGTCGTACACCCGCGTGCGGCGACTGCTGGTGAAGGACCTGCGCACCGGCGAGGCCCGGGAGCACGTGGGCGAGCTGTTGGGCAGCGCGTAGCCTGCCATGGGAGGTGCTGGAACGACCTGCTCGGGTGGGAGCGACAGGATCGGTTTGAGGGGTGCAAGTCAAGCGATGCCGAGGGACACGCCGCCCGGAACCCGTACCGCCTACCTTGTGGACCCCATGGCCTGGTCGCGCGGTGCTCTCCCCTGTCTCCTGACCTTCCTGTGCACCACCGCCACGCTGGGCCAGGATGCTTCGCTCATCCCCGGCCTACACCAGGAATTGGCCGCGGCGAAGAACGACACGATGCGTGCCGACATCCTCGCCCGCATCTGCTTCAACCTGATCCGCTCGGATCCCGATAGCGCGAGGCTCGTAGGCGACCAGGCCCTCGCACTGGCCAAGCGGATCCAGCAGCCACGGGCACTTGGCGATGCGCACAACAACCTCGGATGGCTCGCCGTGGAGCAAGGCCAGTTCGACCGTGCCGATTCACTGCTGGGCATCGCCCTGGGGATCTTCCAGGAACTCGGCGTGCCTCAATACACGAGCGTAGTGCTCAGCAACCTGGGATGGCTGGCCGAGAAACGTGGCGACAGCGTGGGCAGTTTGAAGCGATTCCACGAGTCACTCACCTTGAGCGAGCAGGCCAAGGATTCGGCCGGAGTCGCCATCACATTGTATTCATTGGGCATCGCCTATCGGAAGATCAAGGACTACCCGCAAAGCGCGGAGCATTTGAAACGTTCCATGGCGCTGGAGCAGGCCCTGGGCCGCCCCGGCAAGGTGGCCAATTGCGTGATGGGTCTGGCCAATACCCTCAAGGAGCAAGGTGATACCACATCCGCAAGGACGGCATACACCGCGGCGATCACGGCCTACCGCAAGATCCAGGACCATAATGGCTGGGGCCTTGCTGAAGAGAATCTCGGTGACTTGGACATGCCCCGGGATCCGCGTTCAGCCCTTGCACACTACAGTTCAGCCCTCGCGCACTACGACACGGTGCATAGCGCCATCGACAAGGCGTACGTGCTCCAGCGCATCGGTAGCGCGCATGTCGCGCTCGGCGAACTGAAGACCGGCGAAGCCCGCTTGCTCGAAGGACTGGCGCTCAGCACGGGCGCAGGTGAACCGCAGCTGACCCTGGACTACGAACAGGCCCTGGGCCGCCTCTACGCCAAGATGGGCGACGGCGATGCCGCGATCGCGCACTTCGAACGGCATGCGTTCCTCAAGGACAGCCTGCTGGGTGCCGATACGCAGCGGGAGCTCGCACGCCTTCGCACGGAATTCGATACCGAACGCAAGGAGAAGGACAACGCGATCCTGCGGGCGGAGAACACCGCACAAGCCGCGCTGATCCGAAGTGCGCAGGTGAAATTCTACGCCAGCATCGCCTTGGCGGCGCTCGTGTTCATGGCCGCGCTGCTGCTGCTGCGCAACTTTCTGCAGAAGCGCAAACATGCGAGTGCGCTCGAAGGTTTGAACAAGCAACTGGCAAGCAGTAACGCAGAGATCACCGAGATCAACGGCCTGCTGGAAATGAAGCTGCTGCGCAGCCAGATGAACCCGCACTTCATCTACAACTGCCTCAACAGTGCAGCGCGCATGACCCAGGCCGGCCAGAACGTGGAGGCCCTCGGCTACCTCCAAGGGTTCGCCCGCCTGCTGCGCATGGTGCTCGACCACAGCGTGAACGACCGCGTATCGATCCTGGAGGAGGTCGACTTCTTGCGGCAATACCTCAAGCTGGAAGCGCACCGACTGGAAGGGCTCCATTTCGAAGTGGAGGCGGATCGCGAGCTGCTCGACGACGAGACCGAGATCCCTGCCCTGCTGGTGCAGCCCTTCGTGGAGAACGCAGTGTGGCATGGCCTCGCCGAAAAGCAGGGCGACAAGTCGATCAGCGTGCGCTTCACCACGAACGGCGATGGTTTCCGATGCGTCATCGAGGACAATGGTGTGGGTCGCGGCCATGGCTCTTCGGCACCCGTGAAAGAGCCCGGCCATCGCTCCCTCGGCATGCAACTCACCAGCGAACGCCTCCGACTTCTTTCCTGGCGCATGACCGAGCGTGGTGGGATCGTTGTGGAGGACCTCAAGGATGAAGACGATCGCCCGCAGGGTACTCGCGTGACCTTGACCCTCGATTGAGCGCCGCTCCCTCGATCCTTCGACCGCTCACTCTGCGTTCCTCGGTGCTTGGAGGAGCCGTTGTTCCTTTTGTGGCACAAAGACCACAGTCATGAAGATCCGTACGTACCTCTCGCTGATCAGCGCACTTATGGTCGGAACGACCTCGGCGCAGCTCCAACAAACCTGCATGGTCGTTGAAAGCGGATTCTACAACTTGAGCGAAGCCGGGTTCGTCCAAACGGCCGATGGCGGATTCGCTTCCGCTGGCCCCTTCTCCGAATCGAACGATGGGTACAACGAGATCGGTGTGACACGCTTCGATGCGAACGGCGATCTGGTGTGGATGCGCAAATGGACCACGGGGATCAACGACAACATTTACCCGCAAGCCTTGGTAGCCACCGCCGATGGTGGCTTGGTGCTCGCGGGTGCTGATCAAGCCACCGGACCGCAGGTCGGTTGGTTCATCCTCAAGCTGGACGCATCGGGCACAATGGTATGGGCCAAGACCTACGCCAGTCCGGACTTCTCGCTCACAGGGAGTTTATATTCCGATAATTTCATGCAGACCGCCGACGGAGGCTTCGCGATAATCGCGAACGGTTCAGGCTTCCCAGGCAGCTACTGCATGCTGCGCACGGATGCTAACGGCGATCTGCTTTGGAGCGGAGAGTTCCGGAACACTGGTGTCGCCTCCGACGTTGCCGAATTGCCCAATGGCGACCTGATCTTCGCCGGATGGGCCGAAGGTTACCAGCAGCCGCACCTCGTCGTTCGGAAGGATGGTCTTACCGGTGCGACCGAATGGATGCATTGGTACAACTCGACGACCCATGGGTTCGATGTCTTCGGTGTCACCATCGGTCCCGATAGCACCATCGTGCTGGCAGGGAAGTCCAATGAGCTGGTGCTTGGCACCTGGCCACAAATTGCCGTTTTGGCGCTTGATGCAGCGGGTACTCCATTGTGGATGACCAAGGTGTCCACAGCCGACATGACAACAGGCTGGGGCATAACCGCGCATTCGGATGGCGGCTATGTGATAGTTGGGAGAGCCACGGAAGCGCCACCCAGTTATGATGACATCGCTCCAACCATCACCAAGCTCGATAACAACGGCCAACTTGAATGGAGCAAGCAGTACCCGCCCACATCCGGTCTCGTGTACTCCCGGTTCTCACGCGTGTCCATTGCTGATGATGGCGACCTGCTGGTGACCGGCCTTACCGCTGGCACGACCAACTATGTGCAGCGCCTCCTGAAGCTCGCCCCGGATGGTTCCACCTGTCCCTATTGTCCGAGCCAGGACTACGGATCGTACCAAGCGTCGGTGCCGCAGATAGCGCCGGACCAGACCTTCCAGGACATGGGGCCATGGGCCTCCGAAGCACCGCTCACGCTGACCATGACGGATCGTACGGCCTCCGTGTCCGCGGCAGTTTGCGGTACAACGGGCATCGCGGATATCGCCGACGAGTATCTCGTGTCCTTGTCGCCCAACCCGATGATCGACAACGCCATCTTGCAGTTGCCCGAAGGTGCCGTGCCGTCGAATACCGTGCTCGTACTGCTTGATGCCATCGGCCGATCGGTGCACACGCAGCGTGTATCAGGTACCACGACCATCATTCCGCGCGGCGACCTTGCAGCCGGCAGCTATGTGTTCCGGCTTCTGAGGGATCAGGGGATCATCGCTACGGGCAAGCTGCAGGTGGCGGATCGATAGCGCACCGATCACGGTGTGATCACCGCTTGGATCCGTGATCCATGCAGAAGACCGTGGGGCGACCACAACAGCAAAGTCCCTTGTTCCTCGTGCGCGGCGACCGCGTCCTGCGTGTCCTCTATCTTGCGGGCAAGCAGAACGCGATGATCAAAGCCGTGATCGTGGACGATGATGCGGCCAACAGGGATTACCTGCGGGGGATCCTGGTGGCGCATCCGGAAGTGGAGGTCCTTGGCGAAGCGGGGAACATCGCGCAAGCTGCCGAGCGCATCGGTGCGCTCAAGCCCGACCTGCTCTTCCTGGATGTGGAGATGCCCGGCGGCAGCGGTTTCGACCTGCTACAGCAACTGGGTTCCTGGCCCTTCGAGGTGATCTTCTGCACCGGCTTTCAGCGCTACGCCATCCAGGCCATCCGCTTCAGCGCGCTGGACTACCTGCTGAAACCCGTGCAGCCCGATGAATTGAAGCTGGCCCTCGCTCGCTTCAAGCAGCGGCACCCTGATCAGGACCGTTCGGCCATGCAGCAGCAGTTCCTCAGCAACATCGGCCATCGTGATGAGGCCGCCATGAAGCTCACCCTCACCAGCGGCGACCGCACCTACTTCATCACTCCGGCGGACCTCACGTACTGCACGGCGGACGACAACTACACCGAACTGCATACCGCGGATGGTAAACGCTTCGTCAGTGCCCGCACCCTGAAGGACTATGAGGATATGTTGGGTCCGCTGGGCTTCCTGCGCGTACACCGAAGCACCCTGGTGAACAAGGCCCAGATCACCCACCTGGACGATGGCCATGTGGTGCTGAAGAACAGCATGCGCGTGGAGATCAGCCGTAGGAAGAAGGAAGAGGTGATGCGGGCGCTGGCGGGTTGATCCGCTCGCTCAGCATTGCGACCACTCACTCGGAACAGCTTTTCCGGTGACGCTCACCGCGCTTGCTTCGATCCATCAACGCCAGCATCATGCACTCGCCCATTACCTCCTGCATGGACCGCAACAAGATCACAGAACGGCTATACCAAGCGGCCATCTGGGGCTGCCTGGTCACTGCGCTCGCCCTCATGCTGTTGCTGGTCACAGCCTACCGCGCACAGGCGCAATGGAGCACTGACCCCGCGGCTCCCATGGTGGTTTGCAATGCCGCCAACTCCCAGCGGCACCTGACCGCGATCTCCGATGCCGACAGCGGCTACTTCGCGTTCTGGAGCGACCTGCGCAACGATGCCGCACGCGCACAACTGTACGGTCAGCATTTCGACAGCGAGGGCAATGCGCTGTGGGCGGCGAACGGCGAACTGCTCTGGGACCAGCCCGGACGCAGCGTGAACCAGACGGCCGCGTTGCTCCTGCCCGATGGCTCGGTGCTCGTGTCCTTCTTTTCCGGTGCCAGTGTCAATGCGGCGGATACCGTGTGGGCCATGCGGTTCAACACCGATGGGAGCGCCATGTGGGCCGGGCCTTCCACCTTGCTTGTCGGGTTGGACTATCGCAGCATGCAACTGGTGGCCAGCGGCGACTGCGCGTTCCTGGTCGCGTATTGCGAAGGCTGTAGCGGCGGTGGATACGGTTGCCGGATGCAGCGCTTGCACATGGACGGCACCACGGACTTCCCATTGCCTGGACAACCGGTGGGGGCCAACTACATCGGCCCGTACAGCGTCGATCCGGATGGTGCGGGCGGGATCGTGTTCAACATCCGTTGCGCCAATGGAGCAGGTACGTGCCTGAAAGCCCAGCGCTTCGACAGCCTCGGCATCGCGGTATGGCCCGCGTATCTGGATGTCGCCGACGCCAATGGTCTCGCGTATGGGTTCACCACCGCGAAGGACGACGAAGGTGCGTTGACAAGCGTATGGGAATACTACGGTGATCTGCGGATGAACCGCATCGACACCACGGGGTCCTCGCTCTGGTCCCCGGCCGTTGTTCCTGTTTGCGAAGCCGCATCCGGCCAGGGTGCGCTCAGCGCCATGGTGCACGACGGCAGCCTGTTCACCAGTTGGTTTGACGACCGTACGGACAGCAGCGGACTCTACGTGCAGCGGCACGACCTCGCCACCGGTGCGCCACAATGGTCCGCCACGGGCCTGCCCGTCATCATCGAGAGCGTCTACATTCCCACCAGCCGCCTGGTACCCAGCGATAGCGGCGCCGTGATCGCGATCATGGACATGAGCGGCCCGCATATGTATTGCGCCATGCGTGTGCGGCCCGATGGCACCCTTGCCTGGGAGGAAGCCGTATCGTTCGCCACGGTGAACGGCCCGTTCTATGAATTGCGAACGGAACTGCCCGATGGCAACGGCGGCGTGGTGAGCTTCTGGGAAAGCCCGGACGGCAACCTGTACGGTGCGCGCATCTACCGCAACGGCAAGCTGTACAACGATGTGGGGGTACATGAACGGGACACCCTCGGATCGGTCCGCGCCTGGCCGAACCCGACCAACGGGCGTATCACCTTCGAAATACCTGCAAATGAGCAACTCATCGGCATCGAGGTGTTGAACACCCTCGGAAGTATGGCCGGCCGTTTCGGCAGGAGTACCACGATCGATACCAGCAGCCTGCCCACGGGCACCTACACGGCCCGGATCCAAACGTCGTCCTCAGCCCATACCGTACGGTTCATCAAGGATTGACCGTCCTTTCACCGAAGGCGCCATTCGTTCCGATCCGAACCGGTGCCAATGGGTGATGCTTATGATCCGTACAGAACCGGAAGCATGCATGGGGGGCCTGGTCAGGACAGCGTCCCGAACAACCGGCCCAGGTGTGCCGTTGAAGAGCATACCTTTGCCCCAGGATGCGCCGCCTGCTGTTCCTCTTCACCCTGGCCCTCTATGCCTGGAGCGCCATGGAGATGCACGAGTGGGTGCGCGTGCCCAAGGTGGTGCTGCACATCCTGGAACACCACAGCGACTTCGGCCACCACGACGACGACAGCGAAGGACACCAACACGCCGACCTACCGCCGGGCGAACACGACCATACGCCGTTCGACGATGGGTGCTCGGACGTGTTCTGCGCGTGCAGCGGCATCGCCTTGGCATCGACACACGGCAACTTCCGCCTGGTACTGTCCCGCGCCGCCATCGCGCTGAGCCCGGCCGAAGAGACCCTGCACTTCGTTTCCTTCTCCGGTTCCAAGTGGAACCCGCCGCGCGCCTGATCAGGCGCTGAGCGCCGCCGCACGGTGAGGCCCGGCCCCGTGCGTTCCCGGTTCCTTCCGTCCAACACGGATCCCGATCCACCGGGATCCAACGCATTCGTTCCATGATCGACGCGGTCATACGGTTCTCCATACGGAACAAGGCCATCGTGGGCCTGTTCACGGTGCTGCTCATCGCCAACGGCGGCTGGTCGCTCACGCAGCTGCCCATCGATGCGGTGCCCGACATCACCAACAACCAGGTGCAGGTGATCACCTACGCGCCCACCCTGGCGGCGCAGGAGGTGGAGCAGTTCATCACCGCGCCCATCGAGCGCAGCATGGCCTCCCTGCCCGACCTGGTGGAGATCCGCTCGGTGAGCCGCTTCGGCCTCAGCCTGATCACCATCGTGTTCGAGGAGAAGGTGGACACCTACTTCGGGCGCACCTTGGTGGACCAACGCCTGGGCGATGCCACCGCCCAGATCCCGCCCGGCATGGGCACGCCCTTCCTGGCCCCGGTGAGCACCGGCCTGGGCGAGATCTACCACTACGCGCTGCATCCGCGCGAAGGGTACGAGGGGCGCTTCAGTCCGGCGGAGCTGCGCACCATCCAGGACTGGGTGGTGGCGCGCCAGCTCCTGGGCACGCCCGGTGTGGCCGAGGTGAACAGCTTCGGCGGTCTGGTGAAGCAGTACGAAGTGAGCATCGATCCCAAGCGGCTACAGAGCATGAGCGTGACACTGGCCGAGGTGTTCACCGCGCTGGAGAAGAACAACGAGAACACCGGCGGCGCCTACATCGAGAAGCGGCCCAACAGCTACAGCATCCGGGGCAGCGGCCTGCTGCGCACGCCCGAGGACATCGGGCAGGTGGTGGTGAAGAACGGCAGCAACGGCGTGCCGCTGCTGGTGCGCGACGTGGCCACCGTGGGTTACGGCAGCGCCCCGCGCTACGGCGCGCTCACGCGCAACGGTGAGGGCGAAGTGGTGGGCGGCATGGTGCTCATGCTCAAAGGTGCCAACAGCGCCGAGGTGATCAAGGCCGTGAAGGAGCGCATCCCCATGATCCAGAAGTCGCTGCCCGAGGGGCTGATGATCGAACCCTACCTGGACCGCTCCAGCCTGGTGGACCGCGCGATCGGCACCGTGCGCACCAACCTGCTGGAGGGCGCGCTGATCGTGATCCTCGTGCTGGTGCTCTTCCTGGGCAACTGGCGCGCGGGCCTCATCGTGGCCAGCGTGATCCCGCTCAGCATGCTCTTCGCCATCATCCTCATGAACCTCTTCGGCATGAGCGGCAACCTGATGAGCCTCGGTGCCATCGACTTCGGCCTGATCGTGGACGGCGCGGTGATCATCGTGGAGGCCACGCTGCACCACCTGCACGCACGCTTCAAGGGTAGAATGCTCACCCGCGCGCAGATGGACGAGGAGGTGTACAACAGCGCCAGCCGGATCCGCCGCAGTGCGGCCTTCGGCGAGATCATCATCCTCATCGTGTACATCCCCATCCTTACGCTGGTGGGCATCGAAGGCAAGATGTTCCGCCCCATGGCCGCCGTAGTGAGCTTCGCCATCATCGGCGCACTGCTCCTCAGCCTCACCTACGTGCCCATGATGAGCGCGCTGGCCCTCTCGCGCAACACGGCGTACAAGCGCAACCTCAGCGACCGTATGATGGACCGTTTCCAGCGCTGGTACAGCCCTGTCATCGCGTTCTCCCTGCGCAACCGGATCAGCGTGGTGGTCACGGCGGTGCTTCTCTTCGGTGCGAGCCTTTTCGCCTTCACGCGCATGGGCGGCGAATTCATACCGACCCTGGAGGAGGGCGACTTCGCCTTCCACAGCATCCTGCCGCAGGGCGCTTCGCTCAGCATGAGCACCGCCAACAACGAGAAGGTGGAGAAGATCCTCCTGGGCTTCCCCGAGGTGAAGCAAGTGGTGGGCCGCACCGGCAGTGCCGAGATCCCCACCGACCCCATGCCGCCCGAGGCCACCGACCTGATGATCATCCTGAAGGACAAGGACGAGTGGGTGACCGCCCGCGACCGCGAGAGCCTGCAGGACACCATGATGAAGGCGCTGAAGGTGATCCCGGGTGTGTTCTTCGAGGCCACGCAGCCCATCCAGATGCGCTTCAACGAACTGATGACCGGCATACGGCAGGACGTGGCCGTGAAGGTGTACGGCGACAACATGGACACCCTGGCCCTGCTCGGCACGAAGGTGGCCGCGTTGGTGCGCGAAGTAGAGGGCGCGGGCGAACCCCAATTGGAACGGGTGGCCGGCCTGCCGCAGATCACCGTCACCTACGATCGCGCGCGCGTGGCGCAGTACGGCCTGAACATCGCCGACCTGAACCGCGCGCTGCGCACGGCCTTCGCCGGGGAGGTGGCGGGTGCCATCTACGAGGACGAGCGCCGCTTCGACCTGGTGGTGCGCATGCAGCAGGACCAGCGCCAGCGTATCGAGGACGTGGCCAACCTGCTGGTGGCCATGCCCGGCGGCGGGCAGATCGCGCTGAAGCAGGTGGCCGAGGTGGCCCTGGTGAACGGCCCCGCGCAGGTGAGCCGCGAGAACGCCCGGCGACGCATCGTGGTGGGTGTGAACGTGCGCGACCGCGATGTGGAGAGCTTCGTGGAAGAACTCGCGCAGCGCATGGGCAGCGAACTGATCCTTCCCACCGGGTATTCCTACACCTTCGGCGGCACCTTTGAGAACCTGCGCGCCGCCAACGCCCGTCTGCTCGTGGCCGTTCCCGTTGCGCTGCTGCTGATCTTCCTCCTGCTCTTCTTCACCTTCCATAGCGTGAAACGTGCGCTGCTCATCTACACGGCCATCCCCATGAGCGCCATCGGCGGCGTGGCGGCCCTGCTGCTGCGCGACATGCCCTTCAGCATCAGCGCCGGCGTGGGTTTCATCGCGCTCTTCGGTGTGGCCGTGCTCAACGGCATCGTGCTCATCGCCACCTTCGACGAGCTGGAGCGCGAAGGCATCACCGACCTGGAGGAACGGGTGCTGAAAGGCACGCGCATCCGCCTGCGGCCCGTGCTGATGACGGCCTCCGTGGCCTCGCTCGGTTTCCTGCCCATGGCCCTCAGCGGCAGCGCGGGCGCGGAGGTGCAGCGGCCGCTCGCCACCGTGGTGATCGGCGGCCTGATCACGGCCACGGCGCTCACCCTCGTGGTGCTGCCTGCGCTCTACATGCTCTTCATGCGCACCGGTCGGCCGCGTGCGCCGCGCACTGCGGTTGTTGCCACGATGACGGCGCTGTTGATCGGCGCGAACACTCACGCACAGGCACCGGTCACCCTGGACACGGTGATCGCCCGGGCCTTGCGCAACCACCCGAGCATGACCGCCGCAGCGTTGAAGGTGCAGGAGCAGGAAGTCCTGCGCAAGTCGGCCCTCGAGCTGCAGCCACTGAACGTGCAGTTCATGCAAGGACAGATCCAGGGGCCGTACCGATCGGACATCAACCTGCAGGCCACCACGGGCTTCGCCTTCCCCACCACGGTGGCGCGTCGTGCGGACTACCTGAAGGAGAGCATGCGGCTCGCCGAAAGCGAGAAGCTCACCACCAGCGCCTTGGTGAAGGAAAGCGCGGGCGGAGCGTATCTGCAATGGTCCATGGGCCTGGAACAGGTGCGGCTGCTCGAACAGCTCGACAGCATCTACGCCTCCATGGCTGACTTCGCCACGCAGCGTTTCGATGTCGGCGAGACCGGTCGGCTGGAAAAGACCACCGCACAGAGCCGCACCGAGCAGGTGCACTTGCAATTGCGCCGGGCACAGGCCGAGCTGCTGGTCCACCGCGCCGAGGTGGAACGCTGGGCGGGTGCGCTGGAGAATGCGATGCCCGTGGTGAGTGAACTGCTGAACACCGCACGCGCTCCGGATCCGGGCGGCGGTGGCGATCCCCTCGTCCTCGCGATGGAACAACGGGCGCAGGTGGCCGAGGCCGAATGGAAACTGCAGCGCAGCCAATGGGCGCCCAGCCTGCAAGGGGGCGGCTTCTACCAGACCTTCGACGGTGTCGCGCCGTTCAGCGGCTGGTTGATCGGCGCCAGCGTGCCCCTGCCCGGCAGCGGACAAGGTGCACGCACCAAGGCCGCACGCCTGCGCAGCGAGATGGCAGCTCACGAACTCGAAGCCGCACGCCGCGAACGAAGCAGCGAACGCCTGCGCACTCAGGCGCAGTACGAACAGCTACGCGAAAACCTCGCCTATTATGAAGGCACCGGCGCTGCACTGGCAAACACCCTGCGCGATGACGCCGAGCGCGCCTACCGCGCGGGCGAGGTGGACTACTTCCAGTTCGCCCAAGGCATGGATCAGTACTTCCGGATCAGTACCGAGCAGTTGCGCGTGCGGTACGAACTCGCCCTCACCATCCTGCACCTGCGCGCCCTTCGGGGCCTCTAACACCGAACGATCATGAGCACAGCGAAGTACCATCCCGGTGGCGCACACAACGGCTACAGCGCGTTATCACGTACTGTTCCCGCAGCGCTTCGGTCCAGCTCGGGCAATTCCATTACCGCGAACACCATGGAGCGTAACGTGCGCATCCACCCTCAGATGAACAAGAACCGCGAATGGCATGAGCGAAGTGAAGTAGAGAGGTATCCATGCTCACTTCCTCACATCCTCACACCCTCACCACCCTCACCCCTCTCCCCACGCTCACCCTTCTCCCCACCTTCACCCCTCTCACCACCTTCACCCTTCTCACTTCCTCACCTGCTCATCCTCGCACTTCTCCTCACCCTCGCCGCATGCGGACCTTCGGGCACTTCCACCGATGATCACGCCGCGGAAGGCCACGGTGAAGAGGCCCACGCACACAACGAGCACCTTGGCGAGTCGCCCGTGGTGAGCCCGGAGCAGTTCAAGGCCATCGACGGCGAGCTGGGTCGTGTGGAGCTCCGAGACCTCACATCCTCCTTGCAAGCCACCGGCTTTCTGAAGGTGCCCCCGCAGAACATCGCCGACGTGAGCGCCGCCGTACCCGCCACCGTGCGCGAGGTGCTGGTGCAGGAAGGCGATCAGGTGCGCAAAGGGCAGACACTGGTGATCCTCGCCGACCAGCAGATCGCCCAGTTGCAGCGCGACCACATCGACGCTCGCGCGCGCCTCACCTATGCAAAGGCCGAGTTGGAGCGGCAGACCGAGCTCGCGCGCAACAACGTGAACGCGCAGAAGACCATGCAGCAGGCCACCGCGGACCATGCCTCGCTATTGGCCGATGTGAAGGCCGGTGCGCAGGTGCTTCGCCTCTGGGGGCTCGATCCAGATAAGCTGGAGGCGGATGACATCCGCGCCACCATCAACGTGTCCAGCCCCATCGACGGCACCGTGGCGCACATCAACGTGAACGTGGGCAGCCGCGTGGGCGGTGAAGCACCCATGGTGCGCGTGGTGAACAACAGCGAGCTGCACGTGGACGTGTTCGTATACGAGCAGGATATCGCCCGGGTGAAGAAGGGCCAGCGCGTGGACCTGGCGCTCACCAACGTGCCGGGCCGCAGCTACACCGCAGAGATCTTCGCCATCGGCAGCGCCTTCCAGAGCGAGACCAAGACCCTGCCCGTGCATGCGCACATCACCGGTGACAAAACCGGCCTGATCGACGGCATGGGCGTTACGGCCATGATCGACCTGGGCAACGAAAAACTTCCCGCGGTGCCCACCGCCGCCGTGGTGAACAGCAACGGGCTGGACTACGTTTTCATTCACACGGAGGAGGCGCATGACCATGCCGAGGGGGAAGCGCATGACCATGCCGAAGGCGAAGCACATGAACATGAGCACGAAGCCGAGGAAGCATTGCATGACCACGGTCACGGCACGGAACCCGCCTCAGCGCACGACCACAGCGGCCCCATGCGGTTCCAGCGGGTGCAGGTGAAGCGCGGCGTTTCCCGTGACGGCTGGACCGGCGTGACCTTCCTGCAACCCGTGCCTTCCGACGCAGAAGTGGTGATCAACGGCGCGTACTACCTGATGGCGATGATGACCAACAGCGGGGAGCACAGCCACTGAGCGGCGTTGCGCAGCATCAGCGCCCGCCGATCGCGTTGGCGAGCATGGCTCGCTTGCCCCGCGCCACCTCCACGAGGTCGCCGTTGCTCAGGACAAGCTGATGGCCTGCACGGCCCGGAGTGAAGCGGACCACGTGCTTCGCGTTCACCAGGTGGGAGCGATGTACGCGAAGGAAGCCGTGCTGCTCCAGTTCGGCCTCCAATTCGCCCAGCTTGCGCGACACCAGCAAGGGCCTGCCTTCGGTGAGATGCAGGTAACTGTAGCTGCCGCTGGCCTCCACGCGCACGATGCGTTGCGGGTCGATGAGCTCGGTGCCTTTGTTGGTCATCACGCTGAGGCGGGAGGCCAGCACACGGGAGCCCTCAAGTCCTGGCTCGCAGAGCAAGCGGACCAGTTGTGAAACGGTGATCATCAGCTCCTCCACATCGATCGGCTTGAGCAGGTAATCGAAGGCCCGGAGCTTCAGTGCCCGGATGGCCTGGTCGTCGTGCGCGGTGACGAACACCACAGCTGGAGGCCGTGCGGTGCCCAGACGCTCCACCACCTCCAGCCCGGACATGTCCGGCATGCGGATATCGGCGAACAGAACCTGTGCATCATGCAATGCCACTGCGGCGATGGCATCCGTGCCGTTGGTCACCTGGGCGCGCACATCGATCTCCGGACAGAACGCCGCGAGCGCGGTGTCCAGCGCATCCAGCGCATCGGGCTCATCGTCCACGAGCACGGCCCTCAATCGTTCCATCGCACGGCTTGTTCAATGGGGATCAGCGGCAGCACCAGCTTCACCCGTGTGCCAGCGGGCGAGCCATCGGGGTTCACCAGGTCCTCCACGCGCTGCTGCACCTGCCCGCCGTGCATGCCTTTCAAGAGCTCGAGCCGTTCCGCCGTGAGGCTGCTGCCCACGGAGCGGTGGGTACCGGCTTCACGCTGGGCGCGTGCGCGGGCGGCGGCTCGCCCAATGCCGTTGTCCATGATCGTGAACTCCAAGGTATGCGGCCCCGCAGCAACCTCCATTCGCAGCTCACGATCTCCGGTGGCACCGAGCAAGCCGTGGTGAATGGCGTTCTCGATGTGCGGCTGGAGGAGCATCGGTGGAATGGCCAGGGCCTTCAGGTCGTGCCCGCTGCGGTCCTGCTTGACGAAGCGGAAGCCGCCGTTGAAGCGCTGCGTTTCCAGTTCCACGTACATGTCCAGCACCTCCAGCTCCTGGGACACGGGGACCAGGTCCTTATCGGCCAGGTCGAGCATGCGGCGCATGAGCTGCGCGAACCGCGAAAGGCGCACGCTGGCCGTCTTGCGATCGTCGTGCAGGATGGCGCTCTGGATGCTGTTGAGGCAGTTGAACACGAAGTGCGGGTTCATGCGCTTGCGCAGGGCGATGGAGCGATAATGGTCGAGGTCCTGCTTGATGAGGGCACGCAGGCGCTCGTTCTCGTCCAGGTTGCGGGAGAGCCGCTGGTTGAGCGAACGGATGGTGCGGGCACGGCACAACACGTGGTAGAGACCGCCCAGCGCGGTGATCGCGAACAGGCCCACCAGGGCGATGATCCAGCGCTGCCGCTCGGCTCGTTCCTTCTCCGCAGCGAGCGAGAGCGCGCCCTTCTCCTTTTCGGCCTGCAGCTGGGCCAGTTGCATGCGCTTCAGCGCCAGTTGATGGTCGATCTCCAGGTCCGCCATGCGCGCGGTGTTCCGGGCACGGGCCAGCGAGTCCTCCAGGTCATGGAATCGCGCGAAGTCCTCCAAAGCGCGACCGGGCTCACCCATGCGGCGGTAGGCCTCCGCGCGTTGCTCCAGCACGGTGGCCTCGTCCTCCACGGCATGAAGCTGCCGCGCGATGCCCAGTGCGCGGTCAAAGATGGGAAGCGCTTCCCGTGCGCGGCCCTGCACCACCATGTTGTTGCCCAGGTTGCTCAGGGTCATCAGCATGCCGGTGCTGTCCTGGAGACGTTCGGCCATGCCCAACGCGTTCCGGAGATGGCCGTCGGCCATGGCGAGGTCACCGCTCTTGGTGCATACCACGCCGATGTTGTTGAGCAGATGGAGCTCGGCCGGCTCGGCGCGCGCCTCCCGGGCCGCCATCAACGCTTCCTGGAAGTGGCTCAGCGCACAGTCGTGGTCGCCGTCCAGTTCACACACGTTGCCAAGTCCTTTCAGGCATCGGATCAACAGCGTGGTATCCTGTAGCGTGGCCGCCATACGGGCCGCCGCGTCCAGGTATTCGTTGGCCTTGTCCCCCGAGCCCGTGCGACCATGGATCACGCCCATCATGCAGCTCGCACGCGCCATGCTGGCCGAGTCGCTGCGCGTCGCCGCCTGGCGCAAGGCCAGCTGGTAGCGCAACAAGGCGTCGGCGAACCGTTCTCGCTGGTACAGCGAGTCGGCCGCGCGTATCTCCAGGTCCGGCCTGAAGCGCTGGGCACCAGCCTCGACGCAGGCCAGCAGCAAGCTGATGGCCATGAAACTGCGAACGAGCTGCGGTCCGGCCGACATGATGCTGCAAAGTTGAGCCGTCCATGCTGAACAGAGCGGACGTTCATGGGGCCATGGCTGCGGTTCGTGGACCTTCGCGTGACATGCGCCGCCTACACCTCTTGCTTTGGGCGTCAAGATCAACCAGCACGAACCATGAGCACCCTTAAGAACAACTCCCGCATGGGCTTTGCCCTGGCCGCCGTTCTGATCGCCAGCGGCGGCACGGCCCAGACCTGGACCCAGAAGGCCGACCACCCGGATTGCCGGTATGACGGTGTTTCCTTCAGCATCGGCGACGATTCCTACTACGGGACCGGGATCACCTGCGCGGGAACGATGAACAGCATCTTCCGCAAGTTCGATCCCCTGGCGAACACATGGACGAACATCGCTCCATTCCCTGGCACTGCGCGGCGGATCGCTGGTGCGTTCTCGCTGAACGGCAAGGGCTACGTTGTCTGCGGTATCTCCCAGATGGGTACGGGGCTCAGTGATGTGTGGGCCTACGACCCGGTGAGCAACAGTTGGACGCAGAAGAACGACTTCCCCGGGCCTGCTCGCGGCTCCATGGCCACAGCGACGTGCAACGGTAAGGCGTATATGGTGGGCGGGGTGAACAACCCCTACACCTACCGCGATACATGGGAATACGAACCCGATGCCGATGCATGGACGCAGAAGGCGGACTTTGGCGGGTCCTGGGTCTTCCAGGCCAGCGGTTTCTCCCTCGGCAGCGATGTGTTCATCGTCTTCGGCCGGGATGAGCTCGGGATCGCCCTGCGGGAGCTCTGGAAGTTCGATCCGGCCGCCAACACCTGGACCCAGCGCGCCGATTATCCCAGCGATGGTCGGACCGACGCTGCCGCCTTCGCGATCAACGGAGTGGGCTACGCCGGTTTCGGCGGGGAAGGCACCGACTACTTCGGCGACTTCCATGCCTACAACGCCTCGACGGACCAGTGGACGGCCGTGGTGGGCATCCCCGGTTCGCCGGGATACTACGACGGCTGGACCGCAACGGCCAGTGCCGGTTACTGCTTCATGAAGATCGAGAACAACTACGCCCCCATGACCTGGGAGTTCGCGCCCAGCGGAACGGCCTCGGTCGGGGAACGGGATGCGACGGCCTTGGTCTCGGCGACCAGTCCGGCACCGGGGCACCTGGCGATCACGAACCGCGCCGCCGCGGCGGGGACCTTCCAAGTGCTCGCGTCGAATGGGCAACTGGTCCGCACCATTGCGCTCAGCGGTGGCGAAAGGATGGAACTTGAGCTGGCACCGGGACTCTATGTGGTGAGTGCGATCGGAGCGAGGGGAGCGGTACGTGCGGCCGTGCGGTGACCGAAGATCGCGATCCGTAAGGTCCACGTACCGCAGGAGTTCAGGATCAACGGGGGGAATGTTCACGCATTCTCCCCGTTGCCTTTTCATCGTACCGAGGCGCGCATCGAGCATCCCACCCCGTGCATCCCTCCCAACCATGCCATTCATGGGCCAGGGTGAACGGTTCATGGCATGAACACGCGATCCGCTCTGGCCGCTGATACATTCGTTCTTCGCGACCCATACCTTGATGAACACCCGACCGATGCTGCTCCGTCCCGCGCTCCCCTTGGCAGCCTTGCTTCTGTGCCTGCAGGGAACTGCGCAGAGCGATAGCCCCTGCGGTGCGCCTCTGCTCACCGTGAATGCGTTCGCGTGCAATTTCATCGTTGCGAGCACGGCGGGCGCTATCTATTCCACCTCGCCTGGCGATGGAGGGGTGCCGCCCTGTGCTTTTCCGGGCTCACCCGATGCCTGGTTCGCAGTAGTGGTCCCTCCCGATGGTGCCTTGGCGATCACCACGGAGGAGGGCTCCATCACCGATGGCGGCATGGCCTTGTACGGCGGCCCATGCACGGCCCCCGTCTTCGTTGAATGCGACGATGACGATGCGGTGGGTATGATGCCGGTGATCGACCGATCGGACCTGGTACCCGGGGACACCATGTACGTGCGCATCTGGCGGGGTGCTGCGCCGGGCACCGGTACCATGTCCGTTTGCGCCGTGGTGTCCCACAGCGATCTGCGTGCGGCGCTGCCCGTCTGCGAATCGAAGCACTTCAATGGCACGCCATACGGACCGGGTTCCGTGCTGGATGAGAACGCTCAGTACTGCGACATCAGCGAATATCAGAGCCAGTGGATCCGGCTCCATTTCACCTCTTCAGGCACATTCACCTTCCTCATCCGACCTGACACGGTCAATGGTGGCGTCTATCCGGATTACGACTGGCTCCTGTTCAACGCCGGCGACACCAGCTTCTGCACCACGCATACGCCATCCACCTCACCTGCCGCGTGCAATGGCAGTAGTTCGTATGGTCCACTTGGCGAGACCGGTCTGGATGTCAGTGGCACCTCCAATGCGGTACCGGCCGGTCCCGGCAACCCGTATTGCCCGGTGCTGAACGTTGTCGCGGACGATCTCTACTACCTTTTCGTGAACAACTACACCACCTCGTCCACGGGGTTCGACTTCGTGCTGGGTGGGACGGCGACCTTGGATTGCGGGCTACCGATCAGCACCGGGACCGGGCAGCTGTTGAGCCCGTCGCGGATCCGCATATCACCCTCGCCCACCAGAGGCGATGTCTGGCTCGAAGGCACGGAGGGCTCCACCGAGGTCGTCGCGATGGACGCAGCCGGTCGACCTGTCCTTCGAGTACGGTCTCCAGGCGGCGATCGCATGCACCTCGACCTGCAGCACCTGGCTCCCGGGGTGTATGGGATCCATGTGCTCGCGCACGGCGCGCACATCGGCTTGGGGCGCGTGGTGGTGCAGCGGTGAAACGGATGAAAGACCTTTGAACGGTACCCATGGGCGGCAAGCCCATCCTGCTGACCGGGGGGGGGGCGCCAGGCTACTTGGGGGCGGTGCGGTAGAGCCAGACGCCGACCGCGCCGAAGATGAGGTTGGGTAGCCACACGGCGATCAGCGGGTCGAGGCCGGCGTTGGTGGCGGCCACGGTGGTGATCTTGCTGCTGAAGATGTAGAGCAGGACCAGGAGCACGCCGAGTGCGAGGTGCACGCCGGTGCCTCCGCGCACCTTGCGGCTGCTGATGCTCACGCCGATGAGGGTGAACACGTAGGTGGCGAAGGGGGCGGAGGTGCGCTGGTGTTTCTCGATGAGGTAGAAGGCGGTGGTGTCGCTGCCGCGCATGCGTTCCTCGGCGACGAACCGGTCGAGCTCGGCGGTGGTCATGCTCATGGCGTTCTCGTTGCGCTGGCCCAGGTCGGAGGGCACCAGGGGGATCAGGGTGTCCAGCGCCTGGCCCCGCGTCAGGGTGCCGCCGGTGTCGTCGATGTCCTGCAGGGTCCAGTCCTCCACATGCCAGCGACCGGTGAGGCTGTCGTACACGGCGCGTTCGCTCATGAGCTTGCGCGTGAGGCGACCGTCCTCCCAATGCTCCAAGCTGAAGCGGTAGCCCACGCGGCGCTGGGCGTTGAAGCTCTCCACATAGGCGATGGTGCCCGGGGCGATCTCGCGGTGGATGTTGCGGCCCTTCACCTGGAAGGCCAGGCGGATGTGCTCCTCCTCAAAGGCCAGGCGCTCCTTGTTGGCAGCGGGCAGCACCAGGTGGTTGGCGGCCAGGGCCAGCAACGCCAGGAAGGTGGCCGCCAGGAAGTAGGGCCACATGAGCCGCGGGAAGCTGATGCCGCTGCTCAGGGCCGCGATCACCTCGCTGCGGTGCGCCAGCCGGCTGGTGAACAGGACCACCGCCAGGAAGATCAGCAGCCCGCTGAAGAAGTTGGCGTAGTAGATCACGAAGTTCACGTAGTACTCGCGCACGATCTCGCCGACACCGGCGCTCATCTTGGCGAAGTCCTCGGTCTTCTCGCTGATGTCGAACACCACGGCGATGGCCATGATGAGCGCCAGGATGAAGAAGAAGGTGCCCAGGAACTGGCGGATGATGTAGCGGTCGAAGAGGCGGAGCATGTGCAAGGCTATCGCGCAAGGGCCTGCGCGCAGGCCACGGGCCTCGGGCTGCGGGCTTGTCCCCGATCCAGCCCGCAGCCCGAGGCCCGAAGCTCAACGTAGAGCTGGCGCATCTTCATAGTCTCACCTTCAATTTCGGCAGCAGCGCGTTCTTCCAGGTGGTGAAGCTACCGTCCTGGATGCGTTCGCGGGCCTCCTTCATCAGGCCCAGGTAGAACCCCAGGTTGTGCAGGCTGGCGATCTGCTGGCCCAGCATCTCGTTGCTGGCGAACAGGTGGCGCACAAAGGCCCTGCTGTACGCCGTATCGGCCCAGCAATGGCCGTCGGGGTCCAGGGGACCGTGATGGTCCGCCCACTGGCGGTTCTTGATCTGCAGCACGCCTTCCCGGGTGAAGAGCATGCCGTTACGGCCGTTGCGCGTGGGCATCACACAGTCGAACAGGTCCACGCCGCGCGCCATGTTCTCCAGCAGGTTCCACGGCGTGCCCACGCCCATCAGGTAACGGGGGCGGTCCGCCGGAAGGATGCGGCAGCACAGCTCCGCCATGGCGTACATCTCCTCCTCGGGCTCGCCCACGCTGAGGCCGCCGATGGCATTGCCGTAGGCGCCCTTCCCGGCGACGTGTTCCGCGCTCTGCTTCCGCAGTTCCGCGTAGGTGCTGCCCTGCACGATGGGGAAGAGGGCCTGCGCATGGCCGTACTTGGGCTCCGTGCTGTTGAAGCGTTCAAGGCAGCGGTCCAGCCAGCGGTGGGTGCGGTGCATGCTGGCGGTGGCATAGCCCGCCTCGCATGGCCAGGGGGTGCACTCATCGAAGGCCATGCAGATGTCGGCGCCGATGCTCCGCTGCAGGTCCATCACCGACTCGGGGGTGAAGAGGTGGCGGCTGCCGTCCACATGGCTCTGGAAGTGCACGCCCTCCTCGGTGATCCTGCGGATGTCGCTGAGGGAGTGGACCTGGAAGCCGCCGCTGTCGGTGAGGATCGGCCGGTCCCACCCGTTGAACCGGTGCAGCCCGCCGGCGTGCTCCAGCACGGCCATGCCCGGTCGCAGGTACAGGTGGTAGGTGTTGCTGAGCATGATGGGCGCGTCGAGGTCGACGCGCAGCTCGCGGGGATGAACGGCCTTCACGGCGCCCAGGGTGCCCACGGGCATGAAGGCGGGGGTGGGGACGGGGCCGTGGTCGGTGTGGAACACCCCGGCGCGGGCGTCGCTGGCCGGGTCGGTGCGGAGGAGCTCGAAATGCACGGCGCAAAGATGGGGCCCCCGGGCCGCGCGCCACTTGCCCCCGAGCACCTGTTCATAACCGGCCCCGGCCGGAAAGGGGCGGTGCGGGTGAGCCCGGTAGCTTCGCTGCCATCCTCTCCATGGTCCAGACGCTCGTGTTCGCGATGGGCGGCGCGCTCGCCGTGCTGTTCTTCTTCCACGCGTTCATCTTCAGCCGCCTGGCCTTCCGCAACCAGCGGGTGAAGCCCGACCGCGACCTTCCCGTGAGCGTGGTGATCTGCGCGCGCAACGAGGCGCCCGCTCTGGAGAAGCTCATCCCCGAGCTCATGGAGCAGGACCACGCCGAGTTCGAGGTGGTGGTGGTGAACGATCGGAGCCAGGACCTCACCGGCGAGGTGCTGGAGTGGATGAAGCCGCGCTTCCCGCGCCTGCGGACGGTGAACATCCAGGCCGACGAGAAGTTCAGCTACGGCAAGAAGATCGCCGTGGGCGTGGGCGTGCGTGCGGCCCGGCACCCGCACATCCTGCTCACCGACGCCGACTGTCGGCCGGTGGGGCGCGAGTGGATCTCCCACATGGCCAGCGGCTTCAGCGAGCGGCGGCACATCGTCATCGGCCACAGCCCCTACGAGCGGCGCCCCGGCCTCACCAACCTGCTGGAGCGGTACGACGGCACCGCCAAGGCCGTGCAGTTCATCGCCTTCGCGCGGGCCGGCCTGCCGTACATGGGCGTGGGCCGCAACCTGGGCTATACGCACGAGGTGTTCTTCAACGCCCGGGGGCCGCGCCGCCACCACCACCTCATGAGCGGCGACGACGACCTGTTCATCAACGAGGTGGCCCGTGCGCGCAACACCGCCGCCGTGGCCGATCCCGGGACCTTCATGGTCACACGGGCCACCGAGGGCCTGGCCACCTGGGTGCGCCGCAAGCGGCGCCACTACACCACGGCCCGCTACTATCGGCCCGGTCACCAGCTGCTGCTGGCCCTGCTGCCCCTGGCCCGCATGGTCTTCTGGTGCGCATGTGCGGCCCTCTTCGCCATGGGAGCCTGGCGCGAGGCCGCCGTCGGGCTGGCCGTCAAGGTCGGCGCCTTCCTGCCCGTCACCCTGCTCGCCATGCACCGCCTGGGGGCCGGCCCCCTGCTGCTCATCCTTGCACTGCCCCTGGAATGGCTGTTCTTAGTTTTGGAACCGTTGATCTACGTCAGCACCCTGGTCATCAAGCCCCGCCGATGGAAGTGAACGAGAACCTCTCCGAGAAGGCACGACACGACTATCTGCTCGTGCGCCGTGCCGTGGACAAGGGCGACCAGAAGGCGTACGCCGAGTTGATGGGTCGTTACCGCGACTCCATCTACTTCATGTTGTTGAAGATGATCAACAACAAGGACGACGCGGAGGACCTCACCATCGAGGCCTTCGGCAAGGCCTTCAACCGGTTGAAGCAGTACACGCCGAACTACGCCTTCAGCACCTGGCTCTTCAAGATCGCCTCCAACAACTGCATCGACTGGATCCGCAAGCAGAAGAAGAAGACCCTGTCCATCGACAACCCCATCGGCACCGACGACGGGGATGAGATGACGATCGAGATCCGCAGCCACGGCCCGGACCCGGCCGATGTGGTGATCCGCGACCAGAAGAGCGCCGTGATGAGGGAGGTGGTGGACAAGCTCAAGCCCCGCTACCGCACCCTCATCGAGCTGCGCTACTACAAGGAGTACAGCTACGAGGAGATCGCCGAGGAGCTCGACCTGCCGCTGGGGACCGTCAAGGCGCAGCTCTTCCGCGCCCGGGAGTTCCTGATGAACATGCTGAACAACAGCAAGGAGGCCATCTGAGCGCAAGCGCCCGTGTGACCATGCGAGCATGTGCACATGGGCGCATGACCGCATGCCCGCATGCCGAGCCTGCTTACCAAGTACTTCCCCGACCTCTCCGCGAGGCAGCGCGACCAGTTCGCGCTCCTGGGCCCACTGTATGCGGAATGGAATGCGCGGGTGAACCTCATCTCGCGCAAGGACTTCGAGCACCTCCATGAGCGGCACATCCTGCATTCGCTCGGCATCGCCAAGGTGGTGCAATTCAAGAAGGGCAGCCGCATCGTCGATGTCGGCACCGGCGGCGGCTTCCCGCTGGTACCGCTGGCGATCATGTTCCCGCAGTGCACCTTCCACGGCATCGACGGCATCGGCAAGAAGATCGCGGCGGTGCAGGGCGTCATCGCGGGCCTGGGGCTCACCAACTGCACCGCCGAACAGGTGCGCAGCGAGGACCACCGGCAGCGCTACGACGCGATCGTGAGCCGCGCCGTGACCACCCTGCCCGAGTTCCTACGCATGACCAAGCACCTGGTGCCGAAAGGGGAGGGCCGGCTCTTCTACCTCAAGGGCGGCGAGCTGGCCGACGAGCTGCTGCCCGTGAAGCAGCGCTACCGCGTGCACGAGCTGTCGCGCGTTTTCGAGGAGGACTTCTTCGCCACCAAGAAGGTGGTTGAAGTGCGGTTTTAGTGCGGACCCTGATCACGCCTCGCTCAGCTGCACACGGATCAGCGAGTGGTAGTGCCCGGCGGTGTTGGCGATCAGCTTGCCCCAGCGACGGCGACACTGCTGGCGGCCAAGGGCTACTGGATCAGGATGGAAGCCGTGGAAACTCCTCGTAATGAGAGGGCCCGTACTACATAGTGACCGGGCGCTGTGCAGGAAAGGTCCAATGCACCAGCGGCCAAGCGCTGCTTATCGGACCAACTTCGTACCACACGGCCAGAGGCATCAAGCAGTTCGATCTTTTGGATGTTCGCATTTGACAGGAAGTGCATTTCATCCCTGGTCGGATTGGGCCACACGTCGAATGTGGTTTTGCTCACTTCCTCGTCAGCAGTGGTCATGGCGATACCCATGTCCACGCCGATCAGATAGGTATCGGTGTCGGTGATGTTGACCCTTCCGGTGATGTACAGTTGCCCGGCATCACATGCGATGCTGTTCATGCTCGCGCCGTAGGTCCATGGCCCATGTGCGGTGCCGTCCGCCCCGATCCCCGCCAGGAACCCGGTGATCGGTGCACCGTTCAGGTCCGTCTCGGTAAAGGTGATCCAAACCCTGCCCATGTTGTCCAGGACCGCGTCCGTCACTGTTCCGTTGGAGCCGAAGGCTACGTTCGTGTTGTACACCACGTTGCCTTGCCCGTCGAATCCGGTCACCTCCGCATTTCCGTTGTAAAGGTCCTCCACGCCGAAGAATTGATCCTGCCCAACAAGGAGGCGTTGCCCGGTGACGGTTGCCGTGATGCCCGGCAGCACTACCCCCGTGGCCATGTCGATCCGTTCCACTTGCCCGTCGGCGAGCAAAGCCCACGCCGTTCCGTCCTGCATGTGTACGTCCTGCACTCCGGGCCCGGCGGGATCCCGCCAAATGGGCCAGCCTTCGGGGTTCAAGCCGACCAAGCCTGTCGAGGAGCTTAACACATATCCGCCATCGCCAAGGGTGACTTGGAAGGCTGTTGGACCCGGGGCCGGAAGCTCCATGGATGCCATGCCATGCAAGCCGCCGATCGTGCCGAAGGAAGCATAGGTTGCCCAATTCCCGGTCTGGACTTGGGTAAATGCGTGTGCCGCGATGAAACTCCCGTCGTAGACATCGGATTCGAACGTGGCATGTCCATTGAACAGGATACCCGGGTAATAGGCCTCCGGCACATTGCCCACCACCGGTGGCTGTACCGGGGTCAGGTCGGTTCCCTGCGGATCGAACGTGTACAGAAGTTCATTCCAAATGGAGAAGGCCCCCGGTTCATCGCTGATGGTGCAATGGACCAGACCGGTTACCGGGTCCACCATGACGTGGTTGTCCTTGGAAGGGGGGGCATAGAGCCCCGGCAAAGGGTCCTGGCCGAAGTTCCATTGATGGACCCAGGCGGGTGTTAGTGCGGTCTGGGCCTGCAGGCCGGAAGCATCCGCCAACAGCATCACGGCCGCTACGATGAATGCGACGCTCCTGTTCATGGCTGGGGGATGGTGTTGATGAGGTAAGTGGCGGGATCGTTCGCCAGCCAGCGGCCGGTGAAGCTGAGCCTGCCGTTGGAGAAATCGAGGTCCGTGATGGATGCCCCGAAGGTGTATGTGCCGTTCAACACGCCATCGGCCTCCACCTTGATCACCTTGCCTTCGCCGTTGGCGCTACCGCCGATCCACAAGCGTTGCTGGTCGTCCACGGCAAGGGCCATCACCGTGATGCCCGGGGCCGTTCCCGTCCAAACAGGGGAGCCGTTATCGTCCAGCTTGCCGTAGCGCACGGTTCCGCTGTCCTGTGCGGCCCAATACAAGGCGTTCCCGGCATGAATGATCCTTCCGGGACTTGCCGCCCCGCTGTAGAGCGTATCGGTGGAACTGTAGGCTCCGGTGGCGGTTTGGAACCAATGCAACAGGGGGAAGGCGGCCACGCCCAGTGAATCGCCGGGCATCATCACCAAGGCGTGGGTTTCGCCATAGTTGGCGATAGGCAATTGTTCATCCCAGATCGCGTCGCCGTTGATGCCGATGCGGATCAACCGGCCATCGGCCACGGTCGCATTGACCTGGTGCATGGCCAGTACGAATTGGTCCGCCCCTTTCACGGCCATGGCCGTGGCACGGTCCCAGAGGTCCGGGCCGTTCGCATTCGCATCGGGGGACCAGTGGTAGTCACCGGGCCCTTGTGCGCAGAAGGTGATGTCCTGCGGTGAGCCGCCCAAGTACTGCCAATAGGAGATACCCCAGATGGAATCGTTGCGCACCAGGAAATCGATGGGCCGGTCCAAGCTTGCGTTGCAGCCGATGGAGCGCACTTCCGGGTAATAGCCGTTCAGTGCCAGTCCGTTCGGGTCATACCTGCGGATCACACCGTCCTGGGTGGTCCATGTCATGTTGTCGTCGCGGACCATCCAATAGGTGGTGTCGTGGTCCACTGCAATGTGGGCGGGGACCTCCTGATCACTGCCGTAAGGCAGCATCACCATCCATTGCACCGTGGCCGGAGGGAATTGCGCCATGGCCCCGGTTGCCATTCCATGAAGCACCAAAGCGCTGATGATGTGTTTCATTGGGCAGCAAGGGATAGGTCCAAGGAATAGACGCACCTTCCAGGGCCAGGTTGCCGGTTGAGGGGAACCCCTGGAACTATCACGCCTCGCTGAGCTGCACACGGCTCAGTGAGTGGTACAGCCCGTCGCCATTGGCGATCAGTTCGCCATGGGTGCCGCTTTCGGCGATCACGCCCTTGTCGAGCACCAGGATGCGGTCGGCGTCGCGGATGGTGCTGAGGCGGTGGGCGATCACCAGGCTCGTGCGGCCTTTCATCAGCTCCTCGAGGGCCTCCTGCACCAGGCGCTCGCTCTCGCTGTCCAGCGCGCTGGTGGCCTCGTCGAGGATCAGGATGGCGGGGTCCTTCAGCAGGGCCCGGGCGATGGCGATGCGCTGTCGCTGGCCGCCGCTGAGCTGGATGCCGCGTTCGCCCACCACGGTGGCATAGCCCTCGGGGAAGGAGGTGATGAAGTCGTGCGCGTTGGCGCGGCGGGCGGCGGCCTCCACCTCGGCATCGGTGGCGTCGGGGCGGCCGTAGGCGATGTTCTCGCGGATGCTGCCCCCGAAGAGCAGCACCTCCTGGGGCACGATGGCCATGCGGTCGCGCAACGCCGTGAGGTCGTACGTCCGCGCGTCGCGGTCGTCGATGCGCACCATGCCCTGCACCGGGTCGTAGAAGCGCAGCACCAGCGCGGCGATGGTGCTCTTGCCGGCGCCGCTGGGGCCCACCAGGGCGATGCGCTGGCCCGGCTCGGCGGTGAACGACACGTTGCGCAGCACGGGCACATCCGGGCGTGTGTCGTAGTGGAAGCTCACACCCTCGAAGGCGATGCGGCCGCGCAGCCCGGTGCGTTCCTTGCGGGGGGCCAGGCTCACCGGCTCGCCCACCTCGTCGTGCAGGTCCATCAGCCGCTCGGTGGCGCCGATGGCCTTCAGCACCGTGTTGACCTGCTCGGGCACGCTGCCGATGCTGGCGCCCACGAACACGCTGTACAGGATGAAGGTGACGAGCTCGCCGTTGGTGAGCAGCCCCTCGCGCTGCAGGTTCACCCCGCGCCACACCACCAGCACGATGGCGCCGAACATGCACAGGATGATGAAGGACACCAGGGCGCCGCGCCACCGGGCCCCGCGCATGGCCAGCGCCCGTGCCGCGAGCACGCTGCGGCCGTAGCGGGCGATCTCCCACGCCTCGTTGGCGAAGGCCTTCACGCTCTGGATGCCCTGAAGGGTCTCGTCCACGATCACGTTGGTGTCGGCGATGCGGTCCTGCACCTGCCGGCTGAGGCGGCCGATGAAGCGGCCGAAGAGCACGGCCACCAGCACCACCGCGGGCACCGAGGCGAGCATGGTGAGGGTGAGCTCGGGCGACAGGCGCGCCAGCAGCACCAGGCCCGCCGCGATGATGATGACCTGCCGCACCAGCTCGGCCAGCGTGGTGGTGAAGGTGTCCTGCAGCAGGGCCGTGTCGGCGCTCAGGCGGCTGTTGATCTCCCCCACGCGCCGCCGTGCGAAGAAGGTCATGGGCTGGCGCAGCAGATGTGCGTAGGTGTCGCGCCGCAGATCGGCCAGCATGTGCTCGGTGACGTGCGCGAACAGGAAGATCCGGAAGTAGCCCAGCACGGCCTGCACGGCGAAGGTCAGCAGCAGCAGCAGGAAGATGCTGTCCGTGTCGGTGAGGTCCAGCAGGGGCGCGCTGAAGGACGAAGGGCCCTTGGTGGAGTCGATCAGCCTGCCCATCAGGCCGGGGAACACCAGGCTCAGGGTGCTGGTGCCGAGCAGGAAGACCATGCCGGCGGCGAAGGCCCAACGGTGCGGGCGCAGGTACCGGAAGAGCCGCAGGGCCTTGCGCAGCGTCGTGCGGTCCAGCTTGGCCGGCTTGGCGTCGTTGTACCGATCGCGATCGCGGCGGGAGGCCATCGTCGTCGCCCGGCGCTCAGCCGTGCAGCGCCACCATCCGGTCGGCGATGTGGTCGAACAGGTTGCGCAGCGGGGTCTCCACCATCATCTTGATGATGGGGTTGAGGTCCGCCTCGAACACTTGCCAGGCCCGGGTGGCGCCGCCGTCGCTCTGCTGCAGATGCACGTCCAGCGTGAAGGGGAAGGGGCTGCGGTCGGTGGCCTTCATGCGCACCAGGCCCGGCGCTTCGCCCCCCGCCAGCTCCAGCCCGATGGTGGCCGCGCCCTGCACCTTGAAGGAGCAAGAGCGGCCGTCGCTCTTCCAGTCGCTGATCCGGTCCTTCGGCAGCAGCTGCTGGAAGTTGTTCATGTCCTGGAGGAAGGTGTGCAGCTCGCCCGGCGTGCGGCCGATGGTCACCTGCTTGCTTTCGATGCGTGTCATGCCCATGGGGTTCGTTCCGTCCGCACGTTCCGTCGCACCGGCTCAGGCCTGCACGGCGGCGTTCCAGTTCGCGGGATCCTTCCGCCAGGTGTTCAAAGGCACCAGGTCCTTCTCGGTGATGTAGCCTTCGCGCAGCGCCTGGTCCAGCAGGATGCTGTAGTTGGTCAGCGCGTGCATCTTCACGCGGGCCTCCTCGAAGGCCGTGCGCGCCTTGTCGAATCCGTAGGTGAAGATGCTCACCATGCCTTTCACCTCCAGGCCCGCATCGCGCAGCGCACCCACGGCTTGCAGGCTGCTGCCGCCCGTGCTCACCAGGTCCTCCACCACCACCACGCTCCGGCCCACCGAGGCATCGCCTTCCACCTGGTTGCGCAGGCCGTGCTCCTTGGTGCTGCTGCGCACATAGATGAAGGGCAGGCCCATGTCGTGCGCCACCAGCATGCCGTGCGCGATACCGCCTGTGGCCACCCCGGCGATCAGGTCCGGACGTCCGAACTCGCTCTGGATCAGGTGCACGAACTGCTGCCGGATGAAGGTGCGCACCGGCGGGTAGGAGAGGGTCTTGCGGTTGTCGCAGTAGATCGGGCTCTTCCAGCCGCTGGCCCAGGTGAAGGGCCTGGCGGGGCTCAGCTTCACGGCCTTGATCTGCAGCAGTAATTCGGCAACTTTGAGGGCCGGATCAAGGCGTGCGTCCATGGTGCGAAACTACGAAGTCCACATCGAAGGGCTGGCCGTGCACTTCGTGCCACAGGGCGCGCAAGGCGGGGCGTCGGCGAAGGGTCTGTTGCTCAACGCCCCGGAACCGGCCGATGTGCCCGGGCTGATCGCCAGGGCCCGGAAGGTGGAAGGCGTGGAGCAGTTGATCCTCACCGTGCCCGATGTGGATACGGCCTGGGAGGCCTTCGCACAGGGCTATGTGCGCGTGGAGGCCGCCGGTGGTGCGGTGAGCGATGAGCAGGGCCGCCTGCTCGCCATCCACCGGCTGGGCCGCTGGGACCTGCCCAAGGGGAAGGTGGACCGCGGGGAGGCGCTGCCCGAGGCGGCGGTGCGCGAGGTGAAGGAGGAATGCGGGTTGCGCGAGGTGAGCATCGTGAGACCCCTGTGCGAGACCTGGCACACCTACGCGCGCGGCGGCAGGGACCATCTGAAACGCACCACGTGGTTCCTGATGCGGACCACCGGTGCGGAACGGCTGGTGCCGCAGCACGAGGAGGGCATCCAGCAGGTGGTCTGGATGGACGCTGCCGGCGTGGAGCGCATGCGGGCGGACACCTACGGCACGGTGCGTGCGGTGATCAGCGCCTGGGAGGCGGCGGCGCCTCGCTCCCGAACTTGATGCGCTCCTGCTCGTCCTGACGGGTACGCATGCCGTGCAGCACGGCGGCGAGCCCCTGGGTCGGGGACGGGGCGGGGTTCTGTGCCAGCGTTCGTCCGTTGAGCAACAGGAAGGCCGGCGTGCTGGCGGCCCGAAGCAGCTCGGCCGTGCGGCCCGGGTCGCGCGCCATCAGCCAGGTCCAGCCCTCGTCGGCGAGGCTCCGCGAGAGCCGCACGGTGGCGTCGGCGTCGCCGTCGAGCACCAGCACCACGTAACGCACCACGTCGCCGAAGCTTTGCTGCAGCTGCACCAGGGCCCGCAGCTCCTGCTCGCAGTAGGTGCAGTTCACCGCGGTCAGGGCCAGACAGCTCGGCCCTTGGAACACGCTGTCCAGGGAGACCGGAGCACCTTGCAGGTCCAGCAGCGCCAGTTCGGGCAGCACCGTGCCTGGGCGCATCGCGGTCAGGTCCCACAGCATGTTCGCCGCAACGGAGCGGTTGCCCGCATGATGGCCATGCGTCGCTACGTCGGCCAGGACCCGCTCGATGCCGCTGCGGTCGAACACCTTGCCGGGATGGGCCAGGTAGAGCTGATCGATCAGCAACAGTTCGGCCATGGCGGTGTCCGAACGCAGGGGCGGATGCTCCATCAGCAGGGCCAGGAGGCTGTCCGTTCGTACCTCCCGCACCCCGCGCAGCAGGCGGGCCTCGTTCGTGCGGAAGGGATGCACCATCAGGTGGTCCTCGTACAGGCTGCGGAAAAGGCGCACGAACTCCGGCTTGTCCAGGTCGGGCGCATGGCCCACGAGGCAGCGGGCGTGGAGCGCGACGGGATCCTGCTGCGGGCCGAGGTACAGCCCGCACAGGCCCAGTTCCACGTTGCGCTGGAACCAGGGATCGTCCACCCCGGCATAGTACCGGCGCAGCTTGATCGCGAAGCTGTCCAGCATGGCCTGCGACCAGCTCGGCGTGTAGAACAGGGTGGCCGGGCGCTTCACGCTGTCCGGCCGTACGGACCCCTCGCCCGTGCGGCGCATCACGTCCACGGCCTGCATGCCGGCCACCTCGTCGGTGGCGAGGTCCGCGGCCACGAAGCCGTCGAGCTGCCCGTACAGGTCCGACATCAGCGCGTTGATGTCCAGCGGTGCAAGGTCGATGAACTCCAGGTCGATGGGGATCTGGCCGCGCACACGCCGCGCTCCGGGTGCGGGGGCCAGGGGCCGCACGCGGTAGGTGGTCCCGTCGCGTAGGAAGAGCTCCGCGCGATGGTCACCCACGGTCAGCACCGCCTTCACCGTGCCCTGCACTTCGGCCCGCACCGTGGCCAGGCCGTCGGTGCCCAGGAGGGCCTCGTCCACGCGCACCGTCCGCAGGGTGAACAGGTCGTCCACCCGGTGCAGCACCACTTTCTGTCCGGCGTGGTCGGGCGCCTCGATGTGGATGGTGGAAACGGCCGGGACCGTCTGTGCCAGCAGCAGTGTGAACGGAAGGGCCAGGGTCCTCATGGCATCACGTTGGGCGGGAGGAACGCACGTACATCGGCCCGGTTGGCGATCAGTTCGCGCACGATGGTGCTGCTGATGTGCGCATGCTCGGGCAATGCCGGCAGGAACAGGGTCTCCACACCGCGCAGGGCATGGTTCATCAGGGCGATGCTGCGCTCGTTGCCATGGTCGGTGCTGTTGCGCAGGCCGCGCACGATGAAGGTGGCGCCGAGCCGCCCGCACAGGTCGGCCGTGAGGCCCTCGAAGCGGATGACGTTCACCTGGGGCATGCCGGCGAAGGCCTGGCGCAGCCAGGTCTCCCGCTGTTCCGGCTCGAACATGCCGCGCTTGGTGGTGTTGACGCCCAGGGCCACATGGATGGTGCTGAACAGCGGCAGTGCGCGCTGTACGATGCTCCAGTGGCCGATGGTGACCGGGTCGAACGATCCGGGGAAGACGGCGATGGGGCGGTTCATGGCGGGGTGGGGCAGAAGAAGCTGAAATGTACGGCGCCGTACGTGCGCTGCTTGCGGAACCAGGGGTCGGCACCGGGGTCCAGGCCGCGCGGATGCTCCAGGATGAAGAGGCCGTCCGGGGCCAGCAGGCCGGTTTCGCGCACCAGGCCGGGCAGGGTCTCCGTGCCGGGCAGGTGGAAGGGCGGGTCGGCGAACACCACGTCGAAAGGACCGGTGGCGTGGCGCAGGTACTGGAAGACGTCCGCCCGGACCTGCGACCAGCCCGGCTCGTCCAGGGTCCGTGCCAGGCGTTGCAGGTGGGCGAAGAGCCGGGCGTCCTGTTCCACGCTGATCACCTGCTCGGCACCGTGCGAGACGAACTCGGCCGAGATGCCGCCGGCACCGGCGAAGAGGTCGAGCACACGGATGCCCTCCAGGGCCGTGGAGTGCCGCAGGATGTTGAAGAGCCCCTCGCGCGCGAAGTCGGTGGTGGGCCTTGCTTCGATGCCCTTGGGCGGGTCGATGCGGCGGTTGCGGTGCCGTCCTCCTATGATACGCATGCGGCTTGTTCCAACAGCGCCCACCAGGTCTCCGGTGCGGCGGTCTCCATGCCTGTCAGCATCGGGTCCGCGGAGGTCAGCGCAGGGGCGGCCGTGGGCAGGTAGCGGCGCACGAGCTCGGTGTCGGCACCGGTCCACGCCGGTCCGCACCACCGTACCGCCACCGCATCGGGTTCCAGGCGAAGGGCGTCCAGCAGGTGCAGCAGGTAGTACAGCGCGTCGGTGCCCGTGGCGCAGTGGTAGGCGTTGCTGAGCTTCAGCCCTTCGGCATCGGCCAGGGTCACGTCCATGCGCTTGCCCACCCGGTGGACCACCAGCGCCGCACCCTGCCTGCCGTGCGCGATGGCCCAGCGCACCAGCAGGCTGCGCAGGGCCACCGCACGGGCCGCCGGGAAGCGCTCCAGCACCTGGTGTTCCATCCCTTCATCGTGCAGGTACACGCAGCGTGCGCCGAGGTCCTCCACGGGCTCGTCGCGCAGCAGTCCGGTGGGCAGCGGGCCGTGTACGAGGCTGAGGTGCCCCGCCTCGGTGCCGGGTCGCAGCGTGCTCTCGGGCACCAGCGTGCTCAGCTCGGGCATGGCGCAGAAACTCACCCCTGCCGGGTCCAGCGGCAGCCGCTCCTCGGCGGGCCACGAAGCGCCGCGGCCCTGGGCCAGGCACAGGCAGCGCCCGTTGGCCCGGTCGTGCGCGCTCCAGGCCAGCCCGTCCGGATGCACCACGATGGCCAGATGCAGGCCGGTGGCGGCGGGGTCGTAGCGCGGCAGCTGATGCAGGGCGGGGTCCGTGGGCCGGCTCATGGAGGGTTCACACCGTGGAACGGCATCAAAGGTGGATAATTTCACCCGCCGCCATGGACCCGTGGCGCCGCATCGCCACCGCCATGCCCGCGCCCACCGACGGTCTGATCGCCCCATTGCACGCGGCCCTGGGCCATCCGCCCACCGCCGGGCAGGAGCGTGCCATCGCGGCGCTCGACCGCTTGATGGCCACCGCGAAGGAGCGGGCCACGCTGGTGCTGAAGGGCTACGCCGGCACCGGGAAGACCACGCTCGTGGGTGCGCTGGTGCGCGTGCTGCGCGAACGCGGCCGTCCCGTGGTGCTGCTGGCCCCCACGGGCCGCGCGGCCAAGGTGCTGGGGTCCTACGCGGGTGCGCCGGCCAGCACCATCCATCGACGCATCTACCGCATGGCCGCCGATGACGACGGCCTCGCCGGTGCCACCGTGGTGCCTGCCCGCGAGGCGCACACCTTGTTCATCGTGGACGAGGCCGGCATGCTGGGAGGCTCCGAGAGCGGCTTCGGTGAGGGCGACCTGCTGGGCGATCTCTTCACGCACGTGTTCGCCGCCGAGGGCACCCGGCTGCTGCTGATCGGCGATCCGGCCCAGCTGCCCCCGGTGGGCAGCAAGCGCAGCCCGGCGCTCGATCCCGCGCACCTGCACGAACGCTTCGGGCTCACCGCAGGCGCCGTCGAGCTCACCGACGTGGTGCGCCAGGCCGGCACCTCGGGCATCCTGGTCAATGCCACGGCGTTGCGGGCCCAGGCCACGGCCCCGGCGCCGGCCCCGCGCCTGCGGCCCATCGAGCCGGACGTGGTGCGCATCACCGGCATGGAGCTGCAGGACGAACTGGAGACCTGCTATGCCCGCTACGGCGGGGAGGACGTGTGCCTCATCACCCGGAGCAACAAGCGCGCCTACCAGTTCGCCCAGCAGGTGCGCAGCCGCATCCTGGGCTTCGAGGAGGAGCTCTCCCCCGGCGACCGGTTGATGGTGGTGCGCAACGACTACTACTGGGCGGGACGCAACGGCAGGGCCGAGCTCATCGCCAACGGCGAACCGATGGAAGTGCTACGCCGCCGCGAGGTGGAGGAGCGCCATGGCCATCGCTTCTGCTGGATCGAGGCCGCCTGGTGGAGCGGCCAGGAACGACGGGTGGGCGACTTCCTGGTGCTGCTCGACGTGCTGGCCCTCGATGCACCGTCCCTGCCCATGGCGCAGCGCCGCAGGTTGAACGAGAACGTGCTCGCGGCCCATGCGGTGAGCGGAAAAGGGGGGCGCCGGTCCCTGCTGCGGCAGGACCCGTACGCCAACGCGCTCCAGGTGAAGTACGCCTACGCCATCACGGCCCACAAGGCGCAGGGCGGGCAATGGCCGGCGGTGTTCGTGGACCAGGGCTACCTCACCGAGGAGATGGTCGATGCGGAGTACGTGCGCTGGCTCTACACGGCGATCACCCGGGCCACCGACCGGCTGTACCTGCTCAACTTCCATCCGCGCTTCTTCGGCGAGGAGGACCCATGAACACCGGACGGACCGGCTTCAGCGACCGGCCCCGAGCGCGTGCCGTGCATCGTGCAGCAGGGGCGTGGCGTGCGGCTGCGGTGTGGCCACCGCGATCAGGTGCGCAGGCCCCACGCTGAAACTGCTCACGTGGTACGCGGCCGCAGCCTCCCGCACGAAGACCGGATGGCGGATGCGGAGCACCTGTTCCCCATCGAGCACACGCAGGGTGTGCAGGTCCTCCATGATGCCCACGCCGCTGGCCTTCAGCACCGCTTCCTTGCGGGTCCAGAGCGTCAGGAAACGACGCCGGGCCTGGTCGCCGCCCTCCCGTATGTACGCCACCTCCTCCGGGGTGAAGTAGTGGTCGGCCACCATTTCATGGTCGGTGCGGCGCTCCACGGTCTCGATGTCCACCCCGAGTTCGTCGGCCCCGCCGATCGCCACCACCAGGGCGTCCTTGGTGTCGCTCAGGTTGAAGTGCGGTCCGCCATCGGGCAGGAAGGGCTTGCCGTGCGCGCCGCGCGCCATGCGCACCGCCTGCGGGGCCAGGCCAAGGGCATGGCCCAGCAGATGCCGCAGCAGGCCGTGGCCGGCGATGAAACGGTCGCGATCGGGGGCGAAGCGGAACCGCCCGGCCCGTTGCCGCTCCTCGGGGTCAAGCACGCGCACCAGTTCCGGCAGGTGGGGCAGAAGGCGCTCTGTTGTGGCGTGCCACAGGCGGATGACCGCCGGAGGCCCGGCGGGTGGCACGGGGTCCAGCGGTCGCGACGGTGCGCAGCGTACGGTCAGCGTGCGGTCGGGGCGGCTCACGGGGTGACGGACTGCGAGGCGACGGACCGCTCCAGGGCGATGCGTACTTCGTTCGCCAGGGCGCTCACATGCGGTTCCTTGATCAGGTCGTAGTGGTCGCCGGGCACCGGGCGCACCTCCAGCCCGCCCAGTGCCAGCTTCTCCCAGCCCATCTCCTTCGGCCCCCAGGAACCCTGCGCCTTGAACACGGTGATCCTGCCCGGGTATGGTCGGGGTGCATAGGCCAGGGCGGCCCGGTCGTAGGTATCGATGATGTGGAAGTTGCGCAGCCGCTCGGGCACGGTGCCGTCGTTCCGGAGCGCCCGGGACACCAGCATGCGCAACACCGCCTTCTTGATCGGTGCGTACACCTTCTCGTCGCTCGCGATGGCCTGCCCGTGCAGGGTGGGTGAGTATGCGTCGATCACGCCCAGGAACGGCACTTCGTCGCCCTGGGCCAGCAACTGCTGCGCCATCTCATAGGCCACGATGCCGCCGAAGGAATAGCCGCAGAGCAGATAGGGTCCCGTTGGCCGGGCCTGCTTGAGCTCCGAGAGGAAGAAGCGCGCGATCCCTTCCACCGTGGTATGCTGGATGGCCTTGCCGTCCTCTCCCTGGTGGAAAAAGGCGTAAAAGGGGCGGGAACGACCGAGGTACTTGGGCAGGAAATGGCTGGCCTCGTCACCATGCACGCAGAACAACGGCAGGTCGTCGCCCTCGGGTTGGATGAGCGACAGGTTCTTCCACGCGTGTCGCGGGCCGCTGTCGCCCAGCAGCTCGGCGAAGCGTGCGATCGTCGGCGCCTCGAAGAGGGCCTTGAGCGGCAGCGACCGGCCGAGGCGCTGTTCGGTGAGCCCCAGCAACTGGATGCCGAGCAGGGAATGGCCGCCCAGGTCGAAGAAGTCGTCGTGGACCCCGATATCGGGCTGCTGCAGCACCTGGCGCCACAGCCCGGCCAGCGTACGTTCCAAGTCGCTGCGCGGCGCCACGTGCTCGGCACGCAAGGGGCCGGCCTGCGGGACCGGCGGCGGCAGCGCGCGGCGGTCCACCTTGCCGTTGGCGGTGAGCGGCAGTTCCTTCAGCACGGCGAAGCCGGTGGGCACCATGTAGGCGGGGAGCCTGTTGCGCAGGTGGGCGCGGACGGCATCGAGCAGTTCCTCGTCGCTTTGCCGCCCGGGCTCGGCGGGCACCACGTAGCAGGCCAGCTGCCGGGCACCGTGGGCATCCTCCCAGGTGGCGGCCACCCGGGCCTTCACGGCGGCAAGGTCGTTCAGGGCGTTCTCCACCTCGCCCAGTTCGATGCGGAAGCCGCGGACCTTCACCTGGCCATCGGCGCGGCCGATGAAGGCGATACTGCCGTCGGCCTGCCACCTCACCAGGTCCCCCGTGCGGTACATCTTCGCACCCGACTTCCCGCTGAACGGATCGTCGATGAAGCGCTCGGCCGTGAGGTCGGGGCGCCGCCAATAGCCCAGGGCCACACCTTCACCGCCGGTGTAGAGCTCGCCCTTGCGGCCCACCGGCACGGGGTTGCGTTGCTCGTCGAGCACATGCACCGTGGTGTTGTGCAACGGGTGGCCGATGGGCACGCTGTCGGTGATGCTCACTTCGCTGTTGATGGGGAAGCAGCAGGTGAACGTCGTGTTCTCCGTGGGGCCGTATCCGTTGATGAGCACATTGGGGCCGAGGACCTTCAAGGCCTTCTTCACATGCGGCACGCTCAGCACATCACCGCCGGTGAGGATGTGCCTCAACCCGCGCAGGCGTTCCAGCTGCTCGTCCACCAGCATGTTGAAGAGGCCCACGGTGAACCATGCGCTGGTGACCTTGTGCTTCGCGATGGTGTCGCAGATCTCGGCCAGCGTGGGTTTCTGCTGCGCCTGCAGCACGAGCCTGCCGCCGTTGAGCAGGGCGCCCCAGATCTCCAGGGTGCTCGCATCGAAGCTGATGTTCGAGTGCTGCAGCCAGCACAGGTCGGGACCGAAGGCGACAAAACCCTGCCCGCGCACCAGGCGCACGATGGCGCGATGCGGCACCACCACGCCCTTGGGGGTGCCTGTGCTGCCGCTGGTGTACATGATGTACGCGGGGGCATCGGGCTGGATCACCGGCATCGCCTCAGCGTCCGCCTCCTTCACCTCATCGAGGAGGACGGTGCGCGCTTGGTGCTTGGGCAGAGCGTTCACGAGGTGCCTTTGCGTGAGCATCACCTTCACATCGGTGTCGCTGAACATGAAGGCGAGGCGGTCGGCGGGGTAGGCGGGGTCGAAGGGTACGAAGCAGGCTCCGGCGCGAAGGATGGCGAGCATGGCCACCACCATGTCGAAGCTGCGGTCCATGCACAGGCCCACGGGGTCGCCGGGCTTCACGCCCAGGCCCACCAGCGCGCCGCCGAGCTCGTGAACGCGCTGCTGGAGCTCGCGGTAGCTCAGCTTTTGGTCGAGCAGTTCCACGGCGGTCCGACCGGCGTGCGCAGCGGCCACCTCGTCGAAGAGGCTCGCCACGTCGGTCCCGGGGAACGCCGTGCGGCGACCATGCCATTCGGGTTCCGGCATCCGGTGTGCGACCTCGAGGTCCACATCCCCGGTCAGGTCCTCGATGGTGGCGGTCGGTGCGGCGGCGATGCGCCGGACCAGCACCACCAGCCGGTCCATCCACCCGCGCACCGTGGCCTCGTCGAAGAGGTCGGTGTTGTAGCTCCATTCGAGGGTGAGCCGCCCTTCGTTGCCGGTGGCGTTCAGGAAGAGCTCGAAGTTCTCGAAGGCGCGTGGTTCGCTGCTGAAACGGTGCCGGAGCCCCTGGAAGGCCACCCCATCGTCCATGTTCATGTCGATGTTGAACAGCACCGGGCAGAGGGGGATGCGTCCCGGTTCGCGCGGCACGTTGAGCGTGCGCAGCAGGGTGCCGAAGGTGTAGCGCTGGTGGTCGAAGGCGTCCAGCACGCCGGTGCGACGGGCCTTGAGGTGCTCCAGGAAGGACTGTTCCGGGTCGATCCGGCTGCGCAAGGCGAGCAGGTTCACGCAGTGCCCGACCAAATGCTTCATGCCCAGGTCGTTCTGACCGGCGGCAGGAAGGCCCACCACCAGGTCGGTTGCGCCGGTGAGCCGGTGCAGCAGCAGTTCAAAGGCGGTGAGCAGGGTGGTGACAAAGCTGGCGCCCGCGCGTGTGGCCACCCCCTTGAGGCCGCGTACCAGCTCCGGCGCCAGGGGCAGGTCCAACCGGTGGCCGGCGTAGGTCTTCCGTACAGGCCGCGGACGGTCGGTCGGCAGGTCCATCCGGGGGATGGCGCCCTTGAACTGGTCCAGCCAGGATCGTTCCACCATGGCGTGCTCCGGCGTCCGGGCGAAGTCGATGACGGCCAGGTTGTGGTCGCAGAAGGAGCCGGCCTCGGGCAGGTCCGGTGCGCTGCCGGTCACGGCGGCGTTGTACAGTGCGCTCACCTCGGCCATCAGGATGCCCAGGCTCCAGCCGTCGCAAACGGCATGGTGCCCGGTGAGCCGCAGCAGGTGCGTTTCCGGCGCGGTGCGGATCAGCTGCACGCGAAAGACCGGCCCGTTCCGCAGGTCGAACGCCGTGGTCATGTCGGTGTGGGCCAGCGCCTCAAGCCGCTTGGTGCGCTCCGCTGCGGAAAGGGTGGCGAGGTCCGTGAACGGGATGGGCAGGGGTGTGACCCCGGTGATCAGCACACGGGTGCCGCTCGCATTGATCGTGGCGCGCAGCGCTTCATGGCGTGCCACCACTCCCTGCACCGCGTGCTCGATCGCCGATCGGTCCAGCTCGCCCTGGAGCTCGAGGGTCACGCACTCGTTGTAGGCGCAGCTGGCCTCCGGGCCCATCTCCGAGGCGGCGAGCACCTCCTGCTGCGCTTCGGTGGTGGGGAAGGCGCGCACGACCGCAGGCCCCGCGAAAGGGTCGAAGTCCACGGGGGTCCGGCGGGAGGTGGCGACGAATTGCTCCATGGTCTGCGGTCGAGCGGCGATCGGTCCGGGTACCGATGTCCCTGCGCGGTCCTTGCCAAGTACGAAGGAACGGCATGCGGCCTGGTTCCCCGCACCGGAAGGGTGGAGGTTTTCGGGGACCGGGTTGTTCATTACGCCGCCTTGGTCCGGCGTATGCCGTCGAGCACGTTGCGCAGTTCCGCGGCCAGCGTGTTCACATGCGGCTCCTTGATCGCGCTGTAGTGGTCGCCGGGCACGGGCCGCACCTCCACGCCACCCTCCACCAGCGCGTTCCAGCCCAGGTCCGGGGTTCCGGGCGAGCCTTCGGCCCGCAGCAGCAGCACGTTGCCGGCATAGGTTCCCGGCACATAGGCACGCGTGGCCTTGCCGTAGGTGTCGATGATGTGGAAGTGCCGCAAGGCGGGCGGAAGGATCCGGTTGCGTCGCAGGTGCCCATCGATGAGGCGTCGCATCACCCAACGCTTCAGCGGCATGTGCATGCGCTCCTCGGCGGTGGCGCTTTCCAGGCCATCGGCCGGGGCATAGGTGTCGAACAGCACCAGCAGCGGTACCTCCTCACCGGCGGCGGTCAATTGCCGCGCCATCTCGTAGGCCACGATGCCGCCGAAGCTGTATCCGCCGAGCAGGTAGGGGCCACGCGGGCGTGCCTGGTGCAGCTCCTTCAGATAGGCTGCGGCGATCTCCGCCACGGTCCGGTGCTCGATGGCCTGACCGTCCTCGCCCTGGTGCCCGAAGCCGTAGAAGGGCTGGTCGCTTCCCAGCAGCTTGGGCAGGTACACATGGGCCTCATCCCCCTGCACGCAGAAGAAGGGGGTCCGGGTGCCCTGTGGCTGGATCGCCGTGAGATGCTTCCACGCCGTGGCTTCCCTCCCGTCGCCGTCAAGAGCGGCGGCGAGCTCCGCAATGGTGGGGGCCTGGAAGAGGATGCGGACCGGCAGGCGGCGGCCCGTGCGTTTCTCCACCTGGGCCAGGAGCTGAATGCCCATCAGGGAGTGTCCCCCAAGGGTGAAGAAGTTGTCGTGGATGCCGACCCGTTCAAGCTTCAGGAGGCGGCACCACAATTCGGCGAGCAGCACCTCCGAGGGGGTCCGGGGCGCCACGAACAGCACGTGCTGGGCCGTGGGCACGGTCGGAGGGGGCAGGCGTTTGCGGTCGGGCTTGCCGGCCGGTGTCAAGGGCATGCGGGCGATGGCGTTCACCGTGGCCGGCAGCAGGGCATCAGGCAGTCGCTGCCGCACGTGGGCCATCACCTCCTCGGCGAGGGCCTTGCGGCGTGCTTCGTCCTCCACGGTCGACACGTCCCGCGGCACGACGTACAGGTGCAGTTGCTTGTCCCCGTCGGCTGCGTCCAGGGCCACCACGGTGCGGTCGGTCACCGTGGCCAGGTCGTGCAGGGCGGCCTCCAGTTCGGCCGGCTCCACCCGCTGGCCGCGCACCTTCACCTGGTCATCCACACGGCCCAGGAAGTCGAGCTCGCCATCGGCACGCCAGCGCACCAGGTCGCCGGTGCGGTAGAGCCGGGCGTTGGGATCCGTGGAAAAGGGGTCGGGCGTGAACCGTTCCGCCGTCAGCTCCGGTTTCTCCCAATAGCCCAGGGCCACACCGGGTCCGCCCAGCCAGAGCTCACCCTTGCGCCCCACGCCCACGGGCCTGCGGGAGCGGTCGAGCACGTGTACGGTGGTGTTGTGCAGGGGGCGCCCGATCGGCACGGGCAGGTCCAATTCCTCTCGTCGGCGTATGGTATGGCTGGTGCCCATCACCGACACTTCGGTGGGGCCGTAACCGTTCACCAGCACACCGGGCCCCACGATGCCAAAGGCGGTTCGCGCCTGGTCGGCGGGCAGCACATCGCCGCCCACCATCAGATGGCGCAGACCGCGCAACGATCCCGGGTCCTCGTCCACCAGCAACCGGAACAGGCCGGAGGAGGTGACCAGGGTGTTCACCCCTTGCGTGCGCAAGGCTTCCGCGATCTCGGGGATGCTCGGTCGCTCCGAGGTGCCGATCACCAGGGTGCCGCCGTGCAGCAGTGCGCCCATGATGCTGAGCTGACAGGCGTCGAAGGATACGCTGAGGTGGTGATGGAACACCAGGTCGGGCCCGAAGCGGAAATAGTCCTGGTCCGTCATCAGGCGGACGATGCCGCGGTGCGGAACGAGCACGCCTTTGGGGGTGCCGGTGGAGCCGGACGTGTGGATCACGTACAGCGGGTCGTCCGGTGTGCTGCGCGGATCGGGCAGCGCCTGTGGCGTGGGCAGGGTGGCGACGACGCCCAGGTCGATCACGGTCCTGGACGCGTCGGGGTCGGCATCGGCGAGGAGCGGGGTGGTGGAGGCATCGGCGAGCACCAGGCCGGGTCGGGCATCGGTCAGCAGCAGCCGCAGGCGATCGGCGGGCAGCCCGGGGTCCATTGGGACGAAGGCCGCACCGCTGCGCACCACGGCGAGCAGGCCGATGAAGAACTCGGGGGCCGAACGGGCGCAGAGCCCCACACGTTCGCCGGGACCGGCACCGCGTTCGATCAGGTGGGCCGCCAGGGCGTTGCTCCGGTCGAGGAGCTCCGCATAGGTCACCCTGCGGTCGCCATGCACCAGGGCGGTGCGGGAGGCATGGGCGCGGGCGGCCGCGAGGAACATGCGGTCCACGGTGAGCACCGGGTCCATGGGGTGGAGCACGCCGTGCCATTCCGTGGGGACCGCCTCGCCGGGTCCGTCGTTCACCAGGTGGGTGGCGATGGTCCCGTCCGGTGCGGCGCACAGCCGGCGCATCAGGGCCACCAGGTCCTGGCACCAACGCTGCACGGTGGCCCGCTCAAAGAGGTCGGTGTTGAAGGTCCACTCCAGCACCAGGTCGTTGCCGCTGCCGGCCACGTTGAGGGTGAGCTCGAACTGCTCATAGGCGCGGGGCTCGCTGCTGAAGCGGTGGTGAAGGCCGACGAACGACACCCCGTCGTCCATGTTCATGTCCACGTTGAAGATCACCGGCACCAGGGGCACGCGACCCGGCAGACGGGGCACGTTCATGGCCTGCAGCAGGGTGCTGAAGGTGTAGCGCTGGTGGTCGAAGGCGTCCAGCACCTCGCCACGCCGGCGTTTCACATGCGCGCTGAAGGGCTCCTGCGGTTCCACCCGGCTGCGCATGGGGAGCAGCGACACGCAATGGCCTGTAAGTCCGGGCATGGCCATGTCGCTCTGACCGGCGGCCGGCAGACCGATCACAAGGTCATGCTGCTCGGTGACCTGGGCCAGGAAGACCTCGAAGCACGAGAGCAGGGTGGTGACGAAGGTGGCGCCGCAGCGCGTGGCCAGAAGGCGCAGGTCCTGGGCCAGCATCGGGTCGAGCGGCACATCGAGGCGGTCCGCGGCGAAGCTGCGGTGCGGACCCCGCGGCCGGTCCGTGGGCAGGTCCACCACGGGAATGTCGCTCCTGTACAGCTCCAGCCAGTAGCGCCGGACCGCTTCCCCTTCGGGCGAGCGGTGGAAATCGTTCAGGGCCTGTGCATAGGTGCTATATGCGTCCGCAGAAGGCAGGGCCTGTTGCGCATGGCCGGTCCGCGCGTTGTACAGCCTGCTCAGGTCGGCCATCAGCACCCCGAGGCTCCAGCCGTCGCACACGGCATGGTGGCCCACGATGCGCAGGCGGTGCCTCCCTTCGGCGAGCTTCATCAGCACAAAGCGGTACAGCGGGCCGTTCAGCAGGTCGAAGGGCCGGCGCATCAGGTCGTCATCCAGCCGGGAGAGCTTTTCCTTCCGCTGCCGGTCGTCCATCCCGTCGAGGTCGATCAACTGCAGGGGCAGCGGGAAAGGCTCCAGCACCAGGGCCCGCATGCCCGAGCTGTCGAACACGGTGCGCAGGGCCTCATGCCGGGCGGCCAGGTCCTGGAGCGCGTCCTGCAGGGCACCCACGTCCAGGGGGCCGTCCAGGGCAAGGCTCACCGATTCGTTATAGGCACAGGAGGCCTCGTCGCTGAGCTGCGAGGCGGTCCAGACCTCCTGCTGCGGTCCGGTGGTGGGATAGCTCAACCAAAGCGCGGGCCCGGTGAAAGGGTCGTGCTCCGTGGGCAGGAAGCGGGGTTCGTGGATGAACTTCTCCATGGCTTCCCGTCAGTTCTCTTCGATCATGAGGTATTTGCCCTGTCGTTGCGGGTCGGGCACGAACCATGCGGCGTCGCCCTTCGGGGTGCGCCCCAGCCGGGCTCCAGGGACCGGTGGCCGTTCGGCCACCTGGATCCGTTCGTGGATGGGCCGGATCGAACCGCCCAGCACGCTGTTCACGTACGGCAGCGGATACGTGCGCTCCGGCATGAAGCCGCTCGCACGCAGTTCCTGGCAGGTCTTCTCCACCGCGCCGATGATGAACTCGATGTCGGCGCTGCTGTGCGCCGTGGTGATGAAGTGCGGGAAGTCCAGCACGTGCACCCCGTGGTAGCGCATCAGCATGAAGAAGAGCTCGGTGTAGTTGACGCTCTCGTCGTACTTCGTCTTGAAGGCGCTGCCGAAGTTCACCCAGCGGTAGGGGAGCTGGTACTGGTCGAAGAGGCCGTTCACCCGCGCCACCATGTCCTCGGTGATGGTGTTGAGGCGCTCCTGCAAGGACGGGCCTTCGTTCTTCATGTGCACCAGCGCGGCCTTCATGGCGGCGAGGGTGAGCGGGTGGCGCACGAAGGTGCCGGCGAAGTAGGTCACACCGGCGGGCGGCACGCTGTCGTCGCCGTACTGCCAGTGGCCGCCGTCGAGGGCGTCCATCCATTCGCTCTTGCCGATCATGGCGCCCACGGGCATGCCCCCGCCGATCACCTTTCCGTAGGTGCCGATGTCGGCCTGGATGCCGAAGAGGGCCTGCACACCGTTGGGGTGCGTGCGGAAGCCGGTGATCACCTCGTCGAAGATCAGCGCGGTGCCGTGCTCCTGCGTGATGCGGCGCAGCTCGCGCAGGAAGTCCACGGGGCGGAATTCCATGCGACGGCTCTGGACGGGCTCCACCAGGATGGCGGCGGCCTCGTGGCAGCGCTGCTTGATGATCTCCAGGCTCTCCAGTGTGCCGTAGTCGAGCACCAGCATGTTCTGCACGGCCTCGGGCATGATGCCGGGCGCGCCGGGGTAGCTCTTCTTGCTCTTGCTGCCGCGGATGATCACCTCGTCGTTGATGCCGTGGTAGCTTCCGCTGAAGGAGATGATCAGGCTGCGACCGGTCACCGTGCGGGCCATGCGCATGGCGCCAAGCACCGCTTCCGATCCGGTGTTGCAGACCGCTGCACGTTCAGCACCGGTCAGCTCGCAGAGCAGCTTCGAGACCTCCGCCGCCAGCGGGTGCATGGGGCCGATCTCGATGCCGGTGTCCAGCTGCTTGTGGCAGGCTTCCTTGATGAAGTCGGGCATGTAGCCGAACATCGAGCTGCCGAAGCCGCTGAGGATGTCCACGTATTCGTTGCCATCGAGATCCCACAAGTGGCAGCCCACGCTCTTGTCCACCACCACCTGGTAGATCAGCTCCTTGGTCTGCGGCTTGAAGCCGGTGACCACGCGCGGGTCGGCCATCGGCTTGCGGTTCTCCTGGGTGAAGGCCTTGCTCTTGGCGGTCTTGGCCACGTAGCGCTTCACGAAGGCGTCGAACCACGCGCGCTGCTGCGGCGTCATGTCGTCCACCTTCTCCTTGCTGATGCGCGCCTGGGCACCGAAGACCTTCTTCAGTTCAGGGGCGTCCTCGAGGGCGTTCACCGTGGCGGCGGCCTGTTGGGGCCGATGATCATCGGCCCGTACCACGGCCGCGCCACCATTCCAATGCGGCAGGATATGGTCCGCCAGCTTGTCCAGGTTCGGGAGCTCCTCGTTCAGTTGTCGGAAGCTGATCTTCACGCCGAACTTCTTGCTCAAGGATGTCGCGACCTGCGTGAGGAAGAGCGAGTCGAGGCCCATTTCGAGGAAGGTCTCCTCGTTGCTCGCCTCGGCCAGTTCAAGGCCGGAGCTTTCTTCCAGCAAGTGCTTGATCTGCGCGATCAGCTGCTCCTTCGGGGAATGGTTGCTGTCGGCCCCAGCCGCAGCCACTTTCTCTCCGTTCTCACCACCTTCACCCTTCTCACCCCGCACACCCACCAACGCCACCGGCTCCACCCAATGCCGCACGCGCTCGAAGGCGTACGTGGGCATGCTGATCCGCCTGCGCTCTTCCTTTTCATAGAACGCGTTCCAGTCGATCAGCACGCCGCTCTGCCATAGGCCACCAATGGCCTTCAGCAGTTGCGTGAGTTCGTTTCCGTTGCCGGCCGCATCGCCCAGCGAGGGCACGGCCACCTGCTTCTTGTTGTCGGTGCTCTGCTGACGGGCGAGCGTGGTGGCCGTTGTGCGTGGGCCAACTTCCAACATCACACGATCGGCATCCGCCCACGCGAACTTCACGGCTTGCGCGAAGCGCACCGTGGCGCGCAGGTGGTCGCTCCAGTACTTCGGGGAGGTGGCCTCGTCGTCCTTGAGCCATTCGGCAGTGACGGTGCTCACGATCGGGATGCGCGGCGCATTCAGCTTCACGCTCTCCACCACCTTGCGGTACGGCTCCACGATGGTGTCCATCATGGGGCTGTGGAAGGCGTGGCTGGTCACCAGCAGCTTGCAGGTGATGCCTTCCTTCTCCAGCTCGGCCTGCAGCGAGGCGATCGCCTCGTGCGGACCGCTGGCCACACACAGTTGCGGACCGTTGTTCGCGGCAATGCTGCAACCGGCGGGCAGTTTCTTCAGCACGTCTTCTTCCGCCGCGCGCACGCTGAGCATGCTGCCGCCGGGCAAGGCCTGCATCATGCGGCCACGGTTGGCCACCAGCTTCACCGCATCTTCCAGCGAGAACACGCCAGCCAGACAGGCTGCAGCGAACTCACCGATGCTGTGGCCCATCATCGCATCAGGCGTGATGCCCCAGTGCATCCACAGCTTCGCCAGGCTGTAATGCATGGTGAAGAGCGAGGCCTGCGTGTAGATGGTCTGCTTCAGTTGCTCGGCGGCCTTTTCTTCTTCACCGGCTTTCGGGAAGATGATGGCCTTGAGGTCGGTGCCGAACTCCTTGCTGAACAGTTCACAGCAACGATCGAAGTGCTGCTTGAAGATGGGTTCGCTCTCGCAGAGGTCGCGGCCCATGTTCACGTACTGCGAGCCCTGTCCGGGGAACATGAACACCACACCGGGCGCGGCCTCGTGCAGTTCGCGCGTGCCGATCAGCTGGGCATCCTTGTTCGCGATCGCTTCGATCAACTCAGCGTGCGAACCGCCCACGATCAGGCGACGGTGCTTGAAGTGGCGACGACCCAGTTGCAGGGTGAAGGCCGCATCAGCGAGGGAGGCCTTCGGATGCGCTTCGAGCCATGCGCGGAGCTTGTCCGTCAGGGCATCGAGGCTGGCCTTGCTCTTGGCGCTGAGCAGGAAGAGCTGCTTGGTGCGTGAAGCGCTGGAGGCCGCGGCCGCCGGTGGTTCCGCAAGGATCACATGCGCGTTGGTGCCGCCCACGCCGAAGCTGCTCACGCCCGCGATGCGCGGCGTGCCCGTGCGAGGCCAGGCCAGGTTGTCCTTTGCTACACGGAAGGGCGAGTTCGCAAAATCGATCGCGGGGTTTGGCTTCTCGAAGCCGATGCTCGCCGGGATCTGTTCCTGCTGAAGGGCCAGCGCGGTCTTGATCACACCGGCTGCACCCGCAGCAGCGGTCAGGTGACCGATGTTCGACTTCACCGAGCCGATGGCGCAGTGCTGGCCGTTCTTCTGTCCGCCGAAGGCGAGCGTCAACGCTTCCACCTCGATGGGATCGCCGAGCGGTGTGGCGGTGCCGTGCGATTCCACGTAGGTGATCTGGTCGGGCGTCACTCCCGCATCGGCTTGCGCCATCGCGATCACCTCGGCTTGACCGCGCACGCTGGGCGCGGTGAAGCTGGCCTTCTCGCTGCCGTCGTTGTTCAGCGCGGCACCTTTGACCACCGCGTAGATATGGTCCTTGTCGCGCACCGCGTCGTCCAGCCGCTTCAGCACGATGATGCCGCAGCCGTCGCTGAAGCTGGTGCCCTTGCCGTTGGCGTCGAAGGTGCGCGTGCTGCCGTCGGGGCTGTACATGCCGCCTTCGTTGTACACGATGCCGCTGTTGATCGGCGCGGTGATGGCGATGCCACCGGCCAGCGCCATGTCGCATTCGCCGTCGCGCAGCGCCTTGAAGGCCTGTGCGATCGCGACCAGCGAGGTGCTGCATGCGGTGTGGATGCTCAGCGCCGGACCGCGCAGGTCGAACTCGAAGGCGAGGCGCGTGGCGATGTAGTCCTTCTCGTTGGCCGTCATCACCGCGAAGTCGCCGACCTGCTCGATCAGCTCGGGGTGGCCGATGACGTTGCGCGTGTAATAGGTGTTGTTGCCCATGCCGGCGAACACGCCGATGAGCCCCGCGAACTGGGCGGGATCGTAAGCTGCATCCTCCAATGCGGCCCAGGCCGTCTCCAGGAACACGCGCTGCTGCGGGTCCATCAGCGCGGCCACCTTGGGGTTCACGCCGAAGAAGGCATGGTCGAACTTATCGGCGTCGGCGATCACGCCGCGCGCCTTCACGTAGTCAGGGTCGTTGCGCAGCTCGGCGGGCACGCTCGGGTCGATCTCGTCCGCCGTCCACGTGCTGATGCTGTTCTTCTTCGCGAGCAGATTGGCCCACAGCTCCTCCACGTTCTCCGCGCCGGGGAAGCGGCCGCTCATGCCGATGATGGCAATGTCCCGTGGGGTCGCGTCATGACGCGGCCGTACACGGGCCTTCGCCATCTCGGCCGGCGAAACGGCACTTGCATCGCCTTCCAGGAACGCTGCGCACGCGCGCACCGTCGGATGCTGGTAGAGCTTCACGATCGGCAGTTTCAAGCCGTGGCCTTCCAGTTGAGCCACCGCTTGGATGCTCAGCAGGGAGTTGCCACCGAGGTCGAAGAAGTTGTCGTCGATGCCCACGCGGTCGATGCCGAGCAGGTCGGCCCACACGTGGGCCAGGGTCTTCTGTGCGGCGGTGGACGGTGCGGCGTAGGCCACGTCGAGATCCGGGCGTTTCACATCCGGCGCGGGCAGGGCCTTGCGGTCGATCTTGCCGCTGGGTGTACGGGGCAGCTCCTTCACCGCCACGAAGGCGGAAGGCTGCATGTAGTCGGGCAGGAGGGAGGCGAGGTGCTTGCGCAGCTCGTTGGTACTGATCTCGCTCTTGGCCACGTAATAGCCGATCAATCGCTTCAGGCCCGGGCGGTCCTCGCGCACGTTCGCAACGGCTTGTTCGATGGAGGCGTGTTTCTCCATGGCCACTTCCACCTCGCCGAGCTCGATGCGGTAGCCGCGCACCTTCACCTGCCCGTCGATGCGGCCTTTGTAGTCGATCTCGCCGTTGGGCAGTTCCGCCGCGCGGTCGCCGGTCTTGTACAGGCGGCCACCGGGGATGAAGGGATCCGCGAGGAAACGTTCCGCAGTGAGGTCATCCCGACCGATGTAGCCTTTGGCCACGCAGGCGCCGCCGAGGTAGAGCTCGCCTTCCTCGCCCTGCTTCACCGGCTTCATCTGCTCATCGAGCACGTAGAGCTTCACGTGGTCGATGGCCTTGCCGATGTTGGGTAGTGCGGGCCAGGTGGAGGGATCACCCTTCAACTCCAGCTCGCTCACCACGTGGCCTTCGGTGGGGCCGTACTGGTTGCAGAAGCGGCAGCCGGGCAGTTGCTTGAAGAGGTTGACGATCGCCGGGGTGATCTTCAGTTGCTCGCCGCTGGTGAAGACCTCCTTCAACGAAGCAGGTACTTCCCCTGTGCGTTCCACGGCCTCGGCCAGGTATTGCAACGCCACGAAGGGCACGATGATCCGGTTGATCTTCCCGGCGATGATCTTGCGAAGCAGCTGCGTGCTGTTGAGGCGGTCCTCATCGGTGATCAGCACCAGCGTGCCGCCTTGGGCGAACGTGGTGAAGATCTCCTGGAAGCTCACGTCGAAGCTGATGGGCGCGAACTGTAGCGTGCGGTCGCCAGCCTTGCACACGCTGGTGCGCAGCTGCCATTGGATCAGGTTGGTGAGCGGCGCGTGGTGCATGGCCACGCCCTTGGGCCGGCCGGTGCTGCCGCTGGTGAAGAGCACATAGAGCAGGTCGTCCGGCGTGGCCGGGCAGGGGCCCTCGAACTGCGGACCGTTCGCCAGATCGATGTCCTCGATCAGCAACACTTTGGCCTGCGTGCCTTTGAAGAGGTGCTGGTGCGCCTTGTTGGTGATCACCACCGGAGGCTTCGCGTCCTCCAGCATGCCTGCGATGCGCTCGGCGGGGTAGGTGGGGTCGATGGGCACGTAGGCCGCACCGGCCTGCACGATGCCGAGCACGGAGAGGATGAGCTCGGAGGAACGGTCCAGGCAGAGGGCGACCGTGCTTCCGCTCCGGCCGCCATGCTCGAGAACCCACTTCGCCAGGCGTGCCGACCGGATCAGGACCTCTGCTGCGGTGAGGGTGCGGTCATCGGCCACCAAGGCTGGAACGGCGGGCTGTCGCTGAAGGGCGGTGATCGCGAGGTCGATGGTGGTCAGGGAGCGTTCGGTGGACATGGTGGAACGTTCTGGAAGGTCGGGAAGAAGCAGGCGGTATACGGACGAAGGGCTGGTGGAGTTCAGGTCGGTGCAACCCCCGCAGGGTCAGGTGATCAGCTCCGGTGCCGGCAATGGGGTTCGGGCCGATGGCACAAAGATCGCCCTTCATCAGGCGTTTTTCCTGGTCCATCGAATTCATCGAGGTGTACGGCTTTGCGTGTGGCAGTTTCGTCGATCTTCGCGGCGCCTTTCCCGCCCGAAGGGCGGAGTTATCCACATGCCCTGGTTGAGCACACTGACATCCGTCAGCCCTGTCCGGTCCCGCTTGCTGAAGGGAAGGCTCGTTGACGGCTTCCAGGCATTGCGGGTGATGGCCCTGCTGGCGAGCCTCTGGTTCGGGGTGCAGGCCGGCCAAGCCCAGACCTACGGGGAGAACAAGTCCGTCCAGCTCTGGGCCACGGTGACCTCCAGTCCGCCGGGCATTACCCTGAACTGGAAAGCACACCCCAACACGACCGGGTTCACCATTTACCGCAAGCTCAAGGGGGGCACCAGTTGGGGTTCTTCGATCGCCGCGCTGGGCGGGTCGGTCGTGCAGTACGCGGACAACACGGTCCAGGTCAACACTTCGTACGAGTACAAGGTGGTGCGCAGCACCTCCAACCTCGGCAGTGGCTACGGCTACATCAATGCCGGCATCCAGCTGGCCATGGTGGAACAGCGGGGTACGGTGGTGCTCGTGGTGGACAACAGCTTCAGTGGAAGCCTGGCGGCCCAGTTGACCCAGCTGGGCAACGATCTGGAGGGTGAGGGATGGAAGGTGGTGCGCCACGATGTGAGCCGTTCGGCACCGGTCACGGCGGTGAAGGCGCTGATCCAGGGCACCTATCTGGCCGCGCCGACGCAGGTGAAGGCCGTGCTGCTGGTGGGGCATGTACCTGTTCCGCGCAGCGGCGCCTTGGCGCCCGACGGCCACAGCGACCACTACGGCGCGTGGAGCTGTGACGCCTACTACGGCGAGATGAACGGGTCGTGGACGGACAACAGCACCAACATCACCTCGGCCGCCTGGGCCTTGAACCACAATGTGCCCGGCGACGGTCGGTTCGACCAGACGACCATCCCCACCGCCGTGGAGCTGGCCGTGGGCCGGATCGACATGAGCGACCTGCCCGACATCGGCCAGAGCGAGACCACCCTGCTGTCCAACTACCTCACCAAGCTCCACAACTGGAAGGTGAAGGCGCTCACGGCCGATGTGAAGGGCCTGGTGGACGACAACTTCACGGGGTACTCGGAAGCCTTCTCCCAGAACGGCTGGCGCGGGTTCGGGCCGCTGGTGCATCCCAACAACGTGGCGGCGGCGGATTACTTCGGCACCCTGGGCTCCCAGAGCCGCCTGTTCAGCTACGGCTGTGGCGGCGGCTGGTTCAATGCCTCCAACGGGGTGGGCAACACGGCCCAGTTCGGCAGCACCCAGGTGAAGACCATCTTCACCTTCCTCTTCGGCAGCTACTTCGGCGACTTCGACACGCAGGACAACTTCCTGCGGGCGCCGCTGGCCTCCGGGCATGCGCTCACCAGTGCTTGGGCGGGTTTCCCCAACTGGTTCATCCACCACATGGGGCTGGGGGAGACCATCGGGTACGGCCTGGTGCTGACGCAGAACAATTCCACCAACCACTACGAACCCACCAACGGCCAGACCTCGCGGGTCCACATCGCCCTGATGGGCGACCCCACCCTGCACATGCACGTGGTGGCTCCGGTGGGGCCTGTGACCTGCGTGCAGACCAGCGGTACCGCGGCCACCATCACCTGGACCCCTTCGGCCGACGCCGTGATCGGCTACCACGTGTACCGCTACGATGCCAACGCGCAAAGCTGGACACGCAGGACCTCCACCCCCGTCACGGCCACGAGCTTCGTGGACAACATCGCAGGTCTTACCGGCACGGTGCGGTACATGGTGCGGGCCCTCAAGCTGGAGGTGGGCCACAGCGGCAGTTACTACAACCTGAGCCTGGGCACCACGGGCACCCTGAGCATCGCCGGGCAGGTGGCCGATTGCCTGGGCGTGGTGGGCGGCAGCGCCATGCCCGGCACCCCCTGCAACGACAACAACGCCAACACCACCAACGACACTTGGGGGGTTGACTGCCAGTGTACGGGCCAGCTCCCTGCGGACTGTCTGGGCGTCCCGGGCGGCACGGCCTTGCCGGGCACGCCGTGCAACGACGGCAACGCATGCACCACCGGCGATGTCTGGAACGGTAACTGCCAGTGCGTGGGCACCCCCTTGGTCTGCAACGACAACAACCCCTGCACCACCGACCAGTGCAGCAACGGCGTGTGTGTCTTCAGCGCCGTGCCCGACAGCGACGGCGATGGGCTGTGCAATGCCACGGACAACTGCCCCAACACGCCCGGCGTGGTGGGCGGCCCGTGCAACGACGGCGACGCCTGCACCACCAATGATGTGCTGAACGCGAATTGTCAGTGCGCCGGTACGCCAAGCCCCGACAGCGACGGCGACGGAGTGTGCAACGCGCAGGATAACTGCCCCAACACCCCTGGACAGGTGGGCGGCCCCTGCAACGACGGCAACCCATGCACCACGAATGATGTGCTGAACACGAACTGCCAGTGCGCCGGGACCCCGCTTCCGGACGCTGACGGCGACGGGGTGTGTGATGCGCAGGACAACTGCCCCAACACGCCGGGTGTGGTGGGAAGCCCCTGCAACGACGGCAATGCCCAGACCGTGAACGACCTGGTCACCGCCGCCTGCCAGTGTGCGGGCACCTCCTTGAACCTGGATTGTCTTGGTGTGCCCAACGGCGGCGCGCTGCCGGGCACCCCCTGCAACGACGGCAATGCCTGCACCACGGGCGATACCTGGGACGGCAACTGCCAATGCACGGGGGTGCCGGTGGTCTGTGACGACGGCGATCCCTGCACCGACCAGCAATGCCTCGGCGGGGCCTGCTTCTACATCCCGGTCCCGGACAGCGATGGCGACGGTCTCTGCGACGCCACGGATGCCTGTCCGGCGCTGCCTGGGGTTCCGGGCAGTCCCTGTGACGACGGCGACCCGATGACCGGGGAGGACAGCATCACCGCCGACTGCCTCTGCGCCGGGTTGCCGATCGATTGTAACGGTGTGCCGGGCGGTGGGGCGGTGGTGGACCTCTGCGGTGTGTGCGGTGGCAACAACGATTGCTTTGATGAGCTGGTGTGCTACACCGCCGGGGGCACGAGCGACCCCGATGTGGAGCAGGCCGTGAACGGCAACATGTACCACGATGTCGGCCCGCTCGACCTCGTATTCGACAGCGACCCGCCCCATTGGCGCGGCGACCAGCTCATCGGCATCCGCTTCGAAGGGGTCGAGGTGCCCGCAGGGGCCACGGTGATGTCGGCCAGCCTGCAGTTCACGGCACGGACCGACGAGAATGTGGACCCGTGCCAGCTCACCATCCGTGCCGAAGCCGTCGCCAACGCGGCGCCCATCGGCTGGAACCAGTTCGACCTCACCTCCCGCACACCGACCGCCGCGTCCGTCACCTGGTCGCCGCAACCCTGGCTCGCCGCCGAGGAACAGGATCTGCCCCAGCGCAGCCCCGACCTCACCTCCGTCCTCCAGGAGGTCATCCTCCGGCCCGGGTGGCAGTCCAACAACGCCATGCTGTTGCTGATCGAAGGCACCGGAGGCCGTTCGGCCTACAGCTGGAACCAGGACCCGACCAAGGCGCCCCGCCTCTGCATCGCGTACCAGGAACCGCCACCGCCCGTTCCCGACTGCCAGGGCGTGCTCAATGGGCCCGACATGCCGGGAATGGCCTGCGACGATGGCGACCCGCTCACGGTGAGCGACATCTGGGACGCCAACTGCACCTGTGCCGGACAGCTGATCGACTGCCTCGGGGTGGTGGGTGGGGCGGCCCTGCCGGGCACCGCCTGTGACGATGGCGACGGCGGCACG
>JACTMO010000044.1 GCA_014584605.1 Bacteroidota bacterium | reverse complement strand
GAAAAGGCCCTGAAATGGGCATAAAATGCACAAAATGACCCATGCCCGCATCCAGCCTGATCACCCCCTCTGCTCGTATTCGGTTCTTCGGACCACCCTTATGTCGGGGAGCACCATCTTCGCTACTTGGACATGCACCTCGGGCACATCGGGTTCCTGGGCCGCGAACGCCGATGTTTGTCTACTCAGCGGAACTCCCAACAAATATGCGCGCGCTCAGGGAAATGGATATAACTCGAACAAGATCGAATGGCAGCCATGAGAACGCTCATTGCCACGGCCGCCACCCTACTGCTCGTCAGCGAGTGTATCGGCCAAGCCCGTAACTACAACATCATCTTCGGCTCAACGAACTGGCTGAACTTCTACAACGAGCAACTGACGATCATTCCAAGCACCTTCGCTGTCACCGCTCGCAACGCCACCATGAGCGAACCGGATGGAGCGCTCAGCCTGGTGGTGGATGAGACCGGCATCCACAACGCCAGTTTCGCCCTGGTGCAAGGCGGCAGCGCACAGGATCTCGGCTGGCCCGCGCGCCTGGCCAGCCTGCTTATCCTGCCAAAGCCTGAAGCTCCCTTGCACTACTTCGTTTTTGTTAACACGCCGGAGCTCGACAAGCAGGCTGGTTACGTGGAGGTCGATATGTCGCTGAACCTTGGCGCCGGGGGTGTGGTGGGTTCAGGAACCACTTGGTACATGAACAATACCACCGCCAAGATGGCCGCGACAGCACACGGGAATGGAACGGACTATTGGGTGCTGCAACACGCGGACGGAACGGATACCTTCCATGCGTTCCAATTCGGTCCTGGTGGATTGAACCCAGTACCGATCATCTCGGCCACTGGTCCAATGCTCAGCGCAACATCAGTTCCCGACCGCCTCTCGTCGGATTTCCGGGGACCGATGAAGTTCTCGGTTTCCGGTGATCAACTCGCGTTCGGATTTGACCACGCCCCGGATTCCGCTGGCGCTGCCGTTTTCTGGTTCAATAGTTCCACAGGAACAGTTACCGTGCGCAATTCATCACTCGCGTATACTGCGTACGACCTGGACGACTTCACAGGAGACACGATCGCGGTGACCCTGCCGATGGACTTCACAAGCGGAACGGACTTCCTGGCGACCGGTGATTTCCTCTACGTGGCCTATTTGGATACGAGCACCACGGATGGGGATGGAGGCTTCTTCGGCACCCAGTATGACCTCACCGTATGTGACGGATGCATACCCCTCACATCCCTGGCATCCAACACTTCGTCCGTTGGTTTAGGAACAGAATGGGGTGCCGATACGACCGGTGGGAGCCTCATTCTCGGGCCTGACGGTATACTTTACCTGCGTAACGCCAGATCCAACGAAGGCTATCTCTTGAGGTTTGACAATGTGCCACACGAGTTCAATACAACCATCGGTGGTCTCACAGTGATCTCATCACCTGACCTTCATGAAACGTGGGGGGTCCCTTTGTTCTGCAAACGCTACCACGACAGCGAACCGGCGTGGTTGGGCCTGCGCGAGGAGGATGGCCGCGATCCGGTGTTCCGGGCCGTGCCCAACCCGATCACCGAGCGGGGTGTCTTGGTGTGGGGGAACAGCCCTCCACCGGACCACCTGGTGTGGCGCGACGCCATGGGGCGCCTGGTGCGATCGGAGCCCGCGGTTTTCCGCAAGGGCAGGCCCTTGGGCAGCACCCGGGTGATCTTCGAGTAGCCAGGCCCGACCAGGAAAGCGAACCCCGCCACGCGCGGGGTTCGTCCATGCATGGGACGCGATGGCTCAGAAAGCGTAGCTGGCCCCGCCGATCAGCAGCGTGCGTTGCACGGGGTAGCGGTACCACCGCTCGTAGCGGCTGGCGCTGAGGTTGCTGGCCTGCAGGAACACGCTGAGGCGCTTGGTGTAGCGGTACTCCGCCCCCAGGTGCAGGTCCACGAAGCCCTTGAGGTCCACCACCTCCGTGCGGTCGGGGTCGGGGTCCTGCACGCTGCTCCACACCGGGCTGAAGGCCTTTCGCTTGCCCATCAGCACGGCGTCCAGCTTCACGATCAGCTTGTCGCGCAGGCTGTACTGGCCGCCCAGGGTGAGCTGGTAGGGCGGCAGGTTCCACGGTTCGGCCTGGTCGCCCATGGTGTAGTTGAAGATGTCCAGCCGGGCGTGGGCGCGGGTGCCGTGCCCGGCGTCGTACGTGATGTCGCCGCTCACGTCCAGCACCTGCATGTCGTCGTACACCGGGGTGAACTGGTTGCCGAAGCCGTGCAGCGCGTCGGTGACGAACAGCAGGCGGTCCTTCCAGCCGCTGTAGCTCACGCGCACGTCGAAACCCAGGTCGTTGCTGAGGCTGCCGCGCAGGCCACCGTACAGGTCGTAGAGCAGGCTGCTGTTGGCGAGCACCGGTGCGGCCTCGGTCCACGGGTTGTCCTGGGTGATGCTGCGCAGGCTGTTGCGGCGGCGCTGCCCGTCCACGCCGATGTACGGCACCAGGATGTCGTCGAACAGGCTGTAGCTCAGGTAGGCCTGGGGGAAGACGTGGAAGCTGGTCTTCGTGAGGGCGTCCACGGTGATGCCCGCACCGACCCGCACCACGTAGCGTTCCCCGCGTGTGCTCACCGAGGGGGTGAGGGTCACCAGCGTGCCGTTCTGGCGGAAGCTGGGCAGCGTGTCGGCGGCCAGCCCCGTGTAGGCGTTGTTGTCGATGAGCAGCTGGCCGCCATAGGTCTCCGAGCCCACCTGCTTGCCGGCCTCGGCCACGAAGCGGATGTTGGTCTCCTTGCTCCCGGTCTTGTTCGTGTAGTACCGGGCCTCCAGGCGCACGTCGTGGTCCAGGGCGGCGCTGTCGGCATAGAGGCTGCGGACACGCGCGGCGAAACCCAGGTCGTTGTACACCTGGCGCGGGTTGGGCACTTCGAGCCCCAGGGTATCGAAGCCCTCGGTGCGGAAGCCGTAGCAGCCCACGGCACGCCGCCCATAGTCTCCCCGCACCTGGATCGCGTGCCGGCGCAGCATGCGGGTGTAGAAGGCGTCCACGGTGTTGAAGCTGTAGTCGCTCGGCCCTACATCCTTCAGGCCGCCCGCACTGCTGAAGTGCTTCAGGTGGATGCCGTAGGCGTCCTTCTTGCTGCGCCCCTGGTCGTAGTACAGTTCGCCCAGCGGGGTGTTGTACAGGCCGAAGCCGAGCCTGACGAAGCCCTTGTACAGGCGCTCATTGGCCTGGCTGACGCTGAGCTTGGCCGGGGCGATGCTGTCCACCTTCACCGGAAGGCGTGCCTGCACGGGCTGCACCGTGTAGGTGATGGTCCGTTCGGGCACCACGGTGTCCAACAAGGCGGGCCGAGTGTCGATCTTCCGCACGTCGGCGATGGTGGGGTTGTAGATGCCGTGGATGTAGTACTGGCCGCCCGGGGTGTTGCCTTCCTGTGCGGCAAGGCTCAGCGGCAGGCCCAGGACCAACGGGAGCAGATGGCGGTGCGTGCTCATTCCTCGTCGGCGTTGGGATGGCTGTCGTTCATGGGCAGCTCGATCTCGTCCTGCGGGGCCGGGGTGGTCTGCTGCATCTCACCGGTCAGGATGGCGTCCAGGCGGGTGCGGGCCTGCTGCACCAGAGCCGGATCCTGCACGTGGTCGATCACGCTCTGCAGCGTGGCCTTGGCCTGGAAGGGATCGTTCAGCAGCATGTACACGTCGCCCAGCAGGATGAAGCCACGGGCCTTCCAATGCTCATAGCTCGGGTACTTCTGCACCAGCTGGAAGACCTCCTGCTCGGCGTCGCGCCCCCGCTGCTGCATGTAGCGCACGTAGGCCATGTGGTAGCGGGCCTCGGCGCCGAAGGCGTTGGTGCTGGCCTGGGCCACGGCCTTGTAGGCGGTGTAGGCCTTGTCCAGCTCGTTGGCGTTCAGCGCCCGGGCGGCGGTCAACAGGCCAGCCTCGGCCTTCAGGTCGCTGCCGATGCCGGCCTCCTCCAGCACCTTCTCGGCGGCTTGTGCGGCCTCGTCCGGGCGGCCCAGTTCGCGCAGGCAGCGCATGCGGCCCACCTTCGCCGCCAGCACGTTCTGCGGGATGGCCGCCACCTGCTCCAGCCGGGTGAAGTGCTGCAAGGCGCCCTCCCACCGTTGTTCGCGGAACAGGATGTCGCTGGCCCCCACGAGGGCGCTCTCCAGCAGGTCGGGTGTGCCGGCGGCGGCCACGGCCTCCAGGTCGGGCAGGGCCTCGGTGTAGCGCTTGGCCCGGTAGGCGCAGTCGCCACGGTAGTAGCGGGCATGGACCGCGAAGGCGCCCTGCGGGTACTTGGCCAGGTAGTCGCCGAAAGCGCCGATGGCCTGGTCGCACTTGTCGTCGAAGTAGAGCGCCTCGGCGCTGCGGTAGTACTTCTCATCCAGGTCCAGGCTGGCAGGGTCCACGAAGCTCAGGGTTCGCAGATAGGCCTCGTACTCCCCTACCCGGCCCTGCTCCACATAAATGCTCTCAATGCCGGCCAGCGCATCGCGCGAGCCTTCCACGGTGGGGTACTGGGCCACGATGGCCTTGAACTCCTCGATGGCGCGCGTCGCATCGCCCTGCCGCTTGTGCACCAGCGCGCGCTGCAGCATGCTCTGCCGCACGTGCGGGCTGTTGGGGTGCTGGGTCACCACCTGGTCGTAGTAACGCAGGGCTTCCGCGTCCTGGTCCAGGTTGATGTAGGTCTCGGCCAGCTGGAACTTGGCATCGGCGGCAAAGCGTGAGTTCGGGCGGTCGTTGAGCAGCGACTTCAGCACGGCGATCTTCTCGGTGAACTTCTGGTCCAGGCCCAGGCACACGCCCTTCTGGTAGAGCGCATAGTCCTTGTCGGTGGTCCCTGCCTTGATGGACTGGTCGTAGTACGCCACGGCCTGCTCCTCGTCCTTGGCCAGATAGTACAGGTCGCCGATGCGCAGCAGGGCGTCGGTCCGCAGCCTGGCTTCGGAACCCGGCGCGGCCGTGTAGCGGCGGAAGGCGGTGAGCGACTCGTCGTACTGCTTCAGCTTGAAGTAGGCATAGCCCATGCTGTAGCTGGCCTGCTCGTACAGGTCGGTGGCGTAGGCGCCGGGGCTGTTCCGCAGGTCGTCGTACTTGCGCAGGGCCTGCTCGTACGCGTCGGCCCCGTAGTACGACTCGCCCATCCAGTAGTGGCAGCGGGCGTTCACCACGGGGTCCATCGGGAACTTGAGCGCGCGCTGGAAGGCCAGGGCGGCATCGGCGTAGCGGCGGCCGTCGTAGAGCTCCACCCCGCGGTCGTGGGCCAGCCGTTGGTAGGTGGCCTTCAGGCTCACGTCCTTGTCGCGGATCTCGTCCAGCGCCTCCAGGGCCGCTTCGTAGTTGCGCGACTTCAGGAACACGTCCACCAGGAAGCCGTAAGCCTCGTCGCGGCGCGGCGTGTCCGGGTACTTCTTCAGGTAGTCGCGCAGGGCGATGATGGCCTCGCTGTACGGGTCGAAGCTCAGCTCGTAGGCCAGTTTGGCGTAGTTGAACAGGGCGTCCTCGGTGATGCGGGCGTCGAACCCGAGCTGGTAGGCGCGTTTGAAGGCGTTGCGGGCGTAGTTCTTCTCCTTCAGCGCCAGGTAGCAGTCGGCCATGTGGTACACGGCCAGCTGGCTCAGGCTGTCGTCCTCCGAGGTGACGAGGGAGAACTGCGACAGGGCCTTCTGATGGTCGCCGGCCCTGTAGTAGGCGTGGCCCAGCTGGTAGCGTTCGGTGCGGCCCACCCCCGCCCCGCGGGCCATGGCCTTTTCCAGATAGGGGACCGCTTCGGCATAGCGGCCGGTGCGGTAATGCGCCTCGCCCGCCAGGCGGTTGATCTCGCCGATGCGCTTGGTGCCCTCGGGGTCCTCCAGCAGGGGTTTGGTGTAGGCGATCACCTCGTCGTAGTGGCCCTGCATGAAGTGGATCTCGGCGATGTAGAAGGGCACGATCCGGCCGAAGGCGGGATCGTCGCGCAACTGCTCGAACACGGGCAGGGCGCTGGCATAGCGGCCCCGCTCGTAATCGATGTGGGCGGTGTAGTACTTCGCGGGCACGGCATAGGGGCCGGTGCCGTCCTTCACCCGGCCGAAGGCGGAGAGGGCTTGTTCGGTGTGCCCCTCCTGGAAGTGGGCGTAGCCTTGCTTGAAGTGGAGCTCCTCGGCATCGGCGGGGCCCAGGTCGGTCACGTCCACCTGGGCCGCCCAGTGCAGGCAGTCCTTCCAGCGCCTGGCGCTGAAGTAATGGCGCACGAGCTCCAGCCGCACATCGGCCACGTGCGGGTCCTCGGGATGCTCGTCCATGAAGCGCAGCAGCCGCACGGGCGCATCCTGGTGGAAGAGGCGCACGGCGCAGAGGGCGCTGAGGAACTCGGCCTCGATGCGCACGGGCGCATGGGGGTCGCGGGTGGCCTCGGCGATGCGGTCCAGTTCGTATTGCGCCGCGGCGTACTGGGCCTTGTCGAACAGGTCGCGGGCATGGTCGATGGCGGTGCGCGGGCGCTCGTAGTGGGCCGGGCGCTGCGCATCGGCGGTCCACGCCAGGAGCAGGCCCAGGGTCAGGGCGAGGGAGCGGACGTGGCGAAGGGGCCTCATCAACCGGTCAAAGGTCCAGGCGCCCTCTGCGCGGCAAGGCACGTGCCACGCCGAATTATCCACGCGCTGCTGTTCATGCGGCACAGGGGACGGCACAGCAGCACAACGCGAGGGTCCGCCCGGAAATTTTCCACCTTTGGGGCCCCGCGCCCCGCAAGGGTTCCGCGTGGTGGATGGGATGAGCGAGACTCCGGTGATCCAGTTGCGCGCGGCGCGCATTTTCCAGCGTGAGAACCTGGTGCTGAACCTGGTGGACCTCACCGTGTCCAAGGGTGAGTTCATCTACCTGATCGGGCGAACGGGCACGGGCAAGAGCAGCCTGATGCGGACCTTGTACGGCGACCTGCCGCTGCGCGAGGGCGAAGGGCATTGTTGCGGCTTCGACCTGCGCAAGCTCCGGCGCGGGCAGGTGCCCTACCTGCGCCGCAAGATCGGCATCGTGTTCCAGGACTTCCAGCTGCTGGGCGACCGTCCGGTGAACGAGAACCTGCTGTTCGTGATGAAGGCCACGGGGTGGACGGACCGCAAGCGGATGGACCAGCGGGTGGCCGAAGTGCTGGAGAAGGTGGGCCTGAGCACCAAGGGCTACAAGATGCCGCACGAGCTGAGCGGCGGCGAACAGCAGCGTGTCAGCATCGCACGGGCGCTGGTGAACGACCCCGAGCTCATCCTGGCGGACGAGCCCACCGGCAACCTGGACCCCGAGACCACCGGCGGCATCCTGGACCTGCTGTACAGCATCAGCCAAAGCGGGAGTTGCGTGCTGATGGCCACGCACGACTACACGCACATGAAGAAGCTCAACGCGCGGGTGGTGCGCTGCCACGACGGCAAGCTGCTCGAGGAGCGGATCACCAGCTGAGCCCTGGGTTGCGCACGAAGAAGCGCTGAAGCCTCGATCCACCGGCTTCCGGCCTCCGCGCCTCTGCCCCACTGCGGGAGTCCCGGTCGCACCGCGAGCTCCTCTTCCGCCCCGCGCTCAGTGCAGCAGGTCCACGATGGCCTGGGCGTTGCGGCGGTTGCTGAAGCGGTCCTCCAGCACGGCGATACGGCGTTCCAGCGTGCTGCCGTTGGCGGGTTTGGCCATGCAGGCCTGGATGCTCAGCCGCAGGTGCTCCGGGTCGTCGTGCACCAGGCAGAGGTCCTCCAGGCCAGTGTCCTTCACCATGGGGGTGTTGCACACCACGTGGCGGCCGGTGAACAGGCAGAGCAGCAGCTTGAGCTTGATGCCGGTGGCCTGGAAGGTGGGCAACACGTTCACCTGGGCCTGGCGCACCAGGGCGGTGATCTCGGCCGTGGGGATGTTCTCGCGCAGCTTCACGTTGGTGGAGCGGGCCACGGCGGCACGGAGCTCCCTGCTGGCACCGCTGCCGGCGATCACCAGGGGCACGGGCAGTTCGTTGAACACCTCGTTCACCAGGAAGAGCGCGGCCTGGTCGTTCTCGGGCACGCTCAGCGCACCGTGGTAGAGGCAGAAGCGTCCCAGCCCGTCCGGCACGTCCACGCGGGTGCTGGGATGGAAGGCGGGCAGGTGCACCACCCGCTGGAAGTGGGCCGCGAAGTAGGCCTGGTCGTTGGGTGAGATGGCCAGCAGTACGTCGGCCTCGCTCAACACGGGCTCGAAACGCTTCAGTTTGCGGGCCTCCTGGGTGAAGTAGGTGCGTTTGAAGGCGCCGCGCTCGGCCTTGGCCAGGGCTTCGTAGTAGTCGTGCTCCACGTTGTGGGTGCGCACCAGGCGCCGGCGGCCGGCCAGATGCGGATCGCCCAGGAAGTAGCAGGCGTGCAGGCCCTCGAACAGGATGGGGTGCGCATCCTGGGCCAGGCGGTCCAGCAATTCGTCGCTGCGGCGGCTCACCACCACGTAGGGCAGGCTGCTGAGCAGCAGGTGCTTGCTGGTGCTGCGCGGGTAGTAGTGCACGCTGGCGCAGAAGCGCTCCAGGTCGGCACTGGGCTTGCGGCCGTAGGAGTAGCAGTGCAGGTGGACCCGCACCCCCAGTTCGGCCAGGGCGGCGACCTTGTAATACACGTCGATGACACCGCCGTAGTCGGGCGGGGCGGGCACGTCGAAGCTGACGATATGCAGGTGGCGTTCAGCCAAGGTCGGAGAGCAGGCGGCGGAGGAGGTCGCGCTCCCGGGCGCCGTCGAACGTTCGGGCCGCGAAAGTAGCGTTCGTCCGCAAGGCGGCGAGGCGGGCCGGGTCGGTACGCAGGGCTTCCACCGCCGCGGCGATGGCCTCGGGCGCGGGCGCAGGAAGCAGCACGCCGCAGTTGTGGCCCCGCACCACGGCCGCCACCTCGGGCAGGTCGGTGGCCAGCACCGGGATGCCCGCGTGCAGGTAGTCGAAGAGCTTGTTGGGCAGGCTGTAGCGGTAGTTCAGGTTGCTGTCCTTGTCCAGCGAGAGGCCCAGGTCGGCCGCCCGGGTGAAGTCCATCAGCCGCTCGTAAGGCATGCGGCCCATCAGCCGTACCCGGTCGTGCAGGCCGTGCTCCTGCACCAGCCGCTCCAGCACGGGCCAGGCGTCGCCGCTGCCGATGATCAGCAGCAGGGCCTGCGGCAGATGGCCCATGGCCAGCACGGCCTCCTCCCCGCCCCGGTCCACGTTGATGCCCGCACCCTGCAGCACCAGGATGAAACGATCCGCCGGCAGGCCCAGCGCAGCCCGGCCGGGCGGTGGACCCAGCGGCCGCGGCACGGGGATGTTGCGCACCACCTGCACCGCCACCCCGTAGTGCTGTCGGTAAACGGCGGCGATGCTCTCGTTCACGGTGATCACGTGCTTCAGGCGGGGGAAGATCCAGCGTTCGATGGTGCGCCACACGCGTTGCACGCCGGGCCGGCCCACCAGCTCGGGCACTTCGGTGTACAGCTCGTGGCTGTCGTACAGCAGCGGTGTGCCCTTGATCCGCGCGGCGAGGAAGTTGGCGGTCAGCGTGTCCAGGTCGTTGCTCACCAGCAGCGCCGCGCGCCGGAAAAGCAGCAACAGGAAGAGCCGCACGTTGTATGTGGCATAGAACAACGGCCCCTTGGTGAAGGGCAGCCGCATGCGGCGCGTGGTGTAGGGGCGATCCACCGGCGGGCTCTGCGGCAGCCTGCGCCCCACCAGCAGCACGTCGTAGCCCAGGTCCTGCAGCACGGTGCAGGTGCGATGCACACGGTTGTCCGTGGCCAGGTCGTTGGTCACCGATACGATGGCGCGCCGCATGGCGCAAAGGAACGGCGGAGGAGGATGGTCGGGTGATCATCCCTACACGTCGTCGCGAGGCGGGATTCGGCGCCGAAGCGATCTCCTCTCCCAACACGTCATCGCGAAGCGGGCTCTGCCGCCGAAGCGATCACCCCCGATGCAGATCCGATCACGGGCCAGGGAGATCGCCACGCATCCCTTTGGGCTGCTCGCGACGACGGCAGGGGAAGGGGCTCGTTGCTCTGGAGGGGGCTTGAGATCCATCCGACCATGCGACCATCCCGCTGGGGCGGGACAAGTCGTGCTCATGTGCGCGTCTGCCCCAACACCGAGGGCCGCCCCGCGCAAGCGAAGCGGCCCTCGGCCATCGTTCTGTGTCATCCTATCGCGCCACCTTCACCAGACCGGTGGTGGCCCAGTCGTGGGTATAGGCGCCGACCTCACGCACGGCCTCCTCCAGCACCTCCAGCCGATGGCCACCGGCATCGCTCACCTCCAGGCGCGTGCGGCCCGGCGTGGCCACCGTGTAGCGCAGTTGTGTCAGGTCCGCCACAGGGTTGGGCAGGATGAAGAGGTCGGTGCGCAGCGCCTCGCTGGCCCCTGCTCCTGCCCCTGCCCCTGTCCCCGGGATCGCTCCCCGCTGTTCGGACCCACTGCGGTCGGCGCAGCAGCTGGCGAGGTCCTGTTGCACGGCAGCCAGTTGGTCCTGCAAGGTGCTGATGGTCTGCTGCTGCTGCTTGAACCCGGCCACGATCAACGGGATAATCGCCGTGTAGTTGATGCCTTCCACGTCCATCTCCGGATGGATCACCTGGCCGAGGCTATCCAGTTCCGCGGGCACCTTCGTGCTGCTCACCACGGCCGGGAGCACCTGAGCCACCTCTTGTGCGAGAAAACCGTACTGCGCTCCGCCGGGCAGATACAACTGCGGGTACTGCGCGCTTTGGTAGTTGTACGAACGAGGCATCAGCTGACCCAGCAGATCGGCCGCTGTCGGTCCTTCGATGTCCTCCACGTTGGTCTTGATGTCCGCGTCGGAGAAGATGTAGGTCCCGTTGTTCCACATGCTGCCGGTCACCTGCACGCGCCCTTGGAAGAAGCCGGCCCAGTTGTTGGCCAAGGTGTCCGGTACAGCGCCGTACACAGCGATGTTGTTGCTTGAACTCGGCGCATCCACCCGGCTCCAAACGCCGAAGTTGGCCGAACTCCCGCCCGGGCACCACATGTAGCTTCGCAGGCCGAAGTTCGTTTGCGAGGTGCCACTACCCTGCACGTAGGTCTCCACCCCTCGGTTCGACGCTGAGGTACCCGAGCCATAGGCCTCGAACTGACCGCCCCAGTTCTCTGCGCTGGCGGCATTGTCCGTTGCGCGCGAGAAGACACCTCTGTTCTCATCGACCACGCCACCGGAGGCCACGGATGCCTCAAGCGACAGCGCCCTGTTCTGACCCACCGTACCGTGTGGATTCGCAAAGCCCTCCAACCCATAGTTGTCCACGGATGTGACACCACTTGGGGTGAAGGCGGTCCCTTGGACCCCAACGTTCCGATCTTCGCCGTCCGCCGCCTCGGCACGTACGCCGACACACGTGGCGCCTGCTCCGCTGGAACCCGCCGGGATCTCGGTGCGCACGAAAATGCCGCGGTTGGACAAGCTGGCATGGGGCGTGTTCTCGATGACGCTCAGCTTCGTGCCTCCGACCAGGCTGTTCGTGCCGATCCCGACGTTATCCTCGCCATCCGGGCAATCCGCATCCGCAGGGCCCACGGCGGTCCATACGTGATTGGGGTTCGGGTTGGCGCCCATGGTCCATTCGCAATTGTCCGGCGGTGCAGGCAGGCTGCTCACATCCCGCCAATACAAACGGCCGTTGGCGTCCGTCACCACCAACCGGTGCAACTGGTCGTCCTCATAATCCGGCACCAACCGCCGGATGCGGATCGTCTGATCCAGGATGTCCAGCCGCTCGCTGGGCTCCGGATCGGGTGAGATGCCCGGCCGCGCGAAATCCCCGATGCCCACGAAGCCCTGGTTCTGGTTCACCGGATACAGGCGCATGAACTCCAGGCCCTCCTGGCTGCGCGAACCCTGGGTCGCCCCCGTGTTGTCCGTGGTGAAGATGAAGCGCAACCGATCAGGACCGAAGGGGCTCTTCTCGGCGTTATCGCTCCAGTGGATCACCAGGTCCGTGCTGTCGTGCCCGTAGTAGCGCTGGCCGATGTACGCGTGATCGTGGTTACCCGTCAGGGTCATCCCGTTCTTCATCCAGCTGCGGTAGCCCCACGGCTGGTTGTAGTGGTTCTGCCCCTCGCTATTGGGGTCCAGGTCGGCCAGGTGCAATCGCGAGAAAGGCCCATACCCGTTGGTGGCGAAAAACCCAGGGGTGCCGCTCAGGCCGAGGTAGCCATCCTGCTGCACGTTGATCGAACCACCGCCAAGCAGCGGCAAGGTGCCCGTTCGGGTGTGGTACAACTGCATCCGCTGGATGCTGTCCGTCCACCATTGGATCGGCTGGTTGCCGTTGTGGCGAACTTCCAGGGGGAACGCGGAACCCCCATCGCAGCCGACGTAGTCGCCGAAGAACGGGCTGTTACTGGGGGTTGTGACTTGTGCCCGCCCGCTTTGCATCGCAAGCACACCCAAGGCCAGCACTACCGGCCTGAAGAACTTCTTCTTGTTCATGGTCTTTCGAGTTCGTTATGCACCGAAAGACCGGACTTCAACTACTCGATCAACACGAACTTGAACGATCGACTTCCTTCACTCACCTGTAGCCTAAGCAGGTAGGATCCACGTGGCCAGTCTCGCACATCGAGCCGTAGCGTTGCGTTTCCGCCGCGGCCCTGCCATATCCTTCTTCCCACGGCGTCCACTACCCACACCTCCGCATCAACGCCCGCACCGCTCAGCCAAACCTCGTCCTGCGCTGGGTTCGGATAGAGCCGAGGCAGAGCGAACTGGTCATCCTGTGGTCCGACCAAGGCCAGCGGGCAGCCCAGCGGTTCGGTGCTTACGCATACGTTGTCGATCAGCGTGTATGCTTTCGGCAACCATACGTACTGCGCAAAAAGCACTGTATCCGTAAGCGCATTGTTGAAATGGTTGCCCAGCATCACATATTGGTACGCACTATCGGCCACGAAGCTGCCGCTCACCAGCACCCAGTTCACCGTATCGGCGATCACCCAAGGGTGGTACACATGGGCAAAGTTGCCCGGTGCCGGCCAGGCATCACCGATGAACCAAGGGCGGGGTTGCATGGTGAAGAGCGCTCCGACGTGGCTGGAAGCAGCGTACAGGCTCGGATTCTCCAAGCTGCCGTTCCATGCTGCGTTCGCATAGAAGCTCACATAGTAGATCTGCCCGATCGCCAAGGGCTGTATCAACTGGGCCATGATGTACTCCCGCAAGCCGGTCGGCACTTGATAAGTCCCCAATCCCACGAAATACTCACCGTCCTGTGGGTATTGATAGGTCGCGTAGCTCTGGGGGATGCCGTTCGAACTGCCATTGGGCAAGCAGCCTTGGTAGTAGTCCGGCGAGCCGCTGGCCGAGAACCAGCCCAGGGGGCCATCGGTATCGGTGTAGAAGCCCAGCACGGCGAGGCAGGTGTCGTGGTCCTCGAAGGATCCGTTGTATACGAGATTCTGCGCTTCGCAGCGGAGATGCGCAACGAACCCCAGGCAGCCCAGCAACAAGCCAAGGCCGGTTCGGGGCCACCTGAGGTTCATCGCGCTGGAGGTCATCGTTCGTTCGTGTTGGCCGGAGCATCGTTCCGGTCCATGAAAATACGATGCACCGTGCGATCAGCACGCATGCATGTCTTCCCTTGCAGCGGCCGGGAGGGGCCGTTCGCCCTGCGGCGAACGCCGTGCGCCTACGCACACGGCACCTATGCCTTAAAGGGCGGTGTGGTATCCATGGGCTGGATGGTTGAAAGGTGGCACAACAAAAACGCCGGTCGGTCCTGTGCGGACCATACCGGCGCGCTGCGCTCCTGCGCTCCTGCGCTCCTGCGCTCAGCGGGAGGCTTCCATGCTGGGGAGCAACGCGGTTCCATGGGACCGAACATAACGAAAATTCTTGGATACGATACTTCTCCTCCTCTCACAGGGTCTCCTGCAAGGGTCCGATACCTATCGGACCCTGTGCCACGCTGCTGTTCAAGCGGGATCCTCCACGGCCAGCCGATCAGGACTCGCAGGGTCCGCTACGCGAGACCCTGCGGGAGAAGAACCGAGGTATTGGGTTGTCCCGTTAATCAAATTCCCGCCAGTATTCCAATCCTGCGCGTCCACCGCGCTGCATGCACCCAACAGTAAGGCGCACACCTTCGTTCTTGTCTTCATGGTTCTCGTGTGTTGCGAGAAACCGGTGTTACCGCATCACCACGAACTTCCTATGCCATGGGCTTCCTCCTGGCCCCTGCACCCGCAGTATATAAATCCCTTCCGGCCAATGCCCGATGGGCTGCGCGGCACTGCCGCCACAGGCGAACTGCGCCATCAAACGCCCCCCGGCATCGTATACCCGACCGGTGCTGCCCCCTTCGGCCCCATCCACCTGCAACCATCCCCCCCCTCCCGAAACGCGCACTGCGATCGCACCATGGCTGGGCTCCGCAAGCCCCGTGGCCGTTGGGCACTCCCCCGGCGTGGGCGATACACAAATGGCATCGTAGAGGTAATATGCAGCCCAAGAGGGCAGTCCCGGGGTGAAATGGACCGTGTCGGTATGGGCATCGTCGAAGAAATTGCCCAGCACGATATAACGGTAGGCACTGTCGGCCACGAAACTGCCGCTCACCAAGGTCCAGTTGGCCGTATCGGTGAGGATGGTGGGTTTGTTCACATGGGCATGGTTGCGGGGCGTGAACTCGGGACCGGAACCGGTCTGGCCGCTCCAGAGGTGCTCGTCCATGGTGAAGAGCACCCCCTGGTTGTTGCAGGCCCAGCGGGTTTCCCAGTACGAACCCTCCGTGGCCAGGTTCACCCAGTAGCTCACGTGGTAGGTCTGCCCCACCACCAATGGTTCGACCAAGGGGGCACCCACATGCTCCCGAAAGTCATTGGGTTCGAAACAGGTCATCCCCACATAGGCCTCCCCATCGTGGGCGTACTGCCAGGTGAAACCGTTCCACGGTACATCCAGCAAGGTGTCAATTCCCCCCAATTCGCCCGCACATGCATGGAAGTAGTCCGGGCTCTGGTCCCAGCGATCCCAATAGAGGGGTTTGCTGGCAAAGCCGAAGATCGACGGGCATGTGTCGTGCAATTCAAAGCTGGGGTTGGGCACCAGGTTCTGCGCTTCGCAGCGCGGAAGGGCAAGGAAGCAAAGCCAGGCCATGGCCCATGGAACCAGCACCGCCATCGTGCTGCGGTATGGCACGTGCATGTTCATTGGCCTTAGCATGGCGTGAAGTTCGTGATGACCGGAGTAGCAGGCCCGGTCCTCTCGTTTGAAAGATACGAT